>NZ_CP152036.1:3110000-4136039 GCF_040311405.1 Bacillus sp. FSL K6-2865 | reverse complement strand
TATCCGGCACAGCCCTCCTTTTCTTTAAAAATCCCCGCCCTTTTCCTGTTATAGAACACAAAAAAAGAGCATATGGCTCTGACCATTCGTACACACGAAATGTTGAAAACATATAGTATAGTAGAAAAACAGCTTTTCGACAAATTCCACAAGTTGTGGACAACAATCTACACAAGCTGTGTGAAAACAATCCACAACTTATCCACAGTTTGTGGATAAAGAGAATGGGCTGGATAAGTAATTAAGAGTTAAAACACAAATATAATATCAAATTAAGCGAGGACTTGCAATGGTTCTCGTAATCTTATCCACAAACCTGACAACTTGTTGAAAAATCTTTGTCCACAGGGGTTAGCAATGTGAAAATGTTGTCGATAACGACTGTGGATATTAAAAAAAGGCCAAAAAATTATCCACATGTCGTTTTTCCGGGGGAGCGCGGCTTTTTTTTGCGTTAAAAAAAGGAATATGAAAAATAAGGTTTCTAAACTGGTTAAGGTATGTTATCCTATTATGGTTGTAAGAAATAAAAGCACTGCTGAAGTTGACAATGAATAGGCAGCACAAATATAATAAGTAAGACTGTCTTTAACAGCTATTCCTCGAGGGAGGTGTCATAAATGAAAAGAACATTCCAACCGAATAACCGTAAACGCAGTAAAGTTCATGGCTTCAGAAGCCGTATGAGTTCAAAAAACGGTCGTCTAGTATTAGCACGCCGTCGCCGCAAAGGCAGAAAAGTATTATCAGCTTAGGCCACTGAATAATGTCAGTGGTCTTTTTTCACATTAAGAGAGTGAGATGTCATGCGTCGCCCGGTACTGGAGAAATTTCTTCAGTATTCCGGCGGCCCGTTTTTTTTAGATAGTAATAAAAGTTTCTGCGAGTGAATATCGGAGTGAATTAAAGTGAAGAAGCGAAATCGGTTAAAGAAAAATGAAGATTTTCAAAAAGTGTTTAAACGCGGAACGTCTATGGCAAACCGCCAGTTCGTGCTGTATACGCTTGATCAGCCGAAACAGGAAGAGCTCCGGGTAGGGCTTTCTGTCAGTAAAAAAATCGGCAATGCCGTCGTGCGCAATCGGGTGAAGCGGTTAATCAGACAGGCTGTTCAGGAGGAAAAAGAGCTGCTCAAGCCGAAAGATTTTATTATTATCGCAAGAAAACCCGCCGGCGACCTCAGTTTTGAAGAAACGAAAAAGAGTCTGCAGCACTTATTCAGAAAAACCTCATTATATAAGAAATCTTCGTCAAAATAGCTCATATTTTGTTTTCTTCACGTTTTTAAAAGCGCTTCCTTTTATTTGGCGAAAAATGAACGCCATTTGAAACTGAAAGATGCTAAAATACATACAAGGTTCATAAAGATTGGTATAGGAGGAAACGTTCTTGAAAAGGAGAATATGGTTACTACTGAGTATGGTCGGTATGCTCGTGCTGCTGGCCGGGTGCTCGAGTGTGAAAGAGCCGATTACGGCGAATAGTCCGCATTTCTGGGACAAATATGTTGTGTATCCATTGTCAGAAGTCATTACGTACGTAGCGAAACTGACGGGCGATAACTATGGTTTATCGATCATCATCGTTACGATTTTAATTCGTCTGCTGATTCTGCCGCTGATGATCAAGCAGCTTCGAAGCTCAAAAGCGATGCAGGCGCTGCAGCCTGAAATGCAGAAGCTCAGAGAAAAATACAGCTCTAAAGATCAAAAAACGCAGCAGAAGCTTCAGCAGGAAACGATGGCCCTGTTTTCAAAGCACGGGGTAAACCCGCTGGCGGGATGTTTCCCGATCCTGATTCAAATGCCGATTTTGATCGGATTCTACCACGCCATTATGCGTACGCAAGCCATTTCACAGCACAGCTTTTTATGGTTTGACCTAGGAGAGAAGGATCCTTACTATATTCTTCCTATCGTTGCCGGTGTGGCCACTTTTGTCCAGCAGAAGCTGATGATGGCCGGAAATCCGACTCAGAATCCTCAAATGGCAATGATGGTATGGATTATGCCGATCATGATCATCGTATTTGCGATCAACTTCCCGAGCGCGCTTTCTCTGTATTGGGTAGTCGGAAACCTGTTTATGATAGCTCAGACATTCCTTATTAAAGGACCTGACATTAAACATGATCCGGAAACGCAGAAAGCGGGAGGAAAGAAAAAGTGAAGAAGGTGACTGCTGCGGGACGGAATGTCGAAGAAGCAGTTCAATCAGGCCTTCAGGAACTTCAACTGACGAAAGATCAAGTAGAAATAACGGTGGTGCAAGAAGAATACAAAGGGTTTTTGGGTATTTTCGGAAAAAAGAATGCGATCGTAGAACTGGAAGAGAAAAAAAATCCTGTTCATGAAGCGAAAGCGTATTTGGAAGAAATCATACATTCCATTGCCGGACCTTCTGAGATTGTTACGGAAGAAAACAAGAAAACAGTCTGTTTTCACATTAAAGGTGAAAAAGCGGCGCTGCTTATTGGCAAAAGAGGACAAACACTCAATGCCCTGGAAACATTGACGCAGCTTGTTTTGAACCGCGGCTCCGGCCAGTATCGCCAAGCCGTTGTCGACGCTGAGAATTATCGGCGGAAAAGAAGAGAAATTCTGGAGCAGCTGGCAAACAGGCTGGCCAAGCAAGTGTCGAAAACGAAAAAAGATGTGCATTTAGAACCGATGCCGTCAGGTGAAAGAAAAATTATCCATGACGCGCTGTCAAAGCATCCAAATATCAAAACGTTTTCTACCGGTGAAGGCCGGTACCGCCATCTCGTTATTTCCCATAAAGATAGCAGAAAACCGAAGTCCGGGTAAAATCGGAACTTCGGTTTTTTTATTGGTAAAAATGGCTCTATTCCTAAGGAGAATCGCATTTTTGGCGTTTAAGTTTTTTCTTTTTCGGTCTATGCTGTTGATAAAAAAGGTTTTAGGAAATAAAATTAATTGTTATTCACATGTGGATAAGTTAAAGTAATAAGGGATGAATTTCTGCCTTTGTGGATAACGTATCTTCCACTTCAAACCAAACTATGTTATCTTTTAATTTTGGCGTAAATAAAATTTTTTATATAGATGGAAACAGAGATAAAGAGAGGTGAACAGCATGGATACAATTGCAGCGATTTCAACTCCGATGGGTGAAGGCGCGATCGCGATCGTTCGGCTGAGCGGCCCGGAAGCCGTAAAGATCGCCGACAAAATGTACAAGGGTCCGAAAGGCAAAACGCTCAGTTCGGCAGAATCGCATACCATTCATTACGGGCATATCGCGGACAGCACGACGGGACGGATTATTGAGGAAGTCATGGTGTCTGTTTTAAGAGCGCCCAGAACATTCACAAGGGAAGATGTCATTGAAATCAACTGTCACGGGGGTATTGTGACGGTTAATCAGGTGCTCCAGCTTGCTTTAAGAGAAGGTGCGAGACTGGCAGAACCCGGTGAGTTTACGAAGCGCGCATTTTTAAACGGACGGATTGACCTTTCACAGGCGGAAGCGGTGATGGATCTGATCAGGGCCAAAACGGACCGTGCCATGAATGTCGCCATGAACCAGATGGAAGGACGGCTTTCCGCGCTTGTCCGCCGTCTGCGTGATGAGTTGTTAGAAACACTTGCCCATGTTGAGGTTAATATAGATTATCCGGAATATGATGACGTCGAAGAAATGACGCATCAGCTTTTAGTGGAGAAGGCAAGCGGCGTGAAGAAAGAAATCGAGGCGCTGCTCCGTACGTCTGAGCAGGGGAAAATTTTGCGTGAGGGACTGTCTACCGTGATCATCGGCCGTCCGAACGTCGGAAAATCCTCTCTGCTTAACAGCCTTGTCCATGAAACGAAGGCGATCGTAACCGATATTCCGGGAACGACGCGTGATGTGATTGAGGAATATGTCAATGTCCGAGGCGTGCCGCTTCGGCTTGTCGATACCGCCGGAATCCGTGAGACAGAAGAC
This sequence comes from Bacillus sp. FSL K6-2865, assembly GCF_040311405.1. Classification (NCBI taxonomy): domain Bacteria; kingdom Bacillati; phylum Bacillota; class Bacilli; order Caryophanales; family Bacillaceae; genus Bacillus; species Bacillus sp. FSL K6-2865. The sequence goes on along the minus strand of NZ_CP152036.1, from coordinate 4,132,091 downwards.
ATCGTCGAAAGAATCGGTGTGGAACGGTCACGGCAGGTTCTGAAGGAAGCGGATCTCATTTTGCTTGTGCTTAACCACAGCGAAGAGCTTTCTGAAGAAGATGTGAAATTGTTTGAAGCGGTTGAGGGAATGGACGTCATTGTCATTATGAATAAGACGGATCTTGAGGCTAAGATTGACGCTGAGCGCGTCAAGGAACTGGCGAAAGGCCGGCCTGTCGTCACGACCTCATTGCTGAAAGAAGAAGGCATTCAAGATTTAGAGGAAGCGATTCAGTCGCTATTTTATACAGGAGCGATCGAAAGCGGAGATCTCACCTATGTCAGCAACACCCGTCATATCTCGATACTGCATCAGGCAAAGCAAGCGATTGATGATGCGCTGAACGGAATTGAACAGGATGTTCCGATTGATATGGTGCAAATTGATTTGACAAGGTGCTGGGAGCTGCTGGGCGAAATCATCGGTGATGCCGTCCACGAAAGCTTAATTGATCAGCTCTTTTCACAATTTTGTTTAGGTAAATAAAAGGGAGGAAAAAACCATGGGGTATGAAGCAGGCCAATACGACGTGATTGTCATCGGCGCCGGGCATGCCGGTGTTGAGGCTGCCCTCGCATCCGCGCGCCAGGGAGCCAAAACGCTTGTTTTGACGATCAATCTTGATATGGTTGCGTTTATGCCATGTAATCCGTCTGTCGGCGGCCCCGCGAAAGGGATTGTCGTCCGCGAAATTGATGCGCTCGGCGGAGAAATGGCTAGAAATATAGATAAAACGCATATTCAAATGAGAATGCTGAATACAGGAAAAGGTCCGGCCGTACGGGCGCTGCGTGCGCAGGCGGATAAATTCCAATATCAGCACGAAATGAAGCATACGCTGGAAAAAACACCGAATTTGACACTTCTTCAAGGGATTGCCGAGCGTTTAATCATTGAAGACGGAGAGTGCCGCGGTGTCATTACGCAAACCGGTGCTGAATATAAGGCAAAAACGGTCGTGCTGACAACCGGAACGTATTTAAGAGGGCGGATCATTCTCGGTGATCTGTCTTACTCAAGCGGTCCGAATAACCAGCAGCCGTCTATTAAACTTTCTGAGCACTTAGAGGAGCTCGGTTTTGATCTCGTCCGTTTTAAAACGGGTACGCCTCCTCGTGTCTCAAGCGATTCCATTGATTACAGCAAAACAGAAATCCAGCCGGGGGACCCGGTTCCGCGCGCTTTCTCATATGAAACGGTTGAATACATTACCGATCAGCTGCCTTGCTGGCTGACTTACACGAGTCCTGAGACTCATGAGATCATCGACAGCAACCTGCATCGTTCGCCAATGTATTCCGGTATGATTAAAGGAACGGGACCGAGATACTGCCCTTCGATTGAAGATAAAGTCGTTCGGTTTAATGATAAACCGCGTCATCAGATTTTCCTTGAGCCAGAAGGCAGAAATACGCAGGAAGTATACGTTCAAGGTTTATCCACGAGTCTTCCTGAGGACGTGCAGCAGCGGATGCTGGCGACCATTCCGGGACTGGAAAAGGTGCAGATGATGAGAGCCGGATACGCGATTGAGTATGACGCGATTGTACCGACGCAGCTCTGGCCTACACTGGAGACGAAAAAAATCCCTAACCTGTACACGGCCGGTCAAATTAACGGTACATCAGGTTATGAGGAAGCAGCCGGGCAAGGAATTATGGCAGGGATCAACGCAGGCCGCAAAGCGCTTGGAAAAGAAGAAGTGATCCTCAGCCGTTCCGATGCTTATATCGGTGTATTGATTGATGATTTGGTAACGAAAGGAACCAATGAACCGTACCGTCTGCTGACTTCACGGGCGGAATACAGACTGCTGCTCCGTCACGACAACGCGGATCTTCGTCTGACGGAAATCGGCCACGATATCGGCTTAATTTCTGATGAGCGCTATGAAGCGTTTGAGAAGAAAAAAGCGGCGATCGAGGCGGAGAAAAAACGTCTCTGGTCTGTTATTATCAAGCCGTCTCCTGAGAATCAGGAATATATCCGTTCACTCGGCGGAAGCGAGCTGAAAGACGGAGTGCGCGGCACAGATTTAATGAAACGTCCGGAAATGAATTATGAAACAGTGACAAAACTTGCGCCTGCAGATTCTCCGGTGCCGCAAGATGTGGCGGAACAAGTGGAAATTCAGGTGAAATATGAAGGATATATCGAAAAATCCTTGCAGCAAGTGGAAAAGCTGAAGAAAATGGAAAATAAAAAAATCCCTGATCGGATTGATTATGACGCCATTAAAGGAATTGCTACTGAAGCCCGTCAAAAGCTGAAAGAAGTGCGTCCTTTATCAGTTGCTCAAGCGTCCCGTATTTCCGGCGTCAATCCGGCAGACATTTCAATCCTGCTGGTATACCTGGAGCAGGGCCGTATTGCCAAGGTAGCTGAATAGAAAGGATGACGGCATGAATATAGAGGAATTTACATCCAGTTTAGCGGAGAAAGGGATTTCCCTTTCTGACCGCCAGCTGGAGCAATTCGAGTTGTATTACCGGATGCTCGTGGAATGGAACGAAAAAATGAATCTGACATCTATCACTGAGAAAAAGGAAGTTTATCTCAAGCATTTTTATGATTCGATAACGGCGGCATTTTATATTGATTTTGAAAAGGTTACCACTCTTTGTGATGTCGGCGCCGGCGCCGGTTTCCCAAGCCTGCCCATCAAAATCTGCTTCCCGCATCTGCATGTCACCATCGTCGATTCACTGAATAAGCGGATTACGTTTTTGGAAACTCTCTCTGATGCTTTACAATTAGAGCATACGACATTTGTCCATGACAGAGCGGAGACATTCGGACAGCGGAAAGACGTACGGGAAAGCTTCGATCTCGTGACGGCCCGTGCGGTGGCGCGTCTGTCGGTCCTGAGTGAGCTTTGTCTGCCGCTGGCCAAGAAAAACGGCGTATTTGCGGCACTAAAAGCAGCAGCAGCTGATGAAGAGCTGAAAGCGGGGCAAAAGGCGATTAAAGTATTGGGAGGAGAGCTTGAACAAGTTCATTCCTTTACACTTCCTGTTGAAGAAAGTGAACGGAACATCATGATCATTCGTAAGACGAAAAGCACTCCGAAAAAATATCCGAGAAAACCGGGTACTCCAAATAAATCGCCAATTGAAGGGTAATTTAGACAGCCTGATGTGACAATTCCATCATATTTTCTGCAAAATTGATGAAGATACAGCAGGAAAAACCATGAGAAAATAGAATTATAAAAATGGCAGTTTTTAAAGGTGGTGTAGGTACATGAAGCATTCATTCTCTCGTTTCTTCGGGTTTGGTGAGAAGGAAGAGGAACCGGAGATAGCTGAGCATGATACAAACAAAGAAGAGATACTCGAAATACCGGTACATGCTATCGTTCCCAACCGTTTTCAGCCACGCACCATTTTCTCAGATGAAAAAATCAAAGAGTTAGCAATGACTATCCATACACACGGCATCATTCAGCCGATTGTTGTCAGACATACAGAAGATGAAGGACAATATGAGCTCATTGCGGGTGAAAGGCGCTGGAGAGCGGTACAGACGCTTGAATGGGAGAAGATTCCCGCAATTATTAAAGATTTTTCTGATACGGAAACAGCATCTGTCGCTTTGATTGAAAACCTGCAAAGGGAAGAATTGTCCTCCATTGAGGAAGCTCATGCGTACGCAAGGCTGTTAGAACTTCATGATTTAACACAGGAAGCCTTGGCGCAGCGCTTAGGAAAAGGCCAGTCAACGATTGCGAACAAGCTCCGATTGTTAAAGCTCCCGGAACCCGTCCAGGATGCGATTATGGAGAAAAAAATTACGGAACGTCATGCAAGAGCACTGATTCCGCTCAAACAGCCGGAGTTTCAGGTCACATTGCTTGCGGAAATCATTGAGAAAAGCTTAAACGTCAAGCAGACGGAAGACAGAGTGGTGAAAATGCTTGAACAGAATAAGCAGAAACCAAAGCCGAGACGCAAAGCGTTCAGCAGGGATACAAGAATTGCGATGAATACGATTCGCCAGTCCTTGTCCATGGTGGAAGACAGCGGCGTCAGACTGAATACTGAGGAAGAAGAATTCGAAGAGTACATTCAGCTTACCATTCGGATACCTAAATAAAAACTCTCCTGATCAGCAGGGGAGTTTTTATTTAGGTCAAAAAACTATTTTGAGATAATAATAGATGTATTCTGCACTATGTATTATAAATGTAAAATTTTATCTTTTTTTGTCGTGAATTGTCTTTTTACAGTCAAAAAAGTCACTTTATCGGAGAACTTATATTAGAAAGTGTCTTTTTCGTTTACATTTTTTTCACTTGCTGATAAACAAATTATGAAAAAAATAAAACGCTTTACTCTTTTTTTGATAAGATAGAAACAAGACAGTATATGTTCATGTGAAGGTAGGTGACATCGTGGGAAAAATCATAGCAATTACGAACCAAAAAGGCGGAGTCGGGAAGACGACGACTTCTGTTAATCTGGGGGCTTGCTTGGCTTACATAGGTAAAAGGGTTCTTCTTGTTGATATTGATCCGCAGGGCAATGCAACGAGCGGATTAGGGATTGAAAAAGCCGATGTGGATCATTGTGTGTACGACATTTTAGTAGATGATGCAGATGTTACAGATATTATTAAACCGACTTCAGTAGAGAACTTAGATGTCATTCCGGCCACGATCCAGCTTGCGGGAGCGGAAATCGAATTGGTTCCGACGATCTCACGGGAGGTCAGGCTGAAAAGAGCATTAGAATCAGTGAAACAAAATTACGATTACATGATTATTGATTGTCCTCCGTCTCTCGGGTTATTAACGATTAATGCGCTTACCGCTTCAGATTCAGTCGTTATCCCGGTTCAGTGCGAATACTACGCTCTTGAAGGATTGAGTCAATTATTAAATACAGTTCGGCTTGTGCAAAAACATTTAAATACCGACTTAATGATAGAAGGAGTGCTTCTGACGATGCTTGATGCCAGAACGAATCTCGGCATTCAAGTGATAGAAGAGGTAAAGAAATACTTTAGAGATAAAGTGTATCAAACCATTATTCCTCGAAATGTCCGTTTAAGTGAGGCGCCGAGTCACGGCAAGCCGATCATATTATACGATCCGCGTTCGAGAGGTGCGGAAGTATATTTAGATTTAGCAAAGGAAGTGGCAGCGAATGGCTAAAGGCGGGCTCGGAAAAGGGATTAACGCGTTGTTTAATCAGGTTGATTTGTCTGAAGAGACAGTGGAAGAGATTAAAATCAGTGATTTACGTCCCAATCCTTATCAGCCAAGAAAACAATTTGACGATGAGTCATTAGCTGAACTGAAGGAATCCATCATTCAGCATGGCATTCTTCAGCCCATTATCGTGAGAAAATCATTGAAGGGCTATGATATTGTAGCCGGCGAACGCCGTTACCGCGCCGCAAAACTTGCCGGTAAAGAGACAGTGCCGGCTATCGTGCGGGATTTATCTGAATCGCTGATGCGGGAAATCGCTCTTTTGGAAAACCTTCAGCGTGAAGACTTATCACCGCTTGAAGAAGCTCTGGCATATGACTCACTGCTGAAGCATTTGGATTTAACCCAGGAACAGCTCGCTAAACGGCTCGGAAAAAGCAGGCCTCATATTGCCAACCATTTAAGACTGCTGACACTGCCGGAAAGCATCCAGAACCTCATTGCAGAAGGTACGTTATCCATGGGACACGGCAGAACCTTGCTTGGTTTGAAAAATAAAAACAAGCTTGAACCGCTTGTGAAGAAAGTGGTTGAAGAACAGCTGAACGTCCGTCAGCTTGAGCAGCTGATTCAGCAGTTAAATAACAATGTTCCACGTGAAACAAAGAAAAAAGAACCTGTTCAAGATGTGGTGTTAAAAGAGCGGGAATCGTATTTGCAAAATTACTTCGGAACAACAGTAAATATTAAGAGACAAAAGAAAAAAGGGAAGATTGAGATTGAGTTTTTCTCAAATGAAGATCTTGAACGTATCCTAGAACTATTGTCTGAAAGAGAAGCGTAAAAACCATCTTTTTAAAAAAAGATGGTTTTTTATATACGTCTTGTCAGCTTATGAAACGGACTGAGCCGTTCCTGCCGGCCTTCTGATTTATCTGTCAGCTGTAACCCCTCTGCTAAAACATTTGCCATGCTCATAACAAGATGAAGCCTCGTATTCTGCAGGACAAAATACTCCATAAACCCGCTGACATTGACGATTCCATTGATATGGACGTCACCGATTTCAGGAAGATCTTTTTGAACACCTGCTCCGGGCTTCAGCGGCCCATCGCCGATTTGAAATGACCCTACGCTTTTGACGCGGCCTAAACAAGCATCAACCGCTATAATAAACGGATTTTTATGTAGATGTTGAATATCTTTCAGCTTGTCTTTCATATTGACGGCGTGAACAGGATCTGACAGCGTGCCGTAAACGTGCAATCTGCCTAAATTCATTTTTTCTAACTTTGTTCCTACGAGCGGACCTAATGAATCTCCGGTCGACCGATCTGTGCCGATACACACGGTGACTAACGGTCTGCCGGCTGCTTTACGTAAAGATGAAGTAAGGATCGCTTGTATTTGATTCGCAGCAGAAGAATCCGTATGAGATACATATTGTTTTGCCCGTTCTTGAGAAAAAAGCCCGCCTTTTCGATTCATAAGGTTCACTTCCTTGTCATGTCATACGAGTATTACATTGTTGTTTTTGGTGTTGTATGGTTGTTTACAGTATATCCAGCGCTTCCTTTTTTTATGCTTATGTCGTGATCAGCATGCCGGTTGTTTGAAAAGAGCGGGATAGAAAAAAGAACCCAGAGCGATTGTTCTCTAAGTTCATGAAAGAAATAAGACCATTTGATCTACATCGACATATCGCTGATGATCTAATTTCAGCGCTCTTTTTTCTGTAGAGAAGAGAATAAATCCTAACTGGGCGTAGAGTTTTTTTGCGGGTTCATTTGTTGAGGTAACAGAGAGATGAAGCTGTTCTGTGTCCTTCATCTTTTTTGCTCGGCTGATGGCTTCCGTCATTAAAGCTTTTCCCGCGCCTGACCCTCGGTGTTTGGGGGAAATATACATAGAACCGATAACCGCAATGTGTCTTAGTTTAAACAGCGGATGCTTGGAGATCTTGAGGATTCCTATCAGTCTGTCTTTTTCAAAGACGCCAAGCACGGTGGCATTGTCGGCTTCAAGCCTGGCTTTAAATTTTTCGGACGGCCATTCTTTCTCCTCATCATAGCTGACGGCAAATGCGTCCGGGTAATCTTTTAAAGCTTTGAGCCTGATATCGGAATAAGGCTGGGTATCATTTGCGGTTAAATGCCTGATGTACATGGTTTGAGCTCCTTGCATAAGTGAATTTTTCTGAATAGTCAATCTGTATTAACATACCATATTTGTCCCATTTGTATGAATGATTGCCGCTGTCACTCAATATAGTAGCAATATGCGGAGATGATCAGAAATTTTATGAGGTGATGAGGGTGTGGAGAGCCGGGATGAAGTGGATGCTGCTCATATTAAGCAGCCAGATTGGGGCTGGGTATGCAAGCGGGCAGGAAATATGGCAGTTTTTCGGTGTCGAAAGCGGACTGGCTATTGTATTGTTTACAGTCATGTTTACGATTTCGGCTTATATTGTGTTGAAGATCAGCTATCGGGTTCAATCAACGCACTTTTTACCTGTGCTTGAGCATCTGATGGGGCCGGCTCTTGCTAAAGTCTATGATGTGCTTATTATGTTTTATTTGTTTTCAATGACGATGGTTATGATTGCCGGCGGCGGTGTGACGCTGCAAATGTACAAACTGCCGTTTTGGATCGGTATTTTTCTTCTTTGCATTGTGACCGTCGGTTTATTCTTTTGGGATATAAAAGGAATATTATCTCTGAATAGTATTTTGATACCGATTCTTGTAGCGGGGCTGTTATATGCATTGGTCTTTTTTCAGACAACCCATCATTACACGTGGACGATAGATTTGACCCGCCAGTATAATTGGCCGGCAAGCATTACCTTCACGTCCTTAAACATCCTTTCTGTTGTCGCTGTTCTTTCTTCAATCGGAAAAGATATGAAGGGACTGGGAGAAGCGAAAATCGCAAGCGTTGCAAGTGGGCTGATTTTCGGTATGATTTCATTTGTTTACAATGAAACGCTTGTACAGCTTTCAGGCAGTCTTACACAATATGAGATTCCTCTTTTCGCCGTCCTTGAAGGCGCTCCTTATCCGTTATTTCTTTGTATGGCCGCCGTGCTTTTTTTAGCCATCTATACGACAACCGTGACCGGTCTGTTCGGGCTGTCCAGCCGCATGCTTGCATTTGTGAAATTGCCGAGATGGACGCTCGTATCTCTTCTGTTAGCTGTGATGGTGCCTTTTACGACAATCGGTTTTTCAGATTTGATCGCCATTTTATATCCTATTTACGGGCTTTTAAGTCTTTATTTGCTGGTATGTCTTCTTCTTTACCCTATTTTAGGGAGATGGAAAAAAGTATAATGCTCATTTTGAGTGCGGCCGTTGCTCTTATCCTGTTTTTTTTTGTACAATAAATAAAGCAGTCTATGGAGAGAGGTGAAGGGTCTTGGCGGATAAAGACTTTGGCCTGAATGATATTGTTGAAATGAAGAAACCGCATCCTTGCGGTGAAAACAGGTGGAAAATCATTCGGATGGGAATGGATATTCGGATTAAATGCACGGGTTGTTCCCACAGTGTCATGATTCCGAGAAGAGATTTTGAGAGAAAGCTGAAAAAAGTACTCGTCAAGCATGAGGAGCCTACATCATAAGGGCTGGCGCTCATGCTTTTTCATATAGAGGAGAGGAAGAGGCCCGATGAGCAAAGTGCATCAGTCAGCGTGCCCGCTGAATTGCTGGGACAGCTGCGGCTTTTTGGTGACAGTTGAGGATGGAAAGGTGACGAAAGTAGACGGAGACCCGAATCATCCCATTACAGAAGGGAAAATTTGCGGCCGTGGCAGAATGCTGGAGGCGAAAACGAATGCGCCGGAACGGCTTCGTTTTCCTTTAAAAAAGATAGACGGCGAATTTGTCCGCGTTTCCTGGGAGCAGGCGTTAGATGAAATTGCTGAAAAAATGGCGGTGATTAAGGAGACGTTGGGCACTGCCGCAGTGCTGCACAGTCATGATTACGCCAATAACGGTCTTTTGAAGGCGCTCGACCAGCGTTTTTTCAATGGATACGGCGGTGTGACGGAGATTGCGGGCAGCATTTGCTGGGGTTCCGGCATTGAAGCGCAGCGCTGGGATTTCGGGCGTTCTTACGGGCATGGACCGCTTGATATTTATCACAGCAAGCATGTGATCGTATGGGGCAGAAACGTGTCCCGGACGAATATGCACCTCTATCATCATCTGCAGCAGGTGAAGAAAAAAGGAGCGACACTGACGGTCATTGATCCTATTTTTAACCCGACTGCCAAGCTTGCCGATCGTTATATATCCGTTAAACCCGGCATGGATGGCTGGCTTGCGGCGGGTGTTTTAAAAATATTATGCCAAACCGGCAGAACCGATTCCGATTTCATTCAAAGGCATTCGGTCGGTTTTGAAGAAATAGAAAAGCTTCTGCAGACGATTTCTATTGAGGAGATCATTGAGAAAACAGAAACGTCTTTAGAAGTGATTGAATATCTTGCTGATTTATATGCTGACGGTCCCGCCTCCACTTTTATGGGTCTTGGGATGCAGAGATATAAAAACGGGGGCGGGACGATACGGTGGATTGACGCTTTAGCTGCGGCGAGCGGAAATGTCGGTATCAAAGGAGGCGGCGCAAACTTCGGAAATGTGCAAGTCGGTGAAAGCTTTGCAAAGGCCGAGCTCACCCGTCCTGATCTGAAGAAAAGTTCGAGAACGTTTTCGATGATGACTCAAGCCGAAGAGGCGCTGAATGCAGCCGATCCGCCGATTGAGATGATCATCGTGACGTGCGGCAATCCGCTGACACAGGTGCCGAATACAAAAAAAGTGAAGGAAGCATTTGAAAAAACACCGGTCACAGTGGCCATTGATTCGGTCATGACCGATACGGCGAAGCTCTGTGACTATGTGCTGCCGACAGCCGTTGTTTTCGAAGAGGAAGATATTTATTATTCCAGCATGTATCATCACTATGTTCAATATGGCAAGAAGCTTGCGGAACCGCAGGGAGAGGCAAAATCAGACCGCTGGATCTGGACGGAGCTCGCAAAGCGTCTCGGATTCGGGGAGCTCTTTGATTACAGTACGGAAGATTTCTTGAAAATGGGGCTCTCTTCTTTGGAGAAAGAAGGAATCACCCTTGAGCAATTAAAGGAAAAAGGACATATGCCGCTTCCGGTCAAACAGGTTCCGTGGAGTGATTTTCAATTTTTAACCCCGAGCGGAAAATTTGAATTCGTCTCGTCACTGGCAGAAGAGAAAGGATACAGCGGCCTCCCTCAATTGGAAGTGCCGGAGGAGTCTGTTTATCATGACGCCGGACTGGCCGGGAAATATCCGTATACGCTGCTGTCCATTCACCCGCAGCGCTCCAATCATTCACAGCACGTGCCGTTTATTGAAAAGCTTCAGCAGATTCAGGTGGACCTGTCGCCGGATATCGCCGAGGAGCTTTCACTTCAAGACGGAGATACGGCAGAGGTGTACAATGACCGCGGCAGTCTGCGCGGCAGGGTGAAAATCATGAAGCAGGCTCACCTGAAGACGGTGAATATAGATGAAGGCATGTGGGCGGCATTCGGAGGCTCCGTCAATATGCTCACAAAGGATTCAAATTCCGATAATGGAATGGGAAGTACGCTTTTTGACTGTCTGGTAGCGGTTAAAAAAGGATAATCTAAGGAGAGAGAGGGCGGGAAATGCTTTTTTCTCAGCTTGTCTTTTCCTATGAACCTCCTTATAATTGCTCTAGGTTTACAATACGTTTATACGATGATGGTTTGATATAGAGGAGATGAAAGAATGGCTTTAACTGCTGGAATTGTCGGTTTGCCGAATGTCGGAAAATCGACGTTATTTAATGCAATTACCCAGGCTGGTGCCGAATCAGCCAACTACCCGTTCTGTACAATTGATCCGAACGTGGGAATCGTGGAAGTGCCGGATGAACGTCTGCAAAAGCTGACTGAATTGGTGAACCCGAAAAAAACGGTGCCGACTGCGTTTGAATTCACTGATATCGCGGGGATCGTAAAAGGCGCATCAAAAGGTGAAGGACTCGGAAATAAGTTTCTTTCTCATATCCGTCAGGTTGATGCGATCTGCCACGTTGTACGCGCATTCGCTGATGACAATATTACGCACGTGTCAGGGAAAGTCGATCCGATTGACGATATTGAAACGATCAATCTTGAATTGATTCTTGCCGACATGGAGACAGTCGAAAAACGCATCACGCGTGTAAGCAAGCTTGCTAAGCAAAAAGACAAAGAAGCGGTTTTTGAATTTGACATTCTGTCTAAATTAAAAGAAGCTTTCGAACAAGAAAAGCCTGCCCGTTCCGTTGAATTTACGGAAGAACAGCAAAAGCTTGTGAAGCAGCTTCATTTGCTTACGTCAAAACCCGTGCTTTATGTAGCAAATGTAAGCGAGGATGAAGTGGCTGATCCTTCAGATAATGAATATGTTGCGAAAATCCGGGAGTACGCCGCGGGTGAAAACGCCGAAGTTATCGTCGTCTGTGCGAAAATTGAGTCTGAAATTGCTGAATTGGAAGGCGAAGAAAAGCAAATGTTCCTTGAGGAGCTCGGCATCGAAGAATCAGGTCTTGATCAGCTGATTAAAGCGTCATACTCTCTCCTCGGCCTTGCGACTTACTTTACGGCGGGCGAACAGGAAGTGCGCGCATGGACATTCAGAAAAGGCATGAAAGCTCCTGAGTGTGCGGGTATCATCCACACTGACTTTGAACGCGGCTTTATCCGCGCTGAAACGGTTGCTTATGAAGACCTTTTGGCAGGCGGCGGAATGTCCGGAGCGAAAGAAGCCGGAAAAGTGCGTCTGGAAGGTAAAGAATATGTAGTCCAAGACGGAGATGTCATTCATTTCCGATTTAATGTATAGGACACAGTTGTAAAGGGACAAGAGCTTTGGTATAATATAAACTTGTGAGTAATAGAATTATTGCTCCTTGCCCATTATAGGGCCGCTTAGACCAAAAGGAGGTGCAAACAGATGAAAAAGTACGAAGTTATGTACATTATCCGTCCGAACATTGACGAAGAGTCAAAGAAGGCAGTTATCGAGCGTTTCAACAACGTATTGACTTCTAACGGAGCGGAGATCACTGGAACAAAAGATTGGGGTAAACGTCGTCTTGCTTACGAAATCAACGATTTCCGTGACGGTTTCTACCAAATCTTAAACGTTCAGTCTGAAGCTGCAGCGGTTGCTGAATTCGACCGTTTAGCTAAGATCAGTGACGATATCATTCGCCACATCGTTGTTAAAGAAGAAGAATAAGCAATTTGAAATATATAATGTTAAAAGGTGGTCTTTCATATGCTTAACCGAGTTGTATTAGTCGGAAGACTGACAAAAGACCCAGAGCTTCGTTATACGCCAAGCGGTGCGGCTGTCGCCACGTTTACTCTTGCTGTGAATCGTACATTCACGAACCAGTCCGGAGAACGTGAAGCCGATTTCATTAATTGTGTCACTTGGAGAAGACAAGCCGAAAACGTTGCAAACTTTCTTAAAAAAGGAAGCCTTGCCGGCGTAGACGGCCGACTCCAGACAAGAAATTATGAAAACCAGCAGGGACAGCGTGTCTTCGTGACAGAAGTCCAAGCTGAAAGTGTTCAATTTCTTGAGCCTAAAAACAGCGGCGGTTCTGGATCAGGCGGATACAACGAAGGAAACAGCGGCGGAGGCCAATACTTTGGCGGAGGCCAAAATGATAATCCGTTCGGCGGAAATCAGAACAACCAGAGACGAAATCAAGGGAACAGCTTTAATGATGATCCATTTGCCAACGACGGCAAGCCGATTGACATCTCGGATGATGATCTTCCGTTCTAATAGATTATCGCTATATTCATAACGAGAAAGGTGGGAAATGACAATGGCAGGAGGACGCAGAGGCGGTCGTGCGAAACGCCGTAAGGTTTGTTACTTCACTTCTAACGGCATTACGCACATCGATTACAAAGATGTAGATCTTCTTAGAAAGTTTGTTTCTGAGCGTGGTAAAATCTTACCTCGCCGTGTAACTGGAACAAACGCGAAATACCAACGTAAATTGACTATCGCGATCAAACGCGCACGTCAAATGGCTTTACTTCCATACGTAACTGGCGAGTAAACCGAAAGAAAAGAGCAAGAGCCTGCGGGCTCCTGCTCTTTTTTTATATCAGTCCCTCTCCATCCTGCCGAAATGTTTCACATGAAACATGGAAGTGCTCCTGACACCTATCTTTGTTATCTTGCTCCTCTATTCAAAAACGCGTACTTATCCAATGAATTTGTTTATACTGAAAAACAGGGGGTGGCTGAGATGGAGACAGACAGAAATATCCTGACTGATGAAAAGTGGAGCGCAATCATACACAATGATGCTTCTTATGACGGGGCATTTTATTATGCAGTAAAAACGACAGGGATTTTCTGCCGGCCTTCTTGTAAATCGAGAGTTCCGAATAAAGAAAACGTGCTGGTGTTTGATACGGCTGATGCAGCGCTCGAGAAACAATTTCGTCCCTGTAAAAGGTGCCGGCCGAACGGTCTTCGTCTTCCTGATGAAGAATGGATTGCTCAAATCATTGAATACATTGAACGCCATTATCACGAATCCCTGACTCTGAGTGTACTGGCCGAAATGTGTCACGGCAGCCCCTATCATTTACAGCGGACATTTAAAAAAATCAGGGGAATATCCCCGATTGCGTATATACAGAAAATAAGATTGTCGAAGGCGGAACACCTTTTAAAGCATACTGATATGACAGTCATGGAGATCGCTCTGACTGTCGGAATTCCAAACACAGCGCATTTCGCGACCCTTTTTAAAAAGGGAACCGGGAGTTCGCCCACAGAATACAGAAAAACCGCCAAAATGGGATAGGGAGGTTCAATATGAGTAAAGAGCCTATGGTCTATTGGACACTTTTCACACGGAATGATTGGAGCCTGTATACAGCCGCCACATCTAAGGGGCTTTGCTTTATAGGTTCAAATTATGGAAGCTTTGAAGAGCTTGAGCAGTGGGCAAAAAAAGCAATACCGCAATACCGATTGGCACGTGATGATGAAAAGCTGGCGCCTTACACGGCAGAGCTGTCCGAGTACATTGAAAATGGCAGATCAGCTTTTTCAGTGTCGGTGGATCTTTACGGGACAGAATTTCAGCTTGCTGTATGGAAAGTGCTTATGGACATACCGTACGGCGAGATATACTCCTATTCGGATATAGCAAAAATGATTCAGAAACCGGCAGCCGTAAGAGCCGTGGGCGCCGCGATTGGAAAAAATCCGGTACTGATTACGGTTCCGTGCCATCGCGTCATCGGAAAAAACGGGAAACTGACCGGATTCAGAGGCGGTTTAGAAATGAAAAAGCAGCTGCTGGCATTAGAGGGCGGAAACATTGAAACACTGGAATACCGGCTGAGCCGGACAGGAGGGATCACATGAAACTGATGTCTTGGAATGTAAACGGCTTGCGTGCCGTGATGAAAAAGATAGATATCAATACTTACGTTCAAGAAACGGAAGCCGATATTCTATGTCTGCAAGAAACAAAAGTACAGGACGGACAAGTATCATTACAACCTGAAGGATATCACGCCTATTGGAACTATGCGGTGAAAAAAGGCTACTCAGGCACGGCTGTTTTTTCGAAAGAAAAGCCGCTGCACGTGTTCTATGGACTGGGGATTGACGAACATGATCAAGAAGGACGGGTGATCACGCTTAAATTTGAGCATGTGTTTGTCGTCAACTGTTATACGCCGAATGCCAAACGCGGATTAGAGCGAATTGATTACCGTCTTCAATGGGAAGCCGATTTTAAGGATTATCTGCAGAAGCTTGACCGGAAGAAGCCTGTGATCTTATGCGGCGATCTGAATGTCGCACACAGGGAGATAGACTTAAAAAATCCGAAAGCCAACCGGAAGAACGCCGGTTTCTCGGAGCAGGAGCGGGAAGCGTTCAGCGCCCTGCTGAGCGCCGGATTTACCGACTCATTCCGCTATTTATATCCTGATCGGGAAGGCGCCTATTCCTGGTGGTCTTACAGGACGAACGCACGTGAGAAAAACATCGGCTGGCGGCTTGATTACGTCATTGTTTCAGACAGACTGAAGCAGCGGATCAGCCAAGCGGCCATTTGTGCCGATATCATGGGTTCTGACCATTGTCCTGTTGAAATGACAGTGGATTTATGATGAGATAGCAGTAAGAGAAATCCACTCTTGCTGCTTTTTTATCACCGAAAATGGAGGAGCACATGGCAAATATAAAAGAGATTGCGAAACTGGCGAATGTGTCGGTGGCCACCGTATCACGCGTATTAAACCGACATCCGTATGTATCTGAGGAGAAAAGGCGTCTTGTGAATCAAGTGATGAAGGAGCTGGATTATACCCCTAATCGAACCGCCATTGATCTGATTCGCGGAAAGACCAATACAATCGGTGTGATTTTGCCGTACAGCGACCATCCCTGCTTTGACAAAATTGTAAACGGTATCACGAAGGAAGCGTTTGCCCATGATTACGTGACAACCCTTCTCCCCACCAACTATGACCCCGCTATAGAGATGACATATTTCGAACTGCTGAAAATGAAAAAGATTGACGGACTGATTGTCACGTCCCGCGCGAATGAATGGGAGACCGCCGTGCCTTACCTGGAATACGGTCCCATTGTCGCTTGTGAATATACACAGCATCAAGAGATTCCCTGCGCTTATAATGACAGGCAGGCAGCATACAGAGAAAGCTTTTTGTATTTGAAAAACCGCGGGCATCAAGACGTTGCTTTTACATGTGTGCGGGAAGCGGAAAAAAGCCCGAGTACGGCCGACAAGGTAACCGCATATAAGGCGGTTTTCGGCTCTCTTGATGAAACCCGCATTCTGGTCGGATGCCATGATATGGACGATGGAAAGCGTGCGGGTGAGCACTTCTGGGGTTTCGACAAGGCGCCGACGGCCATCTATGCGCACAGTGATGACGTGGCTGCCGGCTTGTACCAGTTTGCGAAAGAACAGAAATGGGACGCGGAGATCATCGGCGAGGGAAATCTGAGCGTCAGCCGGGCATTGAATATTCCATCCCTGGAACTTCATTTGGAACGGGTCGGAAAGGAAGCATTTTTATTGTTTTTTCACGAAGAAACGGCTAAAAAACAAATTATGCATCAATTTCAGCGGAAAAAGTCTTGAGCTGAAATGGGTTTCATGCTTTATAAATAGATTGAGAAAAAAAGGGAGGCGGACATATGCGAATTGAACATGCAGCGATATGGGTGAAAGATTTAGAACGGATGAAAGAGTTTTATGAGACATACTTCGGCGCCAAGGCCAATGACCTTTATCATAATGAGAAAAAAGATTTCAAATCGTATTTTCTGACATTTGACTCCGGATGCAGGCTGGAACTTATGAAAAAAGGCGGCATTGATGAAGCTCCGGCACAGAATATGACCGGATGGGCGCATCTCGCATTTTCTACAGGCAGCAAGGAGCGGGTGAATGAATTGACGGAGACGTTTAAAAATGATGGATTTCAGGTTGTAAGCGGCCCGCGCGTGACGGGTGACGGATATTATGAGAGCGTGATAGAGGATGGGGAAGGCAATTTGATAGAAATCACAGTGTAACAGTGCGGAGTGGTTCCGCACTGTTTTATTGATTAAATTTGCTGTGCATTTGTTTTCGGACCGAAGAGGATTAACAAAACGGAACATAGAAGCCAGCAGCCGCCGATGAACAAAAAGACGCTGATGTAGCCGAGCTTAACGGCAATAAATCCGACGAGCAGGGAGCCGAATATATTGGAAAAACGGCCGAGCCCGTACGCCAGCCCGCTCCCGGCCGAGCGATATTCCGTAGGATACGGCTCCGATGTGTAGGCGTATAAGTTTGAGGTGAAGATCCGTTCCGTGACGTTGACGACAAACCCAAACACAATAATCATGACGGGAATAAACGTCATGCCATATAACAGTCCGGCAATGGCGGTCAGAAAAGCGCTTGCGGCCAGAATCCATTTCCTTTGGAACGTCTCGGATATCATGGAACCGAGCAATGCGCCAAGCGGTGCGCCGACAGAGTGAAGCACATTGTACCACAGCGTTTTTTCCATGGTGATGCCGTTGCTTTTCAGCAGGCTGGGCACCCATGAAGCAAAGCCGTAAAAGCCAAAGGTTTCAAGAATCCATACCGCTGACAGGATGATGGTGATCTTTAAATTCCTGCCCTGAAACAGCCCTAAGTAGCCTGCGTGCTTCACTGTATGTACTTCTGCCGCCTCTTTTGGCGCGGGAAGCGGGCCTTTTTCTTTCTCTGCACGTGCTTCAAGACGGTTCATAATGGCGTTTGCCTGATCATATGCGCCCCGATTTTCGTGCCAGCGCGGCGATTCCTCAAGCCGGCGGATAAAAAAGAAATAAATGAGACCGGCCGCCCCCCATACGAATACGAGCCGCCACCCCCATGAGCCTAAAGGAATGACAAAAGCGGAAACAACGTTTGTGACGGGAACGCCGATCAGTCCGATCATGGCGCAAAGGGAGATGTATTTTCCTCGTACGGAGGATGGAAAAAATTCCGCCAAATAGCTGTTCGTCACAATCATGGCGGCCGCGACGCCGAGCCCGGTCAAGAAGCGGAAAATCATTAAGGACGGAATGTCCCATGCCAGCGCATTCAGAAAAGATGAGATCGAAAAGACAAGGACAAAACAATTCAGCGCTTTTTTCCTGCCGATCCGATCGGACAGCCTTCCGCCGATGGACGCGCCTAAAAACATGCCCAGGAAGGATGCGGCCGTGATGTCGGCAATGGTGGACAGCTTCACGCCCCAATGCTCAATCAGCGCCGGAGCCACGTTGCTGAGTGTAAACAGATCAGCGAGATCAAAAAAATAGATGATTCCGAGAGCGGTTAATACTTGATAATGCACACGCGAAATGGGGAGACGGTCTAATCGATTCGCTACATTTGAGAATGTCTGATGTTTCATAAAAAACCCCCTGACTTAGCAATTGTAATCAGAAAATACTGTAAATTTATCTGACGAATACATTATAAAGGTCTTTTTTTGGCAAAAACAGAGTGTAAATAACCAGAGCCAAAGGAAACGGCATAGCGCTTTCTTCTTAAAATATATAACATTTCCTATATCTGTTTCTGTTTATATTGTAAAATGTTGAAGGAAAGGAAGTTGATGCATAAATATGAATACGTTTGTACGCCCAGCAGAGGGAAGAAATAGTGTATCGAGATATCTTCTTTCTCTGTTGGTCATTGTGGGTTTGTTCTTTTTCGGAAGCATACTGACCGTGTTTTATATGTTTCTCACGTCCGCTTTCAATCCTTCACTGACGATAAATTGGGATGAGGGGGCATTAAGTGACCCGCTGGCGGATATTTATTTACAGCATATCGTCTATTTCATAGCGATTCCGGGCATTTGGATAGCGGTTCGTTTCATTATGAAACGGCGGTTTTTATCCATCATCACACCGAATCAGTCGCTGAACTGGAAGAGGATTTTCTTTGGATTCGGCACATATGTTGTGCTGATGTTTGTCGCGGGGCTGATTGATTTTACAATTCATCCGGATCGTTTCATGCTTCAGGAATTCCATGCTTCACGTTTTCTGCTGCTGTTAGCGGCGGCCGTCTTGTTGGTGCCGATTCAAACCTCTGCGGAGGAATTTCTCTTTCGCGGTTTTCTGCTTCAGTTCGCCGGAAAATTGACGGCAAACGCGGTGGTTCTGACAGTCATTATCGGCGGATTATTCGGCGCACTTCATTTCGGGAATCCGGAGATGGAAAATGGAGCTCTCTGGGCGGGAATCGGATATGTCACCATTGGCATGATCTGGACCTTTATCACGATTAAAACGGGCAGTCTGGAGATGTCTCTTGGCGGTCACGCTGCCAATAATATGTTTTTATTTATCTTTCTCACAGAGGATCATTCGGTGTACGGCGGCATTCCGTCGATATTTACAACAGCAGCCGGCGGTTATGAAATATATGATTGCATATCGACTCTGGTGATCAATATCATCTTCGCATGGCTCGCATTCCGTTTTGTGAAAAAAGAAAAGCAGCAGGCCGCCTAGGCTCTGCTGCTGATTTGTAAGGTGTTCATCGCTTCATCAATATCCGTCGTCGGCCTCCGGCAGGCGAAATTCTCGCAAATGTAGACCGTTGTCTTCCCGTCGATCATTTGATAACCCGCGGCAAAGTCAGAAATGCCGGCAAGCTCTTCCGGATGTTCTGCGGCGAGAATCGTATAGGCGGGAGTGAAATGCTCCTGAAGCGCCTCAATGAAACGTTTTCTGTCCGGGTCATCTGTCCTTCCGAAAACAACGATTTCTTTTTGGGGCATTGTATGTGCCAGTACGCTTTGCATGAAGAAAGTGTTGCTGCTCGGATAGGCCTCTATTTCCCGTTTGAACACAGAAAACATCGCTTCGGCTTTTTCAATCAGTGATATATCACCCGTCAGGCGGCCGAGACGAAGCAGCTGTACGGCAGTCGCGCTGTTTCCGGAAGGCACGGCTCCGTCATAAACCTCTTTTTCCCTGACAAGAAGGGTCTCAGCATCATTCCCCGTAAAGAAGAAACCTCCGTGCCGTTCATCCCAGAACAGCTCCAGCATGCTTGTACATAACGTTTTCGCTTTCTGCAGATAAGACGGATTAAAACCCGCTTCATACAGTTCAAGGTAAGCCCAGATGAGAAAAGCGTAATCATCGATAAACCCTTTGTTTTTCACTTCGCCCTCGCGATAGCGGACCATGACGCGCCCGTCCGGCATGAGGTGCCGTTCGAGAAAGCGGATCGCTGTTTCCGCCATGCTGAGAAAGTCAGGCTCGTGAAATACCTTTGCGGCTTTTGCCAGCCCGGCAATCATGAGCGCGTTCCATGAGGTCAGCACTTTGTCATCTGTATGCGGATAGCTTCTTTTTTCACGGGCCTCCAGCAATTTTGTTCTTGCCTCTTCAAGGCGTTCGGCCAGCTCATGTCCTGTGAGGCCGGTCTCTTCGAGGATGGCCTCACGCCGCGTAAAAATGAGGTGCGGGATGTTTTCGCCTTCAAAATTGCCTTGATCTGTGATGTTATACACCTTGCAGTAAAGCGGGCCGAGTTCATCACCGAGAAGGTTCATAATTTCTTTTTTGGACCATATGTAATATTTCCCCTCACGGCCTTCGGTATCAGCGTCTAAAGCTGAGAAAAAGCTGCCGTCTTCATGCATCATTTCCCGCTGAATAAACGTTACGATCTGCATCGCAATCTGTTTGTAGCGCTCATTACCCGTGACTTGATAGGCTTCCGTATAGGCGGTCAGGAGAAGGGCGTTGTCATACAGCATTTTCTCAAAATGCGGCACGAGCCATTCATTATCAGTCGAGTAGCGGGCAAAGCCGAACCCGATGTGGTCAAAAATTCCGCCGTTCGCCATGCCGTCAAGTGTCTTGGTTACGCCGGCCAAAGCCTGTTCCTTGCCCGTATAGCTGTAGTAGCGAAGCAGAAACATGAGCATATGCGGCATCGGAAATTTCGGAGCCTGGCCGAACCCTCCGTACACCGTATCAAACCCGCCGGCCAGCTGGCGATACGTGTCATGAACCGCCTGTTCGCCAAGCATGCCCTCAGCCGGGTGAACCTTGACTTCAAGATGAGCGGCGGCGTTTTCGGCGATATCCTCGACATGCTGCCGGTCATTCGCAAACGTTTCGGACAGATGTTCAAGCACATCGATAAAGCCCGGGCGGTTAAATTTGCTCGTCTTCGGAAAATATGTCCCCGCATAAAACGGCTTCTGATCTGGTGTGACGAACACGTTCAGCGGCCACCCGCCCTGCCCCGTCATCAGCTGGCAGATTCTCATATACACGGAATCCACATCAGGCCGCTCCTCGCGGTCAACCTTGATGGCTATGAATTTATCGTTTAACATACCGGCGATCTCTTCGTCCTCAAAGGATTCGTGGGCCATTACGTGGCACCAGTGACACGTCGAATAGCCGATGCTGATAAGAACCGGCTTGTTTTCGCGTTTTGCTTTTTCGAAGGCTTCTTTTCCCCAAGGATGCCAGTTTACGGGGTTGTGGGCGTGTTGGAGCAGATAGGGGGACTTCTCCGTGATTAAACTGTTGGGTTTGCTATTGTTTGGCATGGGCTCACCTTCTTTCTATTAATATTTGTATGTTTAACATACCACAATCCTCTAAAAAAATTCATACACTCAACTTTGTGAACCAAACCCAATTCATTAAAAAAGGAGAACTGCTTATGACTCTATTTTCAGGGTTAAACTTCATCCACCTTATTGCTTTTTAGATAAGAAATAAGGATTTAAAACCTTTATCATTTTATTTACTGTTAGATAGGTGAAACACACCCCGGCGACTGTAACCATCCCGCCTGTCAGTGCAATAAACGCAGGTACCTCACCTAACCACACCCAAGAAATGGCCAAGGCTACGGCTGGTGTTAAATAAAGTGAAATGGCTGCTTCTGAAGCACCGACGAGTGAAGTTACATACGCAAGTGCAAAGTAAGGCACAACCGTTGGTAATAAACCTAAGTAAACGATTGACAATGTTGAGTTCATTGAAGCGTTCAAAAACTCTTCCCCTAAGCCAGGCAGAAATACAAGCATAGGTATTGTCCCGCCCCAAATAGTGAATGTAACAAATGGAATAAATCCATATTTTTTTATATAGCGAGCTTGAAAAACGAAATAAATACTCTCCGAAAAAGCTGCCAGCAGGATTAACAAAATGCCGTTCACTGAATTTGTATAGTTTCCTGCCCCAAATGAAATGATCGACACACCCAATAGACTTATGATAGAGCCAATCCATTTATAAAGCCCAAAATGTTCACCAAAAAACAGACGAGATAACATTGCAGAAAAAATAGGTGTCATGGTCACGAGTAAGCTTGCTGTCCCTGCGCTGACTGTTTTTTCTCCGATATTCAGCAAAATGTGATATAGTGCAAAACCTAAAAATCCTAACGATAAAATAGCAGGGATATCCTTCATGTCAGGCAAACGCATATGAGTCAAAACAGCAAAAACCAACAGTGCCATTGACCCAATCAACAAGCGAAACAAAGCGAGGTGTTCCGGCGTGTAACTCTCCAAACCCGCTCGAATTCCCGGGAAAGCTGATGCCCACAACCCAATCATCAGACTGTAAGATATACCGATTCGAACTGTTTTCTTTCTCATCTTTCTCACTCCTCTTTACAAAAACCAACCAGTTATTTAATGTGTTTCTATATTAATAAAGATTTGATGATATGACTTCAACCAGTTAAATAGATTTTGACCCAACCACTTTAGTTTTTAAGGAGGATCCTTTTTATGAGCGCTCCAGAAGAAAAAAAGATGAAAAAGCTTCCTAAGTACATACAAATCATTCAATTTATAAAAGAGAAAATAGGAAATGGAGAATGGCCGATTGGAAGTAAGATTCCAAGCCAGCGCACGCTTGCTAAACACTTTGAGGTGAACAGGAGCACAGTCATTACAGCTTTAGAGGAATTGACGGCGGATGGATTAATCGAAGGCAGAATGGGCAAAGGGACAGTTGTTACGAACAATACATGGACACTTTTGGCTAAGAATTCCGCCCCCGATTGGGATCAGTATGTAACCTCCGGAATCCAGCAGCCAAGCCAAAAAATCGTTCAAGAGATCAATAAATCAGAATCGAATTCTGATCTTATACAGCTCAGTAAAGGAGAACTTTCACATGAGATTTTTCCTTTAGCTGTTATGAAAGAGATCATGGGAAAGGTATCTCAAAACATAGAGGCATTCGGGTATGAGGAACCAAAAGGCTATTTGCCTTTGAGAGAGGCATTAAGCGGCTATTTAAGAACAATCGGGATTCAAGCTTCTCCTTCTTCCATTCTTATTGTTTCGGGCGCACTGCAAGCCTTGCAGCTGATATCAATGGGGCTGTTACAAAGGGGATCGACCGTATTTCTCGATCAGCCTTCCTATCTTTATTCATTACACGTATTTCAATCAGCCGGTATGAAGCTGACTGGAGTTCCTATGGATAACGATGGGCTTTTGCCGGAACATATCCACATGGCAAGGGGGGAGCGGGGGAGGGCTATATTATATACAAATCCTTGTTTTCATAATCCGACAGGTATTTTAATGACAAAAAAGAGACGGGAAGAAATCCTTGCGGCAAGTGAGAATGCACAGCTTCCCATTATTGAAGATGACATTTATCGTGAGTTATGGATAGATGAGATTCCTCCAGATCCTATTAAAACAATAGATAAAAATGGGCATGTGCTTTACATAGGCAGTTTATCGAAAACGTTAAGTCCGGGTTTGAGAATTGGATGGATCGTCGGTCCGGAACCAGTGATTGAACGTTTATCCGACATAAAAATGCAAACAGATTACGGCTCCAGTTCGTTATCTCAGAGAGTAGCGGCAGAGTGGTTTACATCCGGTGAATACCAGCAGCATCTAGAACAGGTGAGAAGTCAATTAAAGGTGAGAAGGCAATTGGTCATGAGTCTCTTAGAAACCAATTTGAAGAATGTCGCTGCATGGAATATGCCGAAGGGAGGATTCTTTGTCTGGGTAAAAATATTGCCTCCACTGTCTATGAAATTACTTTATACAAAAGCTTTGACAAAAGGGATACTTCTCAATCTCGGCAGTATCTATGCTCAAGAAAAAGGGAATTATATTCGCTTATCATATGCTTATGCATCTCTTGAAGATCTTCAAAAGGGAATTTATGAATTGGGTTTGATGATTAAGGAATTGGCAAGCAGATAAATATATAAGAGACATGCTATCAATGACAAGAATCGGCTTGTTTTCGCGTTTCGCTTTTTCAAATGCTTCTTTCCCCCCTCATGAAAACCAGTAAAAAAGCCGCCAACAGGGCGGCTTTTCTTAAGTTAATATACCAAATATATATCAAACTTCAATCTGTATAGCTATGTCTTTCCTAAAAAACCATCGGCTTGGTTCTTGAAGAGTAAATCATTTAATCCAAAGCGCTATGACTCCTGCGGATGAAATTCAGATCATTGGGCCGTATAACCGCCATCCATTACGACTGCCTGCCCTGTAACGCCTTTCGCTTTGTCACTGGCGAGGAATACTGCGTAATCAGCGATTTCTTGCACGGCTAACAAACGTTTTTGAGGAACCAAGGGGTAAATGACTTCTTCAAACACCTTTTCTTTAGAAATGCCTCTAGTCTCTGCAATATCGTTTAACTGGTTTTGCACCAATGGAGTGTCGATATATCCCGGACACAAGGCGTTGACGGTAATTCCGTATTCCGCTCCTTCCAATGCTGATACTTTAGTTAAACCGATCAGACCGTGTTTGGCGCTGCAATAAGCCGCTTTCCCTGCAAAACCAATTAAACCATTTATGGAAGCCATATTGATGATGCGGCCAAATTTTTGTTTTTTCATCAAAGGGAATACTCTTTTTGTCGCACTAAAAGGAGCAGTAAGCATTAATTTCAGCATAAATTCAAACTTATCAGTCGGGAAGTTTTCTATATCCGACACATGCTGAATCCCCGCATTGTTTACCAGAATATCCAATCGTCCAAAGGTTTCAAGTGTCTTAGAGACACTTTTTTCTACTTGTTCTTCGTTTGTTACATCACAAACCGCAGAGAGGACTTCGTATCCTTGTTCCGTAAGTTCCTCAGCTGCATGTTGCACGGCTTTTTCGTTCAAATCGGAAATCACAACTTTTGCGCCTTCTTTAGCGAATTCACGTGCAATTTCTAAACCAATTCCGCTAGCCGCGCCTGTAACAAGAGCAACTTTACTTTCCAATAATTTACTCATAGTAACCCCTCCAGAATTCATTTTGGTCTCCTAAAAGTTTACACCCAGCAGTTGTATAAGTAAAATGAATAAAAAGAATATAATGTATTCGTTAAACTTATGGAATGGAGATCATACGATGGATATACGCCAAATCACATACTTTCTTGAAGTTGCTAAATCCAACAGTTTTACTAAGGCATCAGAAAATTTGCATTTGTCACAGCCTGCCTTAAGTAAGATGGTGAAAAGTTTGGAAGAGGAATTAAAGGTTGAGCTCATTGATCGTTCAGCTAGACAAATCGCTTTGACAGATGCAGGCGAAATTGTATTTGAGCAAGGCCAAATGATTATGAAGTCAATAGATGACTTGTCGACGAACTTATACGATCTTTTACATTTAAAAAAAGGAAAAGTGAAAATTGGAATACCGCCGCTTATCGGTGTCTTGTTTTTTCCTAAAATCATTAAAGGATTTAAACAATTGTATCCTGATGTGAACATCAAGCTGATAGAACATGGGGGAAACAAGGTGAAACAGGAGGTTGAAGATGGGGTACTGGATCTTGGCGTGGTTATTGAACCAGTGGACGAAGAGCAGTTTGATATCATTCCATTGCTTAATGAAGAACTGATGCTCTTCGTTCATTCCGCTCACCCGCTTGTTCATAAAGAGATTGTGGAAATGCAAGACTTGAAAAATGAACCTTTCATCCTGTTTAGTGAAGACTTCTCTCTTCACGATCGGATTATTCAAGAGTGTATTAGAGCCGGTTTTCGTCCAAATATCGTTTATGAAAGTTCTCAATGGGATTTTATCAGCGAAATGATTGGAGAAGAACTAGGTATTTCCATTTTCCCTCAGTCTATAGTGAAAAAGACTGATCAAAGTTTAGTTAAGGCAATTTCCATTGTTAATCCATCAATTCCTTGGAAAGTGGCGATTATTTTAAAAAAAGGCAAATATGTTTCACACGCAGTACGCGAATTTATCCGGTATATTTCATTTTTTTGTAAGAGTAATTACGCAGATCAAGATAACTCATGAAAAAAATGAATGGTTTTTATAGTTTTTATGTATTTTACGGTTAGAGAGGGCTGCGATATATTATCTTATGTCAGAAAATAAGTACCTTTCAGGAGGAAATTCAAATGGATCAAAGCCGTTACCAACAAGGTTTAGACAAATTAATGGAGTACACTTTAACAAGCGATGATAAAATCTCTACGCATTTAAAGATTTCTGAAGACTTGAAAGATATCGCCCCAGATGTAAGTAAGTATATGATAGAATTTGCTTATGGAGATATATATTCACGACCGGGATTAACCAATCAACAACGTGCGCTTGTTACCATTTCATCCCTTGTAACGCAAGGAACCGAGCCGCAGCTTGAACTTCATATCAATACAGGGCTTACTTCCGGATTAACACCGACTGAGATTGTAGAGAGTATCACCCAATTGGTTCCTTATACAGGATTCCCGCGTGTACTTAATGCTCTTTCAGTGGCTAAGAAGGTGTTTGCACAACGACATGTAGAAAACCATTGAGAAATAAAGAGCTTGTATGGATGCGGGATGAATTAGTATAAACTCATCAATAGAATATACACAAAACGACAGCCTATAAGGCTGTTTTTTAATAGTCTCGCTTATCATAAAAAATGTCGTGCCAGGCCTATATATGGTCTCTTTTTTGTTTTCGGTTGATCATATGTAAAAGCGATCATTTTAATCGCTTTTTGATACTTCAAAACATGCTAAGCTTTGACCTCTTTATCAGTAAGCACTTTTAAAGCATTTCTCACCTTTAAGGCGAAGTTGACAGGTTTATCAATCGCTTCGAAATGAATATACATCAGTCTCGGTTTATCAAACAGCCAGTGATTGTGAAGTGACGTTACAATCAGATCATGTTTCCGAAGAACGCTGATAAATGGATTGATTTCTTTTTGCAGAATGACAGTTTCTCCGCTGCAGAGAGCACGGCCGTCTTTTGTCATTGATTCAAATGAAAACATTTGCGGAATGAGCAAGAATGATCTTCCGGGCCGTCCCAGTACTACTGGTTTTATATTCGTTCGTGATCTCATTACTGTACAAATACCATTTTCAAACGTATGCATGGTTCCGCCTAGAATATCGTTGAATTCGTCACAAAGACCATGCCGTTCAATCATTTCCCCGTCAGTTTTTGGTACCGCACGCACAGTTTTAGTAGTTAAAACCCTCAGGGCCTCTCTCACTTTTCTTGCAAAATTGAGAGGTTTATCAATTGATTCAAAATGCATAAACATCAGACGCGGTTTATCAAACAGCCAATGGTTATGAACGGCAGTTACGATGATACCGAATTTGCGCAGCTCACTCATTAACGGGTTCACTTCTTCTTGCAGTAAAACAGTCTCACCTAAACATAAAGCTCTGCCTTCCCGATCCATGCTTTCAAATGAAAAGGCCTGAGGAATAAAAGGAAATGCCTCGGCTCTTCTTCCGAGTACCACCGGATGAATGTTGCTTCGAGTTCTTGTCGCCGTACATACGCCGTTTACGACACTGGGCGTTGAATTGAGAATTCTAGCAAATTCTTTGCAGAGCCGTGATGGCTCCATACTCGTTTCTTCCACTTCATATCTCCTCCTGGAATCTATTTATAACGTACGTAGTATTAAAGATATGTGAAGATAGAAAAAATGTAACGCGTCAGCAGTCCACATTAGAGAGAATCAGCCTTTTATGTAATCTCTTTAACTGTTAATTTTTAATAGATTAAAAGCTTAAATTAGTAATTTTATTCCAGCTTTGATTTTTTTGTGGCGGTCATTTGTGCAAGCACCGGCTGAGCACACATACCTTTGAGTTGTGAGTTTCAGAATATGAAAAAAAGCCTTTATACAAGGCTTTCGGTAAATAATTCATACAGCCGTTTGGCTGCTCATTCAGTGACAGCTCACAGCTCTTTTGTCATCAAGACATGCGGGATGCCGTCTTCCATAAATTCCGGTGAATCTGTCTGATAGCCCAGTTTGTGATAAAAGCCTTCCGCATGTGTTTGTCCATGCAGTTTACATTGGGTGATGCCTTTTTCTTTTACCATGTTTTCTAATTCGCTTATGATTACTTTGCCCAACCCGTATTTACGGTAAGGCTTCAGGATGCAGATTCGTTCGAGCTTGCCTGTATGGTTTACAATGCGGACGCGTCCTGTGCCGGCAGGCTGATTTTCATGATAAACCAAGACATGCCCGCACTGATCCTCAAGCGTATCGAACTGATCAAATTCATCGGATTCAGGTACTTGCTGTTCCTCAATGAATACTGCTTTTCTAATCTCAAACGCTGCTTGCAAATCAATTTCCGTTGTTATTCTTTTTATCATCATAATCAACCAATCCTTTTCACATGTTAGTCTGGACTGCACGGCTTGCTTGTGGTCTTATAGAAGTAACGATAAAATAATTATATTGCAAATGCAACAAAAAATGAAGGGTTTGAAAAGATATGACTGATATTTTGCGGGAAATCGGCATGATCGCACGGGCACTGGATTCCATCAGCAATATTGAATTTAAGGAATTAGACTTAACAAAAGGGCAGTATCTCTATCTTGTGCGGATATGTGAAAACCCGGGAGTGATACAGGAAAAAGTGGCGGAAATGATTAAAGTTGACCGAACAACAGCGGCGAGAGCAATCAAAAAATTGGAAATACAAGGGTTTATTGAAAAGCGTCCTGATGATCAAAATAAAAAAATAAAAAAACTGTTTCCGACTGAAAAAGGGAGAAAGGTTTATCCGTTATTGCAAAGAGAAGGAGAGCATTCTGCGGAGGTAGCCCTGTCCGGCTTTACATCTGAGGAAAAAGAAACCATTTTCAGCCTTCTTCAGCGGGTGAGAAAAAATATAGAACATGATTGGGAATTTGTGAAGAAGGGGAATAAAAGAGATTATTAATGGTCATTAATTCCTTTTGGTGAATGATTGCGTTGTGAATGATTAAAGTCATAAATGGATACGTTATCTGTGACATCTCCTTCCTCGGTTCCTGCTTCAACATAGCCGATAGGCTTATTTTTAACGAAAAGTATCAATTATGGTATATTTAAATAAGAAAAAATAATTGAAGCGGGGAATGATATGAGTACAATCGAAAAACAAAGACGTAAGAAAATCAGAGCGAAATCAATCGTACGGGCCATCATGGTCATCATCGGCGGAATTATTGCCGCGTATGGACTGGAAACCGTATTGATTCCGAATAGTGTATCTGACGGCGGTGTAACCGGACTCAGCATTGTCTGTTCACAGCTGTTTCATTTGCCTCTTGGGATCTTAATTGCGGTGATCAATATACCGTTTGTCTGGTTGGGATATAAGCAAATCGGGAAAGGTTTTGCGTTTCTATCCATTATCGGCATTATCTCACTTGCCGCAGGCACGAGTTTTTTCCATCACACTCCTGCTATCATCGAGGGAGACACCCTGTTAATCACCGTTGTCGGCGGGATTATTATCGGCTTTGGAATGGGATTGGCATTGCGCAACGGCGGCGCATTAGACGGAATTGATATGCTGGCTGTGCTTCTGTCACGGAAATTGCCGTTTGGCACGAGCGACCTCATTTTATTTTTAAACATGTTTGTGTTTATTTTTGTTTCTTTTGTATTCGGGCTGCAAGGCGCATTGCTTTCCGTCATTGCTTACTACATTGCGTCTAAGGTCATTCATGTGGTTGAGGAAGGTTTAAGCGGTTCTAAAACATTTCAGATTATCACCAATGAGCCTGCATTAATGGTAGAGACCATTCGTGAGGAATTAGGCCGGAGTGCCACTTATAAAGAAGCATACGGCGGTTTTTCCCATGAAAAATTCAAAGAAATCACATGTGTCATCAACCGTTTAGAAGAAACCAAACTGAAAGAAATTATTAATGACATTGATAAACAAGCCTTTGTGACGGTATATGATGTCGCAGAAGTAAAAGGCAGTAATTTCAGAAAAGTCCATAATCATTAAGAAGCGAGCTGCCGTTAATCGGCAGCTTTTTTTTAAAAAGGAGAAAAAACTTGCAAAAATAGAATGACGGCTGTATATTATTGATATATCAAACATTGACTAGTCAATTAATTGCGCAAAAGAAAGTGGGGATGGGTTTTGACAGCATGTTGTTCAGAGGAAGGCGAGATTTTATATCAGCTCCAATCACTGCATAAAGTGATCGGCACGAAGTTTGAAGCGTGCACCGGAATCAGCCAATCCCGCCTTGAGCTTCTCGCCGTGCTTTTTTACGTCGACGAGATCAGCCAAAGCGATCTTCAGAAAAAGGTGAATATTGATGGTGCAGCTGTTACGCGACACTTGAAACAGCTTGAAGCCAAAGAAATGGTTACGAGAAGGCGGAAGCCCGAGGACAACCGAATTATACTTGTCCGGCTTACTGAACAGGGGCGGGAGAGAATTGAGGCTTCCAAAAAGGAGAAGGAGCGTTTCATAAAGGAAATGCTTGCCGGTGTCAGCGCGGAAGAACGCAGTATGTTAAAAAACGTATTGTCACAGATGCAGAATAATATAGAAAATATGAAAGCATAGGAGTGTTTTACACATGAAAACAGAACTGAAAACAAACGACTTTATGGACATTATGAAAGGCCGCCGTTCCATTCGGAATTACGATCCGGCTGTGAAAATCAGCAAAGAAGAAATGACTCAAATCCTGGAAGAAGCAACGACAGCACCGTCTTCAGTCAACGCGCAGCCGTGGCGTTTTCTCGTCATTGACAGCCCTGAAGGAAAAGAAAAACTCGCGCCGCTTGCCAGCTTTAACCAAACACAAGTCAGCACATCATCTGCGGTGATCGCGGTTTTCGCAGATATGAACAGTGATGACTATTTAGAAGAAATTTATTCAAAAGCGGTCGAACTGGGCTACATGCCGCAGGAAGTAAAAGACAGACAAATCGCTGCGTTGACGGCGCATTTTGAAAAACTGCCGGAGCAAGTGAACCGTGAAACGATTCTGATTGACGGAGGACTCGTTTCCATGCAGCTGATGCTTACGGCACGCGCGCACGGCTATGACACAAACCCGATCGGCGGCTACGATAAAGAAAAGATTGCCGAGGTTTTCGGAATGGATAAAGAGCGTTATGTACCGGTCATGCTGCTATCAATCGGAAAAGCGGCAGACGAAGGATATGCTTCCTACCGTCTTCCTATCGAAA
The DNA here is from genome assembly GCF_040311405.1 of Bacillus sp. FSL K6-2865. Lineage (NCBI taxonomy): Bacteria > Bacillati > Bacillota > Bacilli > Caryophanales > Bacillaceae > Bacillus > Bacillus sp. FSL K6-2865. Next base: position 4,100,799 of record NZ_CP152036.1, on the reverse strand, counting down.
CAATCGCACAATGGAAATAAGGTTGAAGTGAAGCTGAGGGGAGAGGGACAGTGGACATGATTGCAGCTGTTTTCGTCGGAATTGTAGCTTTAGAACATGTATTTATCATGATACTTGAAATGTTTTTTATCAATTCGAAGGCAGCTAAGCGGTCCTTCAAATTGCCGAAGCATTTAGAAGGTGATCGGAATGTAGCGGTCATGTTTGCAAATCAGGGTCTGTATAATGGATTTCTGGCTGCCGGCCTCATTTGGGGGCTGATCCTCGGAGCTGATCCGATTGGCCATATGATTCAAATGTTTTTCGTCATCTGTGTGGTCATCGCGGCAATTTTCGGAGGCTTTACTTCAAACAAATCAATTATCGTAAAACAAGGACTTCCGGCTGTTTTAGCGCTTATTTTTCTTTTAGCGGCGTAGCAGACGGAGTGAGGGCTTCCGGAATGGGAGCCCTCTTTTTTTATTCTGTTTTGAAAATCATTCTTTAGGCGGATCTTTTTTGAATTACAGATAAATGCTTACCGCAGAATAGATGAGCAGCAGACACATCACGATGCGAAACGCTTTATCGTGTTTCTCAAAGAGATGTTTAAAAACAGAGCCGAACGCCGACCACAGCAGTAAAGCCGCCCAGCCCAGGAGAATAGCCGACGCGAGCCAGAACGCAATCAATGGATACGTGTGCTGAAATGGCAATATAAAAGCGCTCATTAAGGTTAAAAAGAATAAAATACTCTTTATATTGATCATTTGAAACAGAAATCCCGATAGAAAAGACGATCGGGTTTTTTCAGAATCGCCTTTTGATGTTTTGGGCAGCGAGATCTGCCAAGCCAAATAGAGCAAATAGACGGCTCCGGCAATTTTAAAGTAAGGTTCCACGACGGGAATCCAATGATAGACACTCATGGTAAACAGACCGCTGAGAATGCCGAGCACTGCAAATCCCGTCAGGATTCCGCCGTTAAAACGCCATGAACCGATAAAGCCGGCTCTGCGCGCTTCATTCATCATTAAAATATTGCTCGGCCCGGGCGTAATAGATGTCATCAGGACATAAGAAAGAAAAGCTATGATACTCATTAAATCACCTTCATTTGCTAATGTGATGGAGCCGTTTTTTATTGTATGATAAGAATAGGTATAAATAAAATTGAAAAATAAAATCGCATTATTGATTTTTTCGATGCATCTTAGAGGTGAATTCATATGGAGATCAGACATCTTATTACATTTCAGGCCATTGTAGATAAGGGAAGCTATACAGGGGCCGCGGCGAAGCTGGGATACACGCAGTCGACGATTACGACTCATATTCAGGCGCTTGAACAGGAGATCGGCGGCGCATTATTTACGTACGAAAAAAGGCGTCTGAAACTGACGCCTTTAGGGAGAGAGCTGATACCGTTGGCCGAGGATTTACTTTCCGCCCATGACAAGATCAAAAATATGCAAAGCATTCACGAGGTGAAGGGCGTTTTAAAAATTGCGGCGCCGGAGTCTTTGACCATTTCCAGACTGGGGCCGATTATCAGAGAATATTCAATGAAGTATCCGAACGTCAATATCATATTGAGCAACGGAACATGCGGGCAGAATCAGGTGGAATTAGTAAGCGGCCGCGTGGATATCGCATTTATGGTGTATCCGGAGATACAAATGGAAAAATGCATACATCATTCTTTATTGGAGGAACGCATCGTCCTCGTGGCGGGCAGTGACGCACCGGAACATTTTGACGACTATCAACAAAGCGGCAAGCACTTTTTTATTACAAATGAAGAAGGATGCAGCTATCGGACTATGTTTGAACGATTTCTCGTCAAGCATGATATCAGTCATTTACAAACAATGGAACTGTGGAGCATAGAGGCCATTAAGCAGACGGTGATGAGCGGACTCGGTTTCTCCGTTTTACCTTATATTACGGTAAAAGAAGAGGTAAAAGCGGGGAAGCTGAAAATTCTTCAGCAGTCTGAGCCGTTCGAGCGGCTTTATTCTCATATGCTGGTCAAAAAGAAAAAATGGCAGCTTCCGGCCGCTGAAGCTTTTGTGTCGCTTGTTCTTGAGATGATAGGTTAATTTGAAAGCCGATGCCTGCGCGCATCGGCTTTTGTTTTTGTCCGGAATCTTAATGACATTTTCGATGTCAGCCAGCTTTGACTCCATACCTACCTTTTTTAAAAAAAGAGAGCTGATCAGCAAATATGGTATGATTTACATAATCAGGGAGTGAGAAGATGAATATGAAGAGAGCGTATTACGCTATTTTATACAGCCAGACCGCTATCAACTTGGGGTTTTCACTTTATACGATGGCTGTCATCTTGTTTTTGTTTACAAAAACCGGTTCGACGGCGATGGCCTCTCTTATGACGTTCGTCAGCATTGTATGTCGCGTATTGGGCAGCGCCGTTTTGCCGCTGGTCACCGGCCGGTTCACGCTTCGGTCTTTGTTAATCAGTTCTCAATTGATACAGATCACACTGTTAGTCTGTTTGTTTTTTGTCATCCAAACCGGTTCGACCGCATTCTTTTTACTGCTGTTTTGTCTGATCGGAGGCATTTCTTTTTGCAACGGATGGTTTGCTCCGATAAAAAGCGCACTGATTGGGGAAATCATTCCTCCTGATCGAAGGGCGAAAGCGAACGGTTTATTATCTGCGGCGGATCAGACCGTTCAGTTTGCGGGGTGGTCTCTGGGCGGCGTCATCATAGCGTTCTTGGGAGAGAGCGATACAATGATCGTCACTGTCATGTTATTGGTTTCTTCGGTTTTGGGCATCATTCTGTTTCTTCAAGTACGCTTGTGTGCGCCGGCAGCAGTCAGGGAACGTTCCCTTTTTGCAGATGCGGCAAGCGGCTGGGTGTATTTATTTCAGCAAAAACAGCTCAGGGTTCTCATTGTGATGGATGTGATCGAATCGTGGGCAGGCATGATATGGATTGGGTCTGTGTCCTTGACTTATGTGCATGACGTCCTTCATAAAGGAGAGGCTTGGTGGGGGTATGTCAACGGAGTCTATTATGCAGGGACGATGATCGGCGGACTGATCATCTATAAGTTATCCGGTAAGTTTCAGCATCATCTCATTCCGCTTATGCTGACGGGAGCCTTGGCATATGGAATGTTCACGTTTATTTATGGGTTGATCACAAGCGCCGTTACGGCCCTTTTTCTGGTGCTGTGTATGGGGCCGGCTTGTGTATTACGAGATCTCACGCAGGAAACATTCCTTCAAAACATCACGACCGAAAAGACACGGGTCAATATATTAGCGGCGAGATCAGCTTTAGTTCAGTTCATTTTTATGTTTTCTATTATCGGAACGGGGGTTATCTCGGATGTATTCGGCGTGCGGTTTATTTATATTGGCGCAGGCCTCCTCTTATTAATTTCGGCTTTTATCGGATTTTCTCAGCTGCGAATGAAGAAGATGGTACAAAGCCGCATGTAGTGTAGTATAATGAAGAACGTACGTTCTATATCGAGAGAGGAGAGGGTAATGTGGGACATCTGGCACTGCAATTGTATGATTATCATCTTTGGGCAAATCAGCAAATATTCACCCGGCTTAAAGAGCTTCCGGAGGATGTGTATCGTAAGGAGATTCAAAGTGTCTTTCCGTCGATAGCCGGTGTATTGACTCATGTGTATCTGTCGGATAAGGGGTGGTTTGATGTGTTCTCCGGAGAGCGTCTGGAGGATACCCTGAAATCAGCTGAACAGCAAAAAGAGGACATCTTGTCTAAAGAGATAGAAGAGCTGGAAGATATGTTCTCGGAATTATCAGACCGGTATCAATTATTTTTGCAAAAGGAAGAAAATATCAGTCTCCCTCTTGAAATAGAGCATCCGTCAGGTGACATCATGAAAACCGCAGCGGCCGATATGATCCTCCATGTTGTGAACCACGGAACGTATCATCGCGGGAATATAACAGCCATGCTCAGACAGATGGGGTATGCTTCTGTGCCGACGGATTACGGTATGTATTTATATATAAACAATAAGTAAACAAGACAGCCAACGCGGCTGTCTTGTGATATCCGTAAAAAAGCCAAATCATATGAGTGATTTGGCTTTTTTATTTGCTATGCCATGTTCTGCAGCCGTTCTAAACTGTTTTTCCAATTCGCTTCAAGCGCTGTAAAAGCAGCGGCGGCATCTTGCTGTTCTAATGCGTGAATGATATCAGAGTGTTCATTATATGATCTGTTTAAAGCGCCGTTTTCACTGAAATAGCGGATTTCCATTCTCTGAATTTTGACTTTCAGGCTTACTAGCAATTTGTGAAGTTCGGCGTTGTCCGCAAGCAGAATGATGCGATGGTGAAATGCATTGTCCGCTTCCAGGATGGCCAGTTTATCGCCGTCTTTCATTGTTTGAAGAAGATTTTCATTCAGCTGTTTCAATTCCTGAATCACGGCATCGTCCACATGCGGGAGAGCTTGCTGCAATGCGAGTTTTTCAAGCGTCCAGACGATGGAATACAAGTTTTCCGCTTCTTTTAACTCAATCGGAGCGACAAGCGTCCATCTGTTCGCTTTTGTTATCACCAAGCCGTCATCTTCCAGCCGCAATAAGGCTTCCCGTATCGGGGTGCGGCTGATTCCCAATGTTTCCGACAAATCCTTGTCCTTTAACTTTGTTTCCGGTTTGAGCTTGCCCGTTATGATCCAGTTTCTGAGTGTGCGATACACTTCGTCCCGCATGATGGTTCTTTTCAGCACAGGTTCTTTGTTTTGATTATCCAATGGAACACCTCATGAATCGTAGTATACATATTTGCATTTTACCACAGTCCGGGCGCTGGTTAGAAATGAAGAGGGACGTCTAAGAATGAATCGAACCGAGATGCTTCATCTCAATATGCTGAAAGTCAGCGGAGCCGCCTTCAGAAAAGAGCGTGATTCCCTGATCTTCGTGTTTTGGGAACACTTCATTTGTCAAAACGGTTTTTCCGTCGTCTGCAAATACTTCAATACTTGTTTTATCCACGAGAATTTTCAGATGGACGCGCCCTTTGTTTCCGTCAAATGGGGCTTTGCTTTCGGCGTATGCACCGGTTTTATCAGGCTGGTCTGTAAACGATCTGTTCACATAGGCATAGCCGTCTTCTGCCGAAATACCGACATCAATATGCCGACTTTGGTCTGCTGATTCTCTGAGTCTGACGCCTGCATTTTTGATATCTGACCAAGCGATATCCATATCAAGCTGATATGTATCACCTTTGATCGGCAGTGTCTCTGAACCGTTCACCTGTTTGTGTTCTATGCTGTCAGTTGAAGAGGTTAATTGGTTCAATGCTTCAACCGGCTCTGACACAAGGCTGTATGTGCCGCCGTCCTGCTGCTGAAGGCGGATTTCACGGACGATAGAATCCGTGCCGTTAAAGCCGTTTTTTAGTGTCGGTGTTTCATTCGGATAATCCCAATTGTTCATCCATGCCAGCGCATAGCGTTTTGTCAGCGGATCTTCGCTATTACCGTCCTCAAATGTGACGCCGCCGTACCAGTCAAAGCCGTAATCGAGCCATTGCGGTTCTTCTTGATCGGCGGAAAATTCCTTCCCGTCAAAGTTTCCGGTCCAATACGCGTACGTATTCGGTTTGCCTGCGGGTTTGCCGTTTGCGCTTGCGCCCAGAACCCACTTGGGTGTTCCGTCATCTGCACGCATCATATAAAGGTCGGGGCATTCGATGAGGCCGATCTGCTGAGTGATAAAACCGCCCGTGTATGTCCAATTTTTTAAATCGAGTGATTCATAAAAACCGATTTTTTCGCCTTCGGCCATGGCCATCACCCATTTGTCATCCTGTTCATCCCAGATCACTTTCGGGTCCCGGAAATCCTTAGTTCCCGGATTTTTCATCACGGGCTGATCACTATAGGAAGTAAACGTTTTTCCTTTGTCCGTGCTGTACCATAAATATTGTTCCTGGGCTTTTGTTTTGGCTGTCGGCTGCGTTGTGACGGCGACCAGCGCGTTTTTGCCGAAGCCCGCGGTGTTGTGTTTATCAATGACGACAGAACCGGACCATATATCGCCGTTTTCGTTGGTGTATTTCGGAATAGCCGTGCCTTCGTCTGTCCAGTGCACCAAGTCCTCTGATACGGCGTGCCGCCATTCTGTGCCGTTGCCGTTCGGGTAATCCCGATTATAAAGATAGTAGTAATGATATTTCCCCTCGAAAAAAATGGGCTTTTGAGGGTCGTTTTTCCATTTGTCCGGGGTCGTAAAATGATACGCCGCCCGGTAATCTTTCTTATGCTCCGTGTTTGTGTCAGAGGAATTGTGGTTTTTGTTCGGCAGTAAGCCGACAAACAGGAACGCACCCAAAAAGATCAATATTACAACGGGCCATTTTCGTGCCATGATTGAATTCACCATCTTGTTGAGAAATAAAAGAAAATGCCAATGAAGTATCGGCATTTTCTTTTTGTTGTTATTAGTTGTTAACCGTAAGCTGTCCTTGTTCAAGGATGCTGTTTTTAACAACGGATGTTTTCTTGCCTTTGATGTTCATTAAGAAGCTTGGCGCAAATGTTGCCTTTTTATCCTCAAAGAAGCCTCTGTTTGTCATGTAGCTTGTGATCACGACATTGTTGCCTTTGGCTTGCGGCACTGCGAAGTGAGAGTAAGTGAACGTTACATCGTTAGGATCAAGACCCATTTGCAGTACAAGACCAGTTTTGTTCAGCGGCTTGTAAGGACCTGTTAAAGAGTTTGATACATAACCAAGCATGTAGATATCGTTGGAGTTAATACCGTCGATCGTCATTTTTGAACCGCGTGAATCAGTGAACAGGTACCATTTGCCGTTCATTTTGAAAACATTCGCGCGCTCGATTTCATCAGTTACCGTGTTTGAAGTGATCAACGGCTTCATGACTTTTTTCAATGTGTAGTCATTGTTTAATTCTACGATGCCGAGGGCGCCGTTCGCTAATTCAGCATCGCGTTTTTTAGCACTTTGCTGAAGCTTCTGACTTTCTTTACGGAAGAAGTTTGTGCTGCCGCCGTAGTACGCTTTGTTAAATAAAGATTCTTCGCCTTGGTATCCGTTATCTGTTCCCGTGTTGGCTTCGAATACAAGGTATTTATGGCCTTTGTCTTCAACGTAGTGAGGGTCTCTCAGCGTATGGTTGTCGCCGGATGTATAGTTCCCTTCATCGATAAACTGCTGAACGTTTTGATATGTTTTTCCGTCACCGTCAAAAATCGTTTTATGATCTTCCACTCCGTTGATCTTGAGCGTGTCATCAGATTTTGACACATTTACCTGCGCCGTTGTCAGGCTTTGTTTGCCGTAATGTTTACCGGAAAAGTCAGTGTAGAATAAACGGATTTTTCCGTCAGATGTAAAGGTTGCAGAACCGGACCATTCTTGTGTCTGTTCTTTCAGGATTTCATCATTGGCGTCGAACTTATCGCTGTCTTTAAAGACACGGCCCGCGTTTTTCCAGCTGTCGATCGAGTTGTCGCCGACTTTTTGATAAAACATGTAGATGGATGTGTCATCAGCGTCTTTCGGGCTTCCGGCAAGAGCAAACACGACGTGATAGCCGTTGTATTCAGCTACTGTTCCGTCAGCGTTTTGGAGCGGCCAGCTGTCCCACACATCCAGTCCTTTTGCGGACTCGATATTTTTAATTGTTGATTGGTCGAATTGAGGCACTTGGTATTTTTCACTTTGCTGCTGTTTAGGGATCTGCAGCATATCATGGCGTGTGATGTGAGAGACGCCGTACGTTTCTTTGTAAGGTTTTTGGGTATTTTCTTTCGCGAAGGCTTGAGTCGCTCCCCCTGCCAGAAGTGCAGTCGTAAAAGTTAGAACTGTGGCTCGTTTTGCAAATTTTTTGATGTTCATGTTCATGTCTCCTTTTGTATGTACCTTTTTTTGCGACCTGCCGATTCGATCCTCCTGCATTCATGGATGGCAGGTTTGTTACAGAAAAAAAGACCTAAAATATGTATGGGGTGACGCCAAAGAATACACTTTGCCCTTAACACATTTTAGGTCTTGCCTGCTTTATCAGTAACAATCCTGCATGATTTACTTGTCGACATCATTCTATTAGACTCTGATTCTATTGACAACTGGTCTATTTTCCTCTTTTGGATGATAGTAAAATGAAAAAAGGCCTTTTAATATATGGGTAATTGAGACTATGGGGTGCTCTGGGCCTAGGAAAAAACCTCTCTAAAAAAGAGAGGTTATTTTTGCTTGATAGATAATAAAGCGATGGTGGCTAAAATCAGCAAAGTACCCAGCCATTCTGATATTCCGAAGGGAACATGCAGCCAGATCACAGCTAAAAAAGCTGCCGACAGCGGCTCTGCACAGGCGAGCAGGCTGGTTTCAGAGGCACTCAGATATTTCAGGCTTTCCAAGTAGCAATAAAAAGCGATGAGCGTTCCGAAAATGATGATAAACACGATCGCGGCATATGCAGGAAAGGACCACTCGCCTTCAAATTTCCAGGGCGGGCGGATCAAGCTGAGGGCGGCTCCGCCGATCAGCATGCCCCATCCGACAATAATGGCCGATCCCCATTTCTTCAGCAGACGATGCGGCTGAAGGGTGTAAAACGCCAGTGCAAACGCCGAACTGATGCCCCAAAAGACGGCCAGACCGGATATGGACAGGCTTCCGACATTCCCGTGCGTGACCAAAATGAATGTGCCGGCAACCGCCAATAAGACGGCGAGGAGCTCTTTTGCTGAAGGAATTCTCTTTGCGCGAATCGCTAAAAAGCATGTAATGATCGCTGGCCCTAAATACTGAAGAACGGTAGCAGCGGCTGCGTTGCCGTACTCAATTGCCGCGAAGTAGGTGTATTGAACGCCTAACATTCCGAAAATCCCGAATAAAAGAAGGGGAATTCTGTCCCGTCTGTCTTTCCAGACAGCCCATATCCGTCCTTTTTCTTTGCGGTACGCGATGCCGAGCAGAAGCGCCCCTGACACCAGAAGGCGCACCGAAGTCAGCCATTCTGTATTAAAATGGCGGTGCTGGAACAGATACTGGGCAACCGTTCCCGAGACCCCCCATAAGATAGCTCCTGTCAGCACAAGCCAAATGCCTGTTGTTCGTGAATAAGAAAGAGCAGCGTGTTTTTCCAGGATAGACACCCCCGATTCTGACGTTGTGATAGTAACTAACAATAATTAGGAAATGAACGTCCTCCATGTGATATATTATATATTGTATATTAAATTCCGTCAAAATGATTTTCGGGGGAAAGCGCTTACGAAACGGCCGTCTGATGAATGAGCAATAAAAAAACACCCCGGCGGGTTTCCGGGGTGTGTTGGTTATTCTGCAATCGCGTCTGTTAAAACAGGAACGACTTGTTTCTTTCTGGATACGACGCCTTTTAAAAGAGCCGTGTTGTTTTCTAAAGTCACGTTGAATGCTTTTTCCACTTTTGACGCTTGATCACCGATGGCAAGCGCAAGGGAATCGTTTTCCAGAATATCCGTAATCACGAGAAGGAACAGGTCAAGGTTCTTCTCAGCAATTACTTTTGAAAGAGCCGCTTCTAATTCCGGCTGCCGCTTTTTAACATCTTCAATATCAACTGTGTTGACTTGGGCGATTTCGACTTTTTTGCTGCCGAGCGTGAACTCTTTCGCATCAAGAGAAATCAGTTCTTCCACAGTTTTTTTGCTTAAGTCGGCGCCCGCTTTCAGCATGTTTAAGCCGTACTCTTCCGCATCTACGCCGGCAATTTCAGCAAGCTCTTTTGCCGCTGCGATATCTTGCTCCGTGCAAGTCGGAGATTTAAATAACAGAGAGTCGGAAATGATTGCTGACAGCATGAGGCCCGCAATTTCTTTCTCGATTTTCACGTTATTTTCTTTGTACATTTTGTTTAAGATCGTAGCCGTACAGCCGACCGGCTCAGCACGGTAGTAAAGAGGTTCCGCTGTTTCGAAGTTGGCGATACGGTGGTGGTCGATAACTTCAAGAACCTGAACGTCTTCGATATCCTTGATGCTTTGCTGGCGTTCATTGTGGTCAACAAGGATGACGCCGTTTACTTCGTTTGCGGCTGTTTCCACCAAACGCGGGCTTTCCTGCTTGAAATAATCAAGCGCGTATTGTGTTTCGCCGTTGACTTGTCCGAGGCGGACGGGCTCAGCATTGAAGCCGAGTTTATTTTTTAGATCAGCGTAGGCAATGGCAGAGCAAATGGTATCTGTGTCTGGGTTTTGATGTCCGAAAATAAGAATTTTTTCCATAATAACTCCTTGTCCTTTTTTGTAGTGTAAACAATCTTTTTATAGTTTAACACGTCTTGAGGAGGGTGTAATCTTCAAAACCTTAAAAATTGATGTGAAAAAGAAGCATTTTTGTTGAGAGGTGGGGAGGGTTGCGAGTAAAATACTGGGTAAGTCAGATGCTAATCAGCATATAGTATCAAAAAAGGTACTATGGAGGATGAAAAATGAACATATATCCGAATAAAGAAGGTTGTCCGGTTGAACTGACGCTTTCCGTTATCGGCGGAAAGTGGAAGGGTATTTTGTTTTATCATATGATCGGCGGAAAAAAGCGGTTTAATGAGTTTCGGCGCATTTGCCCCAGCATTACGCAACGTATGCTGACGCTTCAGCTTCGCGAGCTTGAGGCGGACGGCATCGTGCATCGGGAGGTATATCAGCAGGTGCCTCCAAAGGTGGAGTATTCTCTTACCGAATTCGGCAGGTCGCTGGAACCGATCGTTTTGCAAATGAAGAAATGGGGAGATGCCAACCGGGAGTTTCTCGAGGCATACCGGGAAAAAACGTCTCCTCAAGATCAGTCCGCTCAAAAATAAGAAGCAGCAAAGGATTAAATTCCTTGCTGCTTTTTTTTATTTCATCGCGATGGCTTTTCTGGCATTGCGTACATCATTTTTCAGCAATTCGCTCAGGTTGTAAGCCGGATATTGACCCCGTTCTTCCATATACTCAAAGACCATTTGGTGCCACTTGATGGCCGCGTTTAAGTGCTTGACGAAGACGTGTCTTAATTGAGGTGTGGCCGTCTCTGTAATGGCTCCGGCATAATTGCGGACAGATGTTTTGGCCAGAATGAGCAGGCCGCCGCTGTAAAAGGAGGAATCAGCGCGCTCTTCTGTTTCATCCTCACGAAAAGCGGGAGCTTCAGGGAAGAAAGGAAGCAGTTCACGCAGATTTTGTTCCAGCGAATGGATGGAAAATCTGTAAAGCTGTTTTAATCTGGCATCGCTTACGTCCCGCTCTGTTCTTTTTAATTTCACAAGTCCGTTTGCCTGGAAAGCTACTAACTCATGCAGTTCTAACGTTTCATGCCATGCTAATGTTCTCCGCTCAGTCATGGTGTAAGAATCTCCTTTATCCTTCATTTTCACTTTCAGCATATGCCCCGGTCCCGATGTTGTTCCTGATGTTTTGAAGTTTCCAGAAAGGGAAACTCAATGTAAAGGAAATACGAAATAGAGGTGAAACTATATGTGGGACATGATAAAGAACTTCTTCCTTTTCAGCAGCGGGGTTTTGCAGGCGACCACTCTCTTACTTATCGTTATCGTCTTGTTATATGTACGAAAAACCAAAAAGAAAAACAGAGATACTTCTGGTTTCATGGATGATCAGGATCACTGATACAACGGGCATTCTTTCACTAGGATGTCCGTTTGTCTGTTTTCATGTTTCACATGGAACATTGCGGCTGTCCGCGCTCATTTTACTTGCGATTTCGACTTATGTTAAAATATATACGTGTATTTTGGAGAGTTTATGGAAAATTCAGGTCTTGAAAGAGACATTGCGGCGTCAAAAGAGCAGTCGTCTAAGCTGCTCTTTTCTATTCGTATGTTCGAATGATACAAGGTTTGAGGTGAGTAAGTGAAAAATACAAGGGCTCTAATAGAAGGCGCCATTTTGATCAGTATTTTTGCAATCATTTCCCTTTTGGTCGTGTACCTCCCTTTACTGGGGGCAATTCTTCTCTTTGCTTTGCCGCTGCCGATCATTCTTTACACCATTCGGCACGGTCTGAAGCCCGGGGTATGGATGGGGCTTGCCAGCCTTCCTGTCAGCTTTATTGTAAGTTCGTTTACCGGGCTTACAGGCGCTTTTACGGCGGCCTGTACGGGAATCGCCATGGGATATTATTTTAAAAAGAAACAGCCCGGCTATGCGGTTGCTGCCGGCGCTATGGCGTATGTGCTGTGCGGCGTCGTTTTTTTTGTGGTCAGCATCGTGTTTCTTAATATGAATGTGGTTGATACCACCATGTCCCAGCTTCGGGAGTCGCTGTCTGTGGCTGATACCATGTCAAAACAGCTCGGTTACGGAGACCAGTTCGGGAAGCAGATCAAGCTGATGGAAAGTCAGCTGAGCACGGTTCAATATCTTTTTCCGACAGTGCTCGTATTGACCGGCATCGTTTTTTCTTTCCTCAGTTATGCTATGGCAAGGCCGCTTTTACGGCGATTTTCCCCTGATCTTCCGAAGATGAAGCCTTTTAGAGAGCTCAAACTCCCGCAAAGCGTTGTCATTCTGTATTTTATTGTGACGATATTAGGGTTTCTGCCTTTAGAAAAAGGGCATATGCTGTATTCGGTTTCATTGAATGGGGGATTTATTCTCAGCTTGCTGATTTGTATTCAAGGATTAGCGTTTATTTTTTTCTATTGCCGCGAAATGGAGATGCCGAAAGCCGTTCCTGTATTAGCAATTGTGCTGGGGGTGCTTTTTCCGCTCATCTTGTCCGTGTATCTCCTCTTAGGCATCATTGACATAGGCTTTAACATAAGAAATAAGGTGACGCGAAATTGAGTGTGACTTACAGGTGGGGAGTTGATAGAAATGCCTAGTTTTTATGAAAAACCGTTGTTTCGGTATCCCATCTATGCATTGATTGCATTGTCAATCATCATAATTCTCATCAGCATTTACTTTAACTGGCTGATAGGAGCCATCGGCGTTGTGCTGCTCGCCGTGATCTTGTTTTTCATTAAGCGTGCGGATTCTCTGATCAGAAAAGAAATTGACGATTATATCTCCACGTTATCGTATAGATTGAAAAAAGTAGGCGAAGAGGCATTAATGGAAATGCCTATCGGGATTATGCTGTTTAATGATCAATATTACATTGAGTGGGCGAATCCGTTTTTGTCTTCCTGTTTTAATGAAAGCACGCTCGTCGGACGCTCGCTGTATGACACATGCGAGGCCGTCGTGCCGCTGATCAAGCAGGAGGTCGATTCGGAAACGATCACCTTGAATGAGCGGAAGTTTAAAGTAGTGATTAAAAGAGATGAGCGCCTGCTTTATTTCTTTGATGTGACAGAACAGATTCAGATTGAAAAGCAGTACGAAAATGAGAGAACCGTGCTGGCATATATCTTCTTAGATAACTATGATGACGTCACACAGGGGCTGGACGACCAAACGAGAAGCACGATGAACAGCCAGGTCACCTCATTATTAAATGCGTGGGCGCAGGAGTACGGCATTTTCCTGAAACGGACGTCCTCGGAGCGGTTTATCGCGGTGTTAAATGAACACATTTTAACGGAGCTTGAAAACGCGAAATTTTCGATTTTGGATGAAATCCGAGAAAAAACATCCGTTCACACTGTATCTTTGACCCTCAGCATCGGGATCGGCGCATCGGTTTCTTCCTTGAAGGAGCTTGGAGATCTGGCGCAGTCCAGCCTCGATTTGGCTCTCGGCCGCGGAGGCGACCAAGTGGCGATCAAAATGCCGAACGGCAAGGTGAAATTTTACGGCGGCAAAACGAATCCGATGGAGAAGCGCACAAGGGTGCGCGCCCGGGTGATTTCTCACGCGCTCAAGGAAATTGTCTCAGAAAGCAGCAATGTCATTATCATGGGGCACAAATTTCCTGATATGGACGCAGTCGGAGCCGCAATCGGAATATTGAAGGTGGCGCAGGCCAACGGCAAAGAAGGCTACATCGTCATTGATCCGAACCAGATCGGATCAAGTGTTCAGCGTCTGATTGAAGAAATTAAAAAATATGAAGAGCTGTGGTCGCGGTTCATCACGCCGGAAGAGGCGATGGAAATTTCAAATGACGACACGTTGCTTGTCGTCGTTGATACACATAAACCATCCCTTGTGATGGAAGAGCGTCTCGTGAACAAAATCGAGCACATCGTTGTGATTGACCACCACCGCAGAGGCGAGGAATTTATTAAAGACCCGCTGCTCGTTTATATGGAGCCATATGCTTCATCCACCGCAGAACTCGTGACGGAGCTGCTTGAATACCAGCCGAAGCGGCTCAAAATCAATATGATTGAAGCGACGGCCCTGTTAGCTGGTATAATAGTGGATACGAAGAGCTTTTCCCTTCGCACGGGCTCGCGGACGTTCGACGCCGCTTCTTATTTGAGAGCGAAAGGCGCAGATACGGTTCTGGTGCAGAAAGTTCTCAAAGAATCGGTCGGTTCTTATATCAAGCGGGCGAAGCTGATCCAGCATACGTCTCTTTATAAAGAACATATCGCGATTGCTTCTCTTCCTGAGAACGAAGAGGAGTACTTTGACCAGGTGCTGATTGCGCAGGCGGCTGATTCCCTCTTATCGATGAGTGAAGTGGAAGCTTCATTTGCGGTAGCCAGACGGGATGAGCATACGGTGTGCATCAGTGCGAGATCGCTGGGCGAGGTCAATGTGCAGATTATTATGGAGGCGCTGGATGGCGGAGGGCATTTAACCAATGCGGCAACCCAGTTATCGGGCATTTCTGTCTCAGAAGCGCTCGTCCGGCTGAAGGAAGCCATTGATGAATATTTTGAGGGAGGCGTTCAGAGATGAAGGTTATTTTCTTACAAGATGTAAAAGGTAAAGGAAAAAAAGGCGAAGTGAAAAACGTAGCAGACGGTTATGCACATAACTTTCTCATTAAAAAAGGCCTCGCTGTCGAAGCAAATGCGACAAACATCAGCGCATTGAAAGGACAGAAAGAAAAAGAGAAAAAAGAAGCGATTGCCGAGCTTGAAAGAGCCAAAGATTTGAAAGAAACGCTTGAACAGCTGACTGTTGAGCTGAGTGCCAAATCCGGTGAAGGCGGCCGTCTATTCGGATCTGTCACAAGCAAACAGATTGCAGAAGCGCTGCAAAAAACGCATAAGATTAAAGTGGATAAACGGAAATTGGAGCTCCAAGACGGTATCCGCACACTGGGATATACAAACGTTCCTGTAAAGCTGCACCCTGAAGTTCAGGCTGTGCTGAAGGTTCACGTAAAAGAAGAAGCGTAATACACAATGAAAAACCCGCCGATCCGGCGGGTTTTTTTCATGTCAGCAGACGGCGCAGCGCAAGAAAATGATGAGATTGTTTCATTTCCGATCATCACCAGATTGCATATTATATTACATCATAACGAAGGATGTGTCGGTATGAAACGATTTTTTTCTGAAACATATTTTAATAATCCGGAGAATAAAAAGGCGCTGGAGCACTATCCGCTGATCGGTGATGGAAAAGACGGGGAAGTCTATCGCTTAACACACAACAAATGCGTAAAATACTTCTTTGAAAAAGGGACATGCAAAAAGGAATTGGCAGCTTTAAAGACCGGACAAGGTTCCCCGGTGATTCCAAGACTGTATGAATACGGAGATCGTTATATTGTGATGGAATATGTCCAAGGCACCTCTCTTGCCCGCCATATCAAACAAGAAAAATCCCTGTCCGTCAAACTGACTGCTGATATTTTAAATATGCTGGATGAATTAAAAAGAATCGGTTTTACCAGATGGGATGCCGAAATCAGGCACATTCTGATCAACGAACACGGAAATCTTAAGGTCATCGACCATAAAAGAGCTTTTTCCGCCATTACCCGGTTTCCCGTAAAACTATTAAAAGGACTGGACAAATACGGCTTGGCGGATGAGTTTTTGAACACTATAAAAAAATTAAATCCGTCACGTTACCTGGAATGGCAGCCGCACATGTAAGTTTCTGAAAATCCGCACATGTAAGTTTCCTTTTTGTAGGGTCGTCATATGATATTTGTAACATTTGTTTGGTGGAGTGTGGAAAAAATGGCAGAATACATTATGGTTATCGGCGCTCATCCCGATGATGAACTATTGGGATCAGCGGGCACCATAAAACGGCTGATCAATGAAGGATATAAAGTAATTTCCATTATTACGGCATTAGGAAGAAAAGAAGAAGCTCATCATATTAAACAATTAGGCGAACGCGCGAATCAAGAGCTTGGAATTGAGAAAGTCATCTTTTTGGAGCATACGAATTTAGAGCTGGAATGTATCCCTCTTCATAAGCTTGTCAAAGAATTAGAGCAGCTCATTCGCGTCTATCAGCCTGATAAAATCTTTACACATCATTACGGCGATATCAATATGGACCACCAGAGAACATTCCAAGCAGTTTTAACAGCCGCCAGACCGCTTCCGAATCAAAAGCCTATCGAACTGCTTACGTTTGAAACGCTATCTTCAAGCGAGTGGGAGAGGAATACGGCTGATAAACTCTTCAAGCCTAATTACTTCGTTAACATCACAGACACAATGGATGCCAAACTCGCGGCGCTTCACCACTATGACGTAGAAATGAGGGATTACCCTCATCCCCGTTCATATGAAGGCGTAAAACATTTAGGAAAAGTCAGAGGGATGACGGCGGGTGTGGAATACGCTGAAGCTTTTGAAGTCGTGCGGAGGATCTGGAAATGATCAAGACATTTTCCGTCCCCTATCCGTATATGGTCCAGACGCTTGACCGCTACTACGGGGTCAAAACGCGCCCGCGAAAAAAGACGGCGGTAAAGACTCAGATGAAAAATGCACATCATATTCCGCGATTATACGGAAAAAAACAGAAGTTATCCATTTTGATTGCCACGTTTTGGGACTACCCGCACACGGGCGGTTTATCAAACTATATTAAAACGCTTAGTGAAGGCCTGAAAAAGAGAGGTCATAAGGTGGATGTCATATCCCCTAATCTGTTTCCGTCCGCACAGGTAAAAGAACTGCGGGCGGATGTTGTTCCGAAATTAAAAGATTTCTTTAGTGACAGATATGGGGATTACAGTGATCATATTTTGAAGAATAATCGGCTGATGTTTATATACGAGCAAATGCTTCAAAAGATTCATCTGGAAAAATATGATGTGTTTCATGCACAAGATTTATTTACAGCCAATATATTAGGCAGATTCAATCAAATCTATAAGAAACCTTTATTTTTTACACCGCATGGCATGTTTACTTTCAACAGACTTAAATTTCACATCTTTAAAAAAGGATCGGTAGAAGAGTTTTATTATAAAAAACTAGAGATGAAAGCCATTGAATACGCAGATCGCCTGATTATTATCAGCGATACGTTCCGCAGCCCGCTTATGAAGCTCGGAGCCGAACAGAAAGACATGACAACGGTGATTACAGGAATCGATTACGATGCAAAAACAGGCGGGAAAAGAAAAACCCCGGTACCGAAAAATAAGATCATCATCTCGTGTATTGCAAGATTAGGCCCGAGAAAAGGTCACAAATATTTACTGGACGCACTTTCGAGAATTCCATCTGATGTACTTGAGCATGTTGAAGTGCTGATCGCGGGCGACGGAGAGATGAGGAGCGCCTTAGAGGAACAGGCTCGAAAACTGAATCTATCTATGGTTTCCTTTTTAGGAAAAAGAGATGATGTTCCCGCTATTTTGAATGTGACGGACATATTCGTACTGCCGACCATTAATGATAGTCTGCCTATTTCGATTATTGAAGCGATGTTCAGCGGCTCGGCTATCATCGCGACCGATTGCGGGGGTATTCCGGATCTGATCCGCCATAACAAAACGGGGCTTATTGTCGAGCCGGGAAATGCAAAGGTTCTTGCCCGGGCTTTAGCGTTTTTTATCACTAACAAATCTGCGCGGAAGATAGCTGCTTCAAACGCAAAGGCCTACGCAGAGAAATATTTAAGCAGTGAGACGATGATAAAAAATATCGAATCGATTTATCAAAATACCAACAGCTCGGAGGGAGATCATGAAACATGAACATGCAGCCGTTGTACTTGATTTCAGTGCAAACGGGATTGGGATCATTCGCAGCCTGGCCCGAAGAGGAATCGATGTTTACGCGTTTGACACGGAGGGACCTTATCGTATCGGAAAATCAAGGTTGGCAGATTGCGGGATATGTCCCAGCCCTTTAACACAAGAGGAAGAACTGCTGACATTTCTGACTGATTTCGGGAAGCGATTCCAAGCAAAGCCGGTTCTGTACGCAGGATCTGATGATTATGCGGGATTTA
This sequence comes from Bacillus sp. FSL K6-2865, assembly GCF_040311405.1. NCBI lineage: Bacteria > Bacillati > Bacillota > Bacilli > Caryophanales > Bacillaceae > Bacillus > Bacillus sp. FSL K6-2865. Next base: position 4,082,487 of record NZ_CP152036.1, on the reverse strand, counting down.
TATCTAAATTCCGCGAGACATTAGCCGGCTTTTTTTTGTTTTTGCTCCCGAGCCGCTCTCTGTTAGAAACGGTCTTAGATAAAAGCAAAGCATATGAATTAGCGGTCAAGCATCACATCCCCTGCCCGAAAACCTTTTTTCCGAACAACCGGGATGAGCTGGAAGAGGCCATCGCCAATATTGACTTCCCGTGTATTTTAAAACCGGTGGCCGGCCATGAATACAGAAAAAAAGTAAACAAAAAAGCAATTGTAATGAAGGATGCCGCACAATTGCGCAAGGAGTTCAGCTCCTACAGAGAAAATGGAGAACTGCTCGTGCAGGAGATCATCCCCGGAGACAACCAGTGTTTTTATAAAGTCGCCACTTTTTATGATGACCAAATGAAATTAATGGGCCTATTCTCTCTGCAAAAGAACCATCAATTCCCTGCAGATTTTGGCGCGGGGGCCCACGTCGTCAGCAAACGGCTTCCTGATTTAATCGAGAAGACCCTGCCGTTTTTTGAAGCGATTCAGCTGAAGGGAGTAGGCATGGCGGAATTTAAAAAGGATCCCCGGGACAATGTTTACAAGTTTATCGAAATTAATCCGCGCTTTTGGCTCAGCCATAGCCTGACAGAACCGGCAGGCGTTCATTTCGTTTACATGTACTATCTGTATTTGACCGGACAACATGTGAAGCCCCAGCTCGAACAAAAAGACGGAATCAACTGGATTTATGAGGTGCGTTATTTCTTAACGTTTTTGAAGAAACGAAAAAGAGGAGAAATGACGTTCCGGGATTTTTGGAAAGGGTGTAAAGGAAAAAAAGAGTACGCTCTTTTTGCTTGGAATGACCCGATGCCATTTATCAGAAACACTTGGTCTCATCTCAAAAACAGCTGGAAACGGAAGCGGAAGGAAGATCGGCATGTATGAAAAGGATCTTTTGTATGGCGCATTTCAAAAACTGAGAATTGACGAAAAACTGTCGTATTCGTTCGGTGAAAGGGCTGCGGTGAATCCGGATGACATCACATGCCTGAAATCGACGGACAGAAGCGCCATTTATAAACTGTTTGTAAAGAAAAAATCCGGAACTGTTCCGCTGATATTGAAGGTATATAAATCTTCCCGTGAAAAAAATAAGGTCGAGATTAATATATACGGGAAAGCCCGTTCCGTTTTAGGGGATTTGCTGCCGGACATCTATCTTATAGAAGAAAGTGACCATGAAACGTGGATATTTATGGAGTTTGTCAGCCAGATCAGGGGACAGCTTACATTTCACCCGAAGCATTTCAAGTATATTATTCCGTCTGTCGCAGAATTGCACAGCCGCACCTTTGAAAACAAGAATATTTCTGACGGTAAATGGCGGTCGTGGCTGCCGGTATATGAATCGGAAACCATGAGAAAAGGGCGTAAAAAGCAGATCAAAAAGACAGCGGAATTATTGGATAGGGCTCTTAAAGATGAGCGCACAAAAGATATCGTGAAGCCTCATTATCGGCAAATCACAAACTTGCTTGAGCAGGAGGAGCCGGATTTTTTCCCTGAATTGATACAAAACGGCTCAGCCATCACACACGGTGATCTTCATATGCAGAATATCTGCACCCACGATGCGTCCGGGCATGAACCGTGGGATATTCAATTCATCGATTGGGAATCCGCAAAATACGCGCCGGTTTGGTTTGATATGACGGTGCTGGTTGAAATTCTGCTTGGCTTCAGAAAAGATTGGAGCCGGCACGCAGAAGATATTCGGACGTATTGCGTAAAAGTGTATACGAAAGAAATGAAAAAGCGGGGCATTCATTTTCAGACCCCTCCTATGACGCTTTATAAAATGGCTTATTTGCAGAGAACACTTGAAAAAGGGCTTCATACCCAATTGCGGAGAATCTTCGACAATCGGGGAGGAGAACTGCTGCCGTATCATGTTGACAAAGTGTCAAAATGGGGACGGGAATTAGGATTATAAGTTTGAGAGAGGGGGAGCGGATTTGAAAGAAGAGATCGGCAAGCCGAACGGTCTGGTGCCTCTAGCCTTATTGCGCGTCATGGATCAATTTTACGGGATCGAACATCAAGGTGAGCCAGAGATGCTGTATTCGTTCTGTGCGGAAGGAAAAAGCTCCCACAAACGAAAAAAGCCATTGCGTATTCTGTACGCAACCTTTCTCCGTTACCCGAATGTCGGAGGGTTGGCGAGTTATATCACATCAATTAAGACGGGTTTTGAGCGCATCGGTCATCAGGCGGATGTCATCTCGCCGCTCCAAATGCCGCCAATTTTTTTTCAGGAAGATATCCCGCGGGCCGCTGACGAGATCAGAGCGTTTCTTGTTGGCAGATACGGCGCCGTAAACGAAAAGTTTGTGAAGAATCTCAGCTATTTACATGTCTTTCAAAGATTTTTGAAGGAGAAAGACTTAGAACAATATGACCTGTTTCACGCGCAGGATTTATTTGCGGTATTTTTGCTGGGATACCTTAATCAAACGTACCAGCGTCCTCTTTTTTTCACGCCGCACGGACATTTTACGAAAAGCCGGATGAAGTTTCATAAAATCCAAAAGGGTTCAATAGAAGAGGCATATTTCAGTGAAATAGAAAGGCAGGGTATTCGGGCTTCGGATAAAATCATTACAATCAGCGACTCCTTTCACGAGCCCTTGCTGGAGTACGGAGCGAAGGAGGCCCAGCTGAAGACTGTTCATACCGGTATTCACCTTCAGGGTGCCCCTGAGTCAAAACGTGCTGAAAAGCTCGTGATCGCGTGCGTTTCCCGTCTGACCGAGCGAAAAGGACATGATGTGCTGCTGGACGCTCTCGCCCGCATCCGGCACCATTTATCCGGAGTTGATATATGGATCATCGGAGACGGAAACATGAGAGGGTTTCTGGAAGAGAAGAGACGGAAACTGGGCCTCTCAAATGTGTTTTTCCTCGGAAAACGACGTGATGTGCCGGCGCTTTTGGCTGAATCATCTATATTTGTCCTGCCGACATTGAATGATAATTTCCCTATAGCGATCATCGAAGCGATGTTCTCAGGTCAAGCCATTGTCGCAACTGACTGCGGAGGAATCCCTGAGATGATCCGGCATGAGGACACAGGGCTTATTTGTCAGCCCGGCAACAGCCGCGAACTTGCTGATGCTCTCGTAATGCTGATTACGGATCAGTCTCTCAGGGAACGGCTTGGAAAAGAAGCGCGCTCCTATGCCGGCCGGCATCTGCGTCAGGAACTGATGGTTTCAAAAATAGAAAGGATTTATCAATCATTTTTCTGAATGATACCGGCGCCGCATGGCAGGTGCTTCAAGAGCAAAATAAAGAGGCCGGCGTTTAACTATCCAGCCTCTTTCCGAACTATTTTTTCATCTCATACAGAGTCTGCTGACTTTGTCCGCCCGGGCCGCCTGTCATTCCTTGCCGGGCTGAGCTTGTTTTTCCGGTGCTGTATCGGTCAGCTGAGATTTTTGTGCCGTTCTTTTTCATCCATGAGACAAGCTTTGTGTTGCCTGAATTGTTTCCGGATAATAAGAAATGTTTCACTTTTCCTTCGTCAACAAGTTTTTTCAGCTGTGAGACGGTTAAAATCGGATCGGTTCCGTTCAAAGAACGTTTTACCAAAATTTTCTCCGCGAAAAAAGAGGCGGAAAGCCATCACTTCCGCCTCCCGCACATATATATGAGAGAGCAGCCTTTATTTGTGATCGTTCTCTTTTTGGATTTCAGCTAATTTGGCAAGCAGAATGTGCTGAGGCATGTGCATGATTCTCTCAAGCGGCATATTCAGTGATTCTGCGAGCTTTTGCGCCGTTTCGGCGGAAATTTGCAGCGGTTTCATGTGATCACTCCTTCCGTTTCTTTATTGTACTAAAATCAGAAATCTATCGTAAGAGGATATGACAAAGGAATGGAGGTTTGAAAAGCGGGGCTTTATAACAGAATGGGGGAGGTTTTTTATGCAATCGCCATTGATGTTATTACAGCTGAAGCTGGCTGATTATCAGAAAAAAGCCGCAGAACTGCGGACAATTGACGAATTTATCATACTGAAACAGACATTGCAGGACATGATGAAAGTATTCGCCGCCTGTGAAGAATGGGAGCTGTATCAAAAAACGGCCGATCTCATGGCGCAGACGGTGCTGCACATCCGTTTCATCGAATAAGAAAAGCCCTCACTCGGGCGAAGGCTTTTCTTAAAAGGACCGTTCTTCTTCAATGTTTTTATGCTGATCATAAATGACAAGCTTAGACGGGCTGTTCTCTTTAGCCGTCTGCTCCGCTTTCTCGATCGCCGCGTCCTTTGATGTATAAAGAGCCGTCGGCGCCACATTTTCCACCTTCACAAACCATCCGTCCGCATCAATACTGGGTGTTACTGCATATGTTTTCATCCTTCTTACCTCCTGGTTTCGATTTATTTATTTGTTTCCCAGCATTCGGAATGGTGAAACACGCAGCCGCTGTCTGACAAATACAGGGAAAATGATGTTTTTCTATTCTTTTTCTTGAGAAATGGTAAAATGGAGTTTGGATATTTTTTAAGGAGAGGACGGTGCTTAGCATGACAGACCTTCTGAATGATCGGCTGCCGCCGCAAAACATAGAAGCTGAGCAGGCCGTGTTAGGTGCTGTTTTTTTACAGCCGTCTGCGTTAACACTGGCTTCTGAAGTGTTGATTCCGGATGATTTTTACAGAATGTCACACCAAAAAATTTACAATGCCATGCTCGTGCTCGGAGACCGCGGTGAACCGGTTGATTTGGTCACGGTAACGTCAGAGCTTGCGAATACCGATTTGTTAGAAGAGGTGGGAGGCGTCTCTTACCTGACGGACATCGCGAATTCGGTTCCGACAGCGGCTAATATAGAATATTACGCGAAAATCGTTGAGGAAAAATCCATTCTCCGCCGTTTAATCAGAACGGCGACCTCAATCGCTCAAGACGGGTATACGCGCGAGGATGAAGTTGAAGATTTATTAAGCGATGCGGAAAAAACGATTATGGAGGTCGCGCAGCGAAAAAATTCGGGCGCCTTCCAAAATATCAAAGACGTGCTTGTGCAAACATACGACAACATTGAGCAGCTTCACAACCGGAAAGGCGATATTACCGGGATTCCGACTGGTTTTATTGAGCTTGACCGGATGACGGCGGGGTTTCAGCGGAATGATTTGATCATTGTCGCGGCCCGTCCGTCTGTGGGGAAAACGGCATTCGCCTTAAATATTGCGCAAAACGTGGCCACCAAAACGGATGAGAGCGTCGCGATATTCAGTCTTGAGATGGGTGCCGAGCAGCTTGTCATGCGTATGCTCTGCGCTGAAGGGAATATTAATGCCCAAAATCTCAGAACGGGAAATCTGACGGAAGAAGATTGGGGCAAGCTGACGATGGCGATGGGAAGCCTGTCAAACAGCGGTATCTTTATAGATGACACCCCCGGCATCCGCGTCAGCGAAATCCGTTCAAAATGCCGCAGACTGAAGCAGGAGAACGGATTGGGCATGATTTTAATTGACTACTTGCAGCTCATTCAGGGAAGCGGCCGTTCAAGCGACAACCGCCAGCAAGAGGTATCGGAAATTTCACGGGCGCTAAAAGCGCTGGCGCGGGAGCTTGAAGTCCCGGTCATCGCCCTGTCTCAGCTCTCCCGGGGTGTTGAGCAGCGGCAGGATAAACGTCCGATGATGTCAGATATCCGTGAGTCGGGAAGTATTGAGCAGGATGCCGACATCGTCGCCTTCCTGTATCGTGATGATTACTATGATAAAGAATCCGAAAACAAAAACATCATCGAAATCATTATTGCCAAACAGCGTAACGGCCCGGTGGGCACCGTCTCACTGGCTTTTGTGAAAGAATACAATAAGTTCGTAAACCTGGAAAGGCGCTTTGATGACGGCGGTGTTCCGGCAGGTGCGTAAAGCCTCAAGCAATGTCTTGAGGCTTTTTTTCAACCGAAAGAATGAAAGAATGCCGTCCGTTCGGCAGACGAAAAAAGGAAAGCGCTTTTATATAATGGCATTAAGGGAGGGATGATGATGGCAATTGAATTTCCGCAATTTCAAGCGGCGCAAATCCGGATTGCCCGGCCGACCGGACAGCTCAAAGAAATCATCAGGTTTTATGAAGAGGGACTCGGGCTGAAGAGGGTCGGCAGTTTTTCCGGACATGAGGGCTACAGCGGCGTCATGTTCGGCCTGCCCCATACGCAATATCACTTAGAATTCACCGAAGAAACCGGCGCGTCTCAGCCGGCGCCCGTTCCGCACGGCGACAGCCTGCTTGTCTTTTACATCCAGGATCAGCAGGAGGTCATCCGCATCAGCACGAAATTAAAGCAGATGGGATATGAGGAGAAAGCACCCGAAAACCCGTACTGGGAAGAAAAAGGCGTGACCATCGAAGATCCTGACGGCTGGCGGGTTGTCCTGATGAATACAAGCGGCATATAAGTGACTGTCTGAAGAACCCTGATTACGGGCTCTTTTTCTTGTTAAAGCATGAAAGTTTCGGGAGTAATAGATAGCAAAAGAAAGAGAAAACGCTTTTAATCATGTTTAAGGCGAACAAATATAGATTGATAAGATTTAAATGTTCGGATTTACGATTGACTTTCTGTTTCGGCACTGATACACTTAATTTGTTTGAATGAGATATCGTTTTGAAAGGTTAACGGAGGTGCACGGATATATGTCTTCAGTAGTCGTAGTAGGTACGCAGTGGGGCGATGAAGGAAAAGGTAAAATTACAGATTTCCTATCAGAAAATGCAGAAGTGATCGCACGTTATCAAGGCGGAAACAATGCAGGACATACCATCAAGTTTGATGGCGTCACGTACAAGCTTCATTTAATCCCATCAGGAATTTTTTATAAAGAAAAAGCGTGTGTCATCGGGAACGGAATGGTTGTTGATCCGAAAGCGCTCGTAACGGAGCTTGCGTATCTTCATGAACGCAATGTGAGCACGGATAACTTGAGAATCAGCAACAGAGCCCACGTCATTCTTCCATACCATCTGAAACTGGATGAAGTAGAGGAAGAACGCAAAGGGGCCAATAAGATCGGCACAACGAAAAAAGGCATCGGACCTGCTTATATGGACAAAGCGGCGCGGATCGGCATCCGGATCGCAGACCTGTTAGATCGTGATGTGTTTGCAGAAAAGCTTGAACGGAACCTTGAAGAGAAAAACCGTCTGCTTGAAAAAATGTATGAAACGGAAGGCTTCAAAATTGAAGATATTCTGGATGAGTATTATGAATACGGCCAGCAGGTTAAAAAGTATGTATGCGATACATCCGTCGTCCTGAATGACGCGCTGGATGAAGGCCGCCGCGTTTTATTTGAAGGCGCTCAAGGGGTTATGCTTGATATCGACCAAGGGACATACCCGTTTGTCACTTCATCCAACCCGGTCGCCGGAGGGGTGACGATCGGTTCAGGCGTAGGCCCGACAAAAATCCAGCACGTCGTCGGTGTATCTAAAGCGTACACAACCCGTGTCGGTGACGGTCCTTTCCCGACTGAGCTGAAAGATGAAATCGGGGATCAAATCCGTGAAGTCGGACGCGAATACGGCACAACGACAGGCCGTCCGCGCCGTGTCGGCTGGTTTGACAGCGTTGTTGTCCGCCATGCCCGCCGCGTCAGCGGAATCACAGATCTTTCTCTGAACTCAATCGATGTGCTGACTGGCATTGAAACATTGAAAATCTGTGTCGCTTACCGCTACAAAGGTGAAGTGATTGAAGAATTCCCGGCAAGTCTGAAAGCTCTCGCAGAGTGTGAACCGGTATATGAAGAAATGCCTGGCTGGACGGAAGATATCACAGGCGCAAAAACATTAAGCGATCTTCCTGAAAATGCGCGCCATTATCTGGAACGCGTATCTCAGCTGACAGGTATTCCGCTTTCTATTTTCTCTGTCGGTCCCGACCGTTCACAAACGAACGTCATCCGCAGTGTATACCGCGCTAACTAAGAATTTGCAGCAAACAAGCCTCCGGTCACGGAGGCTTGTTTTTTTATGCAGGAAAAAAATAATAGATTTTTTTCAAAAAAGTAGTTGCCACTTTCGAATGTTCTATGATATTATAAATCTCGTTGTTACGGAACAGCTTCAATAGAGTACTGCAAGAAAGCTTTTGTCTGAATGCTCTATGATACATAATCCGACACATCAGGAGCCATTAGCTCAGTTGGTAGAGCATCTGACTTTTAATCAGAGGGTCGAAGGTTCGAGTCCTTCATGGCTCACCACTTTTTATGGCCCGTTGGTCAAGCGGTTAAGACACCGCCCTTTCACGGCGGTAACACGGGTTCGAATCCCGTACGGGTCATTGATTTACTTTAGCGTTATTGCTAACTCCTTATTTGTCCTCGGAGGGCCGCCACGATACGGCTCTCCGGACAAATTACTGTAAGGTCCGGTAGTTCAGTTGGTTAGAATGCCTGCCTGTCACGCAGGAGGTCGCGGGTTCGAGTCCCGTCCGGACCGCCATTTTACTTTACTTTATAGTATAGAAAAGAAACATCTGGCTCGGTAGCTCAGTTGGTAGAGCAACGGACTGAAAATCCGTGTGTCGGCGGTTCGATTCCGTCCCGAGCCACTTACCCAAACGCATCTGCAATAGTAGGTGCGTTTTTTCTTTTGTTATAAAAAAAGGGAGAGCCGGCTTTTCAGCCGGCCCAGAAGAAGACGTCAAACACTAGACGGCGTTTTTTTTCGTGAGGTTTCAAAAAAATATTATTTTTTAAAAGAAAATAAAAAACATGACAAAAGGATGGCAGTTCAATACGTTTTTGCGCTGTTCTCTTTAATTTTTTTATCTTTTGACCTGAAACCGTTATAATAGACGGGGAACGTTTTTCACGATCCGAATTGTGATCATCATGAAACATCAATAGATGAAATGAAGTCATTCTGGCAGGAGGAAAATCAAGATGATGGATAAGAAAATCCTTGTAGTCGATGATGAAAAACCGATTGCAGATATATTAGAGTTTAATTTAAGAAAAGAAGGCTATGACGTGCATTGTGCGTACGACGGAAACGAAGCCGTGGAAATGGTGGAGGAGCTTCAGCCTGATTTAATTCTTTTAGATATTATGCTTCCGAATAAAGACGGAGTTGAAGTGTGCCGGGAAGTCCGGAAAAAATATGATATGCCGATTATTATGCTGACGGCAAAAGACTCGGAGATTGACAAGGTCATCGGGCTTGAAATCGGAGCGGATGACTATGTCACGAAGCCTTTCAGCACGCGTGAGCTTCTGGCCCGCGTCAAAGCGAACCTGCGCCGCCAGCTTACGGTTGCGCCGGCTGAGGAAGAATCAGCTTCTAATGACATTCATATCGGTTCTCTCGTCATCTTCCCTGACGCTTATGTCGTATCAAAAAGAGAAGAAACGATCGAGCTGACTCATCGTGAGTTTGAATTGCTTCATTACTTAGCCAAACATATCGGACAGGTTATGACGCGTGAGCATCTGCTGCAGACTGTGTGGGGCTATGACTATTTCGGTGATGTGAGAACGGTGGATGTAACAGTGCGCCGTCTCCGTGAGAAAATCGAGGATAATCCGAGCCATCCGAACTGGATCGTCACAAGACGGGGTGTCGGTTATTACTTGAGAAACCCTGAACAGGACTAACCGGCGATGAATAAGGTTGGTTTTTTTCGGTCGATTCAGTTTAAGATCACGCTGATCTATGTGCTTCTCATTATCATCGCCATGCAGATTATCGGCGTGTACTTTGTGAAACAGGTGGAGAATTCTCTTCTCAAGTCCTATGAATTATCGTTAAATCAGCGGATTGACAATCTTTCCTATTATATTGAGCAGGAATATAAAGGAGATAATGACAGCACCGTCATTAAAGATGACGTCAAACGGATTTTGAATGATTTTACGAAGAATAATGAAATACGGGAGATTACATTTGTTGATAAAAGCTATGAGGTCGTCGGTTCCTCGAGGCCTTATGGCGAGGAAATAGCGGGGAAACAGACGACTGACCCGATTTTTAAACGGATTTTCTCAACAAAACAGGCCTATTCAAAAAAATATTATGATCCTAAAAGCAAAAACAGAGTGCTGATTTCAGCGAAACCTGTCGTCACAGAGAATCAGGAAGTTGTCGGCGCGATATATGTCGTGGCCAGTATGGAAGATACCTTTAACCAGATGAAAACCGTCAACTCGATTCTTGCTTCAGGAACAGGCTTAGCCCTTGTTCTGACGGCTCTTCTCGGTATATTTCTCGCCCGCACCATTACCCATCCGCTGTCGGATATGCGTAAGCAGGCGATGGAACTGGCAAAAGGGAATTTCTCCAGAAAGGTGCGGAAATACGGGCATGATGAAATCGGTCAGCTCGCAACGACGTTCAACCATCTGACGAGAGAGCTTGAAGATGCCCAAGCCATGACGGAAGGGGAGAGAAGAAAGCTTTCTTCCGTTATCGCGTATATGACGGACGGTGTCATCGCTACGAATCGCAACGGGGCTATTATTCTTTTAAACAGCCCTGCGCTTGAGCTGCTGAATGTTTCACGTGAAACGGCTTTAGAGATGCCGATTACGTCTTTATTAGGCATAAAAGAGAACTTTACATTTGAGGATTTAGTAGAACAGCAGGATTCAATGCTGCTGGAGATCGAACGTGACGATGAAACGACTGTACTGCGGGTGAATTTTTCCGTTATTCAGAGAGAGCACGGAAAAATCGACGGTTTAATCGCGGTTCTTTATGATGTCACCGAACAGGAAAAACTCGATCGGGAACGCAGAGAGTTCGTTGCCAACGTGTCTCATGAGCTGAGGACACCGCTGACGACCATGCGAAGCTATTTAGAGGCGCTTGCGGAAGGCGCGTGGGAAAACAAAGATATCGCTCCGCGTTTCCTAATGGTGACCCAAAATGAGACTGAGCGCATGATCAGATTGGTGAACGACCTGCTTCAGCTTTCTAAATTCGACAGCAAAGATTATCAGTTTAATCGGGAGTGGATTCATATGATCCGCTTTATGTCACTGATTATCGATCGTTTTGAAATGACAAAAGAACAGCATGTCGAATTTATCCGCGAGCTGCCGGACAGAAATCTGTACGTGGAGATTGATCAGGATAAAGTGACGCAGGTTCTCGATAATATCATTTCTAACGCACTGAAATACTCACCGGAAGGCGGACATGTCACTTTCTCAGTCGATGTGAATGAGAAAGAAGAGCTGCTTTATATCAGCGTAAAAGATGAAGGTATCGGCATTCCGAAAAAAGATGTGGAAAAAGTTTTTGACCGTTTCTACAGAGTGGATAAAGCGCGCACGAGAAAACTCGGCGGCACCGGACTCGGCCTTGCGATTGCAAAAGAGATGGTTCAGGCGCACGGCGGAGACATTTGGGCCGACAGTGTAGAAGGCAAAGGAACGAAGATTACATTTACTCTTCCATATAAAGAAGAGCAAGAGGATGATTGGGATGAGGCGTGAAAATATAAAAACAGTCATACTGTCAGTGCTGGTCGTCATTAGTCTTGTTTTAACATGGGGAATTTGGACATTCCAGCCCAATTTTTCAGAAGGCACGGCCTCAACCAAATCGACTGTCCGGGAAAAGCATAAAATTGATAAAACGAGCCAAAAAGTGTCGCAAACGGTAAAACCCCGGGATATGTTTATTCATACAAACGGCTCTCATTATAAAGTGGATGATGAGACGCTCTTTAATGACCTGTGGGCGGATTTGCCGCAATGGGAAGTAAAAGGGATGAAGGATATTTCCGATCAATACGACAAGCTCGGTTTTAAAAATTGGCTTTACGGCAGAAACGGCAATTCGGCAAAGCTCGATCTGCAATTCAATGACACCATTCCGATTGATTTCTTCCAAACGATGTTTAAATGGTCGAATCCGTCAATGGAATACAGCTCATTTGACCATATTGTCATTCCGTTTAATGAGAATAAGACGAATAAGAAGATTTACATGGTCTCATACAGCAAGCAGCTGATTTTGGAAGTGACTGTGGAATCGGCGAATTACCGCAATCTGATGAATGAGCTGTACAGCAAAAAGTCGAGTATGCCGTTATACCACCTCTATTCGGTCGGAAAAAGCAAAGAATTTCTCATGCCGAATGCGCGGTTTAATATGAAGGAAAAAGAATTTATCACTGAAACCATTAAGACGAACCTGTTTAAGCAGACGCTTTTTAATGATCCGAGCACGGTCAGAGAAGACCCGAATTACAATCGGAATGTGCTGACTGACGGAATCAGCCGTCTGGAAATCAATTCGACACAGCGGCAGATTCAATTCCAGCATCGGAACCTGGCACAAAGCGCTTCTTACCAAACGGGTGAGCTGATTAAGAAAAGCTATAAATATTTAGAGGATACGGGAAGCTGGACGGATCATTATCAATTTTTCAATGTGAGTGATAACCAGCAGCTGAGTTTCTACATGTTTAAAGACCAAATGCCCGTGATCAACAGCACGTCTAAGCCTTTCGGATCCGGACCTGTTTTGACCCTGCAATGGGCCAATGACGAGGTTCTCAGCTACAAGCGGCCGAACTATGTTCTCGGACCGAATCCGATTAAAACAAAAGACGTAAAAATGATGAACGGCAATGAGGTTGTGTCTCTGCTGGAGCAGCAGGATAAATACGACGTGAATAAAATCGACCAGATCTTCCTGGCCTATCAAATGGTCTCTTCATCAACGAATGATCTCGTTGAACTGGAACCCGTCTGGAGTATGAAAATCAACGGGAAGATCGTTCCGATTACGAAAGATCTGCTGGGGAAGGAGGAGGACGATAATGGAGTGGAATAAGACAAAAACGATCTTCATCATTGCCTTCCTCATCCTTGATATTTTTCTCGGCTATCAGTTTTTTGAAAAACGCTCGAGCAGTGAATACGAAGTGATTAAAAATTCAAATGTGGAAAAAGACATGGAGATGGATCATATCACTTTCGGCAACCTGTCTTCTGATTCCGCGACGGGCTACCGGCTGACGGCGGGCCAAAAGGTATTTACCGCCGAAGATATTGATGCTTTGAAAGATCAAAAGCCTTTAATGGAGATGCCGGCGGATGATCACAAGGTTACCACACTGAAAATGAAATTTACCGATCCGGTCGGTTTATCGAAGCAAAAACCGCAGGAGGATGCGGAATCGCTCGTCAGCTCTAAAATAACCGGCGGTGAAAAATATAAACTGTGGAAAGTCGACAAGGATAAAAAACAGATCATTTTTTACCAGATGTATGACGGCCAGTTTATTTATCAGGATTTTGACTCGTCCACAGATGCGATCGGACAGGTGATTCTGCATTTGAACGATAAAAACGAGGTCGTATCTTACGAGCAGACCATGCTGGAGTCATTCAAGCGAATCCAGACGGAGAGCCTGATTCCTGAGCTTGATGCGGTCGAATTATTGTATTCTCAAAATTACTTAAAAGCGAATTGCGCCGTTAAAAGCGTTAAGTTCGGCTATATTGCCCAATATCCGCTGACAAGTACGCAGGTGCTGGCGCCGGTATGGAGAATTACAATTGAAGATAAGTCAAAAGGGACGAAGAAAAAGACACAGCAAACGTACACTGTGAATGCATTGGAAAGCACAGTCATTGATAACAATCAAAATAAATAATGGAGTGAGACATAATGGGCTTGCAATTTAGCGTGCTTGCGAGCGGGAGTACCGGAAACGCGTTTTATCTGGAGACAGAGGAGCACTCTTTTCTGGTGGATGCCGGCCTGAGCGGTAAAGCGATGGACGGGCTGATGGAGAAAATCGGCCGCAAGATAGACGACGTCGACGGCATCTTTGTCACTCACGAGCACAGCGACCATATTAAAGGGCTCGGCGTCATTGCGAGAAAGTACGGACTTCCCGTCTACGCCAATGAAAAGACGTGGAAAGCGATGGAGAATCAGATCGGCAAGCTGGATACCGGACAAAAGTTTCTGTTCCCGATGGAAAGCGTAAAATCCTTCGGCGGGCTTGATGTTGAGTCATTCGGCGTCTCTCATGACGCGGCCGAGCCGATGTTTTATGTTTTCCACTACCAGGGCAGAAAGCTCGCGCTGATGACGGACACCGGGTATGTGAGCGACAGAATGAAAGGCATTATCCGTTCGGCCAATGTGTTTGTGTTTGAAAGCAACCATGATGTCGGCATGCTGCAAATGGGCAGATACCCATGGAGCATTAAGCGGCGGATTTTAAGCGATGTCGGCCACGTCTCCAATGAAGACGCGGCGCTCGCCATGACTGATGTCATCGGCGACGGCACATCGCGCATCTATTTGGCGCATCTGAGCCAAGACAACAATATGAAGGAACTGGCGAGAATGTCCGTGCAGCAGACATTGGCTGCGAAAGGATTTGTCGCCGGGGAAACGTTTCAGTTATTTGATACCGATCCGAAAATCCCGACGCCGCTGTGCGCCGTGTAATTTTTCCAAATGAATCATGATTATTAATCCGCGATCTGACCCACACTATAAGCAAATCGAGTACTCTTGAAAGGATTTGAGATAGGGTGGATTATAATCGCGATGATGAACAGTACGCCTCCGAACAGCCCCGCCGCAGCAAGAGAGGGTACTTTCTATCAAGTCTGATCGGCGTCATCGTCGGGGCCGCGCTCATGGCTTTCCTGCTGCCGTACTGGACAGGCGGAGACCATGGAGAAAGCAGCAAAAGCACCAGCCAGCGTCTCGGCAGCGAACAGGTGAAAACAGTCAACGTAAATGTCAATGACGCTGTCACGAATATGGTCAGCCGTGTATCAGATTCGGTAGTCGGTGTTCTCAATATCCAAAAGACCGATATTTGGGGAGAGGGCGGCGAAGCGGGAAGCGGGTCGGGCGTCATTTACAAAAAGAACGGAAACACTTCTTATATCGTAACCAATCACCATGTCATTGAAGGTGCGACTGAGATTGAGATCAGCCTGAAGGATGGCTCGCGCGTGCCTGCTGAGCTGATCGGGAGCGACCGTCTGATGGATCTCGCCGTGCTGAAGGTGAAGTCTGATAAAATCAAATCGGCCGCCCAGTTCGGCAATTCTGATCAGGTCAAAGTCGGAGAACCGGTCATTGCGATCGGAAATCCGCTCGGGCTTGAATTTGCGGGATCAGTGACACAGGGGATCATTTCAGGCACGGAAAGGGCGGTGCCCGTTGACTCAAACGGCGACGGACAGCCGGATTGGAATGCGGAAGTGCTGCAGACCGATGCCGCGATTAACCCCGGCAACAGCGGCGGCGCTTTGATGGATATATCGGGCAAGGTGGTCGGCATCAACTCAATGAAGATCGCTGAATCCGCCGTTGAAGGCATCGGCCTGTCCATCCCGTCAAAGCTTGTCATTCCCGTTATTCAGGATTTAGAAAAATACGGAGAAGTCAGACGGCCTTTCCTCGGTATTGAGATGAAATCCTTAACGGATATTGCGAGCTACCATTGGAGCCAGACGCTGAAACTTCCGAAAGGCGTTAAAACCGGGGCGGTCATTATGGGTGTCGACGCGTTTTCACCGGCCGGAAAAGCGGGTTTGAAAAAGCTCGACGTGATTACCGGGTTCGACGGACATAAGGTCAATGACGTTGTTGATCTCCGTGAGCGCCTGTATCGCAAAAAGATCGGCGACCGTGTGAACATCACGTTCTACCGTTCGGGAAAGAAAAAAACAGCGGAAGTCAAACTGACAGAAGCGGATCGATTACAGAAATAAAAAACAGCCCGGACATCCGGGCTGTTTTTTATTGATTTATTTGTTAATATTATACTATTATGAAAACGGGAGGTGAAACACATGAAAACGGCTGATGTGATCATCGTATTGAATGAAATTGAAGGTGAATGTGAAGGAAGAATTATTTTAGAATGCAGAATTTAAGAACATGAAACATGTTATATTAAACGTCCTTTTTCAGGGCGCTTTTTTTATGCCTTTTTTCAGAAAACATAAAAAAGAACTGAACGCGGGTCACAACACGTTCAGTTAAAAATGGGTATATGTAGAAAAAGGAGACGTGAACCTAGAACTGGTGCTGCTGAGTTGAAGCAACAGATGAAACTGCCGGCAGCTTATTTGTTGTTTGCAGATTGCTCCGTTTTCAGCGTTTACTTTCACCAATTCAGCTTAGATTCCGTTTTGTTTCAGATAAAAGCGAATAATAGAAGGGGAAGCGAAAAAAATAAACACAGGCTGATACATCTAAGGAGAGACTGCATCATGGAAAAGTTGAAAGGCATCAAGCTGAGTGCAGACGGCGAGTCTGCACTCATTGATTCTTTAACGATGGGGCTTTATTACGGAACGGTCCTCGGGGAAGACAATATCGTCGAGGTGTACATCCGTTCTTTGCGCGAAAAGCTGAAGGATAAAGAACACAAGGTGATTCGCACGGTTCGGGGCGCCGGGTACAGGGTGGATTTTGCATGAAACGGCTGTACAGAACCCTGCGGTTCCAGCTCCTGTTCAGGTCACTGGCGATTTTGGCTTTGCTGTTATGTTTCATCGGCGGCACTCAGTACATGTGTATGACACGGACGATGTATGAAAATCAGGCGATCAGCATTCAGAGTGATATCAATTCAATGGATCAAAGCGTTTGGAGGTCAATCAAAACCCTTGCCCGTTCCGAAACACCGGCTCATCCGAATTTGATTTACCCCGGTGTGACGGTTGCTTTTATCAATCAATCATACAAGATGTCTGTTTTATCAGAAGACCCGCACGCGGGGGCCGCTCCTTCTTTCCCGAAAAAAGTGTACCGGGATGCGCTGACAGACACCATGGCGCTTCACTATCAGGTGGCTCACAATAAGGCGGGTGAGGAAATCATCGTCGTGTTTCAGGCGATTTCCGTTGACGGAAGGCAGGCGGGAGTTGTGCAGATGAGCACGCTGACCCAGCCTCTGAATGATTCGCTTTTCCGCCAGATCAGCATTTTCGCGGTGCTTTCCTTTGCGGCTTTGGTCATCGGCCTGTTTGTTTTTTTGCCGGTGATCCGGCTCACACTTAAGCCGCTGTCCCGCATTGTGCGTATGATGGGTGACATTCATGCCGGCAGTCTCGATAAACGGCTGCCGATTGATAAAAGGCAGGCAGAAATTGAGTCGCTGGGCATCTCCATCAATCAGATGCTGGAACGGATTGAAACCTCTTTTCAGGCGGAAAAAGAAGAGAAGGAACGAATCCGGCAGTTTGTATCAGACGCATCGCATGAGCTGAGAACGCCGCTTACCTCCATTCACGGCTGTATCGAAATTTTAATGCGCGGAGCGGCGGAGAAGCCGGAGCAGAAAGAAAAAGCGCTTCAAAGCATGTACACGGAATCCGCCAGGGCGAATAAGCTGATAGAGGATCTTCTGTTTCTCGCGAAGATTGACCGGGTGCCGAGCTTTGAAATGAAAAAAGGCGCATTGGGAGACGTCATTTTGGAAATGGAGGCTCAGCTGAAGCTGCTCGCGAGAAACCGGAAGCTCGAGTTCTTTGTCGATCAAAAGATAGAAGCCGTTTTTGACAAAGACAAAATGAAGCAGGCCATTCTCAACCTCTTTTACAATGCGGTGCAGCATACGGATGAAGACACGGGTGTCATCACCGTCTCCCTGCAGAAAGACGGAGGAATCATGCTTATGATTGCGGATAACGGAACGGGAATCGCTCCGGAGCATGTGCCTCATTTGTTTGACCGGTTTTACAGGGCGGAAACCTCCCGATCCCGTCAATCCGGCGGCGCGGGGCTGGGTCTTGCCATTACAAAAACCATTATCGACAGTCACAACGGAACAATTGAAGTGAAAAGTGAGCAGGGAAAAGGCTCCGTGTTCATCATCCGGCTGCCGGGATAAACCGGGAAGCAGGAAGAAATATCACAATTTATATGTAAATTCTAAATTTTCAAAAAATAAATTGTCCTTTTCCAATATTGGTGATAATATCTAGTTATTGGTAAAGGGGGTGTGTACTGATGAAGATTGAAGAACTTGATCTTGATACAGAAACAGCAAGCTTGGTGCATCGCTGCTAGTAAAGCCGTGACTCCCCTCATTGGGGAGTTATTATCTTTCAGGGGGTATGTCATGATGTCAACGGACTGTAAGCGCTGGAAGTTTAAAGACAGCGTGCAGGTGCTGACCTACACGGCGCATATTATCATTCAATATCGAAAGGCGATTAAGCTTGCGCATACGAGTGAGATCAAAGAGACGGTTGAACGGCTGATCATCGGCTGTGAAAAACAAGAGCTTTCTGATCTTCTGGGAGAGGAAGCGGGAAACCAGTTTTTCGATGCTTTAATGAAATTGGATGCTTTAATAGAGCCATGGCAAAACGGCCGTGAAGGCCGCATCACTGAAAAGCAGCTGTACCATTTTGAGAAATACAACCAAAACCCCAATCTGATCCAAAAGAGATTAGACGGCAGCAGGGCAGCGATCGTGGGTCTGGGGGGCGTCGGAACGATCATTCTTCAAAACCTTTTGGCGGCGGGCATGCAGCATTTTATTCTCATTGATTCGATGCCGTATCAGTACATAACCTGAACAGACAATTCGTCTATAATAAATCTTCTGTAGGCAAATTAAAGATCTCAGAATGCAGAGATTATATTGCGGGTATCAATCCCCATGCGGACGCAGCACTTTACCATAAGGAAATTACACAGCCGCAGGACCTGCGTGTGTTAGATCCGTACGAAATTGATATCGTCATAAATGCCGCTGACAAACCCCATAACATTTCTGAATGGGTTTACCGGTATTGTAAGGAGCGGAATATTGCATTTATGACCGGGGGTGTCGGCAGCTTCAGCGGCCAATGGGGGCCTCTGCTCACGCCTGAATCCTATCAATCCGGCGTCACCTATGAAAAAAACATGCCGGCCGGACTTCTGAACTGTTACCCCGATGAACCGATCAAAGGTTCCTTAGGAGCGACAAACGGTATTATATCCTCGTTTATGTCTCATGACATTATCACATACCTTGCAGGCGGAAGCCCGAAATCCCTGAATACCCGCATCGGCCTGGACTTTGACGGCCTTCATATTACAGAAACGAAGCTTTCTCAAAAGGAAAGCGCTTTATGAAGACGATGCATCGTACGGCGAGAAAACCGGGCGACCCTCTGAAAATAGAA
The DNA here is from genome assembly GCF_040311405.1 of Bacillus sp. FSL K6-2865. Lineage (NCBI taxonomy): Bacteria > Bacillati > Bacillota > Bacilli > Caryophanales > Bacillaceae > Bacillus > Bacillus sp. FSL K6-2865. Next base: position 4,063,293 of record NZ_CP152036.1, on the reverse strand, counting down.
ATCGACACAAGCCCGATACGCTTGAACCCATTAGATACGCAGGATTACACAAGCAAGATGATTTGCAGCATTATGTATGAAAGCCTGCAGGACGGCTATAACTGCCGGATCATCCGCAAAGATCCCCGCACCTGTCAGGTGGACATTCACCCGGACTATTTAGGTGACGCCGAGGGTGTGATTCAAACGATCATCTATCATCTGACGAAAGAAAATCAAAGCCCCCATCTCGGCAGTTTCCTGAACATAAAACAGGCCGTTCCGTATGTAAAAGGCCTCGTCTCTTCCGATCAGCTCGGGGTGAACGTAACGGGCGAAAAACGCTTTGAAGTCACCTTGGACGAGCCGTCTGATGAAATAGAAGCCGTTTTGCAGAGCAGCTTTCTGATTCCTGGGACCGCCGGGGGCGATGTGCCGGAAAACGGCCCGTACCGATTCAAGCGCACGTTTGAGAAGGGGCTGGAATTTGAGCGGAATCCGCAATATAAAATGACGCCCGCGGATCACCGCACGGTTCAGACCATCCAATTTATTTTGAATGATGATCTGGAAAAGAGCATCGGGCTGTACGAAGCGAATCAAACGGACGTGACCTGCCACACCCAGTTTCATCATTCAAACATGAGGTATCGGCAGTATGCTGATTTTAAAGAAAATCATTTGCCGATGTTATTTACCTTCAAGGTAAAGGACGACATGCTGAGAACTTTCATTCAGCATTATTTTGATAAACAAAAGCTGGCCGGGGATTTGGGGCATATCATCACACCGACTGATTCACTGATCGGTATATGGGAAAGCGGGAGGACACCGCAGAAAGATCCGCCCCTTTTGACAAGAGAAGAACCGATCCGAATCGTTTATGCCGATTATTATCCCAACGGAGAGATCATTGAAAGGCTGGCTGATTTGTTTCGACGGGCCGGAGCGGACGTGTCCGTCTCCCGCGTCAGTCATTTCAATGATTATTACCATATGGATAAAAGCCGGTTTGATATTGAGCTCCATTTGTTCCTGCCGGCTTACATGCATGAGCTGAGCTATATCAAATATTTCATCCGCGACATCAGCGATCCAGGGAAGAAAAAAACGATCATTGATGCCGTAGGATCTGAAAAAAAGAAGGAACTTTTTGGGTTATTCGAGAATACAACTCATTATTGCCCAATTTGTTTTGGGAAAAGTCTGTATCTGCAAGATCCATGTATAGAGGGTTTTAGTGTAAAGACTGACGGGCTCCTTTCTGTTCATGATGTTAAATGCAGATAGCTGGAAAGGGGTATTCATTTGCGGAATCGAAATTTGCTTTACTTCTCCGGTTTTTTCGGAAACTTCTTTTTCGAACGGGGAATTTGGATTTTATATTTAACAAGCATGAATTATTCATTGTTTCTAGTGGGCATCCTGCAATCGGTCCTGAATTTGGCGATGTTTCTGGCGGAAGTGCCGAGCGGCGTCATCTCGGACAGAATCGGGAGAAAAAAATCGCTCTTGCTCGGCCATTTTATGGTCATTGTCTATTTGGTGATGTTCCTGAGCTTCCATAACTTCATCGCCCTCTTCATCGCCCATATTATATACGGTATCGGGCTGACGTTTATATCAGGAACGGATCACGCCTTTTTGTTTGATTCACTGAAAGAACAAGGGAAAGAAAAGTGGTACGGCAAATCCATCGGAAATTATAACGGACTTGTCATACTCGGTCTTGCGATCGCCATGGGCATCGGCGGCTACTTGCAGGAAATATCATGGTCGTATGTGTTTATCGCCGGGATTGTGACTCAGCTGATTGCAATGGCGGTCATTACACAGCTGACGGAAATCAAATTTGAAAACAGTGAACACGAAACGCAGACGGTCGGTGACATCTTAAAAGAAGTCAAAGATTTCTTCAGGCTGAACAAAGCCTTTAAATATCTGGTGCTGTCACTCTCCGTTTTCTTTGCGATTACATCGGTGTTTTATATGTACGGACAAGATTTGTTAAGTCAGGAAGGGCTGTCCGTGCGCAATATATCCATTATTTTTGCTGGACTGTCCATCTTGCAGGCGCTGTGCTCCATCTTTTCTTCCAAGCCGGCGGAAAAATTCACGCCGAGGCGCGTGCTTCTGCTGACATTCTGCATCATCGGGGCGGCCTATCTGTTTATACCTTCGGGCAGTCTGTACGTGACGATTGCAGCTTTTGTCGTCATTAACGCGCTCTATGATGTGATAGAACCCGTATCCAGTCAGGTGGTGAATAATGAGATTCCGTCCAGAACGAGAGCCACGCTGCTGTCCATTATCAGTTTGATGACCTCGCTCTTCATGTTCATTGCCTTTCCGTTTATCGGATTCTTAACGGACTATTTTGATTCAGCTTTGCTGCTGACCGCAATCGGGGTATTATCCATCTTATTGTCGCTGTTTATGATGCTCAGCTTTTACAAACTGAAAGCGAGCGTCGCCATCCAGAATAAAGTCGAGCTTTGAACCAGAATGACAAAGGGATGATGTGAGTTGCTGAATATTCATAATCTTACGGTAAATTTAGCGGGAGATACCATTTTCAAAGAAGTTTCTTTTTTCATCAATGAAGGCGAAAAAGTGCTTGTGGCCGGGCCGAACGGTTCCGGCAAAAGCACGCTGTTCAGGGTGCTTTCCGGAGAGCTTGAGGCAGATGAAGGAACGATTGCGATCAACAAAGGGGCGAAGGTCGGTTTGCTGAAGCAGATCGCTGATCCCAATGAGGATCTGACGTTGTATCAATATCTGGAAAAATCGTTTGAAGCTCTCGCGGCGATCCAGAAGGAAATGAAGGCCATTGAGCTGAAGCTTTCGGAACCGATGAGTGATGACGAGCTGACTGCTTTATTGGAAAAATACAGTCAATACACGGAAACATTTGAGCGGAACAACGGCTACCAGATGCATGCGATGATTGACGAGGTATGCAACGGGCTCAGCCTCAGCGAATTAAAGGATCAGCCGTTTTCAAAGCTGAGCGGCGGCGAAAAAACAAAAGCCGGCCTTGCCGAAATTTTAATCCGCAACGACGACGTTATACTGCTGGACGAGCCGACCAACCATTTGGATGTCCATGCGATTGAGTGGCTTGAAGGGTTTATTAAAAAATCGAACAAAACCATTCTGTTTACGACCCACGATAAAACGTTTGCCGACCAAACGGCGATGAAGGTGCTCGAGATTGACGATACCGAGGTGAAGATTTGGCCTTACGGATTCAGCGAATACTTGAAAAAGCGGGAAGAATTCATCATCGCCCAGTTTGAGAAATATGAAGAACAGCAGAGAAAAATACAGAAGATGAAGGAATCCATCGCCCAGCTGAGAGATTGGGCCAACCGCTCAAATCCGCCGTCTGTCGGTCTGCACAGACGCGCGAATAATATGGAAAAGGCGCTGAAAAGGATCGAGCTGATCAATAAGCCGGTCCGGACGGAGCAAAAATTAAAAAACGCATTTCAGGAAGCGGGCGCCGGTTCAAAAGATATTGTGTTCATTGAAAACGGAAAGGTGACCAACGGATCTTCCCTTTTATATCAAAATGTGAATCTGCGCATAAAGCATAAAGACAGAATCGGCATCGTCGGCAGAAACGGCGTCGGCAAAACAACGCTGATCCGCTGTATCATCGGGGAAAGAGAACTGTCGGACGGCACCATTAAAGTGGGAGAAAATCTTAAAATAGGCTACATTGATCAAAAGAGCCATGTCGGAGATTCGAGTCAGACGATTCTGCAATTCTTTAAAGAAAATCTGCTGACTGAAGAGGGCATGGCCCGGAATATGCTGGCCAAGTACGGATTTTACGGGTCGTCGGTCTTTAAAAAACTTTCCGTCCTGTCGGGCGGTGAGAGAATCAGGCTGAAGCTGTCCATCTTAATGGAAAAAAAGCTGAATGTCCTGATCCTGGATGAGCCGACCAACCACTTGGATATTGAATCTCAGGAAATTCTCGAAAACAGCCTGATGCAGTTTCAAGGCACCATCATCTGCGTTTCTCACGACAGAAACCTGCTGGAGAAGTTCAACAAGATTTTCTGGCTTGAGAATCAAAACGTCACCATCTTTTCAGGTCCATACAGTTACGCCAAACAAAAAAAACGGCAGATTGCCGAATAAAAGGGGAATGGATATGACCATTGACAGACTGACAATCAATGAGTTATCGTACGATCTTTTTGTAAGCGAGTATGCTGATAAGAAACCTTTTATTTTGACGGGGGCAATGGATCACTGGGAATGCAGACCGTGGACGCTTGAATACATTGACGAACACTATGGGGACAGAATGGTCACCATCCGGAAATCAGATATCGAAGGGGTCAAAACGTTTAAACAAGTAAAGCTTTCCAACTATATCGAGTACATTGATCAGAATGATGACAAATGGTACTGTGACTGGAATTTTACGCAGCTGAACCAAAATGACTTAGACCTTGTCTATTCCGCACCCGAGTATTTTACAAAAGACACATTGAGAGCGGATGAAGAAACGGGACGGGACTGGAAATGGTTCTTTCTCGGTTCTAAGCAGACAGGCACACCGCTGCATCAGGATTTTAACAACACGCACGCGTGGAACGGCGTCATTTTCGGGGAGAAGGAATGGATCTTCTATCATCCGGACGACTCTCCGTATTTGTACGAAGGAAATATCAATGTCTTTGATGAAAAAGACATTGAGCAAAAACCGCTGGTGCAAAAGGCGTCTCCGATCCGCTTCAGACAAAAGGCGGGAGAAATCATTTACGCGCCGCGCCATTGGTGGCATCAAGTCGAGAATACGGAACATACATTGGCAGTGAGTGAGAACTTTTGGTTTACCGGAGAGCGGCTTGCCAATCAGATATAAACGAAAGGCTGAGGAGCAACTCAGCCTTTTTTTGTATGGATTCATTTCATCCGGTCCAGACCGAATTTTTTCAGGCGGTATTGCAGGCTCTGTCTGCTGATTCCGAGCTCGTTTGCCGTTTTGGATATGTTATTGCCGTGTTTTCTCAGGATCTTTTCGATCATGTATTTTTCGAAGTTTTCCATTTTGTCTTTTAAATCGGTGCCGGGCTGGGTGCTTGCGGCGGCTTTGGTTTCCGTGTCAGCCGGTTTGATTTTCATCCGGTATTGGTAAGGCAGGTGGGCCGCCGTAATCGTCGTTTCATCCGTCATAAAGTTCATGGCGCCTTCAATCATATGTTCAAGCTCGCGGATGTTGCCCGGCCAGTCATATTCCAGGAAGAATCGCTGCACATCGTCACTGATCGAATCGACATGCATTTGGAACAGGTGATTGTTTTTCTGGATAAAGACTTCGGCCAGAGGCAGAATGTCCTCCTTGCGCTCCCGGAGCGGGGGAATGATCAGTGTGACAACGCTTAAGCGGTAGTATAAATCTTTGCGCAGCCGCTCTTCCGAAATGGCGGTGATCGGGTCTTCATTCATCGTGGCGATGATACGGACGTCAATCGGTTTGTCCTGCGCTGATCCGATGCGCCTGATTTTCTTTTCCTGAAGGGCGCGGAGCAGTTTTGCCTGCAGGCTGAGATTGAGCGAGTTGATCTCATCAAGGAGCAGGGTGCCTCCCTGCGCCTGCTCAAATAAGCCGGGCTGGTCGATGGCTCCGGTAAAGGCGCCTTTTTTCGTGCCGAATAAAATACTTTCGACCAGGCTATCCGGCAGGGCGGCGCAGTTTTGTGAGATGAACGGGGCGCCTGAGCGCTGGCTGCCGTTGTGAATGCTTTGGGCGAACAGTTCCTTGCCCGTTCCCGTCTCGCCGGCCAAAAGCACCGATGATGATGTGCGGGTTGCCCGTTTCGCGTTTTCGATGACTTCCCGAATGACCGGGCTGTTGCCGAGAATACTGTCAAACGTGTAGCTGTTCTGTTCTTTCCTGTGCATGTTCTCCCTGATCAGCCGTTCGAGCTTGGTGACGTCCTTGGCGATTTCCACGGCTCCCTTGATCTCGCCGTTTTGCACAATCGGGAAAGTGTGGTTGATCGTCGTGATTTCCTGGCCTTTGTTATTGAAATAGCTTTGCTTTACGTTTTTAATCGTTTTGCCTTCTTGAAGGGCCTGAACGAGCGTGCTGTCCTGCTGATTGGAAAACATAAATACATCAGTCAGGTTTTTATGCAGGACGTCCCGTTCATCCATATCTTCAATCTGCATCATTTTCTTATTGTAAATGACGGTGCTGCCCTTTTCGTCCACCACATGCAGCCCGACATCAATCTCTTCCAGAATGCTTTGTAACACGAGTGTGTAAAATTCGCTGGTTGTGTGCAGGTCAATTCCCCCTCCCAATCGTCTTAACATTCATTATTTTAAAATAAATCGAACGGGAAACGCAAAAAAATTTTGCGCTTGGACGATGTTTAAAAATAAATGGAAATTAAGGTAATAAAACCATTGACTTTTTTAAGGAAATGGTTGATATTTAGATATATACTTAAATATCTAAATTATGTATGTATGAGAGGGGGAAAGTTTTTGAATAAAGCTTTTAAAGCACTGGCCGATCCTACAAGGAGAAGAATTTTGGATTTATTAAAGAAACAAGACATGACGGCTGGTGAAATTGCGGAACACTTCGACATGTCAAAACCCAGTATTTCTCATCACCTTACCATATTGAAAAATACTGATTTGGTTCACGATGAGAGGAAAGGCCAATTTATTATGTATTCATTAAATACCACTGTATTACAGGATCTTATAGGCTGGTTCTTTTCTCTGACTGATTCAGAACATGATAATAAGAAAGGCGGGGAATCATGAAAAAATATCTCTTTTCGGCAGGAATCATAGTTTTAACTGTTTTCACATGGGTTTGCACATATTCATCTTTACCGGACAATTTGGCGACACACTGGGGATTAAACGGAAGTGCAAATGATTACCAAACGAAAGCTAATGCGATGATGATGCTTATTGGCATCATGATTATTCTATATATTTTAATGGTTATCATCCCTAAGATTGATCCTAAAAATAACTACAAAACATTTATCCGGCCATATATGGCTATATTTAATACAATGTTTGCGGTTCTGTTTGTCATTAATCTGATTACCATCTTGACCGGTCTGGGATATGATCTCCCTATATCTTATTTAGGAAACTTTATAGTGGGAGTCATTTTCATGGTGTTTGGAAACTTCATTCAGATCGTTAAGCCCAATTTCTTTTTAGGGATAAGAACACCTTGGACGCTGAGCAGTGAAAGCGTTTGGAAGGATACACACAGGGTTAGTTCGAAACTTTTTGTCTTAGCGGGCATGCTCATGATGCTTGCAGCTTTTTTGCCGCCGGTGTATAGAGTGTCAGTCATTTTCATGGCTGCAATCGGCTGTATCATATTATCTTTACTATATTCTTACATTGTATATCAGAGACAATTGAATAAATAACTGTTGAGTAGGAGCAATCTAATTGGATTGCTCCTATTTTGTCAGCGGGAAACGCAAAAAAATTTTGCGCTTGGCTGAAGTTTGCACGCAAACTGCCGGAAAATTTTGCGGGAAAAGAAAGAATGCTGGCGAAACATCCCGTTTTTTCGGATTGGCACGGAACTTGCTTTATAAAAAGGGAAAGCAAGATCTAATGTTGAATGATTACAAAACAAGGGGGAATCAGATTATGTCAGCTTTCACAAAATCTCAAGAAATTATCAGCCAAACTTCACATTACGGCGCGAACAACTATCATCCTCTGCCGATTGTTATTTCCGAAGCGCAGGGTGTTTGGGTAAAAGACCCTGAAGGCAATCAATATATGGATATGCTGAGTGCTTATTCTGCGGTGAACCAGGGGCACAGACATCCGAAGATCATTCAGGCGCTGAAGGATCAGGCGGATAAAATCACTCTGACGTCACGCGCGTTCCATAATGATCAGCTCGGTCCGTTTTATGAGAAAACAGCCAAGCTGACCGGAAAAGATATGATTCTGCCGATGAATACGGGGGCGGAAGCCGTTGAATCCGCTGTCAAAGCGGCGAGACGCTGGGCATATGAGGTCAAAGGAGTAGCGGATAATCAGGCGGAAATCATTGCGTGTATCGGCAACTTCCACGGCAGAACGATGCTTGCGGTATCCCTTTCTTCAGAAGATGAGTATAAACGCGGTTTCGGACCTATGCTTCCGGGTATAAAATTAATTCCATACGGAGACGCAGAAGCGCTGCGCAGGGCGATCACGCCGAACACAGCCGCTTTCTTATTCGAACCGATTCAGGGAGAAGCGGGCATCGTCATTCCGCCGGAAGGATTTTTACAAGAAGCGGCCGCCATTTGTAAGGAAGAAAATGTGCTTCTGATCGCTGATGAAATTCAGACGGGACTCGGCCGCACAGGGAAAACATTCGCGGTTGACTGGGAAAATATCGTACCGGATATGTTCATCTTAGGCAAAGCGCTCGGCGGGGGCGTCTTCCCGATTTCGTGCATCGCGGCGAACCGTGACATTCTCGGCGTGTTTAACCCGGGTTCCCACGGCTCGACATTCGGCGGAAACCCGCTCGCTTGCGCGGTATCGCTCGCATCTCTTGAAGTCCTTGAGGAAGAAGGGCTGGCAGAGCGTTCCCTTCAGCTTGGCCGTTATTTTAAAGAAGAGCTTGAGAAAATTGATAACCCGATCATAAAAGACGTGCGCGGACGCGGCCTGTTTATCGGCGTTGAACTGACAGAAGCGGCCCGCCCGTACTGTGAAAAGCTGAAAGGCGAAGGGCTTTTATGCAAAGAAACACATGATACCGTGATCCGTTTTGCACCGCCGTTAATGATTTCCAAGGAAGACTTGGACTGGGCGGTCCAAAAGATCACAAACGTGCTTCAAAACGCGTAAAACCTTGATGCGGCAATGCTTTCCCTCGGCTTGTATGGAATTTACAAATAAAAAATTCAGCACACTCTATTTGCGCGGCGACAGTATTTTAGTATAATGTATCTTTATGTACGAAAATGAATTTCATATAACATTCATATACAAATAGAGGCTCTTTGGACAGCAAATCGGTTTCAAAGCACCGGCTTGGTTCCAATACAAGTTGCTGAAGGGGTGCAGAATAGTGAATACAAATCAAAAAGAGAATCAGCTTCAGCGCACAATGAAATCACGCCATTTGTTTATGATTTCTTTGGGCGGAGTGATCGGCACCGGGTTTTTCCTGAGTACCGGATTTACAATTAACCAGGCGGGACCGCTGGGCGCGGTTCTGTCTTATCTGGTCGGCGGTTTTATTATGTTTTTGACAATGCTCTGCTTAGGCGAGCTTGCGGTTGCCCTTCCCGTATCAGGGTCGTTTCAGACGTACGCAACCAAATTCATCAGCCCCGCTTTCGGTTTCGCATTCGGCTGGCTGTACTGGCTCGGCTGGGCGGTGACATGCGCCATTGAGTTTTTATCTGCGGGACAATTGATGCTCCGCTGGTTTCCGCATGTTCCCGTATGGGTGTGGTGCCTCGTGTTTGTCGGACTGATGTTTCTTTTGAACGCCATTACCACAAAAGCGTTCGCTGAGTCGGAATTTTGGTTTTCCGGTATTAAAATTTTAGTCATTCTGCTGTTTATTATTTTGGGCGGCGCCGCCATGTTCGGCCTGATTGACATGAAACACGGCGAGCAGGCTCCTTTCTTCTCTCATTTTTATGAGGATGGATTGTTTCCGAACGGCATTAAGGCTATGCTTATTACGATGATTACCGTAAACTTCGCGTTCCAGGGAACGGAGCTGATCGGGGTTGCCGCGGGAGAAAGTGAAAATCCCGAGAAAACGATTCCGCGCTCTATCCGGCAGACGGTATGGAGAACGCTTGTCTTTTTCGTTCTCTCCATCATCGTCATTGCCGGGATGATTCCGTGGAGGCAGGCGGGAGTGGTCGAAAGCCCGTTTGTCGTGGTGTTTGAACAAATCGGTATTCCATATGCCGCCGATATTATGAACTTTGTTATCTTAATTGCGCTGCTCTCAGTGGCCAACTCAGGCCTGTTTGCATCGACGCGTATCCTATATGCCATGGCGAACGAAGGACAAGCCTTTAAATCGCTCGGCAAAATAAATAAACGCGGCGTGCCGATGAACGCTCTGATCGTGACGCTGGCCGTCGCATGCCTGTCACTGCTGTCTAAAGTGGCAGCGCCGGAAACCGTTTATATGTTTCTCTTATCATTAGCCGGACTAAGCGCGCAGGTCGGCTGGATTACGATTTCCCTGTCACAGCTGATGTTCAGACGGAAATATATCCGCGAAGGCGGCAAAGTGGAAGACCTGAAGTTTAAAACACCGCTGTACCCGGTGCTGCCTATTATCGGGCTGACGTTAAACACGGTTGTTCTGATCAGCCTCGCATTTGATTCAGAACAGCGGCTCGCCCTTTATTGCGGCATCCCGTTCATGGCGGTGTGCGTTATCGTCTATCATCTGTATGTAAAAAAGCATAAGCAGTCAGAAAAACAGATAGAGCTTTAAATCTTTTCGTGTCCAAGTCATCTTTGAGAAACCCGCACAGGACAACATACAACATGTTGAGGTGGAAAAACGGATGAACAAGAATATCTCAGTTATTGGAATGCCGATGGATTTAGGACAAGCACGACGCGGAGTGGACATGGGCCCGAGCGCCATCCGCTACGCGCATCTCATTGAACGGTTATCTGACATGGGGTATGCGGTGGAAGACTTAGGCGACATCCCCGTCAATCGTGAAAAACTCAAAAATGATGAAGAGCTGAAAAATCTGAACTCTGTGCTCTCGGGGAACGAGCAGCTCGCCCAAAAGGTGGACAGCGTCATTGAGAATGAGCGGTTCCCTCTCGTCTTGGGCGGCGATCACAGCATCGCGATCGGAACGCTGACAGGAACGGCAAAGCACTATAAACAGCTCGGCGTCATCTGGTACGACGCGCACGGCGACTTAAACACCCTGGAAACATCGCCGTCAGGCAATATTCACGGAATGCCGCTGGCCGTCAGCCTCGGCGTCGGACACGACACGCTGGTGAACCTGGGCGGGTATGCCCCGAAAATCAAGCCGGAGAACGTCGTCATCATCGGCGCGAGATCGCTTGATGAAGGTGAGCGTGAATACATTAAGGAAACAGGCATGAAGGTCTATACGATGCATGAGATTGACCGCCTCGGCATGACAAAGGTCATTGAAGAAACCATTGACTACTTGTCAGACTGTGACGGCGTTCACCTCAGCCTTGACCTCGACGGCCTTGATCCGAGCGACGCACCCGGCGTAGGCACGCCTGTCGTCGGCGGCATCAGCTACCGTGAAAGCCATTTGGCAATGGAAATGCTGTATGATGCCGACATCATCACTTCAGCTGAATTTGTCGAAGTCAACCCGATCCTCGATCACAAAAACAAAACCGGCAAAACAGCGGTCGAGCTGGTGGAATCTTTGTTAGGAAAAAAACTGTTATAAAATATGCGCCTCCGCACCTGCGGAGGTTTTTTTGTTGCCACGAGGAAACTAGCGGGCTGCCACCCTCTTTTTGAACCTGTAAATATGATATATTTATTACACAAAATGGGAAAGGGAGGTGTCCTGACAGATGGCTGAGGTGATGGCCCACGAAACAGTTGCGAAAAAAATCAGTGACTGGTATGAGGAAATCAAAAAGCACAACACTGAATCGGCTGAGGCGTTAAGAGAACAACTGCTTACGGATCTGCAAAATATGACACAAAATCAAACGGTGCTCCTTTATTTTAATTTAATTGATTCCCGCTACAAGCTTTTGATGGAAGAGTATGAGAAAACAGACGGCATTTTAAAAACGATCCAGCTGAACGCCGATAAAGAAAAAACAGACCAGATGATTCAATACTATTATTATTTCTTTTCCGGAATGCACGAGTTTTACCGTAAACGGTTTATGAACGCCATTAATTTTTACCGGATTGCTGAAAGCAGGCTCCGGCACATACCGAATGAGATTGAAAGAGCCGAGTTTAATTATCAAGTGGCGATTGCCTACTATGAAATCCGCCAAAACTACTTTGCGATGAACCACGCGGAAAAAGCGTTGGAGATCTACAAAGCCAATGAAATGTACGCGGTCAGAGAAGCACAGTGTTTAATGGTGATCGGCTGTAACAGAATGGACTTGTTTCACTATCAGAAAGCCGAAGAGCTCCTGCAGACGGCGGTTCATCAAGCCGCCAAAGCGGGTGATCCGCATATTGAGGCGCTCGCCCACTTTAACGCAGGCATTTGTTATGAAAGACAGGAAAAGCTTGAGGAGGCGCGGGTCGAGTTTGAAACGGCTCTCGATCAAAAGGAGCATTTGCGATCAGCGTATTCGGTGCGGAGTCTGTACATGCTGGCCAGGGTATTGTTGAAGCAGGAAAAGACGGATGAGGGCCGGTTTTGGCTGCATAAAGCGCTGAATGCCGCTGAAGAAAAAAACGAACCCGTATACACCCAAAAGCTGCGCATCTTACAGCATGTCTTTATTGACAACAATGAAGAAGCGCTTGAATCAGCTTTCGCCGAGTTAAGAAGGAAAGAGCTGTGGAGTGACGTTTCCGACTTATCGTATCAGGCCGCTGCGCATTTTAAAAAACAGGAGAATTACAAACTGGCGGCGAAGTATTTTCAAGAATCAATTGATGCCAATGACCAAATTTTGAGATTAACGGAGGGGATTCGTAATGAAAACATGTAAATTCATTGTACTCTCAGCAGCCTTGGCAAGTCTCATTTCGATTGGATTATTTGCGCAAACTGGTTCAACGGCACAAGCCGAACAAATCATAAAACCGGCGGAAAACGGAGCCTTCGGATAATACTTCATGATACCGCTTTCAGTCTGTGTTTTGTAAGGAGTGATTCAATGGCTATCACGCTGCAGCCGATGACAGAACAAGAATTTCAGTCCTATCTCGCTCATTCAACCAAGCATTACGGTGAAGAAAAGGTAAAAGCGGGAACGTGGCTGCCTGACGAAGCGCCGGAATTAGCGGAGCTGGCGTTTAATGACCTGCTTCCTGACGGCTTGGAGACGGCCGATCACTATTTATGGACGCTGACATTGGACGGAAAGGAAAATGCCGGCTGGCTGTGGCTGCACGCCGATCCGGACCACCCGCAGCAGGACGCATTTATTTATGATTTCGGCCTTCATCCGCCTTTCCGCGGCAAAGGCTATGCAAAAGAGGCGCTCGCAAGGCTGGAGGACAAAGCCAAAGACCTGGGTGTCCGCAAGGTTTCTCTCCATGTGTTCGCTCATAACGAAACGGCGCGGAAGCTGTATGAGAAGACCGGATTTCTGGAGACGGATGTCATCATGAGCAAAAAGCTGTCATGAAAAGAGGCCCGCACGATGGGCCTCTTTTGTTATTCATCTAACAATGTCATCATGTGTTCCGGATAACGCTCGCCGGCCGCCGTGCCGATCGGAAACATCTCATCCAACCGCGCCTTCACATCCTCAGGAAGCACAATGTCGAGAGCGGCGAGGTTCTCTTCCAAGTAGTGTTTCTTTTTTGTACCCGGGATCGGAATGAGATCATCGCCGTTTGCGAGAACCCATGCGAGCGCAAGCTGAGGCGCGGTGATATTCATTTCCCGGGCAATGGCGGTAAGTTTTTGGACGAGCCCTATATTCACCGCCAAATTGTCTCCCTGGAATCTCGGCGTTCTTCTTCTGTAATCATCGGCATCCAGCTGCTCGGTCGACGTCATCTTTCCGGAAAGAAAACCTCTGCCGAGCGGACTGTAAGGCACAAATGAAATGCCGAGCTCACGGCAGGCGGGCAGCACATGCTCCTCTGCTTCCCTGCTCCATAAAGAATATTCCGATTGAAGCGCGGCAATCGGGTGAATGCGGACGGCGCGCCTGATCGTTTCTGCGGAAGCCTCTGACAATCCGATATATCTCACCTTTCCTTCGTCTATCAGCTCCTTCATGGCGCCGACGGTTTCTTCAATCGGCACCCGCGGATCAACCCGGTGCAGATAATAAAGGTCGATATAATCCGTCCCAAGGCGTTTCAGACTGGCGTCACACGCTTTTTTCACATAATCGGGCCGTCCGTTAATTTCGATAAACTCACCCTTTTCGCTTCGGACATAACCGAATTTCGTCGCGAGGTAAAGCTCCTTTCTGAATGGGGCGAGTGCTCTGCCGACAAGCTCTTCATTTGCACCCAATCCATATTGATCAGCCGTATCAAACAAATTCACGCCGAGATGAACGGCATGATGCAGTGTGGAAATCGACTCTTCCTCACTCTGGCTGCCGTAGTATTCCGACATGCCCATGCACCCTAACCCCATTGCGGAAACCCGCATCGAACCGATCGTTCTGTCCTTCATATGTCCTCCCCCTTTCTTGTATGATAACCGGATTTCCTGATATTTGAAAATGTTTTATGCATATGATACATATTGTTATAAAATTTTTAAAAATCTGTAAATTATCTATTTTTTTATCGCAATTCCGTCATATAATACAAATGTGGAAAAATTATACTCAAAGAAAAGAGGCGAAGTAATATGTGTAAAAAGCTGTTCAAAGCCATCCTCCCGTTTGCCCTGTCATTCACCATGGTTCTGTCGTTCTCCGGTTTGAATGTAAAAGCGAAAGAAACAGAAGCAGCCCGCTACGCAAAAGAAATCGCAGACCTTCAGCAGGGCACGACTCCTCAAGACGTTCTCCAATCCGCCAAAGAGCTTGCCAAACAGAAGCACGTTTCAACAGAAGCAATTCTCAAGCAGTTTCATCAAGAAATCACGGCAGACAAGGTGCAGGGAAATGTAACCGCTTCCAAAGAAGGGCTCTCTGCGATGGGCGGATCGTCAGGAACCAAAAAACTTCCGAAAAGCACAAAAGGCAATATTTATTACACGAACTCATACACGGCTTATTACAACCACGGGCATGTCGGCATGTATTCATCCGCTGATAAAATTGTTGAATCCGTGCCGGGAGACGGCGTCCGCCAGATTGCTTATAACGGCAGAGAAGTCGAAGACAATTCAATCGTTCAGACCGTGAAAGTTACCGATGCCCAAAAACAAGCCGCCGCTGACTGGGCTGTATCAAGAGTCGGTGATGAGTACTCCTTCAACTTCGTCAATAACAGAAATACGGGCCATGAAGGCGCCAAAAACTGCTCAAAACTGCTGTGGTCGGCATTCCTCTTAAAAGCCGGGATTGATATCGACTCTAATGGCGGCTTAGGCGTATACCCGCGCGACATCACAAGCTCGTCCTACACAACCACGATTCTGACCATTCACTAAGGAGAACAACGTGAAAAAAATCATTTGGATACCCTTAGTGATCATCGCCGCCGCAGCGGTCTTATGCTTCTTCTATTTCCGCACGGAAGATCCTGCGGAGGTTGCGAGAGACACATTAAATGACCCTGATTTTCTGAAAGATAAAGAGGCGCTGCTGTATTTCTCCACGGCGGCTGACCAAGACACGTTCGGCGGCGGAAAAAGCTACGCCCTCTTCGCCGATGACAAAGGACGGCTCTCTTCTTATCACATGAAGGGGCTTGAGCTCGGATCGGCCAAAGTGCATGACGGCAGCGTGCTGCTGGAGGACAAAAAAGGAATCTATACCGTTCAGGACGGCCTTCACACATATAAAAGAGCGTACCAGCATACGGGAGACAGCGCGGGATATATCGAACGGGCGAAAGGCTTTTACACGCTGTATAATTCGGGCTACGACAAGAGCGGCGGCAGCTATCGCTCAGAGCTGTACCGCCAGATTGACGGCAAGTGGAAGCAAGACGTCATCCCGCACTATATCCGCGCTTCAGGCTTTTTTAAAGATCATCTTTTCGCACTCACGCCGACAGATGACGAAAAAGGCTATCACATCCAAGACATTCAGGCTGATAAAGAAAAGCTCCATACAACATCAATCGCGACGTGGACGTATAAAGAAGGCACGTCTGTCGAATCCCAGCTCGCCGCGGACGACAGCGCCGTCTGCTTTGTCACCAGAGGGGAAAAAGCAGATCACATCTATCAAATGGTGAAAGTCATGAAAAACAGCGGCGCCATCAAAACGTATGACATCGCCGCTTATAATAATGACGAACAGACGATCTATGACTCCATGCCGTTCAGCTTCAAAAAAAGCTTTTTCATGGAGCGGCGCAGCTTCTATTTCGTTGACGGCTTCGGAAACGTGTACCGCATCAACTCTGAGACCGGAAAAAGCAAAAAAGCCTTCAAGCTCCCCGCATCACGAATGAAAGCCGACTTCAAAGAGCTGACGCATCAAAACGGAAAGCTGTATCTGTTCACGTACAGCTACAAAAAGCCCGCCAAAATCGAGTCCTTCGACCTGAAAACGGGCAAAAAGCTGAATGACCTGACCATCCCAAACTTAAAAAACATCGTCACGCCGAAAAGCCATCTCAAGCTGTATGATGTGCAGGTGATGGGTGGGTTTGAGAAGGAAAAGCAGTCATCATAATGAAAACACAAACTTTGGATTATATAAACAAAAAAACCTTTTATTGGTTTACCTGTACTCGTTTGAGGATATAGAGTAGTAGACTGAATAAAAGGAGGATATATAGTGAAAAAACGTTTCAAATGGTTTGTGGGAGTAGTTATTTTTGTTTTTATGTTCAGTTTTTCAGGTGTGACAGAAGCTATTAGTACAAAGACAATAAAAGATGAAATCACATGCCCTGTCTGTGATAAAACGATTAAGTCTGAAGGAAGTAAAAAAGACAGACAAAAAGCTTTGAATATCGTCAAAGACAGAGATGATTTGGATATGGATAAAACAGAAGTCTTTGTGACTGTTTTAAATAATAAAGATCATAAGATTGCATTGGTTCATTATGAAGATCAACAAAATCATTCATTTGCGCAGAGGTATATTAATTTAAACACTGAGCAAATCGTTTTATCCGTAGAGGGTATAGGAAAATGGGACAAAGAAAAAAAAGAAGGAAATTTCAAATTAAGAGTTGGAGATAAAGAAATTATTAATGAAGATTTTAATCAAGATGGATTAAAAGGCAAGGGGAATAATGCTTTATTGAACTCTGTCAAAAAAGCATCTCCGGCAAAATCAAAATTGGAGTCCTGTAACGATTTAGTCACAAAAATGCTGGGGCTGGGATCCAGTATTGCTTGCGCAGGTGCTTGTATGGCTGTCGGAGGTGCTGTCGGAGGTGCTGTCGGCGCAGTAGTGTGCTCGCCCTTATGTTTAGCAATTGAAAATGGAGTTGGCGAAGCAGGTGCTAAAGAAATTTGTGAACAATTCTTTGGTTGAAATATGCAGATTTGAAAAGAGCTTGCCGCTTTTGGTAAGCTTTTTATAATGAAACGTTACTGCAAGAAAGAAGGTGTTCATTTGAAATCATTCAGTATCTTCTTATTGTTGTCCGTCATTTGTATAACCATTGTTTTTGTCATAATGAATATGTTGAATGGATACCCTGATGTGAGCAACGGGGCATTGATTATGATTGTATATATCGTTGTGACCCTTATGATAAGGCTATATAACAAGAGAAAAGCCGACCGAACATAGAGATAGAGGAATTTAGGAGGGAGCCGATGAAGAAAAAGCTTGCCGCGGTGACCGTAACCATTCTCCTGGTTTCCGTAATAACCAATTCTTTTTTAAACGGCGGAAAGCCGGACTGGATCGATGTATGCTCTACACTGCTGGCGTGTCTATTAGGAATTCTGTTCGTCCTTCGCTTAGAAAAAAGAGAAAACACGTAAAGAGCCGGATGCTGCAAACGCCGGCTCTTTTTGCGCGTGATTTGCCGAATTGTGGATAAAACTCAGCCCGAAGCACTACTAACATGTGTATAAATAGGTTATATTGAAAAGAGAACAATTGCCGCGTGCAAAAGAAAATCGGAGGACGTAACAATGAAAACCGCTTATTATTCTTGTGAAGAACATATCGAAACCGTGCTGGACATGTACATAGATGATCATGAGCTTCCGCCCGAAATCAGAAAAATCGAACATACTAACAGTTTATCCACAGCCTGTGAATTATGTGGGGACACTGCAACATATCTAGTAGGGAACGAATGATCCTACACAAAATACAGAAAAGATATCCACAATTGTGGA
Source organism: Bacillus sp. FSL K6-2865 (assembly GCF_040311405.1). Classification (NCBI taxonomy): domain Bacteria; kingdom Bacillati; phylum Bacillota; class Bacilli; order Caryophanales; family Bacillaceae; genus Bacillus; species Bacillus sp. FSL K6-2865. The sequence goes on along the minus strand of NZ_CP152036.1, from coordinate 4,045,198 downwards.
CAATATATATGAATAACTTGTTTCTAAAGTGGGGATGACCTGTGAATATCAATATTGTGACCATCGGAAAACTAAAAGAAAAATACCTCAAGCAAGGCATTGAAGAATACAAAAAACGACTCTCAGCCTACGCAAAAATCGACATCATCGAACTCCCGGACGAAAAAGCGCCGGAAAACCTGAGCGACCAAGACATGAAAATCGTCAAAGACAAAGAAGGCGAACGCATCCTGGCCAAAATCAGCCCGGACACCCACGTCATCGCCCTCGCCATCGAAGGAAAAATGAAAACATCCGAAGAACTGGCCGATACAATAGATAAGCTGGCGACATATGGAAAAAGCAAAATCACCTTCGTCATCGGCGGCTCACTAGGCCTAAGCGACGCCGTCATGAAACGGGCAGACGACAAACTGTCATTTTCAAAAATGACATTTCCTCATCAGCTCATGCGTCTGATTTTAGTGGAGCAGATTTACCGGGCTTTTCGGATTAATCGTGGGGAGCCTTATCATAAGTGAGTGTGGGTTTTAGAGTAAAGAATTTATTTGCTAATAATAACAGAGTAATGACGTAAAAAGAACCCTTCCAATTCGACTTTGAAAATCAAAGGAGAAGGCAACGTAGGAGTTTGTCAAAGAATATTAATATTAAAGAAAGGAGAGGGGAATGTGGTAAAGGAAGGATATAGAGGTGTAGAGTACTATAAAGGGCCAGATTTGGCAAAAGGATATATGCTAGATAAGGCTAAAGACGTTTATGAAGAGTTGGCGATTGGGCATGTAATAGAGAATATCAATGAAGCTATAGAATTATATAATATCATCAAGTATGTTAAGGACGAGACGTTTCTATTATATCTTGGTGAAGATAAAGAGGAATGGATTAAAGAAAAAAGTAGTATAGCTAACGCGTTAGTAGGTAAATATATTAATCAGCATTCAGATATCTTAGCCGAATATGAAGAGGTAGATTTCAGATATAAGGGATCTTTTTGGGAAATAGTAGAGAAAAGAAAGTTGAGTGATATTACAGAAAGCAGATTTAAGATGTTTCTTGATGAACTGGATGTATTCGCATGGCAAATATTTAAGCTACATAAACTTGTGATGAAGTATGATGTAGAATTAAGAGAATACATGCTTAATAATTCAGAAGGTAGTACAGAATTACTTTTGGATAAATTTTCATTGAAAAATAGGAGCGAACGACAGGAATCTTATTTGCCACAATCATTAACTATAGAAGACAAGGAGCAGATTATTAGTACCTATCTAGATTTAGACAAGCCTAATTTAAATTACACTAGGCTTCTTAGTAATGTACAGAATACGAAAGAGTTTGCTTTGGATACTAGAGTTAAATTGAAAGCAAAAAGAGTAAGCGAAAGACTTGAGAGTGGACTCTTTAAAGATGGTAGTGGGATGGGAACGGATATAGTAGTTGAGTTCAAAGAAAATGTAGAGGGTACTGTGAAGCAGCATTACTCATTAAATAAAGTAGGAACAGAGGTTGATAAAGAATGGTTAGAATCTAATCTTGATAATCCAACATTATTGAACAACTTTATATACATATTCGAGTTCGTAAATAAAGATATGGTTTCTAAATTCCCATATAATAAAATATATGCAAGTGTCTTTGAAAGATTTGGTTTTGCTCATGAAAAAGAATACAAGACCGGTACAGAGTTCTCAATAAGAGAATCTTTATCCCTAGCACAAATGCATCTATATTATTCATTCTTAAAGAGTAAAAACAAAGATTTAGAAGCAATAATTGAATGGTTCTTTAATGTTTATCTAAAAGAGGAATTCTATATTGAAGACTTCAACATTAAGCTACCGCCTATAGATAATCCAAATTTTGAAAAGTGCAAATCTATATTTCCAACTATTGAAAGTATAATCAAGAAGTATAAGTTTTATTTAGAGGATGGTATCATTGATGAAGAGCTTGTACAAATGGAAAGTAAGCCTTTGCTATTTTCTGAATGCCCAAGCATGACAAATAACAGATACGTGTATATAGCGCCAAATAATGATGAGGCTATAATATTGAGAAATATTATGTTTTCTGACCAAAGTAATATTACTCATTTCCCAAATTATGGTGATAATCAATATAATACGCTCATTGAAAGGTTGACTACTGATAAGCTGTATTTACATGACATAGAGGATTATCAAAAATTGTCTTTAGATTGGCTTATTGAACGTGATTATGTAACTGTAAACGACGATAATGAAATAGTGTTGGTCAATAGGAATAGAACACTTATATATTATTATATCCATATAAACGGTGTAGTCGTAACTAGTAAGCTATCTAATGCTCTAAAGAAAGAAGTTGATAAGTTATTAAATGAAAGAGTTTTAGTTTCTGAAAATACATTATTAACAAGGCAAGAATCCAATTATATAGATTACTACTTGAATAAGAAAAATTTTATCAATGGATATGACTTAAGGAACAAGTATTTACATGGTACATCTTCTAGCTATGAGAATGAAAATGAGCATTATGTAAATTATTTGCATGCTCTCAGATTATTAATAACGATTATGATAAAGATAAATGATGATCTTTGCACAGCGAAGGTTGTGGGTGATTAATATTAAGAAGAAACGAACCAGGCCCCTGTGGCAGGAGTAAAAATTGTAAGCATCAAGTTAAATTAGGTTCTTTTCAAAATTAGTTGATAATTCTTTCTAGGCATGTTCAGGGCTCAACAAGAAAAAGAAGAAGTAGAGACCATGAATGAATTGATACAGCTTCTCGACCGCATTTGGAATACGATTCTCATGAATTAACAGTCCATGCTGTGGTGATTCATGTATCGTCAAACCTTCATGAAGTTTTCTGACCCCATTGTGGTGTGAGTTCGTCCACCGTTCACTCCACCTATCCGAAAAAGCTTTCAAGATTTACCCATGCAGAGAAACAAGGCCATGATTCGTTTGAGTAATCGGGAATTATTTTATGAGAATCCAACTTGTAGCCACAAAATTTTCTTAGAACGTGCAGTGTTCATGTACTGCAGTTCCGTAACGGTTTCAAAGTCTTGAGCAGGGGCACGGCCGATATTAGCAAAAGTACCCTATTAAACAAAAATCAATTAATAAAGACCATACTTAGATTAGTCAAGGGAGCTTTATCATAAGTATTTTATTTTCTTAAACTGATTTTTTCAGAAAAAACATTAAACTCATGATAATATATAACCAGGTCCATTTCAGAAAAATTTGTTACAGGAGGGTATTTATGAAATCTATTGCAATGTTTAACAACAAGGGCGGAGTAGGTAAAACTACATTAGTATGCAATTTAGCAAGTTTTATAGCTGCTGAGTATGATAAAAAGGTACTGCTAATAGATGCGGATCCTCAGTGTAATTCTACGGTGAATTTACTATCTGATAAGCAATTTGAAGAAGTTTATTATAAAAAAGATGGATTCACAATATACGACATGTTAAAGCCCTTACATAGAGGACAGGGCTATTCACAAGAGTTAAATCTAATAAAAGTAAATAATTTTGATATTAGTTTCTTAGCTGGCGATCCACGGTTGGCATTGATGGAGGATTTACTATCCAATGATTGGAGAGATGCTGTTGCAGGTTTACCCAGGGGTTTGAGGACAACGCTTGTTTTCAGTGAATTGTTAAGTAGATGTAAAGAATTTGACTATGTTTTTTTTGATATGGGGCCATCTTTAGGCTCATTAAATAGATCTATATTATTAGCATCAGATTATTTTATAACACCTATGTCTTCCGATATCTTTAGTTTATTGGCGGTTGAGAACATTGGCCAAACTTTAGAAGCTTGGAAAACAAGGTTTAATTATGGAGTTATAAACAATGAAGATCCAGAAGCTTTAGATGGATTAAAAACAGAGAGTAACCTGAAGTTTGCTGGGTATGTTACTCAACAATATACTGCAAAAACAAAGGATGGAGTAAAGAGACCAGTCAAAGCATTTGAACGTATACTTGAACCAATTCCAGCTACGATGAAAAGGGAATTAATTGAAGTCTTGAACAAAGAGGTTGGAGAGAATGATTATGATCTGGGAAGTATTCCTAACTTCCATAGTGTAATACCAATGTCACAAGTTGCCCATAAACCAGTATACAGATTAGAAGCAAAAGATGGAGTAGTAGGTGCTCATTTTACTAAAGTAAAAGAATTTAAATATATTATGGAAGGTATTTCTCGGAAACTGATTGAGAGTTTGGAGGTAATTGGATGATTAGCTGGCCACTTCCTCTCGTGAAAGATATAGCGAGAAGAAAGTCTGTTTTATTTTTAGGTTCAGGAATATCTAGAAATTCCATAAATGCACAAGGTAAAAGGCCACCTACTTGGGAAGAATTTTTGAGAATAGCTTCAGATAATATCTCTGAGAATACTGAACATATTAATACTTTTATAGCTGAAAAAGATTATTTAACTGCTTGTGAAATAATTTATTACAAATTAAGTTCCCATGGTTTTAATGAAATAGCTAAAGATTCTTTCATGAGACCTGGATTTGAAAAACATAGAATTCATGAAGCGATTTTTAAATTAGATTCAAGAATAGTAGCCACTCCAAATGTTGATAAAATATATGATACATTTGCCAACCAAGAATCAAATGGAACTATTAGTGTGAAAAACTATTATGATGACGATTTAGCAGATAAGCTTAGATCCGAGGATCGGATAATCATAAAAATTCATGGCACTATAGATTTCCCTAATCAAATGATTTTTACCAGAAAGCAGTATACAGAAGCTAGGTATAATAATTCCACTTTTTACAAGTTGTTAGATGCCTTAGCCTTAACCCACACATTTATATTTTTAGGGTGCGGTCTAAATGACCCTGATATTAGATTGATTTTAGAAAATTATGCTCATGTATATCCAAATAGCCGCCCACATTATATGGTAACGGCCTCAGATAATGTGACTGAAGATTTAGTTCGGTCTACAAGAGAGAATGCTAACTTGGAAATTATAAGTTATGATTCAACGAACAATCATATAGAACTCTGTCGATCATTAGAATCATTAGTTGTTTTGGTTGAAGAGGAGCGAGATAAAGTTGCTAGTGCAAGAATTTGGTGAGTAACATTCTGTATATTGAGAAATTAACTCTAGTATTACACCTGGCATTTTGTGGAATAGTTTGATAGATTGAATTTTATGCAAAACTATTGCTAGTTAGCAGTCAATGAGGTGAAACAAAAACCAGATTCCACTAAAAATCTGGTTTCCTGCAGCTGATTAGAAGCAACCTACTGTTGCTTCTCTTTCACCATCTTTATAAAGAGAAAGAAGACAATGAATACGATAAAGTAATTCAATGGATTCTTAACGATGCTTATCTCCAGTGAAATCTGTAAGAGTATCCAGAGAATGAAGATGGCTAGTATTGAAGGGATGATGATTTTGTACATGTCGACCACCTTCCATAGTTAGTAAAAGAAAGGGGCGCGGGCCCCTTTTTCTTCATGGTTAAAAGCAAGATGCGGCAGCTCCTGTCATTGCACCGCCAACAGCGCCCGTAATTGCTCCAACGGCACCCGCTCCTACTGTTCCGATGCCGGGTATTGTGACTGTTCCAACAGCAGCTCCTGCGAGACCCAGTGTGCCGCCGCCAGTTACCGCACCGCCGCCAGTACCTAAAATACATTTCCCGACTGATTGGGTGCTGATTGACCCGCTCGTTTTTCCAGCGTCTTTGTTCACGACTTTTACTAAAACGCCATTTTTGATTTTTTTATATTTCAGTGTAACGGGTTCACCATTTTTGTCAGTAGAGCTTTTCGGAAGAGCCTGCTCCTCGCCCGTTATGTTGTCTTTTAGGGTTGCCTTGCCTTTAGCGTCAATATGAACATCTGCATGATGGAACGTCATCTTCAGCTCACTGTCGTTGAGGTTTTCAACTTTGTATGTAGCTTGGGATTTTGCAGCAGCCGCAGCATGGGGTAAAACCGGGAGGGCAAAGGCACCTACTAGGAATACCAAGGCTGCCAGTTTCACTGCGGTTAGCTTCATTCTGCTTTGCATAATTGATCCTCCTCCTTTGGTTGCCATACTAACAAAGGCAATCTGCATCTTAAACCCTTACCATATAAAATGATAAAAAATTCACCCAATTTCATCACATTAACCAACACGGTTTGTATGTTTCCCTTCGAAAGTCATAGGGGAGCAGGGTTCATATCTGATGCGAAGTTATCAAGGAGGATAGAAACCGTAAAGGAGATCTCAGAGAAGCACCTTATTGCGAACAACACTTCTTCCGCATTTTCCCTACGACAGTATAAATCCCTTTCCGTCACGGAAACCTAGTGGAAAAGGTTTCTGAAAGGAGGGGGCGTATGATGAAAAGTGAAAAAATTCAAAACAAAACATCTTTGGTTTGGAAGATGGCGATTGCATCTGCTGTTTCGTGGGAAGCGGCAAAACTGGTTGGCTCTGATCACCCCTATTTAGCGCCTCTTTCTGTTATCTTATGTTTGCAGCCAACGATAGATCAGTCAATTCGCTTTTCTTTTCATCGTATTGCGGGAACTGCGATTGGGATCATGCTAACGTCCTATCTTGTCAGTCACTTGCCAATGAATGGCTGGATGCTGGGGCTGTTCCTATTAGGCGGTACTTACATTGCGAAGTGGTTACGAATAGATGTAACGGTTCTACATCAGGTAGCGCTCACCATTTTGTTGGTCTTTACGTTTGAACGAAACGCTAAAGATTATGCATTCGACCGAATCATCGATACGGTGATCGGCGTCATCATCGCCATTCTGGTTCACATGTTCCTTTTTCCGCCGGACTACACAAAAAAGGCAGCGGACTCTTTTCAAACATTGGCTCGTCAGCTTTCCGGCACACTTTCAGACCTTTCCAAATGGGTGCAATCAGAGTGGGGACAAGGAAAAGGGAACCTCATGGCGTATAGAATGAACAATCTTCTGCAAGAGCTGCATATGACAAAAGAGATGCTGCAAACAGCCTCTGACAGCTTAAAATTCAACCCCGTCAGAAAAAAACATAAAAATATCATTTCAAGCTATCAAATTGAGATGCAAAAGTTGAACGCCGGATTTGAGTATCTATCAAATATAGTGAAAACGTTAAAAGAATGGGAAAAAGAGGGGGAGTTATCTTCAAGTGACAAAATAGAGCTGGGGAATGATTTACAAGTGTTAAGTGAATACTTTGCGGGTTTTAAAGGCATACAGCAGGGTGAAACAGACAATTGGAAACAGAAGGAACAGATCATGTTATTGGAATCTCTCCGTTCCGACATGCTGTCGCACCCGCCGCCCGGTCATAAGGTCTATAAAGACTCTTTTTTTTTAGAAACGAAGAAATTGCTGAAGCGTTTGTAATGTTTTCTGGAAAAAAAGAATACGGATATACAGATGCAGATATGATCAGGTAAAAGCGGGGGACATGAAATGGATGATATACACCGGATTTTGGATGTCATCGCCAATTCTAAGAAAGCTAAGGTACTGGCTACCATCATTAAAACTGAGGGGTCCGCTTATAAGAAAGAAGGGGCCTCCATGCTGATTTTAGGGGATAAAACAAGAGTCGGAATGTTATCCGCCGGTTGTCTGGAAGAAGATCTCGTTGAACGGTCAGAACAGGTCTGGGCTGCAGGAGAGCCGTTGATTGTCCGCTTTGATATGAGCTCGGAAGACGATTTATCCTGGGGACAGGGCATTGGCTGTAATGGTGTTTTGACGGTTTTACTTGAGCCTGTAAAAGGGGAATTGGAACGAAATCTGATGACAGTCAAGGCATGCTTAGATGAAAAAAAGTCTGTGACCCGAATGAAACGATTCACGGAAACGTTAGAGCCGAAGGAAGAGCTGTACATAGTGGAAGATGGCGAAGTGTTTGGAACCGGGGATGTTATGGAACAAGGCCGTATTCAAAAACTGAGACAGACGGAAAAGGGAATCAAGAGGGATGAACATACCTCTGATTTATTTTTTATCCATCAGATGGTGCCAAAACCTTGTTTATATGTATTCGGAGCAGGGGAAGATGCGAAGCCGTTAGTTTCTTTGGCAGCTGGCACTGGCTTTCATGTGACGGTGATTGACTGGCGTCCCGCTTTATGTCATCACGGCCATTTTCCTGAAGCCGGCCATTTGATTACAGGAGCACCGGAAGAAGTCATGGAAGGTCTGAGCATGACAAAAAGGGATTTTGTTGTCATTATGACGCACAGCTTTCAAAAAGATCAGATCATTTTACATACATTAAAAAACGAGAATGTGTTTTATAAAGGTGTATTAGGCCCCAGAAGGCGCACCGAGCGGCTATTAGGCGGAGCTGAGATTCCCGAGGATATTCATTCCCCTATTGGGCTTTCCATCGGAGCACAGGGCCCTCAGGAGATTGCTGTAAGCATTGTCGGCGAGATGATTAAAGAAATGCGAAAGCAAAGGTCTCTCTTATGAAAACAGCAGCCATTTACCTGGCAGCCGGTACAAGCAGACGCATGGGGACGGATAAGCGAAGTTTAGTTCTCAATGGAGTTTCCCTTGGAAGTATAGCTCTTAAAAATGCCTTGTTATCTGAATTAGATCATATTTTCGTTATTACGGGAAAGGGAGATCCACTGCATTGGCTTTCGGATTTTTTCTTTTTAGACCCCATATCAAGCAAGTGGAGCCAGGCAGAATGTGAGCAAGCGGGTAAAGGCCAAGGCCATTCTATACAATGCGGTGTGAAAAAAGCGGCAGAGTACGAGGCTGACGCCGTTATCATTCTCCTTGCAGATCAGCCGTTTGTCACCGCAGATATCATCAATACGTTAATTGATTCCTATCAAAAGGAGCCCTGTTATTCATTTATCTCCGCTGAAAATCAACATCTTCCTATGCCCCCCATTTTATTCTCAAATCAATGTTTTCCGGTATTGCTTCAGTTAAAGGGAGATCAGGGCGCCCGGCATGTCATCCGTGAAAGTATGATCAATATGGGAAAAATGATCAGCTTTCAAGACCCTTTGCTTTTTTATGACGTCGATACAGTTGAAGATTATACGCTGCTGCTGAATAAATTCGGGGAGTGAATGAGTTGGAGTATATCGGGAAGAGTGTCATTCGAAAAGAGGCCCTTGAAAAAGTGACGGGTAAAGCGAAATATACGGATGATTTTCAAGAAACAGGCACATTACACGCAAAAATGCTGGTCAGTCCATATGCTCATGCCGATATTGTGTCTATGGACTTTTCAGAGGCTTGGAAGATTCCCGGCGTGAGAGCGATATTGGGTGATGAACCTTTTCCGCTTGCAGGTGAAGAAATTAAAGACAGGTCGCCGATTGCTTATAAAAGGGTCAGATACCATGGTGAGCCGGTTGCTGTTGTTGTAGCGGAAAATCCGATTACAGCTAAAAAGGCAGCGGATGCCATCAAAGTATCCTATAAACCTCTTCCCGTCGTCAATTCCCCCCGTGAGGCCTTTCAAAAGGATGCGCCGCTCGTCCATGAAAATGCGGACCGCTATGAGAAGACAAAAGGTGTATTCCCGGTTCCGAAGACCAATATCGCAAACCTGGATAAGGTTAGAAAAGGAAATATTGAAGACGGGTTTAGGGAAAGTGATGTGACAGCAGAATTCCAGATTTCCTTTAACCCTTCTGATCACGCTGCGATGGAAACAAGATGCTCGATTGCTGAAATTCGGGCGGATGAGGAGATTATCATTACCACATCCTCTCAAGCTCCTTTTGCCATTAAAAAATTAATGCAGTGGTATTTTGGAATCGAACCCGGAAAGGTGATCGTCAAAACGCCTTTAGTAGGAGGAGCGTACGGGGGAAAAGCAGCCGTTCAGTTAGAGGTGATTGCCTATTTGGCATCAAAAGCAGTCGGAGGCCGGCCCGTCAAATTGTTTAATACGAGAGAAGAAGATCTGATCACATCTCCCGTTCATATCGGGCTGGATGCCATTGTCAAATTAGGGGCTGCAAAGGATGGAATCTTAAAGGCGGCGGACATTCAGCTTTTATTTGATGGCGGAGCGTATTCTGATAAAGGAGTGGACATCAGCCGGGCTGCGGTGGTTGATTGTACGGGTCCGTACGCGATCAATCATATACGGTGTGATTCATATTGTATGTATACGAATCATCCATATCCAAGTGCATTCAGGGGATACAGCCATGCTGAAGTGTTATTTGCCTTTGAGCGGACGATGGATGTATTGGCGGAAAAGCTGAACATGGACCCATTAGAACTCCGCTATAAAAATGCCATTCGCCCCGGTGACACCACACCGACTCAAGTTCTTCTCAATTCAAGCACGGTCGGAAATGTGCCGAAGTGCATTGAAAGATTGAAGGAATTAATGAATTGGTCCGAGGGACAGCGAATTGAAATCGATGGCCGGAAGATACGGGCAAAGGGAATCAGCTGCATTTGGAAAACCTCAACATTTGATACAAATGCAACGTCCGGGGTGATTTTAACCTTTAATCCCGATGGAAGCATTAATTTGATGTCAGGGGTAGTGGAAATTGGAACAGGGACAAAAACAGTGTTAGCCCAAATCTTAGCGGAACGAATGAAAATGGATATAAGCAAAATTCACGTAAAAATGCTTATAGATACACAAACAACACCCGAGCATTGGAAAACCGTGGGGAGCAGAGGGACGTTAATGGCCGGAAGAGCCGTACTGAATGCAGCGGAGGAAGCCATTCGAAAGCTGAAGGATGTGGCATCATGTGTGTTGCGGGTTCCTGTCGGGGAATTGGAAGTGGCCGACGGAAAGGTTTATTTTATAGATCATCCTTCTGTACATGTTGAAATAAAAGACATTGCTTACGGATATACGTTTCCAAATGGAAATACCATTGGCGGCCAAATCATTGCGAGCGGCAATTACACATTAACCCGAATGACGAATTTAGACCGGGAAACGGGAAGAGGGAAGCCGGGACCCGAGTGGGCTGTCGGTGCTCAGGGAATTGAAGTTGAGTTGGATAAACGGGATTATACGTATCGAATTACAAAAGCCTATTCTGTTGTGGATATAGGAACAGTATTGAATGAAAAAGCTGCAAGGGGTCAAGTGATGGGGGGGATGAGTATGGGAATCGCATTCGGAGGAAGAGAAACCTTTGTATTTGATTCATATGGCAGAGTATTAAATCCTCAGCTTAGAACATACCGCCCCCTTCACTATGGAGAGCAGCCTGAATATATCATTGAATTTGTTGAAACCCCGCATGTGATTGCCCCTTATGGAGCGCGCGGAGGCGGGGAACACGGACTGTTGGGGATGCCGGCAGCATTGGGAAATTGCCTTTCCGCCGCTTTAGGTGTCCAATTGAATCAACTTCCTCTCATTCCCGAACGATTATGGAGGACGCAAGAGGGGTGGAAAGATGATACCGTTTGATTTTGATTATTTTAAACCGAAGACCATTCAAGAAACAATCAATCTATTTCACTCGCTTGCGGCAGAAAAGAAAACACCAATGTATTATTCCGGCGGCACGGAAATTATCACGTTAGGAAGGCTGAATATCATCTATACGGATGCGGTGATAGATATGAACGCGCTTCCGGAATTTCAAACCATCCGCTTTTATGAAAATGATCTGGTGATCGGAGCGGGCGTGTCATTAACGAAACTGGAGGAAGAAAATCCATTTCCGCTATTAAGTAAAACAGTAAGTGAAATAGCCGATCGTACGACTCGAAATAAAATCAGCCTGGGCGGAAACATTTGCGGGGGCATCTATTACCGTGAGGCCGTGCTGCCGTTGCTGATTTCTGATAGTTTGATAGGGATTGCAGGGAGAGCGGGGATTCATTACCGTCCCATAAATAAAGTATTTAACAAGGAAATACAGTTGCAAAAAGGTGATTTTTTATTTCATGTCGTTGTCGATCGAGCGTACGTTGACCTGCCATTTGTCAGTATCAAAAGAAGACAGCAGTGGAATGTCGGGTATCCATTGGTGACGGTCTGTGCGCTGAAAAAAGATGATGAGATCAGAATGGCCTTCAGCGGCGTATGTCCATTTCCGTTTCGTTCTGCTGAAATGGAGGCTGTGCTTAACGATAAAAGCCGATCAGCAGAAGAAAGAGTAAGCAGGTCTTTACAGTATGTACCCAAACCCGTTCTTGATGACGCAGAAGGCTCAAGTGAATACCGAATGTTTGTCTTGCAAAATACAATTTTAGATGCCTTACGGGAATTAGAAGGAGGTCCAAATGTCTGATCCTATTACGTTGAAAGTAAATGGCGAGGAAAGACAGATTACGGTCAGGCCGGCTGATACTTTGTTATTTGCTCTTCGTCTTCGTCTCGGATTAACTGGTGCAAAACCGGGCTGCTTAAATGGGGATTGCGGCGCCTGTACGGTATTAACGGACGGGGTGCCGATGAAATCTTGCTTAATGCTTGCGGCAGAAGGGGAAGGAAAGGACATTACGACAATTGAAGGACTGATCAATACGCCGATTCAAAAGGCTTTTATTGAAAAATTCGCGTTTCAATGCGGTTATTGCACACCGGGTTTTCTCATGAATTGTCATGCTTTGGTGAATACTGAGCCGAATGCAAGTGATGACACGATAAAAAATTGGCTGGAGTCCAATATTTGCAGATGTACGGGTTATAGGGAGATTGAAGAAGCGGTTAAATCCGTTTTACATACAGGGAAACCGTAAAAAAAGAGCCCAGAGAATCATCCCTGAACTCCATATTCTTCACTTCATATACCGATACTCCCGCAGCTTCTCCAAAATCGCCACTTCTTTCATCAGTTCTTCACCGACGTTTGTTTCTTTCACTTTCTTCCGCTCCAGCTCTTTGTCGACTAATCGTTTCACTGTTAAGACGTCGGTTCCGGTGCTCAGCACTTCGGCCTTGGAGTTAAAGTGTTTATGGGCGACGAGCTGCATGCCGTAGGAGTTGTATAAGAGCGTGTAGCCGGCGATGCCTGTTGTGGATTGGTAGGCTTTGGAGAAGCCGCCGTCGATGACGATCATTTTTCCGTTTGCCTTGATCGGATCTTCGCCTTCGATTTCTTTTACCGGTGTATGGCCGTTGATGATATGGCCGTGGTCCGGGTTGAGGCCGAATTCCTTCAGGATGTTTCGGCAGGCTGCTTCGTCTTCACGCAAATAGTAATACGGGTTTTTCTTTTCTTTATGGGTTTCCTTCTCTTTAATGAAATACCGCTCAAAGGTTGTCATGGCGCGTTTTCCGAAGAGGGAAGAGTATTCGCCTGTCCATAAGTACCAAGTCATATCTGTCGCCAGATCATCGGTTTCTTCCGGATGGGCAAACGCTTCCCGTAAGAACCGTTCAAAAACATCTAGCAGCTCACGGCCTGCATAAGCTTTATCCTCTATCATCATCGTTTCCATGCTGCCGTTTTCATCGACGGGAATACAGCCGTGAATCAGCAGGTTGCCGTTATATTTTAAATAAAGGCTGCCTTTTTTCATCATAAAATTCATATGGCGGCCCAGCTTTTCGGAGTTCTGAACAGAGAACAGCAGCTTGTCCATGACTTCTGCTTCTTCTTCTAACAGCTCATCAGGCTGTTTGGGATTCACCGTCGCAAAGCAGGTGTTTTCCAGTTGATATGTTTTTCCGTTCAGCGTGATTTCATTGCGGTCATAATCGATCTTTTCCAGTAACAGCCGTTCCTCCATATTAAAGTTCGGCCGTCTCTTAATAATCGGGCTCTCAAGCTTGAATTGGATCATCGCGATCGCCTGATGAATTTTTGTGATTTGTTTAATCTCATCTTCCGGTCTGTTTTCGTCCGCTTTCGGGCGGAAAGACGGGTTATCATCGTAATATTTTTCGGCAAGGTTCAATAGCGGTCTCAGATTGATGCCGTAAACGTCTTCAATAATATCCAGATTGTCATAGCGGGCACAGATGCGGATAATGTTTGCCAGGCATACTTTTGAGCCGGAATAAGCGCCTATCCAGAGAACATCATGATTCCCCCATTGAATATCCACTGAATGATAGTTGATCAGTTCTTCCATGATCTTATCCGGCTGCGGTCCGCGGTCATAAATATCGCCGACAACATGCAGATGGTCGACCACCAAACGCTGCGTGCTGTAGGCAAGGCCGGTGATCAGCTTATCGGCCTGGCCGAGCGCAATGATCTGTTCTATGATTTCGGAGTAGTATTGTTCTTTGTTGGCGGCTTGTTCTGTTTTGTACAGCAGCTCTTCAGAAATATAAGCAAATTGGGCGGGCAGTGCTTTGCGCAATTTGGAGCGGGTGTACTTGGAAGAACAATAAGAAACGAGCTTAATCATCCGGTGAATCGTTTCTTTATACCACTCGTTTAATGCCTCTTTCGTATCAAAGTCATGTTTGATCAGCTTCAGTTTGTCTTCCGGATAATAGACCAAAGCCGCCAGTTCATCAATTTCTCTATCGTAAATGACGCCGCTGAAAATATCGCGAATCTTCTCTTTAACCCTTCCTGAACCGTTCCGCAGCACGTGCTGGAATGCCTGATACTCCCCGTGCAGATCACTGACGAAATGCTCGGTTCCTTTCGGCAGGTTCAGTATCGCTTTCAGATTAATGATTTCCGTGACCACTTTTTCTTCACAATCGTATTTTTGTGCGAGCAGATCTAAATATTTCGTTTCCAACCTCGTCCATCCCCTTTTTATTTACGAGCAATTGTATGATAAAGTGAATTTAAAGTATGACATAATGTTTAAATGATTAGACCTTATATGATAGTACCGCATAACGCCTTTTTGAGACAATGAAAACGGAAAATACGGCGCTTCAGGCATCAAAAATTGGACCGGGATAACGCCGTGCAGCTCATCCCTCTATTGACAATGCATTCAAGTTCCATTAAAATAAAAAGTTAGCTGATAGGTATTTCTATTAGAAACTCAATACGTAGCAGGCTATGATTGCTGTGGGTCGAACTACAGCAGGAGCGGCTTCTGGAGAGACCGCGGGTTTTCCGCGGCGCCGAAGGGTTCACAATCTCAGGCAAAAGGACAGAAGAGTACCGAATATGTATTTGTCATGCTGTTGATTGTCAGCGGCGCAGATATAATTTGATATTCTTATGACCATGAGATTGGAGGGCATCCAATCTCTTTTTTTATTGGCTTTTTTTGCTCGTCGTTCACTAGAGAGGTAAGGAGGAGTCAGATGTGGAGCAGCGAGAGCTAAAGAGGGACTTATCGAATCGGCACGTGCAGCTGATCGCCATTGGCGGCACGATCGGCACCGGATTGTTTTTAGGGTCCGGTAAGGCGATTCAGCTGGCGGGTCCTTCTATCATCTTTGCGTATTTTATTGTAGGTATTGCGCTTTTTTTCGTCATGCGGGCGCTGGGAGAACTGCTGTTATCTAAAGCGGGCTACCAATCATTAACGGATATTGCCGAGGCGTATTTAGGACCGCGTGCAGCGTTTGTCACCGGCTGGACCTACTGGTTTTGCTGGATTATGACGGCTATGGCGGATGTGATCGCCGTCGGTGTGTATGTGAAATATTGGTTTGATATTCCGCAGTGGATTCCGGCACTTATCTGTTTGCTCATTTTATTAGGGCTTAATCTGTTAACGGTTAAGATTTTTGGAGAATTGGAGTTTTGGTTCGCCTTAATTAAAGTAGTCACGATTCTCGCGTTAATTGTCATCGGTGTGGTTCTGCTGGTGATTGGGTTCAAAACGCATACCGGAACGGTTTCAGCGGCGAATCTGTGGGAGCACGGCGGCTTGTTTCCGAACGGATTTTCAGGCTTTTTGCTTTCGTTCCAGATGGTGATCTTCGCCTATGTCGGTGTGGAATTAGTGGGTGTGTCGGCGGCGGAAACGTCAAATCCGAAAAAAAATATTCCGTCCGCTATCAATAAAATTCCATTGCGGATTTTATTTTTCTACGTCGGGGCATTGCTCATTCTTTTATGTATTAATCCGTGGATGCAGCTGAATGCGGCGGAAAGTCCTTTTGTAAAGACCTTCAGCCTGGTCGGCATCCCGTTAGCCGCGGGAATCATTAATTTTGTCGTATTAACGTCTGCCGCTTCTGCTTGTAACAGCGGGATGTTTTCAACAAGCCGGATTTTGTATAACTTAAGCAAAACGAAACAAGCGCCTGCAAGTTTTGCGAAGCTGAATAAAAATCATGTGCCGAGCCGCGCATTATGGATATCGGTTATTGTGCTGTCAGCTGGCGCTCTTTTAAGCAAATTAATACCGGAAGCGGCTTTTGGCATCGTGACTACCATCAGCGCGATTTGTTTCATTTGGGTGTGGGGCGTGATTCTTGTCTGTCATATCAGATACAGGAAAACCCGTCCGGACTTACATGCAAGCTCGTCTTTCAAGGCGCCGTTTGCGCCGTTTATCAATTACGCCGTGCTGGCGCTGTTTGCCGTCATTCTGGTGATTATGCTGTTTGCGGATGCAACGCGCCCGGCTTTGCTGCTGACGCCGCTGTGGTTTATTGGATTATTTCTTATCTATCGGGCGAGAGGGAGAAAGACAGATTGAATTGCTTCAGACGGTGTACTGCCATGCAGTATGCCGTTTTTTGTTTTGATTGGAAAGCGAGAATATTTGTTAGAAATCAGGCTATAATGATTGTATAATTTAAAAAAGTGTATAATTTTAAATTAAGCGAGGTGATGATATGAAGTATGAGAAGTTATCTAAGCTTTTTTATAAAATGGATGCTGATTCATATGAGAAAGAATTTAAAAAGAGAACAAGCAGCTATGGCAGTTATTCAACATCATTAAACATACGGGGGTTCCGAAAAGGCCGACCCACGGACGATTCATTTGAGCTATTTTATGTGAATACACATAAACTCATGAAGCTGAATAATGAAGTGTTGTTAAACAGTTCCAAAATTTCATCCCTTATCAGTCAGCTCCCCGAATTTGCCGTCAAACCTTATTTTGATAAATTAATTATTAATGAAGCACAGAGTAATAATGAAATTGAAGGAATCCGCAGTACAAAAAAAGAATTGAAAGAGGCTCTTAAAGCGTTAGAACAATCCGAGCCCTCACATAAGCGGTTTGTCGGATTGATGAAAACATATCAATTTATAGACCGAATTCCGTCGTTTACAAGCATTCATGACTTTAGGGAATTATATGACGAGCTGGTCGCAGATGAAATCGGAGCAGAAGATGCGCCGGATGGTGAGCTATTCAGAAAAGGCTATGTTGAAGTGAACGATGGGAACATGACCACCCATATCGGCGTTAATTCTGAACAGAAGATAACAGAAGCGCTTGAGGCTTTAATTGCTTATCTTCATGATGAAACACATCCCCAGCTGTATCGTTACATGACAGCTCATTACTACTATGAATACATTCATCCTTTTTATGACGGCAATGGAAGAACAGGACGCTTTATCGTTGGGAGTTATTTGTCCCGATACTTAGAAAAATATTCAGCCATCACTTTTTCTTACGCAGTTAATAAGAACAAAGATAAGTATTATAAGGCATTAGAGGAAATTCCCGCACCTTTAAACCGGGGAGAGCTGACTTTTTATTTAATGGATATGCTGGAATTGCTTCTGTCAGGACAAAAAGGAATTATTGAGGATCTTGAATTTAATTTAATGAAACTGAAACGAATTAGGAACTATATTGATAGCGATCAATGGGCTGATTATAAAGATGAACGTGATATTTTTAATATCATTATCACGATTAATGTATTTGTAAATGATCAGGTTACGCTGTCGGTGCAAGATTTAATGGAGCTCTCAAATAAATCGAGACATAAAATTAACAGAGTAATGGATTATTTAGAACAGCAAGGATTTGTTGAGCTGGTAAGCAGAAGGCCAAAATCTTATAAAATCAGCGAGGATTGTTTAGAGGAAATACTGCCTTCTTAATTAGTATATTTAAAAAAGCCGCCATTCATATGGCGGCTTTCACATTAATTCCGGATCAAATAATCAAATGCGCCTAAAGCGGCAGTTGCACCTGATCCCATGGAGATAATGATTTGGTTGTACGGGCCGTCTGTGCAGTCCCCTGCGGCAAATAGGCCGGGAACGCTTGTCGCGCCGCTCTTATCGACGATGATTTCGCCGATGCGGTTGCGTTCGACCGTTTCGTCTAACCATTCTGTATTAGGCACGAGGCCGATTTGGACGAATACACCTTGGAGTTCAACGTGTTTTTCTTCGCCTGTTTCACGGTCAACGAACGTAATGCCGTTTACGTTTTGGTCGCCTGTGATTTCTTTCGTTTGTGCATTTTTGTGCACAGTGACGTTTGGCAGGCTGTAAAGACGTTTTTGCAGGACTTCGTCTGCTTTCAGTTCAGGCGCGAATTCCAGCACAGTCACGTGATTGACGATACCTGCAAGGTCAATCGCCGCTTCGATTCCGGAGTTTCCGCCGCCGATAACGGCTACGTCTTTGCCTTCAAACAATGGTCCGTCACAGTGCGGGCAGTATGCAACACCTTTGTTTTTGAACTCTTGCTCACCAGGTACGTTGACATTGCGCCAGCGGGCACCTGTTGAAAGGATCACTGTTTTACTTTTCAGTACAGCGCCGTTTTCGAGTTCAAGTTCGAAGAGGTCTTTTTTCTCAAGGCGTTTCGCGCGCTGAAGGTTCATGACGTCAATATCATAATCTTTCACGTGCTCTTCAAGGCTTGCAGCGAGCTTCGGTCCTTCAGTCGCTTTGACGCTGATGAAGTTTTCGATGCTCATGGTGTCGAGTACCTGGCCGCCGAAGCGTTCAGCGACGACACCGGTGCGGATGCCTTTACGCGCCGTGTAGATGGCCGCGCTTGCGCCGGCAGGTCCGCCGCCGACAACAAGAACGTCAAACGGCTCTTTGTCGGCAAACTCAGACGCATCTGCGCCGCTGCCCATTTTTGCGAGAATCTCTTCGATGGTCATACGGCCGCTTCCGAAAGATTCACCGTTTAAGAATACAGTCGGAACAGCCATAATGTTTTTGCTTTCCACTTCTTCTTTGAATGCCGCGCCGTCAATCATTGTATGAGTGATATTCGGGTTGAGCACGCTCATCATGTTTAATGCTTGGACGACATCAGGGCAGTTGTGGCACGTCAGGCTGATATAAGACTCGAATCGGTATTCTCCGCTGATGTTCTTAATCTGGTCAATGACCTTTTGATCAGCCTTAGGCGCTCTGCCGCTGACTTGAAGCAATGCCAGCACTAATGATGTAAATTCGTGGCCGAGAGGAACACCGGCGAATGTAACGCCTGTGTCTTCTCCGGTACGATTAACGCTGAAGCTCGGTGTTCTGTTTAATTCAGTTTTTTCAACTGAAATTTTAGATGACATGGAAGCCAGCTCGTCAACGAGAGCCAGCATGTCCTTAGAAGTGTCATCGTCACCGGCGCTTACTTTGAGAACAATGTCGTTCTCAATTAGCTGCATGTATTGATTTAATTGTGCTTTGATATTTGCATCAAGTACCAATGGAATGCACTCCTTAGATTTTACCTACCAAATCAAGGCTAGGTGTAAGTGTTTCGCCGCCTTCTTCCCATTTAGCCGGGCAGACTTCACCTGGGTTTTGACGAACGTATTGAGCTGCTTTTACTTTGTTTACAAGGTTGCTTGCGTCACGGCCGATACCGCCTGCATTGATTTCAACTGTTTGGATAACGCCATCAGGATCGATGATGAATGTTCCGCGGTCAGCAAGACCAGTTTCTTCGTCAAGAACGTCGAAGTTGCGGGAGATCGTTTGAGATGGGTCACCGATCATTGCGTAAGTGATTTTGCCGATTTTTTCAGAGCTGTCATGCCAGCCTTTGTGTACGAAGTGAGTATCTGTAGAAACAGAGTATACTTCAACACCTAATTCTTTCAGTGCAGCGTATTGTCCTTGAAGATCTTCAAGTTCAGTCGGGCAAACGAAAGAGAAATCCGCTGGATAGAAGCAGAAAACGCTCCATTGACCTTTCAAATCTTCGTTTGTTACATCGATGAATTCACCGTTTTTGAAAGCTTTTGCTTCGAATGGCAGTACTTCTTTTCCGATTAAAGACATAATATCTTCCTCCTGAAATGTGATTTGAAATATATTAAAAAGACAAAGCATTCACTTTATCTTTCAATAATAATTCTAATTATATATAGATTATTAAATAACATTTATTTTTTGTCAAGCTATATGGGGTATTATTTTCTGCTTTTTTTGCTTTAGATGTTTAAAAACGCCTGGTATAAGCGGTTTGGCGCTGTTTGTCATGTTTAACGCCGGGCGAAAGGGGGATTCTCAATTGGTGCAGAATAATATCAAGAATCCACCCTCTATATGGTAGTATAAACCAAAGAGGGGACGGTCATGCAAATAAAGTAACTTTGTTCAGGAACACTTTTATGAACGGGTGTTAGGTTTTTTAAAAAAATGATCAGTCCGGTGTTCAGAATTTAAAGATATATATTTGTTTTGAACTTATTCAATTATGGATAGCGGATGTTCTTATATTAGCTTTACCTCATATATCATCATGAGATTTAAGTGTGAAATGAAGATGGTTTTACGCAGGGGTGTTAGGAACGCAAAAATAATATAAATATCAAGCCAGTTTTAACAAAGACGTTAAATAGGAGTGTAGAAGTTGACCATACCAGGATATCAAGAATTTATGTACCCTTTTTTAAAAATTCTTTCAGATAAAAAGGAGCACAGATTACAAGACTTATACGTGAAATTAGCAGAAGAGTTAAACCTGTCAGAGGAAGATGCAGAAAAATTATTACCCAGCGGAAACCAAAAAGTACTTCATAATCGAATCGGTTGGGTAAGAACATATTTAAGTAAAGCCGGTTTAATCGACATTGTTAGACGGGGTGTTTTTCAGATCACCAGCGAAGGCTTAGAAATAATTAATGACCCGAGTGTCGCCAGTATAGATAATAGATTTCTAATGAAGTATAAGAGTTTTCAGAGATTCAAGCAGACGGGTAAAGACAGCAATCAA
The DNA here is from genome assembly GCF_040311405.1 of Bacillus sp. FSL K6-2865. Taxonomy (NCBI): domain Bacteria; kingdom Bacillati; phylum Bacillota; class Bacilli; order Caryophanales; family Bacillaceae; genus Bacillus; species Bacillus sp. FSL K6-2865. Next base: position 4,024,186 of record NZ_CP152036.1, on the reverse strand, counting down.
CAGGAAAGTGAGCCGTCGATTACTTCAGAGCCCAGAACTCCCAATGAAATTATTGAACAGAATTATAATGCTGTTAAAAATGAGATTAAAGAAGAGTTACTGAACCAAATATACAAATGTTCTCCTGCCTTTTTTGAAAAACTAGTCGTAGAATTGCTTGTTGCTCTTGGATATGGCGGTTCATTAACAGATGCAGGCACGGCTATAGGGAGATCTGGAGATGGCGGCATAGATGGAGTTATCAAAGAAGACATTTTAGGGCTGGATATGATTTATCTTCAAGCCAAGAGGTGGAAAGATTCTGTTTCAAGGCCGGAAATACAAAAATTTGCGGGCAGCCTGGATGGGAAAAAAGCGAAAAAGGGTGTGTTTATTACTACATCTGTATTTACTGATGGCGCAAAAGAATATGTTAAAGTGATCGATAAAAAAATTATATTAATTGATGGAGAGAGGCTAACGGATTTAATGTTCAACTATAATGTCGGCGTTAGTTTAGAGAATACTTTTGTTATCAAGAGAGTAGACCTGGATTATTTTGAAGAGTGATTAAAAAGAGGTGCTGTTAAAAACAGCACCTCTTTTTCGGAAAAAAATGGATGATCATCTTTACAATGCTATTTTCGAAACCGATAATAAAAAGACAGTTTAAGTAGTGGTAAATCATTCAAACATAATAAAAAAAGGGTGATCAAAAATGGAAGTTAGAAAAACAAAGTTCAATTATTTATACATTGTTTGGTCTGGGCTGACAGTTTTGATTTCTATTATGATCTTCAGAAAATTATTTCCTTTGGCGCTTTTTCCAACGGTTTTTCTTTTTTTATCCGTTTACGGATTGTTGTTCTTTATGAATTATGGACTTTTTGGAGACTGGAGAAATAGAATAAGGGCTGGGTTAAGGCGCCCGGCAACCATTGGAGAAAAGGAGTACCTTGAAAGGTTAAACGATGAAGTTTTTGTAAGCGTACAAAGACATTATCCTCATGTGAAAAAAGCGGATCTTTTTTTAATAGATGATGAGGGTATTAATGCATTTGCACTGGGGTTTAAAACGATAGGATTGACTTCGGCGGCTATGAGAAATTTAAGTGATGGTGAGCTAAAAGCGGTACTGGCCCATGAGTATGCGCATCTTGCTTTTAAAGACACATTACACCTTGTGATGTTTAATTCCAGTTTTACTATTTTGAGTATCGCACTGTTGCCGCTGTATGTGATGGGATTTTTTATATGTTTTATTCTGGGGTGTATTGAAGGGCTTCTGAACGGCGGATCAAATCCTTCTGTGTCTGGGGGGTTATTAAATATATTCTTTAGGCTGGTCGGATGGTGTTACATAACATACTGCCGTTTGGGATTTTATTTTGTGAATATCGGAAGCAGAGATTTTGAATATCGGGCAGATGAAGTAGCTGCGAAAGCGGGTTTCGGAGATGAGCTGTTAGAATTTTTCTATCGGATTGAACGTGAAAATATTGACATTCGAAAAGGTTTTATCGCTTTATTAGCTTCCACTCACTCCTATACAGCTTACCGAATTGAGAATATTGAAACATTTTTGACCGGAGTCAGACAAGAATATTGATATTCATTGTCTTTATAACCAAAGGGGGTATGATCATGCAAATAAATAACATTACTTTGTACAGTTGTGCGTTGGAGGAGACGAAACACTTCTATGAACGGGTGTTAGGTTTTCCTTTAATTGATGAGTCCGGTGATTCGTTTACCATCAAGGCGGGAGAAAGTGAGTTGGAATTCAGGCGCGCCGATTCTCACTCTCATCCTACGTATCATTTCGCGTTTAACATTCCGAATAATCGTTTTGATGAGGCGAAGGCGTGGATAAAGGATAAAGTCGTTTTTCAAACGGAAGATGGCGAGGATGAGGTGTATTTCTCTCATATTCAGGCGCGTTCCTTTTATTTCAAAGATCCGTCCAACAATCTGGCGGAATTCATCGCGAGAGAAACATCGCCGCCAAGCGCGGAACATTTTTCGATTGAGTCCGTTCTGAATATCGGCGAGGTGAATCTGACGGCTGCCGAAGTCGTATCAACCGGGAGGAAGCTGCAGCGTTTCGGCATTCCGGTGAGAAAGCATGCGCCTCTTAGGGAAAATGGGTTTCATTTTATGGGTGATTACAATGATGGGGCGTTTTTGCTTTTAGGGCCGAGCGGCCGCCGCTGGATTTTTTCTGATCAGCATGCGGAGTTCCATCCGCTGTCTGTTATTGTGAACGGGACGATCCGCATTGAGGCTGACGGAAAGGGCGGCATTGACATCAGGCGGGCACAGCCGTCATAAAAAAGCCCGGGCTCAAAAGGCCCGGACTTGGGGACATTATTTATAGACAACACGGGTGCTGCACATGATGTCGTGCAGCGTTTTTTTCTCTCCGAAGGCGCCCATGATGAAACCGATATAAAGAATGAGCTTAGATATGATATATGCGAAAGCGCGTCCGAAGGCCTGGCCGATGGATATCCGTCCGCCATCCTCATTGACGACCTTAAGGCCGAGCAATGCTTTTCCCAGTGTCCCCTGCATCTTTGAGGCCGTGAGCAGGCTGAAATATAAGATACTGATCACAAAAGAGCTCGCAAGAATCGGGATGACGCCGAACACCAGAAAAGAGATGTTAAACTGATTTTCGGTCATGAAGGGGTCAGCCGCCGCAACGCCTGCCGCAAATAAAAAAGAGACCATAAATTGAATGATAAAAATCGGAATTCCTATGATGATTTGATCAATGACGTAAGCCAGAAACCGAATCCAAAATCCTGCCGGTCTTTCCATGTATCTTTTTCTCTCCCTTGCTCTAATCTGGAATATTATACGTAATCATTCCGGATTTTGCAACGGAGCTTAAGCTTCTGCGAGCAGCCTCTTTCCCCATGCCAAGCGTCCCATGATCAGCCCGAAAGCCAGAAGGGCAAACATGATGCCGCACCACATCAGCTGATGGATTCCCAAATGTGAAATAAACCAGCCGCCCGCCGCCGTTCCGATGGTGATGCCGAGGTTGGAAAAAGAGACAAACAGGCTGTTGCCGAATTCGGGCGCCTCCTTTGCTTCCGCAGTAAGCCAAGTCTGGCTGACAATGAGACCGCCGGAATGAACGGCGCCCCATACGAAGACAAGGACGGCCATCGGCGCGAAAGACGTCCCAAACCCGTATATGAGCAAGTAGGCGGCTGTATAAAGAAGCGGAAACAGGATGACGGTCTTTTTCATATTTTTATATAACAAAGCGCCGAAGACGAAATTCCCGGCTATCATAATCACTCCGAAGCTCATCAGCATGAAGCTGACCCATGTGCCGTTCATATGCGACACCCGTCCGAGATACTCCGCAAAATAACTGTAGACAGAAAACATGGCCGCAAAGAGACAGGTGACGGCAGCGATATTGAGCCACAAAGCCGGTTTGCGAAGGATGCCGAGCTGACTTCTGAAAGACATTTTTTCTGTGACCGGCATGGATGGCAAAAAGAGAAGAATGCCCGTGAATGCGATGAGACTGATGATAGCGCCGAATAAGAAGGCGGCTTCAAGGGAGAGACGCTCCGCCAGATAAGACGTGAAAGGCACGCCGAACGCAAAGCCGGCGGTGATGCCTGAAAAGACTTTCGTTACGGCTTTTCCGGATTGGCCGGCGGGGACAAGCCGGGCCGCGGCCGCAAGCCCTACAGAAAAGAACACCGGGTGGCATAAAGCCGGAATGATCCGAAACACCAGCATGACACTGAAATGCGCCGTATACGCGTAGACCGCATTTGAAACGGCGAACATCAGCACCGCCAAAAGCAGAATGACTTTCCGGTTTATGCCTGAAGCAAGCAAGGTCAAAAACGGTCCCGACACAGCGACGATGAACGCGAAAATACTGACAAGCCACCCCGCTTTTGAAGCAGAAATATGAAATCTGTCCGCCACTTGCGGAAGAACGCCGATAATGCCCATTTCGGTCGTGATAATTCCGAAAACCCCTAGTGCCAAAAATAGAATGAAGATGGAGCTGCTTTTTTTCATTGTTATGTATGCCTCCTTTTATAACTACATATACAGAAAAATAGATATGTCAGAACAAAAAAAGCCCTCCTTTCATGGTTATAGCTGGTGCTGAACATAGTCAGCAAAGGCTTTAATTTGTTTTTCATTCCTTCTGTAATAGGTCCACTTTCCGATTCGTTCGGATTCCAGCAGGCCGGCTTTTTGCATGGTCAGCAGGTAGCTGGAGATGACGGACTGCGCAAGCCCCGACTTTGCCTGAATATCACCGACGCAAATTCCGGTGCGGAAACTGAGTCCCTGCTCAAGATAAGGTCTTTCATCAAAATGGTCTTCCGGGTGTTTAAGCCACGTCATAATATCACTTCGTGTTTTGTTAGATAGCGCTTTATGAATCAATATCGGTTCCATAACGTTTATTATATCTATTTTTCTGGATTTGTAAATTCGTTTTTAACAAAACATTCTCAAAATAACTAAATATCGTGCTAAAATATAACATATTATCAGATTACCGGTAAAAAAGCCGGGTTATTGTCAGGAGGATATTCACATGAATCAAAAGAAAAAAGGTACGGTTGCGGTGACCTTGCTTTCCGCTCTGCTGTTTTGTTTATTGCCGGTCCTCGTCTCGCTTTCTCCGCTTGCAGAAACGGGGCCGAACGCAAATCGTTTTAATTCCGCGGGCATGTGGGCCGCCGTCGGCCAGATCCTTGTTATATATGCGGTTCCGCTCATTATGTATATTCTCGGTATTCGTGTCATGAAAATCATCATGGCCGTTTTTTGCGGAATCGGGCTTATCATTTGCGCGGCTGTCTTGTTGGTGACGTTATTGACCGCAATTTCCTTAGGGCAGGAGCTGTCTCTTTATTACGGCCTTTTCGTTTGGTCAGGCGCGGCTTTTATCGTCAATGTGGTGTGGTATATTGCCGCGTTTCGATCATCCCCGAAGCATCAGCAGGCTATGTGACATTTGTTCTATAAATCTACCGAAAATACAAATATTTCATAGGTTAATTATGGTATGATCGAAGTGATATAGCAGCTTTTAATAGAAACGGGAGGAACTGACATTGAAAAAAAAGACAGCTTCATTGCGAATGAAAACATTGGCGGCCGGCGCTGCGGTTGCTGCGGCTTTATCTGTGGGAGCGGTTTCTGATCTGCCGGGGGCAAAATGGCTGCATCCGGCGGCTGCTCAAGCTGCGGAAACGGTATTTAAACAAAATCATGCGGCATCCGGTTTCTTGGCGGGACGGTATGACGCGCAGGCGATGTCTCCGACGATGTTCAACTGGTCAAGAGAAAGCCGGTTTACAAGCACTGCCGATGGCGCGTTAAAATGGGAAAAGAATGTTCCGGCCAATCCTCAAAACGGTGCGGGAGCCGCGGTTGACGGGGACGGCACCGTATTTATTCAATCAAAAGACGGGAAGCTGACGGCGTATCATCCGGACGGTACTGTGAAATGGGTGACGGAAAACCTCGGGACGACCTATACGCTGACTCCGGTGCTCGGAACAAACGGTGTCATTTATCTTCCTTCTCACGATAAAAAACTGTATTTCATCGACAAAGAAACCGGAACCATTTTAACTTCAGTTCCGCTGAGCGGAGCGCCTAGTTCCGATGCGGCTATCGGATCTGACGGCACGCTGTATGTGTCGACGCTGGATAACTATATCTATGCGATTAAACCGACGTCGCCTTCGACATGGACGCAAAAGTGGAAGTTTAAAACAAACGGCGTGGTCGGCTCCGCTCCCGTGTTAGCATCAAACGGCACTCTGTATACGGCAACGTACAATAATATCTTTTACGCGATCAATTCCGGAACGGGCCAAGTGAAATGGTCAAAAACGACGTCCAACGGGTTTAAAGGCTATCCGGTTATTGATAGAGACGGCACCGTTTACGCCGGAAACCAGGACGGCAACTTATACGCCTATACATCAACGGGTGCTGTAAAGTGGACGTTCCCGTTAAACGGTTTCTCCAGCTCTTCATTAGCGATCGACCATAACGGCAATGTGTATATCGGTTCCGGAAGCGGCGAGCTGTTTTCCATCAGCAAAACCGGCAATATGAACTGGTCTTTCTATACGGACGGGCCTGTGAGAACGGCGCCGCTGATTGATGCGGACGGCAATGTGTACTTCGGTTCTGACGATAAAAATGTCTATGCGGTTGACGCTGACGGTAATGAAAAATGGCGCTATCAAACAGACAGCAATGTCATTTCCTCCCCGGTTCTGGCTGAAGACGGCACGCTTTATGTCGGCACTTATACGAAACTGCTCGCATTCGGGCCAAAAAAATCATAAAAAAAGAATCCGCATGCGCGGATTCTTTTTTTATTTAGAGGCTTGAATAAATACGCCTTTTTCATGAGAAAATTCTTTAAAGCCGTACACACCGTGATATGAACCGATCCCGCTCGTATTGACACCGCCGAACGGAAGGTTGACGTCAGTGAAATGAACGACGACATCATTGATAGAAGCATTGCCGGATGTCGTATGCTGCAGCACATAATCGATCAGCTCCTGATTATGGCTGAATACATACAAGGCAAGCGGCTTGTCCCGTTCAGTGATGTAATCAACGGCTTCACTGATATCTTCGTAATTCATAATCGGCAGAATCGGTGCGAAGATTTCTTCCTGCATGATCTTCATATCAGGCGTGACGTTTGTCAGCACGGTCGGAGAAATCGTGCGGTCATGCGCATCGAATACGCCGCCGAAGGCCATTTTTGCCCCTTTTTCAATAGCATCATCATATAGGGCTTTGACACGGTTAAAGTTGCGGTCATTGACAATCTGCGTGAATTTGTTGCGGTCAACCGTATGATCATCCTCCATAAAACCTGCATTGACAATGGTTTGCAGGAGATCTGTAAAGGTGCTCTGCACTTCTTTCTTCATAAGGAGATAGTCAGGTGCGATACATGTTTGCCCCGCATTGACAAATTTGCCGACGGCGATTTTTTTCGCCGCGTCCATCAAATCATAGTCGCTGTCGATGATCGTCGGGCTTTTTCCGCCAAGCTCAAGCGTGACGGACGACAAGTGCTTCGCTGCTGCCGTCATGACGATTTTACCGACATTCGTGCTTCCGGTGAAGAAAATGTGGTCAAACGGCTGGTCGAGCAGTTCTGTGGCGACATCGACCTCACCTTCAAAAATGGCGACTTCTTCTTCGTGAAATGCCTCGCGAATAACTGTCGCGGCGATATGGCTCGTCTCCATTGTAAAATCGGACAGCTTCACAATCGCGCTGTTGCCGGCCGCAATGGCAGCTGCAAGCGGAGCCATCGTCAGCATAAACGGATAATTCCACGGGCCGAGAATTAAGGTAAGGCCTTTTGGCTCGTACATTAATACGCCGTCAGCGTCGGGACTGACGGATGAGCCGACGCGTTTCGGCGCCATCCAGGTGTCGAGATTGTTCATATTATCTTTAATCGCCTTAATCGTTCCCTGCGTTTCCGCTCTTTTTACCTCATGATAAGGCTTGCGGACGTCCCGTCTGATCGCCTCGATGATTTCTTCTTCATGTGCGGTGACGGCATCTAAAAAGCGCTGAAGCTTTTCTCTGCGCTGCCCGGCTGTTGAAGCACGCAGCGTTTTTTGATTTTTTTTCTGAAGCTCAAAGACGCGTTTGATGTCTGCTTTTATATGCTGATCCATCGGTCTTCCTCCTCTGGTTGCTTTTTTGTTTCTTCAGGGCCTATTATAATGTGGTGTGTTTTTGCGGCAAAGACAGCGTAAACACATCTATACGTTACCGTACAAATTGCGGTGATCTGTCTAATGAAAGGAGTGTCTCTTATGCCGGATTCTGTGACAACTGACATCAAACAAGCGCTTTTGGCCATGCTTGGAGAGCGGGATATCCGCCGTGTGACCATGAAGGACATCGCCGAACGGGCGCGTGTGAGCCGGGGGACACTGTACCTTTATTACGAAGATAAATATGCGATTTTAGAGGATATAGAGGAAGAAATGAAAGACGGGCTGAGCGAAGCGCTGTATGATTCACTGAAGAATAAAGATGTGCTTCATTTACATGGCGGATGGCAAAAAGTGCATCCGACCCTGTCTTTTGTTGACCGGCATCGGGAGTTTTTTCAAACGATGATGGACCGTCATAAAATGCCGTATTTTCACTTTCATGCTTTTTTAAAAGATGTGTTCCGGCATGATGTGCTGCTGTCACCGGTCAATGCGGATTTCTCACCGACTGAACAGGATATGTACATTCATTACCGCGCTTTATACACGTATGCCATTGTGTTGTACTGGCTGAATGAGGAGCCCGGGGCATCACCGGAAGCGATCAGCGGGCAGGTGTGGGATTTGATTTCTCAAAAACGGTTTTACTGGCTGTTCGGCCGCCGGGTGCCGGAACAAGAAGAAAAAAAGCCCGCCGACCGCCGGGTGACAAGGACGAGGCAGGCCTTGCAAGAAGCCATGATCGGCTTAATGGCGGAAAAAAAAGAATACGCGGCGATTACGATTTCCGATATTGCCCGTCAAAGCAACCTCCGCCGTGCCACTTTTTATGACCATTACGCCAACAAAGAAGCGTTGCTGAAAACGATCATCCATCAATCATGCCGGGATCTGATCGGATTATTGACGGTAAAAGGGGAGCCTGCCGATTGCTCCATGGAAGAAGCGGAAGCCGCGCTCGTCCGTCTCTTTTCGGCACTGTCGGAAGGCCTGCCGCTCGTTCAATTTCTGAGAGAGGGTTCGGGAGTGCCTGACGTCATCCCGGAAATGTTCAGAGCGCTGCAATCGTTTTATCTTCATCAGCCCCTGCACATTCAGGCGGGCAAAAAACTCTATGCATATTATGTCGCGTCCATGCTCGCCGGTCTGATTCAATATCGTCTTCATGAAGGAAAAGACCACGCGCCGGACATGCTGGCCCGGGAGTTTCTGCAGTTTTTGGATGTAAAGAAGTATCGGGTGATTTTGCTGTGAGGATGATGAAAAAGAACTCAGCCGAAAACAGGCCGGGTTCTTTTTTGCTGTTTTTTTTGAGAAGTGCCGATATGAAGTGTCCGGCTTTATCCCTTATAAAAAAACCTTCTATATGCCGCCTGATCAGCATTCTGCCGCCAAACATGACAAATGTCATATTCGGGGCATGATGGCTGCTACTACAACCGCCGCGAGCGCCTCGGTATACTTGGAATCATAATAAAAAAAAGGGGATATGACATTCATGACCAATCACGCCGCAACTCAAAAACAAGCATCTTTAAAAAAGCAGGTTGCTGCATTTTCCGGTGCCGATACAAAGCATAGTGTCAATCAGCTTTTCAACACATTTGTGCCGTTTTTTGCCCTTTGGTTTCTTGCTTACTTCAGCCTCAATGTCTCCTATCTTCTGACCCTCGCCTTTACTGTTATAGCAGCGGGATTTTTGACAAGAATCTTTATTATTTTCCACGACTGCTGCCATCAATCCTTTTTCAAACAAAAGAAGCTGAACCGGCTGTTCGGGTTTATTTCAGGTGTGCTGACACTGTTTCCGTTCCTTCAATGGCAACGCAGCCACTCCATCCATCATGCGACGAGCAGCAACTTAGATAAACGGGGCACCGGCGATATTTGGATGATGACCGTCAAGGAATACAACGAAGCCTCAGCCTGGACAAAAGTACGCTACAGACTTTATCGCAATCCGTTTATTATGTTTATTCTCGGCCCGATTTACGTATTTCTGATTAAAAACCGTTTCAATGTAAAAGGCGCCCGCCGCAAGGAGCGCTGGAACACCTATTTCACGAACGCGGCGATTGTCTTATTGGCTGCTGCGACGTGCCTGCTTTTCGGCTGGGAAAACTTTTTGCTTGTTCAGGGTCCGATTTTCCTTATTTCGGGGTCAATCGGCGTCTGGCTCTTTTATGTTCAGCACACGTTTGAGGATTCTTATTTTGAAGCCGATGAGCATTGGGACTATGTGCAGGCCGCGGTAGAAGGAAGCTCCTTTTACAAGCTTCCGAAGCTTTTGCAATGGCTGACAGGCAATATCGGCTACCATCATGTCCACCACTTAAGCCCGAAAGTGCCGAACTACAAGCTGGAAGCCGCTCATGAGGGGCACGAGCCTTTAAAAAACGTACCGACCATTACGCTTAAAACAAGTCTTGAATCCATGAAATTCCGTCTGTGGGATGAGGACGAAAAGCAATTTGTCACCTTTCGGGAGGCTCGGAAAAAACCGGCGCCCCATCCGGTGCCGAAAGAACCTTTAAAGAAAAATGCCTGATATGACGCGCGGCTCTTTCTCTTATCAGAAAGAGCCTTCTCTTCATGCGTGAGGATGCAATGAAGGCGGTGTTTTGATAAAGTGATGGTAGACACAAGCAGCAGAAGGTGGAACGAAGATGAAGAAGTATTTTAAATTTCAAAAACTGAATGGGATTTCTCCTTATATATGGATGATTTTTTTCATCTTGCCTTTTTATTTTATTTTTAAAAGCTCTTCTACCTTTGTCATCGTGGCCGGCATCATTTTCACACTTGTTTTCTTTGGCGCATACCGCTTCGCATTTGTTGCAAAAGGCTGGCCGCTTTACTTATGGGCGCTTCTTCTGATCGGCATTTCGACCGGCTCTGTCATGCTGTTCAGCTATATTTATTTCGCCTTTTTTATCGCCTACTTCATCGGCCATATCCGAGACAAAGTTCCTTTTTACATCTTATATTACATTCATATCATCAGTGCGGCGGTTGCCGTCAACTTCAGCCTTGTTCTGAAAAAAGAGTGGTTTTTGACACAAATTCCGTTTATCGTCATTACACTGATCAGTGCCATCCTGCTCCCGCTCAGCATTCGAAGCAGAAAGGCACGGGAGCGCCTTGAGGAGAAATTAGAATATGCAAATGAGCGAATCGCCGATCTTGTGAAGCTGGAAGAAAGGCAGCGCATCGCCCGGGACCTTCACGATACACTTGGACAAAAGCTCTCCTTAATCGGACTGAAAAGCGACCTTGCCCGAAAGCTGATTTACAAGGACCCTGAACAGGCCCGCACTGAGCTGAAAAGCGTGCAGCAGACGGCCCGCACCTCCTTAAATGAGGTCAGACAAATCGTCTCATCGATGAAAGGCATCCGATTGAAGGATGAGCTCGGCAATGTTCGGCAAATTCTTGAAGCGGCAGGAATTGAATTTGTGTATGAAGAAAAAGAAGCGCCAAAACATATCTCTCTGCTGAACGAAAACATCGTCAGCATGTGCATAAAAGAAGCCGTCACCAATGTCGTGAAACACAGCGGCGCCAAAGTATGCCGCATCACCATTCAGCAGCTTTGGAAAGAGGTTGTCATTACGGTGGAAGATGACGGCAGCTTTCAATGCAAAGAAGACCGCTTTTTTTCAAAGGGGCACGGCCTGCTTGGAATGAGGGAACGTCTTGAATTCGCAAACGGCAGTTTAGCCATCGATACAGCCGCCGGAACAAAGCTGACCATGAGAATCCCGAATGATTCAAAATCAAAAGAAAAGGATGGTAGCAGATGATCAACATCTTCATTGCCGAGGATCAGCAAATGCTGCTCGGCGCACTCGGTTCGCTGTTGAATTTAGAAGAGGATATGACGGTTGTCGGCAAAGGCACAAGCGGCCAGGATGCCATCGATTTCGTGGTAAAACATGCGCCCGACATCTGTCTGATGGATATCGAAATGCCCGGGAAAACAGGTCTTGAAGCGGCAGAAGAGCTCAAGGACAGCGGTGTGAAGATCATCATTTTGACGACCTTTGCCCGCTCCGGCTATTTTCAGCGGGCGCTAAAAGCAGGCGTCAGCGGGTACATGCTCAAGGACAGCCCGAGCGATGAGCTCGTCAGCGCCATCCGCAGCGTCATGAAAGGAAGACGCGTCTACGCACCTGAATTAATGGAGGACATCTATAGTGAGGAAAACCCGCTGACCGAACGGGAAAAAGAGGTGCTCGAGCTTGTCGCAGACGGAAAAAACACGAAAGAAATCGCAAACGCCCTCAGCATCAAAAGCGGCACAGTCCGCAATTACGTTTCGATGATCCTGGATAAATTAGAAGTGAAAAATCGAATTGAAGCCATTACCCGATCAAAGGAAAAGGGCTGGTTTAAGTAACCCGCCCTCAGCTTGTTCAGCCAGTGTTTTTGCACTGGCTTGTTTCTTTTTCACCGTCACTCCGTCTCTTCCTTCCACTTCTTATCAATCAGCATTTTCCCCGGCCAAGTGTATGCCATGATGCCGCCGTCTGCGGTGATGTCTTCTCCCGTGACGTAAGAACTGTCGTCTGAAGCGAGGAAGAGCGCGACGGCTGCCATTTCTTCCGGTTTTCCAAGCCGGCCGAGCGGCGTGATCCATTTGTTGGCTTCACGGAACGCTTCGCCCATTTCGTCTTCTGTCGTGCCTGCCAATTTATCAATGAGCGGCGTTTCAATCGTGCCCGGCGATAAGGAATTGACGCGGATTCCGCTTCTGGCGTAATCAATGGCCATCGCTCTCGTCAGGTTCGTGATTCCGCCTTTTGCGGCGTTATAGCCGGAGCGGTCAAGGTCTGCGGCCCGGCCGGACATGGAGGAGGTGTTGATGATGGAGCCTCCTTTTTCGAGCATGAGCGGAATCAGGTATTTGCTGCATAGAAATGTGCCGCGCAGATCGACGGCGATGATCCGGTCAAACAGGTCGACCGGGTATTCATGGACTTTTCCGCCCTCTTGGTCAACACCGGCATTGTTAAACAGAATATCAATTGTTCCGTACTTTTGCTGAATGCCGTCCGCAAAAGACTTTACGTTTTCTTCGTCTGATACATCAAGGTGAAAGGCTTCTGCTTCTCCGCCGTTTTTTCTGATAGCGCTGACGGTTTCATTCAGTTCGCTTTCATTGATGTCACCGCAGATCACGCGGGCGCCTTCATCGGCGAAAACCCGTGCCGTCGCTTGTCCGATGCCTGTCGCGGCCCCTGTGATGATTGCGGTTTTGTCTGTTAATCTTCCCATATTGCGATTCCTCCTTTTTTTATATCTGTTCCCGCTGAATAGGGGGATAAACATACGGAGGTCTGTTTCTAAATACCTATTAAATATGTTAATATTATGTATATACATCATTGGGAGGTTTACATATTTTGAAGATACAGCATAAGAAGGAGATAGCGTTTTATTGTTATGCCACTGTTCCTATGGGATTTGTGATTTACACCGTTATCTCTATTCTATTTCAGGACATCATATTTCCTCTCACTGTAAGAAATGTTCTTCATGAGTCTTTGCGAAACTTGGGATCTCTTATCTTATTTAGTTTGTTTTTCTACCCGTCATACATATGGATGAAGAAGGAATTCGGCCGCCGGAAAGAAGCAGAGAGGAGAGGATGATCAACATTCTCTCTTTTTTATTGATAAAATGGGTGAAATGAATCCATTAACATGTTAAATTTACAATATATGCATCTGCTAATCCTAGTTGACAATTGTCACTGTATATGATAAATAGATGCTAAAAAGATTTTACATAACATCAAAGCATAATTAAAGGAGAGATCTGAAGTGCGGAAAAAAAAGTTTAAAGCAGAATCCAAGCGATTGCTGGACATGATGATTAACTCCATTTACACGCAGAAGGAAATTTTTCTCCGCGAGTTAATTTCCAACGCGAGCGATGCGATTGACAAAATCTATTACAAGGCGTTAACCGATGATTCATTAACGTTTGATCAAGACAATTACTACATAAAAGTGACGGCGGACAAAGAAGCGAGAACGCTCACCGTCACAGACACCGGTATCGGGATGACAAAAGACGAGCTTGAACAGCATCTCGGCACAATTGCGAAAAGCGGTTCACTCGCTTTCAAGCAAGAAAATGACTCGAAAGACGGCCATGACATTATCGGCCAGTTCGGCGTCGGATTTTATGCGGCGTTTATGGTGGCTGATAAAGTCACGGTGAAAAGTAAGGCGCTCGGCAGTGACGAGGCGTATGTATGGGAGTCGGAAGGGGCTGCCGGCTACACGATCGCGCCGTGTGACAAAGAAACCGTCGGTACGGAAATCACCCTACAAATAAAAGAAAACACGGAAGATGAAAGCTATGATGAGTTTTTAGAAAACTACCGCATCAAAGCGATCGTGAAAAAGTACTCTGATTTTATCCGCTACCCGATCAAAATGGAAGAGACGGTCAACAAGCCGAAAGAGGGCAGCGAGAACGAATTTGAAGAAGTTCAGGAAGAACAGACGGTCAACAGCATGGTGCCGATCTGGAGAAAAAACAAAAGCGAGCTGACAGATGAGGATTACGAGGCTTTTTACGCCGAGAAGCATTACGGCTTTGATAAACCGCTGACCCATGTGCATATCAGCGTCGATGGAGCGGTGCGCTACAATTCGATTTTGTTTATTCCGGAAAACATGCCGTTTGACTATTATACGAAGGAATTCGAAAAAGGATTGGAGCTGTATTCCAACGGCGTGCTGATCATGAACAAATGCGCCGACCTGCTTCCGGACCATTTCAGCTTTGTAAAAGGCATGGTGGATTCTGAGGATCTGTCGCTGAACATTTCCAGAGAGATGCTGCAGCACGACCGCCAGCTGAAGCTGATTGCGAAAAACATCAATAAAAAAATCAAAGCCGAGCTGAAGAGCCTGCTGAAGAACAAAAGAGAAAAATACGAATCTTTCTATGAATCTTTCGGCAGACAGCTGAAATTCGGCGTCTATAATGATTTCGGCGCGAATAAAGACGTATTAAAAGATCTGCTTCTCTTCTATTCATCTAAGGAGAAAAAGCTCGTCACTCTGGACGAATATGTGTCCAGAATGCCTGAGGATCAAAAATATATCTATTACGCGTCCGGCGATTCATATGAGCGGATTGAAAAGCTGCCGCAAACTGAAATGGTGGCGGACAAAGGCTACGAAATTTTATACTTCACGGAAGATATTGATGAATTCGCGATCAAAATGCTGACAAGCTATGAGGAAAAAGAGTTCAAATCCGTATCCAGCGCCGACTTAGGCATCGACAGTGATGAGGATGAAAAGCAGACTGAAGCCGAAGAGAACGAATATAAAGACCTGTTCGAAAGCATGAAAGAGATTCTTGCGGATAAAGTAAAGAACGTCAGAGCGTCGAAACGTTTAAAATCCCATCCGGTATGCTTTGCGACAGACGGCGAAGTGACGATCGAAATGGAAAAAGTATTAAACGCCATGCCTGACAGCCAGCAGGTCAAAGCGGAAAAAGTGCTGGAAATCAACCCGAATCACGAAGTGTTTGAGACGTTAAAGAACGCGCACGGACAAGATCGGGAAAAGCTTGCATTATACACAAATCTTCTCTACAATCAGGCGCTTCTGATTGAAGGGCTGCCGATCCATGATCCGGTCGAATTTACGAATGACATTTGCAAAGTTATGGTATGACGCCAAAAAGGAATCGCCCAGCGGGGGCGATTCCTTTTTTTATTACAGTGTGCGCTGTTTAAGAATTTGATTTTGTTTGCTGCGCTTCTTTAAGGAGAACCGTTTTTTCAAGTGCGTTTCGATTTCTTCTAAACTTCTGCCCTTCGTTTCAGGAACGATGTAAGCGGCGAAGAAGAAGGATGAGAGGCAAATGACTGAGAATATTCCGAATACCCAGCCGATGCCCATGGCACTCAGCATAAGCGGGAATACCAGTGAAACGATCAGGTTGGTTGCCGACAGAATCAATGTCGTAAATCCGGTTGCGGCACCGCGTGCGTTTGACGGGAACAGCTCCGGCATCAGAACCCATACGACGGGACCCCATGTCGCCTGGTAGAAAACGATATAGATGCCGAGAAACAGCACGGTCAGCCATGCCGTTGAAGCTGACAGGCCGGCCAGAAGGAGAATGGCTGATAGTGACGCCAGGCTCAAGGTAATGCCGACGCTTCCCCACATCAGCAGTTTTTTCCGGCCGATCCGGTCAATTAAGATCATGGCGGTGATACACATGATGACGTTTAAGACACCGATGCCCATCGTGCCGAGAACGGACGCCGAAGTGCCGAGTCCGGCCTTTGTAAAGATGGTCGGCGCATAGTAAATCACCGTGTTGATACCGACCGCCTGCTGGAAGATGGCAAGGCCGATCCCGATCAGCAGCATAGGACGGATCCATTTGGCTTTCAGCAAGCCGAGCGTAGATTCTTTTTTCTCAGCTTCACCTTGTTTCATTTCCGCTAATTCAACGGCGATATCCTCTTTGTCGTGGGTCATTTCCATGACTTGTCTGGCTTCCTGCTCACGGCCGCGTTTGACGAGCCATCTCGGAGATTCCGGCATAAACGCGATTCCGATTAATAAAAGCGCCGCCGGTACTGCGGCGAGACCGACCATCCAGCGCCAAGCTTCAAACGGGGTGAATATGTAATTCACGATATATGCGAGTAAAATTCCGGTTACAATCATTAAGTTATTCAATGTGCCGAGCGTTCCGCGTATTTTCGTCGGCGCCATCTCAGATAGATAAACGGGAACCAGCGCCGTTGAGCCCCCGACGGCTAACCCGAGTATGACACGGGAGATAATCAGCATAGTGACGGTTTGCGAAGCCGCACAGGCAAGCGCGCCGATAATAAAAATGAGTGAAAGGACGAAAACCACTTTTCTCCGGCCCCATCGGTCAGAGCATGTCCCGCTTAAGGCGGACCCGAAAATTGCACCGAGCAGCAGCATGCTTACGACCAATCCCTCGGTCAGCGTGTTTAAAGGAATATCATTGTTAATAAATAACAAAGCCCCTGAAATCACACCGGTGTCATAGCCGTAAAGCAGCCCGCCTAATGCTCCGAAAAAGTAAATCAGGTATTTTTTGGTGTTTTTCTTCACAGATGATCCTCCTCATCTTTTGGAACGCATAATAGTTTATTTAGATAACTATTTCATTCCCCGAAGAGAAAAATATAAACATAAAAAAACACGCCCCTTTAAGAGGCGTGTTTTTTTCTTAGGAAAACAGCTTGTCGATAAACGCGATTTCTTCAGCAGATAGCGTAATGGAGGCTGCTTTCATGTTGTCTTTTAATTGATCCGCGCGTTTGGCGCCCGGAATCAGGATATCGATTTCAGGTCTCGCCAAGTACCAGGCAAGCACGATATGCGCCGTATCGGCATTGTGCTTTTCGGCAATCGGTTTGAGCTGGTTGACTTTTTTGATGTTTTCTTTAAACTGCTCCCTTTGGAAATGCGCCTGATCATTGCGCAGGTCGCCTTCAGGGAAGGTGGTGTTCTCGTCGTATTTGCCGGCCAGCAGTCCGGATACGAGCGGGAAGTACGGAATGAATGAGATGCCGTGTTCTGTCGTATAAGGGAAGAAAGTCTTTTCCGCCTCACGGTTCAGCAGGTTGTATTCTCCTTGAATCACATCGACTAAGCCGTCTTTATTGGCTTCTTTCAGCTGCTCCAAAGAGAAATTGGATACGCCGATGGAACGGATTTTTCCTTCTTTTTTCAGCTCATTCAACGCTTGAACGGCTTCGTCCTTCGGCGTGTGCTCATCCGGGAAATGGATGTAGAATAAATCGATGTAATCAGTCTGCAGGCGTTTCAGGCTGTCTTCGACCGATTGTTTCAAAAAGGCCGGTGAATTGTCGAAAACAAAGTCATCGCCTTCTTTTCTGTGAGCGGCTTTTGTGGCGATGAAGACATCCTCGCGGTTACATTCTTTCAGCACCTCGCCGATTAATTCTTCAGAACGGCCCACACCGTAAATATAGGCGGTATCTAACATGGTAACGCCGCTTTTAATCGCTTCCCGAACCAATTCTTTTCCCGTTTCTTCATTCAGATTCGGATAGAGATTGTGTCCGCCGACCGCATTTGTTCCCAAACCGATCGGAAATACCTTTAGGTCAGTTTTGCCGATTGTTACTTTGCTCATGTTTTCGCCCCCTGAAAAAATTGGATATCATAGCGGCTGCCGGAAAAATACGGCAGCGTTCTCTATTAACTATAACGCTATGCCAAGTGAATGTCGATTTGATGCTCTTGGCAATACTTCGTATATTCCTCATCGAGCTGCTGAGAAGTGACAATGCTGTGAAGCCGGTCGAAAGGCGCGTATGTCAAAAGCGTGGATTTGCCGAATTTGGAATGATCCGCGAGCAGATACACTTCGTTCGCCTTTTCGGAAATTCTCTTTTTCACCTCGTATTCCAGTAAGTCGGAATTCGTCAGGCCGTGGGTGATCGTTGTCCCGGTAGCGGACATGAACGCCTTGTTAATGTTGTATTTATTGAGTGTGCTCGGATCATCAATGCCGACAAACGACCTTGTCTTCCGTTTGTAGTTATTGCCGATGATGATCAGGTCGATATTTTTCATGGATGAAGCCGCGTTAATAATATCAAGGCTGTTCGTCAAAACCGTCACATTCTTATCGGGATCAAGCGTCTCCAGCATCGATTTGGTCGTCGTGCCGGAATCAATAAATACAAGATCGTGATCCTCGATAAACCGTGACGCATAGCGGGCGATTTTGATTTTTTCATCCTGATGTTGAATGGTGCGGTTTTCAAAAGGGACGAGCACAGATTTTTCGGCTGACGTCACGCCGCCGTACACCTTTTTGATAACCCCTTTTTCCGCAAGCTTATTAATATCGCGTCTGACCGTGTTTTTAGAGACATTGAATACCTCGCACAGCTCATCCAGCGAAGTGGCTCCGTGTTTGAGAATGTATTCTTCCATCTCCTGAATCCGCATCAGTTTCATAAAAAAACTCCTTCTAGAATTCTTAAAGTAATTAAAATATATAATAAACACCAGAAGTTAATCAATAGTTACTTAACAAATGATAAAAAAGAGGGATCATCCCCTCCGATTCGACACGGTTCTCCAAGTTCCTGTTTTCCCGATCAAAAAAAGTATGATAAAAATAATGAAAAAATTTTGATTTTTTAGATTGACTTGAAGATGTGTTGGGCTTACAATGTAACCAAGAAATGACCAAAACATAACCTGTAAAATCAAAAGTGAAAGATGTAACCGTTTGCTTTTTCCGGCACATGACCAACTTTTACATGGAAAGATTGGGAGTCACCATCATTTTAGCATTTGTAAGCGTTTAATTCATGTCTTTTATATGTAAAAGATGAATATATTCATCCGTTATTATCCAGCTGAACAGGATGTTTACTATTTAAGGAGGCAATGAGAATGGCAGAGATCAGAAAACTGAAAAACTACATCAATGGTGAATGGGTTGAAAGTAAGACAGATCAATATGAAGACGTTGTCAATCCGGCTACAAAAGAAGTGATGTGCCAGGTTCCGATTTCTACGCGGGAGGATGTGGAATACGCCGTCCGCTCAGCGTCAGAGGCGTTTCAAACATGGTCAAAGACGGCAGTGCCGCGCCGTGCGAGAATTCTATTTAACTATCAGCAGCTTCTCCAGCAGAACAAAGAAGAGCTTGCCCGTCTGATTACTTTGGAAAACGGTAAAAACACGACGGAGGCACTCGGTGAAGTGGGACGCGGAATTGAAAACGTCGAATTCGCAGCGGGCGCGCCGTCACTCATGATGGGCGATTCACTCGCCTCCATCGCGACGGATGTAGAGGCGGCGAACTACCGCTATCCGATCGGGGTGGTCGGCGGTATCGCACCGTTCAACTTCCCGATGATGGTCCCGTGCTGGATGTTCCCGATGGCAATTTCGTTAGGAAATACGTTCATTCTGAAGCCATCTGAGCGCACGCCGCTGTTAACGGAAAAACTGGCAGAGCTGTTTGAACAGGCCGGTCTGCCGAAGGGCGTCTTCAATGTCGTGCACGGCGCGCATGACGTCGTAAACGGCGTTCTTGAACATCCGGATATTAAAGCCATCTCATTCGTCGGTTCAAAACCTGTCGGCGAGTATGTTTTCAAAAAAGGCAGCGAACATTTGAAACGCGTGCAGGCGTTAACGGGCGCGAAAAACCATACGATCGTGCTGAATGACGCCCACCTTGAAGATACGGTCGCAAACATTATCGGCGCGGCATTCGGTTCGGCAGGAGAGCGCTGCATGGCATGCGCGGTTGTGACGGTTGAAGAAGGAATCGCCGATGAGTTTATTTCGAAATTACAGGAAAAAGCAGCGGACATCAAGATCGGAAACGGACTGGATGACGGCGTGTTCTTAGGCCCGGTCATCCGCGAGGACAACAAAAAACGCACGCACAGCTATATTGAAAAAGGCATCGAAGAAGGAGCGAGACTTCTTTGTGACGGGCGTGAAAACGCAACGGAAGACGGCTATTTCGTCGGACCGACGATTTTTGACAACGTGACGACGGATATGACGATCTGGAAAGATGAAATCTTTGCGCCCGTTCTGTCGGTCATCCGCGTGAAAAACTTAAAAGAAGCGGTGGACATCGCCAACCAGTCTGAATTTGCGAACGGCGCGTGTCTGTTCACTTCAAATGCGAACGCGATCCGCTACTTCCGTGAGAATATTGACGCGGGAATGCTCGGCATCAACCTTGGCGTCCCGGCGCCGATGGCATTCTTCCCGTTCTCTGGCTGGAAGTCTTCTTTCTTCGGCACATTGCACGCAAACGGAAAAGACAGCGTCGACTTCTATACACGTAAAAAAGTCGTGACGGCACGATACCCGTCTCCTGACTTCAATTGATCTGACAGCCGGCCCGGACGGCTTTGTGATTCCGTCCGGGTTTTCTTTTACCATCCATTAAGGAGGAATAAACATGAGTCATTTGCTGCGCAAACCGCAGGCCGATGAGATTTCTCAAGGCGTGAACATCATACATGACGTCACTTCAGCCAATTCAGACCTCAAATACGTCGGATTTAAAGTCGTTGACCTCACTCCCGGTTCCGCATATACAGAGGATTTGAAAAAGACGGAGTGCTGCATCGTTGCGGTAACGGGAAAAATCACCGTCACTGATTATGATCAGACATTTGAAAGCATCGGCACCCGTGAAAGTGTATTTGAAAGAAAACCGACGGACAGCGTTTATGTGTCCAATGACCGCTCTTTTGAGATCACAGCGGTCAGCGGGGCGAGGGTCGCGCTGTGCTATTCTCCGTCCGAACACCAGCTTCCGACAAAGCTGATTAAAGCGGAAGAAAACGGTGTGGAACATCGCGGCAAGCTGGCAAACAAACGAACCGTTCATAATATTCTCCCCGATTCAGATCCATCGGCAAACAGCCTTCTCGTTGTTGAAGTTTACACGGACAGCGGCAACTGGTCGAGCTACCCGCCGCATAAACATGACCAAGACAATCTGCCAGATGAATCCTTTTTAGAAGAAACCTATTACCATGAAACGGACCCGCCGCAGGGGTTTGTCTTCCAGCGTGTGTACACGGACGACCGCTCGATTGACGAGACGATGACCGCAGAAAATGAAAACGTTGTCATCGTGCCGGCGGGCTATCACCCGGTTGGTGTTCCGGACGGGTATACCTCTTACTACCTGAATGTAATGGCGGGACCGACACGAAAATGGAAGTTTCATAATGATCCGGCCCATGAATGGATCCTGGAACGCTAACAAGTGAGGAGTGGCAGATAACGATGAAATATACGTTTAATGAAGAAAAAGAGTTTGATATTGTCGCGATCGGGCGCGCGTGTATTGATTTGAACGCGGCGGAATACAACCGGCCGATGGAAGAAACGATGACGTTTTCTAAATATGTCGGCGGCTCCCCGGCAAATATTGCGATCGGCAGCGCCAAGCTCGGATTAAAAGCCGGTTTTATCGGCAAAATCCCGGACGATCAGCACGGCAGATTCATCGTTTCCTATATGCAGGAAAAGGGCGTTGATACGTCACAAATGACCATTGACAGAGAAGGGCGCAAAGCCGGGCTCGCTTTTACGGAAATTCTCAGTCCCGAAGAGTGCAGCATTCTGATGTACCGGGATGACGTGGCGGATTTGTATCTTGAGCCGTCCGAAGTCAGTGAAGGCTACATCGCAAACGCGAAAATGCTGCTCGTATCAGGTACGGCGCTTGCGAAAAGCCCGTCGCGCGAAGCCGTCTTAAAAGCGGTGCATATCGCAAAAAAACATGACGTAAAAGTCGTGTTTGAGCTCGACTACCGTCCGTATACATGGCAATCGGCAGAAGAAACAGCCGTGTACTACACGCTGGTGGCGGAACAATCCGATATCGTCATCGGTACGCGTGACGAATTTGACGTAATGGAAAACCGCAGCGGCGGAGATAACGATGAAACCGTCCGCCATTTGTTTGCGCACTCCGCCGATCTTGTCGTCATTAAGCACGGCGTTGACGGATCATACGCATACAGCAGATCGGGAGAAGTTTTCCGGGCGCATGCCTATAAAACAAAGGTGCTGAAGACCTTCGGAGCGGGTGATTCCTATGCGTCAGCCTTCATCTACGGACTTGTCAGCGGCCGGGATATTGAAACGGCTTTAAAATACGGGAGCGCTTCCGCTTCCATCGTCGTCAGCAAACACAGCTCCTCAGAAGCAATGCCGGCTGCCGGTGAAATCATCGAACTGATTGAAGCGCAGCACAGTCTTAACGGTAAATAGAACGTATAAAAGGTGGGATCGTTTGTGGGTAAGACAATTCGCTTAACGACAGCACAAGCGCTGATTAAATTCTTGAACCGGCAGTACATTCATGTTGACGGAAAAGAAGAGCCGTTCGTTGAGGGCATCTTCACGATTTTCGGCCATGGAAATGTGTTGGGGATCGGGCAGGCGCTTGAGCAGGACGCCGGGCACCTGAAAGTCTATCAAGGCAAAAACGAACAAGGCATGGCGCATGCCGCGATGGCATACAGCAAGCAGATGCTGAGAAGAAAAATTTACGCGGTATCGACATCGGTCGGTCCGGGTGCCGCTAACTTGACGGCTGCCGCGGGTACGGCGCTGGCCAATCATATCCCGGTGCTGCTGCTTCCGGCCGATACCTTTGCGACGAGGCAGCCTGACCCGGTGCTTCAGCAGGTGGAGCAGGAATACAGTGCCGCCGTCACAACAAACGATGCGTTAAAGCCCGTGTCCCGCTATTGGGACCGCATTACCCGACCTGAGCAGCTGATGAGCAGCTTAATCCGGGCGTTTGAAGTGATGACAGATCCGGCAAAAGCGGGCCCGGCGACCATCTGCATTTCTCAGGATGTAGAGGGAGAAGCATTTGATTTTGATGAAAGCTTCTTTGAAAAACGCGTTCATTACATTGACCGGATGCAGCCGAGCGAGCGTGAACTGAAAGGCGCCGCGGAAAGAATTAAGCAGAGCAGCCGTCCCGTCATTTTAGTGGGCGGCGGCGCGAAGTACTCCGGCGCGCGTGAGGAATTAATCGCGCTTTCTGAAACATACGGCATTCCGCTTGTCGAAACGCAGGCCGGCAAGTCAACGGTTGAAGCCGATTTCGCCAACAATCTGGGCGGCATGGGCATCACGGGCACCCTCGCCGCAAACAAAGCCGCCCGCCAGGCTGATCTGATCATCGGTGTCGGCACACGGTACACGGACTTTGCGACATCCTCGAAAACGGCGTTTGATTTTGACAAAGCAAAATTTTTGAATATCAACGTCAGCCGCATGCAGGCTTACAAGCTTGACGCGTTTCAGGTTGTAGCCGATGCGAAAGTGACGCTCGGCAGGCTGCACGGCTTATTAGACGGATATAAAAGTGCATTCGGCACGGCGATTAAAGACTGGAAAGATGAATGGCTTGCTGAACGGGACCGGCTCGGCAAGGTCACTTTTACACGTGACGCGTTTGAACCGGAAATTAAGAACCATTTTTCACAGGACGTGTTAAACGAGTATGCCGACGCGCTCGGGACTGAGCTGCCGCAGACAACGGCGCTGTTGACCATCAATGACACGATTCCTGAAGACAGCGTCGTCATCAGTTCGGCGGGATCTCTTCCGGGGGATCTGCAGCGGCTGTGGCATTCCAATGTCCCGAATACGTACCACCTCGAGTACGGCTATTCCTGCATGGGGTATGAAGTATCAGGCACGCTCGGCCTCAAGCTGGCCCATCCCGACAAAGAAGTCTATTCACTCGTCGGTGACGGAAGCTTTCTGATGCTGCACTCAGAGCTGATTACCGCGCTTCAATATAACAAAAAAATCAATGTCCTGCTTTTTGACAACTCCGGATTCGGCTGTATCAACAACCTGCAGATGGATCACGGGAGCGGCAGTTATTTTTGCGAGTTCCGCACAGAGGACAATCAGATTTTAAACGTTGATTACGCGAAGGTGGCAGAGGGCTACGGCGCTAAAACATACAGAGCCAATACAGTTGAAGAACTGAAAGCGGCGCTTGAAGATGCGAAAACGCAAGACGTATCCACTTTAATTGAAATGAAAGTTCTGCCGAAAACGATGACGGACGGCTATGACAGCTGGTGGCATGTCGGCGTGGCGGAAGTGTCGGAGCAGGAAAGCGTTCAGCGGGCATACGAAGCGAAAGAGACGAAGCTGAAGTCTGCAAAGCAGTACTAGAGGGGAGGCATCACGATGGGCAAACAAGATATTCTGTGGGGCATCGCTCCCATTGGGTGGCGCAATGACGATATGCCGGAAATCGGAGCCGGGAATACGCTGCAGCATTTGTTAAGTGATATTGTTGTCGCCGGCTTTCAAGGTACGGAAGTGGGAGGGTTTTTCCCTGAACCTGCCGTCCTCAATAAAGAGCTGGCTCTCCGGAACTTGCGGATTGCGGGGAAATGGTTCAGCAGCTTTATCATACATGACGGTATTGAAAAAACGGCTGAACAATTTACAGAACACTGTGATTATTTGCAGAAAGTCGGAGCGGATGTCGCCATCGTTTCTGAACAGACGTACAGCGTTCAGGGCTTGGACATTGATGTATTTAAGGAAAAACCGCATTTCTCAGATGAAGAATGGGATACGCTGTGCCAAGGCTTGAACCGTCTCGGGGAAATCGCTGGCGAATACGGGCTGGACCTCACGTTTCATCATCATCTCGGCACAGGCGTCCAGACGGCGGAAGAAGTTGACCGGCTGATGGATGGAACGGACCCGCGGTATGTCCATTTACTTTATGATACCGGCCATGCCTATATCTCGGACGGAGACTATATGACGATTCTCAACAAGTATATGGATCGGATCAGACACGTTCATTTCAAGGACGCGCGGTTTGACATTATGGAGCGGTGCAGACAGGAAGGCAAGTCATTCAGGCAGTCGTTTTTACAGGGCATTTTTACGGTTCCCGGAGACGGATGCATCGATTTTACCGAAGTATACCGAACGCTCGTCCGTCATGATTATTCAGGCTGGATCGTCATCGAAGCCGAACAAGACCCGGCAGTCGCCAATCCGCTTGAGTACGCGCTGATTGCAAGAAAGTACATCGACAGTGAACTGCTTGATCCTGCAAATTAGAGGGGGACTTATATGAATAGTGCCAAGGCGGAATCAGCTTTCAGCAAAAGGACCATCGCCGCAGCATTAGCAAATTACATTGATGCGGGTTCCATCGTGGCAGGATCAGCGGGTTTATCTATGTGGGTCAGCTATTTAAAGCTGTCCGACAGCCAGATCGGATTGCTCGGCGCCTTCAGCGCAAATGCGATATCAGCGGCCATCGGAGCGCTGCTCGGCGGGTATTTGGCTGATAAGGTCGGACGAAAAGCTGTATACACAAACAGTATGCTCGTCTACGCCTTAGGAATTTGTTTGGTTTTGTTTGGATTCAACTTTCCCATGCTGTTATGCGGATACATGATTATCGGGATTTCTGTAGGCGCGGATATTACAGCTTCATGGACCATTATCGCGGAAAACGCCCCTGAGAAAAACCGGGCGAGGCATTGCGGAGTGGCGCAGGTGGCGTGGGCCGCAGGAGCCGTTGTGGTTCTGCTGTTATCCGTTTTGGTCGGTGACCTCGGGCTTTTAGGAAATAAAATTGTCTTTGCGCATCTATTGGTGATTGCCCTGATCACATATGTGATAAGAAAGCGTTTACCTGAGTCGGATGCCTGGAAAAACAGTGAAGAGCGGCCTGCCGCCGTGAAAAAAACATCTTATTTTGACCTGCTTCAGCCGAAATTTTTCAAGAACATTTTGTTTTTAATGGGTGTGTTTCTCGTATGGAATCTCGCAGCGGGCGTCATGGGATTCTTCATGCCGTACATCTACCAGCAGGTCGGCGGCGTATCCGCAAATACGGCCAACATTCTGCAGATGGCCCTGTTTATCTTCACCGGGCTCGGCGTCGCCTGTATCTTCATGCCTTTTGCAGATAAATATCGGAAAACGGTATTTGGAATCTGCGCATGTATGGCCGTTGTCGGCTGGTCGCTGTTTTTACTGCCGTTTCAGGGGCTCCCGATGCTGCTTTTGTTTGTTTTAGCGATCGGCATCAATAACGGAGCCGGCCAGCAGGCGAACTACCAGCTGTGGGCAAGCGAGCTGTTCCCGACAGAACACAGAGCGTCAGCACAAGGGCTCATGTTCTTTCTCGTCCGTATTTCAATCGGAATTTGGAGTTTATTTGTGCCGGTCATCATGTCACAATTCGGCATCGGTTTTATGGCCGGTATTCTGCTCATATGTGTGACGGCCAGTATGATCATCGGGCTTGTCTTCGCGCCGAATACGTCCGGCAAGTCGCTTGAACAGATACAGGAGGAACTGTACGGCGCTCCTCAGGACGGCAGCGGGAAAAGAAAGACGAGAACCATTATTTGATTATCAGAAGGAGTGGCGATCAATGAATTTACGTATAGGTGTTATCGGAACCGGTGCTATCGGAAAAGAGCACATCAACCGCATCACAAATAAGCTGTCCGGAGCGGAAATTACCGCTGTCACAGATGTGAATCAGGAGGCCGCGCAGCAGACCGTTCAGGATTTCAATTTGAACGCCTCCGTTTATCCTGATGACGACAGCCTCCTCGCTGCTGAAAATGTGGATGCCGTCTTAGTGACAAGCTGGGGCCCGGCTCACGAGTCCAGCGTTTTGAAAGCGATTCAGCACGGCAAGCACGTGTTTTGTGAAAAGCCGCTTGCGACAACGGCAGAAGGCTGTATGCGCATTGTCGAGGAAGAAATGAAGACGGGAAAACGATTGGTGCAGGTAGGTTTCATGCGCAGATATGACAGCGGTTACGTTCAGCTGAAAGAAGCGATTGACAACCGCGTGGTCGGCGAGCCGCTGATGATTCACTGTGCGCACCGCAACCCGACAGTCGCATCGAATTATTCAACGGACATGGCCGTCGTCGATACGCTCGTTCATGAAATTGATGTCCTCCACTGGCTCGTCAATGACGACTATGAATTCGTACAGGTGATCTATCCGAAAAAATCAAAAAATGCGCTGCCGCATCTGAAAGATCCGCAGATGGTCATCATCGAAACAAAAGGCGGCATCGTCATCAATGCCGAAATCTACGTGAACTGTAAATACGGCTATGACATTCAATGTGAGATCGTCGGGGAAGACGGCGTTATCAAGCTTCCGGAACCGTCAAGCATCAGCTTGAGAAAAGAAGGGAAATTCAGCACCGATATCCTGATGGACTGGCAGCGCCGATTTGTGGCTGCGTATGATGTGGAAATTCAAGACTTCATTGATTCGATCCGGAATAAAGGCGAAGTCAGCGGTCCGACGGCATGGGACGGTTATATTGCCGCGGTGACAACTGATGCGTGCGTAAAAGCTCAGGAATCCGGGCAGAAAGAGCCTGTGGCGCTGCAAGAGAAACCGGCATTCTACCAATCATTTACGACTGTGAACAAATAATAGATCGGGAGTGAAAGAAATGAAACTGGCCTTAGATCCATCCATGTACCGCGATGATTTAACGTTAGAAGAAATGGTCTATAAAACGGCGGAGCTCGGATACGAATATATCGAATTGTCCCCGCGCGAGGATTTTTGTCCTTTCTATAAATATCCGAAAGTCGATTCAGCAAAAATCAAACAATTGAAGCGCCTTTTAAAGGATACAGGTGTGAAGCTGTCCTCTCTTCTTCCGCTTTACCACTGGGCGGGTCCTGATGAAGACCGTCGTCAGGCCGCCGTGCGCAACTGGAAACGGGCGATCGAAATTGCGGTTGAACTTGAAGTGGATTTGATGAACAGTGAATTCAGCGGTTCAAAATATGATCCTTTGACAAGTGAAGAAAAATTCATCAAATCCATGGATGAACTGCTGCCCGTCTTTGAAAAAGAAGGCGTTAAACTCAATCTGCAGGCTCATCCGTACGATTTTATCGAAACGCACAAAGGGGCGATGGATATGATCCGCGCGCTTGACAAGGATTGGATCAATCTTGTCTACTCGACTGCGCATACGTTCTTCTATGATGACGGCAAAGGCGATATTGCGACTATGTTTGATGAAGCCGGCGACCGCCTCACACATGTTTTATTTGCAGATACTTTTAATCATAAAGCGGCGCATGGCCTGCGCTACATCGTCAACCCGCCTGACGCGAAAGTAACGGTTCACCAGCATTTGGACATCGGGCAAGGCGAGGTTGATTTTGAGACGATTTTCAGAAAGATGAGAGAGATGAAATTCGACGGAATTGCGACGAACGCCGTTTTTGCTTGGGTCGGCGAAAGAGCGGATGAATCAAGCCGGACCACGCTTAAGAAATTAAAGGAAGAATTAGGCATGGCATAAGCTGAGTATGGAGTTCGGCGGAGCGGGGCAAACAAGCCCTCCTGCCGGACTCCCTTCATATCGAAAACGTTGGATGGGAGAGGCTGACATGAAACTTTGCTTTAATGAAGCGACTACGCTGGAGAATTCAAACCTGAAACAGGATTTAGAACTATGCGAAAAGCACGGCTATGATTATATTGAAATCCGCACAATGGATAAGCTGCCGGAATACTTAAAAGACCATTCACTGGCCGATCTGGCGGAATATTTTCGAACCCATCACATTAAACCGCTTGCCCTGAACGCACTGGTTTTCTTCAACAACCGTGATGAGAAGGGCTATAGGGAGATCATTTCAGAATTCAAAAGCATGATGGAAACCTGCAGGACGCTCGGCGTGAAATATGTGGTGGCCGTGCCGCTTGTGACAGAGCGGAAAATCTTGAAAGAGGAGATCAAAAAGAGCAGCATAGAGGTGCTGACTGAGCTTTCGGACATCGCGGAGCCGTACGGCGTAAACATTGCCCTTGAATTTGTCGGCCACCCGCAATGTACGGTCAATACATTTGAACAGGCGTATGACATCGTGAACGCTGTCGGCCGCGATAATGTCGGACTGGTGTTTGACAGCTTCCATTTCCACGCGATGGGCTCCAATATTGAGAGTTTGAAGCAGGCGGACGGAAAGAAAATTTTCATCTATCATATCGACGATACAGAAGACTTCCCGATCGGCTTTTTAACGGATGAAGACCGCGTCTGGCCTGGACAGGGTGCGATTGACTTAGACGCCCATCTGTCAGCGTTAAAAGAAATCGGATTCAATGATGTTGTCTCCGTAGAGCTGTTCAGACCTGAATATTATAAGCTGACTGCGGAGGAAACGATCAAAACGGCAAAGGAAACAACGGAAGCCGTCGTATCAAAATACTTCATGAAGGAGGCGTGAACATGGCTTTTGTCACCATGAAACATCTTCTTGCAGAAGCGAAACGGGAGCATTATGCAGTCGGCCAATTTAATATCAACGGCCTCCAATGGACGAAGGCGATTCTGCAAGCGGCGCAAAAGGAGCAATCGCCGGTCATCGCCGCGGCTTCCGATCGTCTGGTCGACTATTTAGGCGGATTTAAAACGATTTCCGCCATGGTCGGCGCGTTAATGGAAGAAATGGCGATTACCGTTCCCGTCGTGCTCCATCTTGATCACGGAAGCAGTGCGGAACGCTGCAGACAGGCCATTGACGCCGGATTCAGCTCAGTGATGATTGACGGCTCCCATCATCCGATTGATGAGAACATCGCGATGACAAAAGAAGTCGCCGATTATGCCGCTAAGCACGCCGTCTCTGTAGAAGCAGAAGTCGGCACGGTCGGCGGCATGGAAGACGGGCTGGTCGGCGGGGTCCGCTATGCCGATGTCGCCGAATGTGAGCGGATCGTCAAAGAAACCAATATTGACGCGCTGGCCGCCGCCCTCGGCTCCGTCCACGGCAAATATCAAGGTGAACCGAATCTCGGATTTAAAGAAATGGAGGCTATCTCCCGCATGACTGATATTCCCCTCGTTCTTCACGGAGCATCCGGGATTCCGCAGGATCAGATCAAAAAAGCCATCACGCTCGGCCACGCGAAAATCAATATCAACACGGAATGTATGGTCGCCTGGACAGACGAAACACGCCGCATGTTTCAGGAAAACGGTGATCTGTACGAACCCCGCGGCTATATGACACCCGGCATTGAGGCCGTGGAAGAGACAGTGCGAAGCAAAATGAGAGAGTTCGGATCAGCCGGTAAAGCCGTAAAACAGCAGGTCGGCTGATGGGAACAGAACCGCCAAGATGGCGGTTTTTTTGTGCGGTGTTGCGCCCGTACGCCCGAAACGATTATGATGATGGCAGCAGTGTAAGAAACGGGAGTGGTTCAGTTTGAATAAAATCATGATTGTGGAAGATAGTGAAGACATTCGCGGACTATTGCAGAATTACCTTGAAAAATATGGATATCAAACCGTGGCCGCCGATGATTTCACGGCTGTTCTTGATGTTTTTTTGCGGGAAAAGCCTGATGTGGTGCTGCTTGATATCAATCTGCCGTCTTATGACGGCTATTATTGGTGCCGCCAGATCCGCCAGCACTCCACAAGCCCGATCATTTTTATCTCTGCCAGAAGCGGGGAAATGGATCAAGTGATGGCGATTGAAAACGGCGGAGATGATTATATCGAAAAACCGTTTTCCTACGATATTGTGCTGGCGAAAATCAAAAGCCAGATCCGCAGGGCATACGGAGAGTACGCCGCCAAGCAGGGAGAGAAAGTGGTTGAATATGCCGGTGTGCAGCTCTTTGTGGAACGGTTTGAACTGCGCTTTCAGGACGAAAAAAGCGAGCTTTCTAAAAAAGAAAGCAAGCTTTTGGAAGTGCTGCTGGAGCGGGGAGAAAAGGTGACGGGAAGAGACCGGCTCATGGAAAAAACGTGGGACACCGACATTTTCGTCGATGATAATACGCTTAACGTGTATATCACGCGGCTCAGAAAAAAACTGCGGGAGCTGAATGCGCCTGTTTCCATTGAATCGGTGCGGGGCGAAGGCTACCAGCTGAGGGCGCTGTCATGAAGCTGTTTCTCCGGTCTCATGCCGTGCTGATTCTGCTTTTTCTCCTTCAAGGGCTGTTTGTTTTCTTTTATTACTGGTTTGCGGGTCTTCATTCTTTTTCCCACCTGTTTTACATATTGGGCGTGCAGCTTCTTATTTTGGCGGGATATCTTGCCTATCGCTGGTACAAAGACCGCGGCGTGTATCATTGGCTCAGCTCGGAGCAGGAAGGGACGGACATCCCGTTTCTCGGTTCTTCAGTGTTTTGTTCAGAGCTGTATGAAAAGCAGATGGAGCTGACCCGGATGCAGCACCAGAAGCTCCATGAGACCGAAGCCAAGCTTGACGCGCGGGTGACGTATATGAACCAATGGGTGCACCAAGTAAAAACGCCGCTGTCGGTCATTAATTTAATCATTCAGGAAGAGGATGAGCCCGTCTTTGAACAAATCAAAAAAGAGGTCCGGCAGATTGAATTCGGGCTGGAGACGCTTCTTTATTCTTCAAGGCTTGACCTGTTTGAGCGGGATTTTAAAGTTGAAGCGGTTTCCTTATCAGAGCTTCTCCAATCGGTCATTCAAAGCTATAAACGATTTTTTATTCAATACCGCGTCTATCCGAAAATGGATATTCGCGATGATCATCAGATTTACACCGATGCGAAATGGCTCAAATTTGCGATCGGCCAAGTGGTCACAAACGCGGTCAAGTATTCGGCAGGCAAGAGTGACAGACTTGAGCTGAATGTCTTCCGCGATGAAGACAGGACGGTGCTTGAAGTCAAAGATTACGGTGTCGGCATTCCCTCGCAAGATATCAAGCGGGTGTTTGACCCTTATTACACCGGCGAAAACGGACGGCGTTTCCAAGAATCTACGGGAATCGGCCTCCATCTCGTCAAAGAAATTACGGGCAAGCTCAATCATACGGTGGACATCAGCTCGTCCCCCGGTGAAGGGACATCGGTCCGATTTTCATTTCTTACAAAAATGTAAGGCTGCGTTAAGAAAACAACATAGCTCGTTTTGTTTCCCCTTGATAACATGGATTTATGTCAAGGGGATTTTTATGTTAAATGCCCCGGCACTACATGAAAGCAGCCCAGACCAACAAGAATAAAACCATAAGGAGGATTTTCATGGCGAATATGCTTGAAGTCAAACATATAAATAAAACCTATAAAGGACAAGTGTCCTATCAAGCTTTAAAACAAATTTCGTTTTCAATAGAAGAAGGCGGGTTCACGGCGGTGATGGGACCGTCCGGCTCCGGAAAAACAACGCTTTTGAATATCATTTCAACGATCGACCGGCCGGATTCAGGCGATATCCTGATTCACGGAGAAAACCCGCACCGGCTGAAGCGGACAAAGCTCGCTCATTTCCGCCGCAAGCAGCTCGGATTTGTGTTTCAGGATTTCAACCTTCTGGACACACTGACAATCGGTGAAAATATCATGCTGCCGTTAACGCTTGAAAAAGAAGCGCCGTCTGTCATGGAAGAAAAACTGCACGGCATCGCGGCAAAGCTCGGAATCGAAGACCTGCTCAACAAACGGACGTTTGAAGTATCCGGCGGACAGCGCCAGCGGGCCGCCATCGCAAGAGCGGTCATTCATAAGCCGTCACTCATTCTGGCCGATGAACCGACGGGCAACCTTGATTCCAAAGCGTCAAAAGACGTCATGGAAACGATGCAGAGCCTGAACCAGGATGATCATATCACGGCTTTGATGGTGACCCACGATCCGGTTGCGGCAAGCTACTGCCGCCGCGTCATCTTTATAAAAGACGGCGAACTGTTTAATGAGATTTACCGCGGGGAAAACCGCCAAGTCTTTTATGAGCAGATTCTTGATGTGCTGTCTATGCTGGGGGGAAACGCAAATGACCTTTCTTCAGTTCGCTTATAAAAACGTCACGAGAAACAAAAGGGCCTATCTTGCTTTCTTTTTAAGCAGCGCTTTTTCCGTTTTGATTTTCTTTACCTTTGCGATGTTCCTGTTTCATCCGGCACTAAAGGAAGGCTACCTGAATAACATCGCCAGAAAAGGCTTAACCGCTGCGGAATGGATGATCTTTGTTTTTTCTTTCTTATTTGTTCTGTATTCGGTTAACGCATTTTTGAAATCGAGAAATAAAGAATTCGGCATCCTGCTGATGCAGGGTATTACGCCGGTGCAGCTGAGAAAGCTCATTACGGCGGAAAACATGATCATCGGCGTCATGTCGATCGCAGCGGGGATTATCGGAGGCTTCATTTTTTCGAAAACGTTCTTTACGGTCGGCGCTTATATTTTAGAAATGGACGCGCTGCCTCTGTACATGCCTTGGAAAGCGCTCGGCATTACGGCCGGCGGATTTCTGCTCTTATTTTTCCTTTTATCGCAGTTCACGATCCTTTTTGTCAGATCAAATACGGTGATTAAATTAATAAAGGGCACTGACAAGATCAAGCCGGAGCCGAAGCCGTCCGTGCTTCTGTCTATATTCGGCATCGCCTGCCTGTGCGGCGGGTACGGCATGGTTCTGAAAGGCAATGTCCACGGGACTCAACCGTTCATCATTTTACTGCTTACCGTCATCGGTACGTATTTCTTTTTCAGCCAAAGCAGCATCTGGATTCTGCGCGCGCTGAAGAAGTGGAAAACCTTTTATCTGCGCGGGAAAAATGTCATTTGGGTTTCTGATCTTGTTTATCGTTTAAAAGACAACGCCCGCCTGTTCTTTATTGTCAGCATTATTTCCGCGGTAGCGTTTACGGCGACAGGCGTGCTCGCGATGTACAAATCGACCGTCGGGGCGGAAGAGTCCGCTTATGAGATGGAGTATGTATCTTACAGCGGCAACCCAAAAGAACAGACTCATTTGAAAGATATTGACCATGAACTGAAAACACACGGCTTTACGTATAAGAAAGACAAAATAAATGTTTCCTATATTCGCTATCAGGAAGGAGATACTGTTCCGCCTGTTTACATGATCAGCGAATCGGATGTGTCAACATACTTCCATGTCAAGCTGAGCGGCCTGAAACATGATGAGGCTGTCTATTTTCCGGGTACGTATGACCGGAATTTCAAAAACAAAGCACCGGATCAGCTGAAGCTGCTGAACCAAAAAGGCAAGCCGTCTGACCAAAAACTGACGGTAAAAGAAGTCGAAAAACCGCTGATTTCATTAAATGCCATCATCGCGGTGAACGATCAAACCTTTGATCAGCTGAAATCACTCGGTGAAAAAGCGTCATTATACGGCTACAGCTATGATCATTGGAAAGACAGTCTTGGGATCAGCCAATCCTTGAAAAATGAGATTTACGGCAACTATATCGACGTCCATTCTGATTTTATGGCAAAAGCCGGCACCTACTATGATACGGTGCAGCTGCCGAGCCTGAGTTTATTCATCGGCCTGTTTATCGCGATCGTCTTCTTTGTCGCGGCAGCAAGTTTCTTATATTTCAGGCTGTTCACCGATTTAGATGAAGACAGGGAGCGCTACCGTTCATTGGCCAAAATCGGCCTGAGTGAGCGTGAAATGGCACAAAGCGTGACGATACAATTGGCGATTTTGTTCTTCTTCCCATTTGTCATTGCCGTCATGCATACGCTGTTTGCCTTGAGAACATTGGCCGTGGAAGGCTATTCCGATGTAGCGGGGCCGCTCAGTTTCACTATCGGAGGGTTTTTCATTTTTCAGCTTCTGTTCTTCCTCACAGTGCGGTCAAGCTATTTGAAAAAAATGAATAAGTAAGGGGAGTGCAAAGATGAAAAAAGCATTGGCAATCCTGGCCGTCTTGGCGGCCGCTGCCGTCATATACGGACTTCTCTTTTTTCATAATGATGTTACAGACAGATTTAATCCGTTTATTCACCAGCAAGACGTCTATGTGCAGATTGATCGAGATGGCAAACATCTTAGCCCGGGCGGTACTGAGTATACATTAGACGGATACAACGCATCCGGGAAAAAAGAAGAAGTGACCTTTTACGCCGCGAAAGACCTTCGGAAGAACGCGTATTTGAAGGTGAAGGCGAAAGGAAAGTATGTCGAGACCTGGGAAGAAGTCAGGTTTGAAGATATGCCGGGCTCCGTACAGTCAAAATTAAAGTGAACAGGAAAAGCGGCACAGTGTCATGACTGTGCCGCTTTTTTTATTTTTTATTTTCTTCAGCCCGTTTGATCAGCATGTCGGTGATGATATCCATCTGTTTGCTGACGGCAATCGGGTCATACGGATAGAAGGTGTTGAAATCGTTGATAAAGACACGATTGTTTTTTACGGCATCGAGATTTTTCCAAACGGATGAATCTTTCAGACGCTCAAATGTTTTGCTTTCTCCATTCGGATTGTAATCGGTAATGAACATATAATCAGCCGCATATTGAGGGATGACCTCTTGGGAAACCTGTTTCATGGCGCCCGTTTTCATGATGTCTTTTTCAATTTTGGCCGGCGCTTTCAATCCGAGCGCGTTATAAACGGCTTGGCCGCCGCGGCCGGAATTGTCATTGAAAATCCAGATTTCGCCTTTATCCGTCGTTTCATAAAGGCCGACTGTCTCGTCTTTGCCGATCACGTTTT
This sequence comes from Bacillus sp. FSL K6-2865, assembly GCF_040311405.1. Lineage (NCBI taxonomy): Bacteria > Bacillati > Bacillota > Bacilli > Caryophanales > Bacillaceae > Bacillus > Bacillus sp. FSL K6-2865. Next base: position 3,988,323 of record NZ_CP152036.1, on the reverse strand, counting down.
TGAGGCGCTTTTGATTCGCTTCGGCTTTTTTGTTGAAGTCTGCCATAAAGTTTTTGGCTTTATCCTTCGCCCCGGCAATGTCGCCGAATAGGCTGACCGTATCTTTCGTATTCTTTGCGGTGTTAAAAGGAATGACAATCGTCGGCGCGATTTTTGATAGTTTCTCGTATTGGTCATCCTTCATCAGCACGATTAAATCAGGCTTCAGCTGCATCACTTTCTCCACATTGACGGGATTGCCGATGTCAGTAATGTTTTTCAGCTGTTTTTTGATAAACGGATTTTTGAAAGTCCATGAGCCCGCCCCCACGACATTTGCGTCAACGGACAGCAGCTCACCTGCATAAAAGTCAGTGACGATCCGCTTCGGATGTGCGGGTATGTCAATATTCCCTTTTGTTGATTCATATGTACGCATGTCTGTCTTTCCTTTGCCTGATGCCGATCCGTTGTTTTCCTTCGCGCCGCTGCAAGCGCTTAATGCGAAAACAAGCAGAAGTGCCAGGCCGATCAGCCATGATTGTTTCTTCATAATGATCCCCCTATTTCAGTGATAATGATTATCATTATTAATATAGCAGGAAGACGTCATTCCGTCTATGTTTTTTATAGAAAACCTTCCTTGATTATCCATGTTATAGTAGTAAAGGAAGAGGAATGAATGTTGATTACGAAAAGAGGGACTTGGTGGGAAGTGCTGCACAGCTGGTGGCTGCTGCTGACTTTTGCGCCGTTTGCGCTGACCGCTTTCTTGGCCTTTTTCTATATCGGCTACCGGGCTAAGAACAAAAAATGGCTGAAATACGGACTTATTATTTTATTATTTTAGCAATTGCTTTTGTGCTGCCGAGCACGCCGGGCGTGTATATCGTGCTGCCTTTATGGGTCATCTCCATCATTCACGGGCTGAAAGTGCGGGCGGCTTATTTGATACAGCTTGATGTGTTTAAACAAAACGTCGAAGCAAGAGCGTATGAAGCGGTAAGGCATGAGGCGGAAGCAAAATTCGGCGGACAACCCGCTCATCGCATTGATCTGACAAAACAGAGATAAAAACAAATGACAAAGCCGGTATCTCGCGCTTTGTCATTTGCATGACCGGCCTATTGCTGGTATGAATGCTGCTGAAACGGTGTGTGATGCTGTGTTTGCGGGAATGAAGAAACATTAGCGTTTGCCATCGGTGCAGGCATGTGTCCGCTTACTTCCTGCTGAAGCTGATTGCACACATTCACGATTTGCTGGCATTTTTGAATGGCCGCTTCATGCCCCTGCAGCGCTTGCTGAATGGTATGAACGGCATGCTGTTCATGGTTAAGCATCTGCTGAAGCATTTGAATGTTTTGCTGTTCCTGCTGGAGCATTTGCTTGTACTGCTGACTGCTTTGCTGTGTCTGCTGAATAAGCTGCTGTGCTGTTTGGCGGCATTGCTGCAGCTGATTTCCGCTGTATTGGTTTTGATACATCATGAAGACCTCCTGGAGTGATTGATTTTACACATTTATCATGTGAAAGAATAGGAGAGGCATTCATGCAAGAAAAGGATTCAAATATTTACCTGTTATGTACAGAGCGGAATACAAGGCTCGGGATGGCCTGTCGAGCTTTGTATTCCGGCCCTTTTTCTCAGAAGCCGCCTTCTGTAGCGTGAAAAGGAATATTGAGTCTGTTTTCGACTGCGCGCAGGCGCTGATTCAAACGGTTTAAGCGGCGGGTATGGATTTCAATGGACTGGCTCAGCCGTCTGATCTGCTCATTCATACGCGTGATTTCCCGGTTTTGGCGCTGGTCTTCTTGTGAGAGGCGGGTGAGCTCTCTCGTTTGCTCGGCGTTTTGTCTTTCAAGCTGGGCGACTCTCCGTTCTAAACCTGTCGGCTGCCGCTCTTCGGACTGAGGGGGCGCATAATAATAGCTTTCCTGCTGCTGATACGGCTCATACTCAACGCGGTTCACTTCGTATTCCTGCTGCTGAGGGAAATAGGCAGGCGGGGTGTAGTACTGATATGGGTTCATTCATCATTCTCCTTATCTAGTGAAGTCTTTATACACTATGTAGTCAATTGCACAGTGCCACGGCATCCGCCTAAGTTACAGGCGTAAAAAAGCTTCAAAGGAAGGTGATCATGTTGCGGAACATACGGATTTTCATCATGACGGTTCTTGTTTTCGGATGCGTCATGATAACAGGCTGCTCGCAAAAGAAAGCAGACGATACCCCTTTTTATTACGGGACATGGGATGCAGGGCTGAAACCGGGCCCGATGGACGGGGTCAGATCTGAAACCGTCACGTTTACGAAAGACAGCGTGCTGACAAAGCAGGTCATTCAAGGCCGCGGCGAGGTTGCCATGCCCTCAGATGTGTACAAGGTGATCTCTCAGAACACGGACGGGACGATCGAGATTGAATACCTCGGCCATCCGCACCCCGTCAAAAGCACGTTGAAAAGAGGAAAAAACGGTACGCTCATTTGGAAGATATACGGAGAAACAAAAACAATGACAAGAATAAAAACCGGCGGGGAGGATGCACATGAGAAATAAGGCTGCCGACAGACTCGTTTTGACGGGTGTCATCGTACATATCATTCAATGGTTTTCACTGTTATGGTTATTTTTTATGCTTTTTGATCAGTTCGGGCGTTTTACCATTTACAATCCCAATGTCGTAAACGGAAGCATGCAGTCTTTTTCATTCTTTGATATGATGCGCGCTCTTCTGTTTTCCGGCACGCTGCGGAATACGCTCCTGCTGTTTCTGTTTGCGGCGCTGCTCATTTACTTGTGGGTGAACGCTCTGTTTATCCTGCTGGAAATCGTTTCTTATATCATGATCAGGCGGAACAGCCGTTCATTATGGGCATACTTTCCCGCAGCGATGGGAATAAAGCTTGCCCTTCTGGACATAGCGGCCATCCCTTTCTTTGCGGCGGGGCTGATGCTCTTGAAGCAGAAAACAGATGACGGCGGCGAACAAGCTGACAAGGGGAAAAGACGGCCCCGCATCCGGAGGCAGGCCCGGTATACGAAGAGAAGGCGGAGAAACTTGTCCGTTTGATTTTTCATTGAAACGAAAAAACGATATGATGAAAGCATAAGAAGAAAAGGATACAAAGGAGATGCAGGATGTACAAGTTAATCGCAATAGATATGGACGGAACACTACTAAACGATCATCATGAAGTGACGGCTGAAGTCCGCGGGGCGCTTGATGCCGCCAAAGCGGAAGGGGTCAATATCGTCCTGTGCACGGGCCGGCCGATCGGCGGCGTGCGTCGGTATTTGGAAGAGCTGAACTTACAGGAAGAAGGCGACTTTGTGATTGCCTATAACGGCGCACTCGTCCAAAATACGTATACAAACGGTGTCGTGGCCGAGCAGTCATTAGGTTATGAGGATTTGAAGTCGCTTTACGAGCTGAGCTTACAGCTGGATACTCCGATGCATTACTTTGACACAGCCAATCTGTACACGCCGAACCGGGATATCAGTGAATACACGGTATACGAATCATACATTACGAAAGTGCCGCTTCATTTCCGCACGATCGATGAAGTGCCGAAGGATATTCTGATTCCGAAAGTCATGTTCATTGACGATCCGGACAAGCTGGAGAAAGCGATCGCTTCCATTCCGGAATCATTCAAGGAAACATACACAATGGTCAAAAGCGCGCCATTCTTCCATGAGATTCTTCACCCGAAAGTCAGTAAAGGAAACGCAGTCAAGCTGCTGGCCGAAAAACTCGGCATTGAACAGAAAGACGTCATGGCAATCGGCGATAACGGCAACGACATGTCCATGATTCAGTGGGCCGGCTGCGGTGTGGCAATGGCCAATGCCATCCCGGAAGTAAGGGAGATAGCTGATTTTGAAACGAAATCAAATAACGAACACGGCGTGGCGCATGCGATTCAGGAGCTTGTGCTGAAAAAATAGGCACCCCATCAGAGGGTGCTTTTTTACCGCGTGTTTTGGTGATATGATAAGCGGAGAGGGGAGGCGCGACATGGATCGTGAAAAACAGCAGCTCAGCATAGAAGCGGCAAAACTATATTATCAATCAGATTACAGCCAGCAGCAGATCGCCGAACGGCTTGATCTGTCACGCCCCACCGTTTCAAGGCTGCTTCAGTACGCAAAGGAAAAAGGGTATGTTCAAATTCGCGTCATGGACCCGTTTGAGGATCTGGACGAACTCGGCGCGAAGCTGGAAGAAAAATACGGGCTGCTTGAGGCGCACGTCGTCTTTTCTCCAAGCGACGATTACCAGGCCATTACACATTACTTAAGCCGCTATGGCGCAGACTATATGCATAAAACCGTAAAGGACGGCGATATACTCGGCGTAAGCTGGGGGACGACGATGTACCAGATCGCAAGCCGCATGGAGCCGAAGCAGGTAAAGAGCGTTGAAGTCGTGCAGCTGAAAGGCGGCATCAGTCATTCCAATGTCAATACGTACTCGTCAGAAACGATTCAGCTGTTCGCCGAAGCATTTCAGACCATGCCGAGGTATTTACCGCTGCCGGTTATATTTGACAGCGCCGATGTGAAACAGATGGTCGAACGGGACAGACATATTAAGCGGATCATTGAAATGGGCAGACAAGCCAATATCGCCCTGTTTACGGTCGGAACCGTCCGGGATGAGGCGCTGCTTTTCAGACTCGGCTATTTCCGGGAAGAAGAGAAACAATTGCTGAAAGCACGCGGAGTCGGCGATATTTGTTCGCGCTTTTTTGACGAGGAAGGCAGGATTTGCAGCAGCAGCATTAACGGCAGGACGATCGGAGTCGAGCTCAGCGACTTGAAAATGAAAGAGCGTTCGATTCTGGTGGCGGGCGGCAGCAGAAAATGCAAGGCCATTCACGGTGCCCTGAAAGGAAAGTACGCCAACGTTTTGATTACCGATCAGCATACGGCCAAAAAACTCATTCAAGAATTGTGACAATTCATGAACATAATTTCAATTACCAATTTACATATGTTCAAAATTCGGTTATTCTAAACGTATCCTAGGAAAAAGGAAGTGCATACAATGTCAATTGCAAGCCAAATAGACCATACTGCTTTGAAACCGCATACACAAAAAGCGGATATTTTACAACTGATAAAAGAAGCAAAAGAATATAAATTCGCTTCCGTTTGTGTAAACCCGACTTGGGTCAAACTCGCAGCGGAGGAACTGAAAGGCACTGGAGTTGACGTTTGCACCGTTATCGGATTTCCTCTCGGCGCAACGACATCGGAAACAAAAGCATTTGAAACGAAGGATGCCATCTCAAAAGGGGCAACTGAGGTTGACATGGTCATCAATATCGGCGCATTAAAAGACGGCGATGATGAAGCGGTTGAAGCTGATATCCGCGCGGTAGTTGAAGCAGCTGATAAAAAAGCGCTCGTCAAAGTGATCATCGAAACATGCCTTTTGACAGATGAAGAAAAAGAGCGCGCGTGCCGCTTGGCGGTATCCGCAGGCGCAGATTTCGTCAAAACGTCTACCGGTTTTTCTACAGGCGGGGCAACGGCTGAAGATATCGCTCTCATGAGAAAAACAGTCGGACCGGACATCGGGGTCAAAGCATCAGGCGGCATCAGAACAAAAGCTGATGTTGACAGCATGATCGCTGCGGGCGCGAGCCGGATCGGCGCAAGTGCGGGCGTCTCTATCGTGAGCGGCGGAGACAGCGGCAGCAGCGACTATTAATCAGCAGTGCGGAAGCTGAAAGCTTCCGCCATCCTCTTTCTTTGTTGATGCATAAAAAATTGTAAGCGAATACAAATAAAAGGAGAACACATATGAAGTATCTCATCGGAATTATCGGAATCATTGTGTTTTTAGGTCTTGCCTGGCTTGCCAGCAACGGCAAAAAAAGAATCAGAATCCGGCCGATCGCCGTCATGCTCGTGCTGCAGCTTATTCTCGGTTATATTCTCCTCAACACCGGTATCGGGAATTTTCTTGTCGGCGGTTTTGCAAAAGGATTTAACTACTTGCTGGAATATGCATCAGAAGGGATTAACTTTGTATTCGGCGGGCTTGTGAATGCGAAACAGACGACGTTCTTCATGAGCGTGCTTCTGCCGATCGTCTTTATATCCGCTTTAATCGGAATTCTGCAGCATTGGAAGGTCCTCCCCTTCATCACGAAGTATATCGGTCTTGCGTTAAGCAAGGTGAACGGAATGGGGAAAATCGAATCTTACAACGCTGTCGCATCCGCGATTTTAGGGCAATCAGAAGTCTTTATCAGTTTGAAAAAACAGCTCGGTTATCTTACTGAACAGCGCTTATATACGCTTTGTGCGTCCGCAATGTCGACGGTCTCAATGTCGATCGTCGGTTCTTACATGATGATGCTGAAGCCTGAATACGTCGTGACGGCGCTTGTGCTGAACTTATTCGGCGGATTTATCATCGCTTCTATCATCAACCCGTACACCGTCAGCAAAGAAGAGGATTTGATCGTCGTTCCTGAAGAAGAAAAGCAATCCTTTTTTGAAGTGCTCGGTGAGTATATAATGGATGGATTCAGAGTCGCCGTCGTCGTAGCGGCGATGCTGATCGGATTTGTCGCACTCATTGCTCTGGTCAACGGCGTTTTTAATGCGGTCTTCGGCATTACATTCCAGGCGCTGCTCGGATATGTCTTCGCGCCGTTTGCGTTTTTAACCGGTATTCCGTGGAATGAAGCGGTGAGCGCCGGAAGCATTATGGCGACGAAAATGGTATCGAATGAATTTGTGGCGATGCAGACACTCTCATCCGGCGATTTCCATTTCAGTGCGCATACACAGGCAGTGGTATCTGTATTCCTTGTCTCATTCGCGAATTTCTCCTCTATCGGAATCATTACCGGTGCGGTGAAAGGGCTGCATGAAAAACAAGGAAACGTCGTCGCGCGGTTCGGGCTGAAGCTGCTGTACGGCGCAACGCTCGTCAGCTTCCTGACAGCGGCGATCGTCGGATTGATTCACTGAACATAAATGAAGGACAGGTGATAGATCATGAGAATGGTAGATCTTATTGTAAAAAAACAAAATGGAAAAGAACTGACAACAGAAGAAATTCAATTTTTCGTAAAAGGATACACGGACGGAAGCATCCCTGATTATCAGGCAAGCGCGCTGGCTATGGCGATTTACTTTCAGGATATGACGGATCAGGAGCGCGCCGATCTGACAATGGCGATGGTGAATTCAGGAGAAACGATTGATCTCTCCGCCATTGAAGGCATTAAGGTCGACAAGCACTCTACGGGCGGGGTCGGCGACACGACAACTCTCGTACTCGCACCGCTCGTCGCGGCGCTCGGCGTCCCCGTCGCTAAAATGTCCGGCCGCGGTCTTGGCCATACGGGGGGAACCATTGATAAGCTGGAAGCGATCGAAGGCTTCCACGTGGAATTGTCAAAAGATGAATTCATCAAGCTTGTGAACCGCGACAAGGTAGCCGTCATCGGACAAAGCGGCAACTTGACGCCTGCCGATAAAAAGCTTTATGCGCTGCGTGATGTAACGGGTACGGTGAACTCCATCCCGCTGATCGCAAGCTCAATTATGAGTAAAAAAATCGCCGCCGGAGCAGATGCCATCGTGCTTGACGTAAAAACGGGAGCCGGCGCGTTTATGAAAACGGATGAAGACGCCGTGAACCTCGCCAAAGCAATGGTGCGCATCGGAAACAACGTCGGCCGCCAGACGATGGCCGTGATTTCTGACATGTCGCAGCCGCTCGGTTTTGCGATCGGGAATGCTCTGGAAGTACAAGAAGCCATTGATACATTAAGAGGGGAAGGGCCTGAAGACTTAAACGAACTCGTCCTCACGCTCGGCAGCCAAATGGTCGTATTGGCGAAAAAAGCTGAGACATTGGAAGAAGCGAGAACAAAGCTTCAGGAAGTCATGAAAAACGGCAAAGCGCTTGAAAAGTTCAAAGAGTTCCTGAGCAATCAGGGAGGAGACGCTTCTGTCGTTGACGATCCGTCCAAACTTCCGCAGGCGGCGTACAAAATTGACGTTCCGGCAAAAGAAGCGGGTGTCGTTTCAGAAATCGTCGCTGACGAAATCGGCGTCGCAGCGATGCTGTTGGGCGCGGGACGTGCGACAAAAGAGGACGAAATCGATCTTGCCGTCGGCATTATGCTCCGCAAAAAAGTCGGTGACAACGTCGAAAAAGGCGAGCCGCTCGTCACCCTTTACGCCAACCGCGAAAACGTTGAAGACGTGACCGCCAAAGTCTATGACAACATCCGCATCTCAGAAAAAGCGGAAGCGCCGAAACTGATTCATACGCTGATTACGGAATAAGAGAAGAAAGGCACATACCTCATCAGTATGTGCCTTTTTTTATGGCATGGTTTTATCCAAATGAATGTCACGGACGGATTGTTTCGGCTGTTTCTTTCTCAAAAAACGAATGAGATAGCACAGGATCATACAAGGAATTCCGCAGAAGAGGGCGATTCTTTGATTAGGATCAAATGCAAGGCCTACGCATGAAGCGAAACATAAGATCACAGCGGCGATCGGAACGAGAGGGTATAACGGTGTGCGGAAGGTCAGATCCGAGACGCGTCCGCCGTTTTTCACATAATGTTTTCGAAATAACAGCTGAGACAGGGCGATGCTCATCCACACCACGACGCCGGCAAATCCGGCTATTGCCACGAGCACCACGTAGACCGTGCCCGGGGCGGCGATGCTTGAGATCAAGGATATGCAGGAAACGGCCATGCTGGCGAGCAGAGCATTCAGCGGAATGCCTTTTGGTGTGACTTTTTTGAACCGGGCGCTGATCATGTTTTCATTCGCAAGAGACCACAGCATCCGGGTGGAAGCATACAGTCCGGAGTTGGCGACCGAAAGCAAAGCCGTTAAAATCACGAAGTTCATGATATCTGCGGCGTATGGGATACCGATTTGGGAAAAGACCGCGACAAACGGGCTTTCAATAACACCGGCTTCCTTCCAGGAGATCAGTCCGGACAGCACAAAAATGGCGCCGATAAAAAAGATGACCGTTCTCCAGGCGACATTCCGGATCGAACGCGGAATATCTTTTGCCGGATTGGCGGTTTCACCCGCTGTAATTCCGATCAGCTCCGTCCCTGAAAAGGCAAAGCTTACGGAAATCATTGCAATGAAAACCGCAAGAAAGCCGTTCGGAAACAGTCCGCCGTGCGAGGTGAAATTCGACAGCATCGGAGCTTCACCCGAACCGTGCAATGAAATCAAACCGAACATCGCGGCGCCGCCTAAGATGATAAATAAAAGGATGGTAACGATTTTGACGCTGGAAAACCAAAACTCTGTTTCTGCAAACAATTTAACGGAGAATGCATTGGCGGCAAAAAGGAGAGCCGCGAAAATCGCGCTCCACATCCAGACGCTGCTGTGGGGAAACCAGCGCTGCATAAGGATACCGGAAGCTGTAAACTCCGATCCTACCGTCACCACCCAATTCACCCAATACATGATACCGACCATAAAGCCCGTGGACGGCCCGATAAACGTTGTCGCATACGTTTGAAATGAACCGGTCACAGGCATGGCTACTGACAATTCTCCGAGACACTGCATGACAAGATACATCATCAAGCCGCCGATCAGGTAAGCGGCGATCGTCCCGCCCGGCCCGGCCTGGCTCAATGTATACCCTGTGCTCAAAAACAGCCCCGTGCCGATGACCCCTCCCAATGAAATCATAAATAAGTGCCTGCTTTTCATCGTGCGCTTTAGTTGATTGCCGCCTTGATCAACATCCATCGTGATCTCCCCCTTTTTGCGTGGCGTGAGAATCTTCCGGCAGCCGAGAGCACGCGTGCCGGATTTGACTTTAACGTGACAATTTAAATCCCTTTAATGCATGTAAAATGACGTGTGCGGCTGCCCGGCTTGTCATATCGCGAAAATCAAGTGTCGGATCAACCTCAACGATCTCAATACCCGAGATGTCAGCCTCCTGGGCTAAAAACCTGACCGCCTGAAGCAGTTCCTCGGTATACAGACCTCCGGGGCCGATCGCGGGGCAGCCGGGCGCATGAGCTTGATCCAGCACATCCATATCAACCGAAATAAAAATGGCGTCAGCTCTTTTTTGAACGGCCGGCAAGACCTCTTGTATCGTTCGGAGGAGCCCTTTCTCACGGATCATCTCCATTGTATGCACGTCTGCCTGACGTTCTTTTACATATTGTTCATATGCCAAGCTGTTGCTGAACTCCCTGATTCCAAGCTGAATCAGATTTTGTCCGCTTATGATATTTTCATCTAACAGCCGGCGGAATGGCGTGCCGTTTGTCGGTCCTCCGTCTTCTGTGTTGCGGACGTCGTGGTGGGCGTCGAATTGAAAGACGGCCGTTGTTCCTTTCGTTTCCGCAATGGCTTTGATGGTGGAATAACTGATGGAGTTGTCGCCGCCGAGAATGACGGGCACCCAGTCAGGCTGGTCCGTCAGAATGTCATGAATGGTCCGATAAATGTGTTCGTGAGATGTGACGACATCCGTGACGTGAATCTGAATATCACCGATATCGTAAAGATGGTCAATGACATGCTCCCGCAGCTCCGCGGAATAAGCGGAAATCCCGCCGAGCGCCCGGCGGATCGCACCGGGTGCAAAGCAGGCGCCGGAATGGCTGATTGACGACTTAGAAAGCGGAACGCCGATCAAAGCCGGCCCCTTGATCGTTTGTCCCGCCCACGCTTCCGTCACATCGCCGATCCTTGTCACATGGCGGTCGTTGAAGAGGGAGCCGGCTTTTTGCAGAAACGGATACTTATCCAAGAGCGGCTCCCTCCCTTGAGACAACCGTCTTTCCATTCTTGATGACACGGCGGACATGATTGACGCCGTAATGATACGGGATATACATGTAATTCGGCGCTTCCCAAATGACAATGTCAGCCGCCCGTCCGGCTTTAATTTGTCCGGCCTCTTCGCCTTTTCCGATCGCATACGCGGCATTAACGGTGACAGCGTGCCAGATTTCTTCCGCGGTCATTTTTAAATGAAGCGCGGCAATCGACATAATGAGCTGGAGATTTTCCGTCGGTGAGCTGCCCGGGTTGAAGTCAGTCGCCAAACTGACCCGTACGCCCGCATCAATCATCTCCCGGGCTCTCGCATAAGTGTGTTTGCCGAGATAGAAAGTCGTGCCCGGCAGCAGGACGGCGATCGTTCCGGACGCCGCTAGCTTTTCGATGCCTTCGTCAGACGCCCCCACCAAATGATCGGCAGAAACAGCATGCAGCTCTGCCGCCAATTCCGCGCCGCCGAGCGGGTCAATCTCATCAGCATGGATTTTCAGGCCGAAACCGGCTTCAGACGCCTTTTTCAGGTAGTCCCGTGACTGGCTGACGGTAAAGACGCCTGTTTCTGTGAATATATCGGCAAATTGCGCGAGGCCTTTTTCTTTTATTTCAGGCAAAAGCTGCAGCATGCGATTCAGAAATTCGTCAGGGCTGTTCCGGTACTCAGGCGGAATGGCGTGTGCCCCCATAAAAGTTGTGACAAGGTCGACCGGCTGGCGTTCGCCCAGTTTCTTCGCCGCGGTCAGCTGTTTCAGCTCCGTGTCTTTGTCGAGTCCGTACCCGCTTTTTACTTCTGCCGTCGTGATGCCGTATGACAGCATGCGTCCGAGGTGAAAAAGCCCTTTTTCAATCAGTTCTTCTTCGGAAGCGGCTTTCGTGTCTTTGACCGTTGACAAAATACCGCCGCCTTGCGCCAGAATATCCAAATAGGACATGCCCTGAATTTTTAAATTCAGTTCTTTTTCCCGGGACCCTCCGAATACAAGATGGGTATGGGGATCGACGAGGCCGGGGGTGACGAGCCGTCCCCCGCAGTCGATGATGTCTCTTGCCTCGTATCCTTCCTCCGCTCCTTGATGTCCGGCAAAAACAATGCGCCCGTCGTGAATGCCGATGACGGCATCTTCCGTGACATGAAGATCCTGCATGCTTCCGCCTGATCGGGGGCCGCCGGATTCCATCGTCAGCAGCTGGCCGATGTTGGTGAGTATGGTATCTATTTGTTTCGGCATGTTACCGCTCCTTTTTCATCGGTATCATAATGTCTTGTTCCTCGGCGACTTGAGCCGCTTTTTCATAACCTGCGTCCGCATGGCGGATGATGCCCATTCCCGGATCGCTTGTCAGAACGCGGGAAAGCCGCTGTTCCGCAAGGATGCTGCCGTCAGCGACCGCGACCATTCCCGCGTGAAGGGAATACCCCATGCCGACGCCCCCGCCGTGGTGAAAAGAAACCCAGCTTGCGCCTGAGGCCGTGTTGATCAGCGCGTTCAGCACCGCCCAATCGCCGACCGCGTCGCTTCCGTCTTTCATCGCTTCTGTTTCCCGATTCGGAGAGGCGACAGATCCGCAGTCTAAATGGTCTCTTCCGATGACGATCGGGGCTTTCAGCTCGCCGTTTCTGACCAATTCATTGATGGCGAGCCCCATCTTTTCCCGTTCACCGTAGCCGAGCCAGCAAATACGGGACGGCAGGCCTTGGAATGTGACTTTTTTCTGTGCCATGTCAATCCAGCGGTGAAGGGCTTGATTTTCTGGAAACAGCTCTTTTAATAAAGCGTCAGTGCGGTATATATCTTCAGGGTCTCCCGACAGCGCGGCCCAGCGGAACGGCCCTTTTCCTTCACAAAATAAAGGCCGGATGTAGGCGGGAACGAATCCCGGAAAATCAAAAGCATCGGCGAGACCCTCATCTTTGGCAGCCTGGCGGATATTGTTGCCGTAATCAAAGACGACGGCACCTTTTTTCTTGAAGGCGAGCATGGCTTCCACATGCTTTTTCATACTCTGCTTGGAAAGCCTTACGTATAATTCAGGCTGATCCCGGCGCAGGCGGTCGGCCTCTTCAAGTGAGTATCCTGCCGGAATATAGCCGATCAGCGGGTCGTGAGCGGAAGTCTGATCGGTCACGATGTCAATATGGACCCCGCGGTTCAAAAGCTCATGATGCACCTCAGCCGCATTGCCGAGAAGGCCGATCGATAAAGGCTCTCCGGCTTGTCTGGCTGCTTCGGCCCAGCGCAGCGCTTCGTCAATTGATGCGGTTTTACGGTCGCAATAGTTTGTTTCAATGCGTTTATCAATCCGTGTTTCATCCGCTTCAACGGCGATGACGACGCCATCATTCATTGTGACGGACAGCGGCTGGGCGCCTCCCATTCCGCCAAGTCCGGCCGTCAGCGTAAGGGTTCCTTTCAGACTGCCGCCGAAATGCTGTCTCGCAAGCTCCGCAAAGGTTTCATAGGTGCCTTGCAAAATACCTTGTGAGCCGATATAAATCCAGCTGCCAGCCGTCATCTGCCCGTACATCATCAGCCCTTTTTTCTCAAGGTCATGGAAATGCTCCCAATCCGCCCATTTCGGCACGAGAACCGAATTAGCCAGCAGGACGCGGGGCGCGCGGCTGTGCGTGCGGAACAATCCGACAGGTTTTCCGGATTGGATCAGCAGTGTTTCATCATCTTTTAACATTTTGAGGGAACGCTCAATCGCGTGAAAAGCATCCCAGTTTCGTGCGGCCTTGCCTATGCCGCCGTATACGATCAGATCCTCCGGTTTTTCGGCAACCTCCGGGTCAAGGTTGTTTCGGAGCATGCGGAGCACGGCTTCCTGCTCCCATCCTAAGCATTCAAGTTCGGTGCCGCGGCCGGCGCGGATTGATTTCTTTACATCAGTCATCTTGTAAGTCCCCCTTCATTGGTCATCAGTTTTTGGTGATGCTCATTCGGCAGAAAAGACTCCTTCTTCAGCCAGTCACTCAGATGCTCGATGTCATAAGAAAACACGCGGTCTTCTTGTATGGACGGCACGATGTTTCTCATTTCGTGATAGAGCTGTTTTGTGTACGAGGCGCAATGTTCCGCACCCCGGTACTCCACGGCCTGCAGCGCGCAAATGGCTTCAACGGCAAGCACCCGTCTCGTATTCGCAATGATCTGGTAGGCGTGCCTTGAGGCGATGGTTCCCATGCTGACGTGATCCTCCTGGTTTGCCGATGAAGGAATGGAATCGACACTGGCGGGATGGGCCAGGGTTTTATTTTCTGACACGAGGGAGGCCGCCGCATATTGCATGATCATCGCTCCGGATTGTAAGCCGGGCTGAGGGCTCAGAAAGGGCGGCAGGTCATTCAGCTGCGGATTCACAAGCCGTTCGATCCGGCGTTCAGAAATATTCGCAAGCTCGGCCGCCGCCACTTTGAGAAAATCCATGGCAAAGGCGATCGGCTGTCCGTGAAAGTTTCCGCCTGAGATGATTTTGGCGCCGTCTTCGAAAATGAGCGGGTTATCTGTCGCGGCATTCATCTCAATTTCTAATTTTTCTTTTACATACGCTAATGTCTGCCATGATGCGCCGTGGACTTGAGGGATACAGCGGATCGAATAGGCGTCCTGGACACGCAGCTCCCCTTGGACGGTCGTCAGTTTGCTGTCTGACAAGTAATAGCGGATTCGCTCTGCGACATCCATCTGTTCCTGATAACCGCGGGCGGCATGAATGTCCTCGTCAAACGCATCGATAATGCCCTGAAGGCCTTCGATCGTTAAGCTCGCGATCCGTTCCGACTGATAGGCCAGCTTTTCGGCCTCGAGGTAAGCGATCAGTCCCATCGCGGTCATGGCCTGCGTTCCGTTGATCAGCGCGAGCCCTTCCTTAGAGGTCAGGACGGCCGGCTGAAGGTTTGTCTGTTCTAAAGCATGAGCTGTCGGCATCCGGGCCCCTTCGTAAAAGACTTCGCCTTGACCGATAAGCGCCAGTGCGAGATGAGAAAGCGGCGCCAAATCCCCGCTCGCCCCCAGTGACCCTTGCTGCGGGATGACCGGGTGAATGCGATGATTGAGATACGCGAGCAGTTGATCAATCAGCTCAGTCCGCACGCCGGAAAAGCCTTTCAGCAGGGCATTGGCGCGCAAAAGCAGCATGGCCCGCGATACAGATTCCGGAAACGGATCACCGACGCCGCACGCGTGAGAAAGAATCAGATTCAGCTGCAGATCCGCGGCGTCTTCTTTTTGAATCAGCACATCGCTGAACTTGCCGAATCCCGTCGTAATCCCGTAAATGGTCTTCTCTTCTTGAACGATCCGTTCAACCGCCGCCCTGCTTTTTTTCACACGTTCCATGCTATCGGCAGATGCTTGAACCTCTTCAAAATCAAACAGCACACGCTGGGCATCTGCGGTTGTCAGTGAGGAACCGTCTAACGTCACCATCATTTCAACCCCTTTTCCTTTACTTTGGTAAAGCGCCCATACAAAAAGGAGCTATGCCATGAAAATGATATTTCACGCATAGCCCCCTATCATCTGAAATCTATGGGCTGATTCATATGTGATTAATTCCGACTCCGAATGTTTCGTGCTCAAGCCCCTTAATCGGAGCTCCGATCGTGCCGTAAAGTGAAACGGCGATCCAATCGCCTTCCGCTTCGCTTTCATACGGATTTCCCCGCAAGACGGCGAACTTCAGGCCCACGGTACGAAGCAGCGAGCCAAGCAGCATTTCGCCCCGCGTCACTCCGTGCAAAGCTTCCATTGTGGCATGATACAGCGCATGTGATTCGCGATAACCCTCAGATTGAATGACGCCGCTCTTTTTGGAAGCGGTTTCAATTGCGGCTACCACCTTATGCGCATCCATTGAACCCACCCTGCCGAGACAGACTTTCCAGCCGTCCCGTTCCAGCCGGCTGATCTGCTGGTTTTCTTCAGTCTCATGAAGCAGAAGAAGGACGGACAATCGCCCAATGCGGCGGTCTTTGTGTAAGGTCATATATGCTTCACTCAATTCTCAAATATTCTGATAACTAGTAACTGTTTTTTATATTAAGTGTTTGCGAATCAGAAGTCAAAACTTTTTTTCCAGTCTTTCACAAATCAGATTGCTATCGAAGTAAAGCGGTACATCGTGAAGCCGGCGCTGTTGATCACATATTTCCGCCATCCGCATCATAAAATGGATCGTTGTCTTGAAAGCGTTTTAAGAAAAGAAGAGAGCGAGGAGATTTCAGAAAATGAAAACCAGTTTCTTTCGTGTGTGCCTGGTCTCAGCAGCGGTCATCGGGTTCACTCTGCCGCAGGCAAAAGCCCAGCATCCGGTTTTTTCAGAGGTCAGCGTGCATGATCCGTCCGTCATCAAAACAGGCGATAGTGTATTCGGCTCGCATTTGGCTTCCGCCAAGTCGAAAAACCTGATGCAGTGGCAGCAGATGTCTTCAAGCGTCAATTCCAATAATCCCCTGATCCCGAACGTCTACACCGAATTAAAAGAGACATTCGACTGGGCCCAGTCTGATACGTTGTGGGCGCCGGATGTCGCCCAGCTGGCTGACGGGAAATATTACATGTACTATAACGCCTGTAAAGGAGACTCGCCGCGATCCGCTCTCGGTGTCGCCGTGAGTGACAAAATCGAAGGACCCTACAAGAACAAAGGCATCTTTTTGAAATCGGGCATGGAAGGAAAAAGCGAAGACGGCACGACGTATCATGCAAACGTTCACCCGAACGTTGTAGATCCGCAAACGTTTTTTGACCATAAAGGCAAGCTCTGGATGGTGTACGGCTCTTACTCCGGGGGGATTTTTATACTGGAAATGAATCCGAAAACCGGTTTCCCGCTCCCGAACCAAGGCTACGGAAAAAAACTGCTCGGCGGAAATCACAGCAGAATCGAAGGCCCGTACATCAGCTACAATCCGGAAACGAAATATTACTATCTGTATCTGTCATTCGGCGGACTTGACGCAGCCGGCGGTTATCATATGCGTGTGGCGCGTTCCAAAAATCCGGACGGTCCGTACTATGACGCCGCAGGCCATAACATGCTTGATGCCAAAGGAAAAGACGGCAGTTTCTTCGACGACAAAGCAATTGAACCGTACGGGGTCAAACTCATGGGCGGCTACAGCTTCGCCTCACAATCTGAAAAAGGCACGGGCTACGTATCGCCGGGACACAACTCCGTATTTTACGACGGGAAAACGAAACGATCATACCTCATTTTCCACACCCGTTTCCCGAACAGAGGCGAAGAGCACGAAGTCAGAGTACATCGGCTGTACATGAACAAAGACGGATGGCCCGTTGCAGCGCCATACCGCTACGCGGGAGAACCGGATACACAGATATCGGCATCCGCCGCATCCGGAGCCTACAAACTCATCCAGCACGGAAAAGACATCACAGCTACGATCAAAACCCCAAAAAACATCCGGCTTAACAACGACGGCACCATTTCCGGGGAAATGACCGGAACCTGGACAATAACGGACAGCAGCAAAGCCCGAATCAGCCTGAACGGCACAAATTATGACGGCGTCTTCCTGAAAGAATGGGACTCGGCGAGAGAGAAAGAAGTTGTGACGTTTAGTGTGCTGAGCGGTGATGGGGAGGCTGTTTGGGGAGTGAAGTAAAATAGCACCTACTCCATTTTGGAGGGTGCTTTTTTCTTGCTAATTAGGAGAATGACCTTCTATTGCTTTTAATAAACCATTTGAATTATGATGGATTCACCTCTATCGTTTACAGTGAACAGTATAAAATTGAAAAATTTGAATACATACCTAAGAAAAAACGAAAGGAAGTTTAATTTTGAAAAAAACAATAAAAGTAGCCGCCGCAGTCATACAAAATGAAAACAATGAAATTCTATGTGCTCTACGTTCTCCAACAATGTCTCTTCCTAATCTGTGGGAGTTTCCTGGTGGAAAGCTTGAAGAAGGGGAGAATGCTCGGGAAGCACTTGTAAGAGAAATTGAAGAGGAACTTGATTGTAAAATTGTTGCGGGCGATGTGATAGCTGATATTCATCATGAATATGAGAAGGTCATCGTCAATTTAATTTCAATAAAAGCGAAGATTGTATCAGGGAAGCCGGTAGCAAAAGAGCATGCGGAATTCAGATGGGTGCCTATTCGTGAGCTAGAATCACTAGAGTGGGCACCCGCTGATCTTCCGACCGTATCTGCCTTAATTCGTTAAATCCACATACAAGTTTTCTGGGACAGGCTGATGGAGCTTCCATTTGACATTCATTGGCTTGTCTCCGTGGCTTGATACGTAATCCGCTTCTCCTACATAAATAAATGGTAAAGTGATGTTGTGCATTTCAGTGAATTTCCTCACAAATAAATGAATATGGTATCCTTTTTCCTTATGGTGAATAAAGTTTTGCCCTACGCTTGATGTATGTGAGGTTTGGTTTTGACTTTGCCAGTGAAAATGGCTAGGATCAATAAAATAATCTTTATATAGCAAATGATCTTCTACTTTTTCTGACTTATTCAAATTGATAAAGATTAAATAGTGATTTTTAACTCTACGTACACCCTCTCGCCAAGTCCCTTCCTGATCAGTTGACTGAAAAAGATAAATGAGTTCATTTCTTGTATAGGTTTGATACATTGTAAGCTTAATCTCTTTTGAAGCAAGGGCTTCTATATTGTTCATACGTCTAAATTCAATCAGTCCATAGTGGACGCGCTCCTTAATATACGGTCCGAATAATGGATCGTTTAATATCTCGCTCACTTCTGGATCTAACTTGAATGTATCACCTTGTAATGTACCAAAGCGCCAATTCTGTTTTTGATCTGATTTCGTTAAACGCTCCATTGCTCGCTGAATGAGGTCATCATGTGTATCTGTTGTGATTTGAATATGAAACTGTTTTTCTAACGATTCTTTTACATCTTCTATTGTGATGATATTTTTGTGAAAACCGCTCTGTAAAATTAACCATTCATAAGGCCATTTAATAGGTAATTGCTGTTCTAATTTTGCTACTATCCCTACAACCAAGGGGTTATTGAGAATTGCTTCATCTGTAACATTCAAATCGTCCATTTTCTTTTTGGTCTGTACCCACGATTTGTATTTCTTTATAAAAAAGGTAAGCCCAGGTGCCTGTTCAGAGTATAGAAAATCAATTAATTCTGGAGAGCGTCCTAGCTCTTGTTTAAATTGCTTGTATAACGTTTTCAGCATGGCATCTGAATTTAGTTTAATATGATCGATCTTATTTAAAATTTCTTTCTTCGTTACGGCTGAAAGGTCAACATAAGATCCTCCAGGTAAATCTGAAAACTCATGCGTCACGGCCACTCGGAGGGAATCTTTATCAAACGATTTTTGGCTTGTTTGTCCAGATAGTGCGAGTGGAATAACAAATGACTTTTGATAGTTTCCGATAAAATCCAGTATCGTTACAAACTCTTTGTCGTCTGTTTTTCTAAGCCCCCGTCCTAATTGCTGAATGAAAATCGTTGGTGATTCTGTTGGTCTAAGGAACAATAGTAGATTGAGTTTTGGAATATCTATTCCTTCGTTGAAAATATCTACTGTAAATATAAGTTCTAAACTGTGGTGCGGGTCCTCCAAATGACGAATGACCTCTTGTCTTTTTGCAGGAGAATCATTTCCTGTTAAGTAAGTTGTATAAAATCCCAATTTATTAAATTCATCACTCATGTATATTGCGTGTTCGACGTTTGTACAGAAACCTAAGCCAACCATTTTCTCGCCGTGGAATCCATACATGTTGATCATCTTAATGATATATTCTACTCGTTTATGAGTTTTTAAATGATCTACTAGCGATTTCTCTTCGTACAGTCCATTTTTCACTTTTACTTTTTCGTAATCTACAGTATGATCTGAAATTCCAAAATAGTGAAATGGTGCAAGTAGCTCTGCCTTTAGAGCATCGCGGAGTCTAATTTCATAAACAACATTATGATCACAAATCTGAAGCACATCTTTACCGTCAAGACGCTCTGGTGTTGCAGTTAAACCTAATAAAAACTTTGGTGTAAAGTAGTTTAATACAGCTTGATAGGTAGATGCTTCTGCATGATGGAATTCATCAATCACAATGTAGTCAAATTCATCTGTTGAAAAGGATTCCAATGTTTCTTTTTTATGTAGCGTTTGTACAGTGCTAAATAAAAAACGCTTATCTCTTTCTTTTTTCGTTCCAGTCAATAAACCAAAATCTTCATGATTATTGGTGACTTTCTGGAATGTTTCGATTGCTTTTGTAAGTAACTCTTCCCGGTGGGCAAGAAAAAGATATTTATTTGGTTTAAATTGCTCAAAATCAAATGCTGCTAAAAATGTTTTTCCGGTTCCAGTGGCGGCGATGATGACTGCTTT
Source organism: Bacillus sp. FSL K6-2865 (assembly GCF_040311405.1). NCBI lineage: Bacteria > Bacillati > Bacillota > Bacilli > Caryophanales > Bacillaceae > Bacillus > Bacillus sp. FSL K6-2865. The sequence continues at coordinate 3,968,132 of NZ_CP152036.1, read as the reverse complement.
TGTCTCCCCTTCGTTTCTTGTTTTTTTAAGGTTTCGTAACGCTTCCTTTTGCATGGCATTCGGGGACATTTTCGTTTTGTAAAGAGAGTTTTGAGCAGCAAAGGAAGCACTTCCCTTTTGGCTTCCTGCTTGGAATTCCTCATAGGCTTGTAAAAATTGTTCGTCAACAGGCTGTGTCTTTTCATTCCAAACAGTGTCAAACAAATCTTTTGTTTGTTGATAAACGGGGAGATATCTGGTTTCAGGTAGTCTAACATTTAACTCATACCCGGTCGTAAGTGCAGCTTGTGATAGATTTGAAGATCCTACAATGACACTATGCTGTCCAGAACAGCGTTCAAATAAGTATGCTTTCGTATGGAAAGATTTTTTATATTCATTTACAATTTTCAACTCAACATTTTCAAATTGAAGAAGATGTCTTAACGCCTTCGGTTCTGTAATACCCATATAGGTAGATGTAATGATGCGTACAGGGACATGTCTTTTAGCAAGCTCCTGAAGCGGAGGGATCAAAAGCTGAACACCAGACCACCTTGTAAAACTAACCATAAAGTCTACCCGATCCGCCGTTAACATCTCGTGTTTTAATGCTTTGAAAAAGTTATCATGAGTTTGATGATTTCCTAGCAGTTTCAGACGATGTAGAGAAAATTCCTCTGAAATAGGAAGTTCCATTTCGTTTAAACTATAAAGCACTGTGGAAAGTGGTAATGAAAAATTCGTATGTTGTCCAAGCTGAGAGGCAACTTTCTGGCTCAGCTGAATCGCTTGTTCATATTGATCTTGATCCACAAGTGTTTGAAATGTCTCGCTCAGTTGTTTTGCCGTATGTAAAGTCAAAACCTCTGCATATTCTTTAGGGCTAACCGGTTGAATGCGATGTGATGTTGGATAAAGTTTTTGTTGTTGCTGAATTTCCTCATGGAAGCCTCTATGATTTCTCATCATAATCTCCTTTTTTATATCAATAATTCCATTTTATCACTACTCTTACCAATAGGTAATACTAAAAAAGAAGAGAATAAAGTCCTATTTATTAAGCGTTTAAAAAATAACGCTGAGGTAGTTTGGTGGAGTATGGAGTATTCTTACATTGTAAATGGGGTTACTGTTGAGGTAATGGGCTTGAATTGACTGCATGTTCTAGTATTTGCTCTTATCAACTGGAAGCAGGTACTACTTTAACCGTTGTGGACAAACTAGAGAAGTGTGCAATTAAAGTAGAGAAGAGGAATTAGGGCGCAATTTAACTTAAAGCTACTTTATCAGAGGTACTTAGCATGAGGGTTCTTTTAGTTAATATAGTAGATGGGAACAATATTTTAATGCCTTTATATATTTGACTAGTACATTTTTAAAAATGTAAGCGTTGACACCCAATAAATCCAGTGCTAAAGTATACATATCAACCCAATATCATTCACCCAGGATTGTTACTGCAAACCGCAGGCAAAACCTAAATTGCGTCAGACAGGGGGAGACCCCCGTGTTCTGTGCAGTTTGGGTTTTTTTTATACCCTTTTTTCGGAGGTGATGCTGATTTCATAACAAAAAAAGCCGGAGAAAGGCGGGCACCTTTCGTCCGGCGGTTCCCCCATTTTTAAGGAGGTATACTCATGGACTATCATAAAATATCAAAAGAGATTTTACAACTTGTCGGCGGGGAGGAGAATGTTCAGAGTGTCATTCATTGCATGACGCGGCTTCGTTTTAATCTGTATGACAATGCGAAAGCAGATCGGAGCGGGCTGGAACAGACGGAAGGCGTGATGGGGACAAATATCAGTGGCGGGCAATTTCAGATCATTATCGGCAATCATGTGCCGAAGGTGTATCAGGCTTTAATGGAGAACAGCGGGCTCAACGATGAAAGCGCAAACAAAACTTCGAAGCAGAAGAAAAATGTGCTGAGCGCCATGTTTGACGTGATTTCCGGTGTGTTTACACCGATTCTGCCGGCCATTGCCGGAGCCGGCATGATAAAAGGGCTTGTCGCGCTAGCGGTGACATTCGGCTGGATGTCGGAGAAGAGCCAGACTCACAGCATTCTCACGGCTGTCGGTGACGGTGCGTTTTATTTTCTGCCGCTTTTGCTTGCGGTAAGCGCGGCAAGAAAATTCAGATGTAATCCGTACGTGGCGGCCGCTGTGGCGGGTGCGATTCTGCATCCGGATTTAACGGCCCTGCTTGGGGCAGGGAAAAGCATCTCCTTTATCGGTCTTCCTGTAACCGCTGCCACGTATTCATCGACAGTTATCCCGATTTTGCTGGCGATATGGCTGATGTCCTATGTAGAGAAAGGAATTGACCGAATCACGCCTTCATCTTTGAAATTGATTGCCGTTCCGATGCTTACGCTTGTGATCGTCGTGCCTGTCACCCTGATCACAGTCGGCCCTCTCGGCGCGATTCTTGGGAATTACCTGTCTGTCGGCGTCAATGATTTGTTCAATCATGCGGGCATTGCCGCGATGATTCTGCTTGCCGGCACATTTTCGCTCATCATTATGACGGGGATGCATTATGCGCTTGTGCCGATCATGATCAATAACATTGCCCAAAACGGACACGATTACATTCTGCCTGCGATGTTTTTGGCGAATATGGGGCAGGCCGGGGCGTCATTTGCGGTTTTCTTAAAATCAAAAAACAAAATCTTCAAATCGCTGGCGTTTACGACGGGCATTACGGCATTGATGGGCATTACCGAACCCGCGATGTACGGCGTTAACATGAGATTGAAAAAACCGTTCGCGGCAGCATTAATCGGCGGCGCGGCAGGCGGAGCTTTTTACGGTGTAACGGGCGTCGCTTCCTACATTGTCGGCGGAAACGCCGGTCTGCCGAGCATTCCGGTCTTTATCGGGCCGACGTTTCTATACGCGCTGATCGGGCTTTTTATCTCATTTGCGGCGGGTATGGCGGCGGCACTGCTGATCGGGTTTGAGGATGTGCAGTCCGAACGGGACAAAGCGCCTGAAGCGCCGGGGGTGACGGCAGGCGGAGAAATCATTCACAGCCCGATTAAAGGCGAAGTGAAAGCATTAAGCGAAGTGAACGACAGCGTCTTTTCCGGTGGAATGATGGGAAAAGGTTTTGCGATTCTGCCTGAAGAGGGTGCAGCGGTTTCTCCCGTAGAAGGGAGGGTGACAGCCGTATTTAAAACAAAGCACGCCATCGGCATTACGAGCACCCGGGGAGCCGAGGTTCTCATTCATATCGGGCTTGATACCGTCCGGCTGGATGGCAGGCATTTTGAGATGCACGTCAAAGAAGGCGATGCCGTCGCACCGGGAGATCTGCTGATTACTTTTGATATCGACGAGATAAAGGCTGCCGGTTTTGACGTGATCACGCCGGTCATCATTACGAATACGGATCAATATTCATTTACAGACGTGAAAAAAAGCGGAATGGTCAAACCGAACGAAGCGCTTCTGGCGTTATCCTGAAAAAGAGGTGGAGAAAACATGAAGAGATTTCCGGAAGGTTTTTTATGGGGCGGCGCAACGGCTGCCAATCAGATTGAAGGAGCTTATAAAGAAGGAGGCAAAGGACTTTCTACGGCGGATGTCTCCCCGGACGGCATTATGTCTCCGTTTCATGAGACAGACGATGCGCTGAATCTGTATCACGACGCGATTGATTTTTATCACCGCTATCAAGAGGATATCGCCCTGTTTGCGGAGATGGGCTTTAAAGCGTTCCGCACCTCCATTGCGTGGACGAGAATCTTTCCGAACGGCGATGAAACAGAGCCGAATGAAGAAGGGCTGCAATTTTACGACCGTTTGTTTGACGAATTGAGAAAACATCAGATCGAACCGGTCGTCACGATTTCTCACTATGAGATGCCGCTCGGTCTTGTGAAAAACTACGGCGGATGGAGAAACCGCCGGACGGTCGATTTCTATGAGCGGTACGCCCGCACGGTTTTCACCCGTTATAAAGACAAGGTGAAATATTGGATGACCTTCAATGAGATCAACGTTGTTCTTCACGCTCCGTTTACTGGCGGCGGCCTTATATTCCGGGAAGGCGAAAATAAACAAAATACGATGTACCAAGCGGCCCACCATCAATTTGTGGCGAGCGCGCTGGCGGTAAAAGCCGGCCATGAGATCATCCCGGATTCACAGATCGGTTGCATGATCGCCGCGACGACGACGTATCCGATGACGCCAAAGCCGGAGGATGTATATGCGGCTTTGCAAAAAGAGCGGAGCACGCTGTTCTTTTCTGATATACAGGCGAGGGGCAGCTATCCGGGCTATATGAAACGCTTCTTTAAAGAAAACGGAATTACGATCGAGATGAAGGAAGGAGACGAGGCGCTCCTGAAAGAACATACAGTGGATTACATCGGCTTCAGCTACTACATGTCGATGACGGCCAGCACGGCGCCTGAGGATCTGGCGCAATCTAAGGGAAATCTTCTCGGCGGCGTGAAAAACCCGTACCTGAAATCTTCCGAATGGGGCTGGCAGATTGATCCGAAGGGCTTGCGCATCACCTTAAACACGCTGTACGACCGTTATCAGAAACCGCTCTTCATCGTCGAAAACGGACTCGGCGCGGTTGATCAGCCGGAGGAGGACGGAACCATTCAGGATGACTACCGCATCAATTATCTGCGTGATCATTTAATAGAGGCAAGAGAGGCGATTGAAGACGGCGTCGACCTGATCGGCTACACATCGTGGGGGCCGATTGACCTCGTCAGCGCCTCAACGGCAGAAATGAAAAAACGCTACGGCTATATCTATGTCGACCGCGGCAATGACGGAAAAGGCACGTTTGAAAGAAAGAAAAAGAAAAGTTTTTATTGGTATAAAGACGTCATCGCCACAAACGGAGAAAGTCTGTAAGCGCAATGTTCCGGAGAAAGCCGGCAAAATTGACATTCAGCAAAGAGAGGAGGACAATAAAAGCAGAAAGGCGGGATTCATATGTTTAAAAAAATTCTTGCAGCAGTAGACGGTTCAGACATGAGCAATAAAGCCCTGGACGCAGCCATCCATCTGGCGAAAGAACAGCAGGCTGAACTCACCATTCTCTATGCGGGACGTGAAGCCGTTGTCTCCACATCAGCCTTAACAGGGATTGTCTATGTTCCGGAAAACTTCATTGAAGACATCAAACATGAAGTCGAGCAAAAAGGAGCGGCCATTCTGGAAGATGCCAAGCAGAAAGCGGCAGAAAGCGGAGTAAATGCGGAAAGCCTGTACGTCCAAGGCGAACCTGCGCATCAAATTTTAAACATAGCGAAAGAACAGCATTTCAATCTGATTGTCGTCGGAAGCCGCGGAATCAGCGGATTTAAAGAAATGATGCTCGGAAGCGTGAGCCATAAGGTCTCACAATTGTCTCCTTGTCCTGTACTGATCGTTCATTAAACAGAAGACCCTGCTGATGCGGGGTTTTTTTCATGAGAAAAGACCGCCGGCTTTCGAAAAATAGGGTGATTTCTTCCTCTGAATCAAGTAAAATGGCTGTTAGTATTTGTCTGAATAAACAGTCAATGATATGGGGGAAGCAAATCAATGCAAGCTGAACAAACATCAAATGCCGTCATCAAAATGGTCATTTCCATGGTCATTTTCGGATCAATCGGCTTTTTCTCAGAACATACGAATGTGCCTTCAATTGAACTGGTCTTTGTGAGATGTCTGTGCGCCTCATTGTTTCTGGGCGTTTGCTGGTTTGGTTCCGGACGGTACCGCACCGAACAATGGAACCGGCGGGAGGTGCTGCAGACACTGGCCTGCGGATTTTTTCTCGTGCTGAACTGGGTGTTTTTATTTAAATCGTTTGAGGAGACATCAGTGACGATAGCGATTTCCGTTTATCATCTGGCTCCGGTTCTCGTCCTTCTTCTGGGGAGCCTTATATACCGGGAGAAACTGCATATGGTGTCCGTCACTTCCATCGTAATTTGTTTTCTGGGCACCGCCCTGATTTCCGGCATCAACGGAAGTACATCATTTTCTCAGCTGATGGGATCGGGTATTATTTGGGCCGTGCTGGCCGCTCTTTTTTATGCTTTTACGACACTGGCCGGGAAAGGCATCAACAGCCTCAGCCCATACGCCGTCACCTGTTTGCAGACCGGATTGGGCGTTATCATTCTTCTTCCGTTCGTCCGTTTCGGCGCTTTTTCTGATTTGTCGCATGTGAACTGGATCATGATTGTGTCGACCGGTATCATCCATACGGGAATTGTGTATTTGCTCTTTTTTGACAGCTTGCGGTTTTTATCCACCCGGTTTATTTCAATCATCGTATTTCTTGATCCGGCGGTGGCGATTGTGCTCGACACCGTATTTACGGGATTTCGCCCCGACCTTTATCAATCTTTGGGGATAGTGTTGATTTTTGCGGGAATGGCGCTGTCCCTGATTCGAAAGCAAAAAGCCGTGCCTTCGGAAGCTCAGGCAGACAGCACCCGTATATAGGCGGCCGTATCGGCTGCTTTTTTTGTTTTGGGGCTTTTCAGCCATAACGAAAAAGCAGACAAACAGATCATGGAAAAAGAGGATAGTAATTGTATAATACTTCTTGTGTTTACAATTTAAGAAATTAAAGGAGTGAAGGGCATGATAAAAAAGACGCGTCATCTCGCTTTCTTGGCTGCATTCGGATTTGCGCTTTGTCTGGCCATCGTATGTTCCGCATCAAAGCAGGCAGAAGCGGCAGCGGCTTATCCGGATGTGATGCAGGGACTTACCGGATTCGCGGGCAATGCGAAGGATCATAACGGTAAAGCAAAATCCGCCGTATCGGGAGGCCAGGGCGGCCCCGTCGTCTACGTCAGCAATCTCAATGATTTGAAAAACAATGCGGGCGGAACGGATCGCAAAACCATCGTCATCACAAGTGATATTTCTTCCCCGGGTAAAGCCGTCGTGACAGTCGGCGCCAATAAAACTATCGTCGGCTCTTATACCAGCCACAGGCTGACCAACATCTATCTGACCACCGGCTCCGGCTCAAACAATGTGATTTTCAAAAATCTCATTATCAGCCATAGTGCCGCCATTACAGGCAACAACGACATTCCGATGTACATAGCGAACGGACAGAATTACTGGATTGACCACGTGTGGTTTGAAGGACACAGCTACAATCCGAACAGCCACAGTGATTTGGGAAAGCTTCTGTATGTCGGCGCCAAAGCGGATTTTGTGACGCTGTCTAACTCTAAATTCACAGACCATCTGTACGGCCTGATTCTCGGTTATCCGAATGATGATAACGAAGGACGCAATTATATCGGCTATCCGCATATGACGATCACCAACAACTATTTTAATAACGTCTATGTGCGTTCACCGGGCCTGATGAGATACGGCTATTTTCACGCGAAAAACAACTATGTGACCAATTTCAATTTAGGATTCACCATTCATACAAACGCGACTGTTTTCTCAGAAGCCAACTACTTCGGTAACGGAAATGAAAAAGGCGGAATGATAGACGACTACGGGACGGCCCAATTCACCGACACCGGTTCATTCCCGTCGCTCAAAGCCCCGAAATCACCGCGCACCGGCTGGAATCCGAGATCAAATTACAGCTACGGCGCCCTTTCAGCCCAGGACGCCAAAAACTTCGCCCAATCTTACGCGGGAGCGCAAAATACAAATCTCCGCTATCCATAATACGAAAAACCGCCGGCAGCCGGCGGTTTTTTTATATGAATAAAAGGTTCAAAATACCTATAATCCTTAAAATAACCTTAAATACCTAGGAAAATATTGATAAACAATTTCAATAATATTACTATTGTTAAGCCTATATTACAAAAGAAGGAGGAGAACCTATGAAAATAGGAAAAAAGAACAAGTGGAAAAAATGGCTGGCCGGCACTCTTGCGGCAACGCTGATAATTTCCATTGCGCCTGCCGATGTGTTTGCGGCAGAAACGCGTGAAAAACAAGATCAAGCGAAAACCGCCGACATTCCGGCAGCAGACCCGGAAAAAGATCTTCCGGCGGAAAAAGCATCTGAGCAGATGCCGTTTGATCAAAAAGATATCAATCAAGACGGTGAGATCACGTCTGAAAGAACTGAGAATTCAAAGCTTTACTATGAAGGCGAGGGTGTGTACAAACAGGAAATCTACACAGACCCCATTCATACGAAAGAAACCGCCAATGCGGACTGGGAAGACGTTTCCCCTGAATTGAAAACCGGATCAAAGGAAGTCGGGACGGAAAATACAGTGCTGAACTCCGATTTTCTGAAGCAAATGAAAAACGGATTATACGCTACATTTGAACATGATGATCATAAGCTCACATACTCATTAACCGGCGCAAAAGGCCCCGATCAGGCTGCAATCACTCCGACAGATGCCTCAGCAAAAGTCAAGGAAGACAGCAACGAGCTTACGTATCAGCAAGTGTTTCCTGCTATTGATTTACAAACCTACACATTTAACGAAAACATAAAAGAAGACCTTGTGCTTCACAAATATGAAGGCTACAATTCCTTCACCTTTCAAATCAAAACCGACCTTCAGGCTAAAGAACAGGAAGACGGCTCTATCGCGTTTTCTGATGATAAAGACAATGTCGTCTACACCGTGCCGAAGCCCTTTATGACCGACTCAGATCTCGACGAAAAGTCAGGTGAAGTCAGCAGGTCAGAAGATGTCAGCTTCAAGCTTGAAAAAAACAGTGAAGGCTACTTGCTCCATGTAACGGCCGATGAAAAATGGCTGAAAGATCCCAAACGGGTTTATCCGGTATCTATTGACCCTTCAACATCAGTATCTGTGTCATCCGATACCTTTGTCATGAGCGCGTACCCGACGACAAACTACTCTGCCGCATCGCAGAAATGGGATGCCGGATTGAAAGCGTACGTGCTGAAAACTGGATATTATGACGGCACAACCGGAACGAACTACGCTTTTATGAAGTTTGATAATCTAAAGCCGATCAAAAACATGACGGTGACGAAAGCGACGCTCAAAGCGTACACAGCCCACTCCTATTACGGATCAAAAGCGACGGGGCTTTGGCTCGACACCGTTAACAGCAATTACGACAATGCCAAGATTACGTGGAAGAACAAGCCGGGCTCCAAAAACATCGGCAAAGCCGAGGTCTATAAAGGCCAATGGGCAAGCTTCGATGTCACCTCCGCAGTCAAGTCGTGGAACAGCGGCGGCGCCAATTACGGCTTTAAGCTTCACGCAAACGGCAACGGAAAAGAATATTGGAAGAAGCTGATGTCATCAGCAAATTCCGATAAAAAACCATACATTGAAGTGACATACACAATTCCGAAGGCGGACACGCCGTCTGTCAAAGCGTATCATAACGGAGATTCGACAGGATTTTTCAATATCAGCTGGAAAAAAGCTGAAGGCGCCAAAAGCTATAAAGTCTGGCTTTATAACGGGAAAGAATATCAGGCCATTCCGGTCGGCAATGCAACCTCTTGGAGCACAAAAGGAAAAAACATCTGGCCGACAAAAGCGGAAATCGACTCCGGCAAATATAAGCTGCATACAGACGGAAAAGGCGGAAGTGAATTAGCGCTTAATCCTTCGCCGGTCTATAAAAACGCCGGCGGCAGCTATCCGGCAAGTAAAAATTACTGGGTCGCGGTCAGCGCGGTGTTTGACCAGGGAGAAGGCGCCATGTCTGCGGCCGCCAAGCCCGTCATTCCGAATATCGGAAGAGTTCAGAAACCAAGCACGAAAGGCTTTAATAACAACAACGCCACAGGCTGGTTTGATCTTTCCTGGAAAGCCGTATCAGGCGCAGCCGGGTATAAAATGCAAGTCTTTAACGGCAAAGGCTTTGAAACGCTTGACCTCGGAAATAAAACATCCTGGTCCACAAAAGATCAAAACATCTGGCCGACAAAGGCGGAAATCAGCGCCGGAAAATATGCGCTTCACCTGAAAGACAAAAAAGGCGCGGAATTGCCGATTAACCCGGGCCCCGTTTATAAAAACGCCGGCGGAGATGCAAATCGGAAAACTTACGGATTTAAAGTTATCGCCTATAACAAAGACGGAGAAGCGATCGCCTCACCGGAAGCGAGTCCGGCGCTGCCTGATATCGCAAAGCCGAAAAACCTGACAGGCTATGTCTATACGAACACGAAATCGAGCCAAACGGGTTATGTCAATCTCATATGGGATAAGGTCAAAAACGCCAAAGGCTACAAAATCAACATCTACAACGGAAAAGACTATCAATCATTCGATGTCGGGGATACCGATCATTGGACGACCCAAAACAAACACATCTGGCCTTCAGCCGATGAAGTGAAAGCGGGAAGATTCCAGCTTCACACGGACGGAAAGGGCGGCGAACTGGCGCTTGACCCTTCACCTGTTTACGAAAACGCAAACGGCAATTACAAAGGGAAGAAGAACTATTCCTTCACGCTGACCGCCTATGACGCAAACGGTGACAGCATACCGACGGCACCTTTTAACCCTGTTTTCCACGAAGGGGCGGAATTCCTCGGAACGGAAGAATTCTGGTCTATTATCGACATTCCGGACGGACAGCTGAACGGCGCGACGGGAAATGTCATCGTCAATGAGGAAGATATGTCAATCGACGGACGCGGGCCGGGGCTCGGGCTCTCCCGGACATTCAACAGCCTTGACAGCTCTGACCATATGTTCGGCCAAGGCTGGTATGCCGATGCGGAAACGTCGATCCTTTCTGAAGACGGCAGAGCCGTTTATATTGATGAGGACGCGACAACACATGTCTTCACGAAAAAATCTGACGGCACGTATCAGCCGCCGACGGGCGTTTATCTCGAACTGACGGAAACAAGCGATCAATTTGTATTAAAAACAAAAGATCAGACGAACGCTTATTTCAGCAAAAAAGGCGGCAAGCTCCAAAAAATCGTCGACGGACACAACAACACAACCGTATACGAATATAACGACAGCAATCAGCTGACCGCCATAACAGACGCATCAGGGCGCAAGCTGACATTTACCTATGATGAAAACGGCCATGTCACATCTCTTACAGGGCCGAAAAACAAAAAGATTTCATATTCATATGACAAAGACCTTCTCAAAAAGGTGACGGATACTGACGGCAGCGTCACAAGCTACGACTATGATGCCGAAGGGCGCCTCGTCAAGCAGTATTCCGCAAACAGCACGGATGACAAACCGCTGTTCACTGAATACCAATACAGCGGCCACCGTTTGACCAAAGCCGTCAATGCGAAAAAAGAAACGTACGACTACAGCTATGACGCGGACAAAAAAACGCTGCTCATGACGCAGCCGAACGGCCGCAAAGTGCAGTACGGCTATAATGAGGCGGGCAATCCGATTCAGCTGATTGATGATGCCGAAGGGCTGAAAATCACGACCAACACTGTATACGAAGGCAACAACGTCATTCAGGACACCGATCCGAACGACGCGGATGCGGGCAAAGCGACAGAAAGCTATCAATATGATAAAGACGGCAACGTCACAGCCGTAAAAGACAACTACGGCACCGAAACGTATCAGTACAACAAAAACAATGACGTAACGAAAATGAAGGATACCGAGGGGAACATCACTGATATTGCGTACGACGGACTTGATGCCGTTTCTGAGACGGATCAAAGCGGAAAATCCTCATCCGCCGCCGTGTATGACAAGTACGGAAATCTCATTCAATCAAGCAAAGAGCTGGCAGCTTCGGCGAGCCTGCTGAAAGACGGCAGCTTTGAAGGAACAAAGCTGGGCTGGAATCTCACCGCTACGAGAGACAGCGGAAGCATCGCGTCTGTCAAAGGAAGAAGCGGCGCGCTGTCCGGACAAAAAGCATTGGAGATCTCGTCACAATCCGCTTCAGCCGGAACAGAGCACGGCCATGCGTCCGCAACGCAGGAAGTGCAGCTAGAGCCGAATACAACGTATACACTCAGCGGCCAGATCAAAACGGATCTGACAAAGGCAAGAGCGTATTTCAACATTGATCTGCGTGACAAAGACCAAAAACGCATTCAATGGATTCACAATGAATCAGGCGCATTAGCCGGAAAGAATGACTGGACGAAACGGCAGATCACCTTTACAACACCGGCCAATGCAGGAAAAGCCATCGTCTATATGGAAGTGGATCATAACGACAAGGACGGCAAAGGAAAAGCGTGGTTTGATCAGGTTCAGCTGGAAAAAGGCGAAGTCTCTTCAAGCTATAACCCGGTGCAAAACAGCAGTTTCACGGCCAAAACAGATGGCTGGAGCACAAGCGGAGCCGCCGCTGACCTTGATGAAGGCTTCGATGATGACAGCTCATTAAAAGCGTCCCGCACAAATGCATCACAAGCCAATGCGGCCGCAAAACAAACCGTTACGCTAGGCCAAAGCGCGGACGATAAGCCGGTATATATCACGCTGACGGGGATGTCCAAGGCTGACGGCGTAAAATTAACGAACGACAATGATTACGCTCTTCAGGCTGACGTCACTTATGCGGACGGCACGACGGGCGTATACACCGCCAAATTCCCGCAGGGGACACAGGAATGGAACCGGGCGGCGGCAGTCATTCCGAAAACAAAGCCGATCAATAAAATCGAACTCAGCATTCTGTTCCAAAAAAGCGCCACAGGAACGGCGTGGTTTGATGATATCCGTTTAATCGAAGGAAGCATCCTGACGAAAAACACCTATGACGAAAAAGGAAACTACGTCACAAAAGAAGAAGACGAACTAGGGTATGCAAGCACTGCTTCATATGATGAGACTGGAAAGAAAATGTCTGAAACCGACGCGAAAGGCGAAACAACCGCCTACGAATACGATCAGGCCGACCAGCTGACAAAGCTGACCTTGTCAAACGGCACATCCATCCTTCACAGCTATGACAAGGAAGGAAATGAGCTGACAAAAACGATTCGGGCAGGCGCGGACCAGACCTATCAATATGAATATGATGTCATGGGCAAGCTCGTCAAAACAACCGACCCGCTCGGCAATGTACTGAAGAGTGAATATGACGCCAACAGCAACTTGACGAAAACCGTTTCCGCCAACGGCAATGAAGTGTCGCTGACCTATGACGGCACCGACCGGGTTAAGTCAAAAGCGTATAACGGCACTGAAAAATACAACTTTACCTATGACAAAAACGGCAATGAAACGTCGGTCACGAACAAAGAACAAAATACAACGAAAAAACGCACCTTTGACAACAAAAACCGCCTGACCGAATTAACCGACCGCGGCGGCAGCCAAAGCTGGACGTATCCGGCTGATTCGGATAAGCTGAAAACTTTCTCATGGAGCCACGGCGGCCAAAAAGGAACAAACAGCTTTACGTACAACAAACTTGATCAAATGATTGAAATGAAAGACGGCACTTCAGCCTATACATTTGATTATGATGAAAACGGCAATGTCCAGACATTCATCAGCGGAAATGAAGTCGGCACGAGCTTCTCATATGATGAGCGGAATCTTGTCAGCTCTCTTCATATCGGAGCGAAAAACGGCGGCAGCATCTTCCGGGAAAGCTATGAATACGACGCCAACGGCAACCGCACGGTCATCGACAGCTCAGCGGGCGGAAAGGTGCAGTACGAATACGGCAAGCTCAACCAGCTCGTCAAAGAAACTCATGAAGACGGCACTTTCATTCAATATACGTACGACGGCTTCGGCAACCGGACAAATGTTACTACCACAAAGGACGGCGCAAGCAAATCAGTCAACGCATCCTTCAACATCATGAACCAGCTGACGAAGGTGAATGACGAAGACCTGTCCTACGATAAAAACGGCAACCGCACATCCGACGGCAAATACACATATACGTGGGACGCGGAAGACAACCTGACCGCCGTCACGAAAAAAGGCGAAGACAAGCCGTTCGCAACATACAAATACGATGAAAAAGGAAACAGAATCCAAAAAACCGTCAACGGAAACGTCACAAACTACTTCTACGACGGAGACAGCTTGAATGTCCTGTATGAAACAGACGCAGACAACAACGTCACTAAATCATACACGTACGGTGACAGCGGCCAGCTGTTATCCTATACAGAGAACGGCAAGAAATATTTCTATCACTACAACGCACACGGCGACGTCATCGCCATCACAGACAGCACCGGAAAAACCGTTGCCAAATATCAATACGATGCATGGGGAAATCCGACAAAAACCGAAGCGAGCGACGAAGTAAAAGACAACCGCTACCGCTACGCAGGCTACCAGTACGATGAAGAAACCGGTCTATACTATCTCATGGCCCGCTACTACGAGCCAAGAAACGGCGTATTCTTATCACTAGACCCAGACCCGGGAAGTGACGGCGATTCTTTAGATCAGAATGGATATGCATACGGAAACAACAACCCAGTCATGAACGTCGATCCGGATGGGCATTGGGTGTGGCTTGTAGTAAATGCCGGATTTGCAGCCTATGATGGATATAAGGCCTATAAATCAGGTAAAGGATGGAGAGGTGCAGCCTGGGCAGCGGCTTCGAACTTTGGGCCTGGGAAAGTGTTTAAAGGTGCTAAGAAGGCTTTGGGATTTGCGAAGGCCGCCAAGAAGTATTTAAAACCTGGTAAATACGCTAGAAGGTCAATTCCTGCAAGAAGTACAAGTAGCAGGTTAAATAAAAAGGAAAGAAGAGTATTAAACAAAATTGGGAATAAATATGGCTGTCATACTTGTGGTAGAAGGCACCCTGGAACTAAAAGCAGAAATTGGATTGCGGATCACCAACCAGTATCAAAATTAAGGAAGAAAGGCCAGCGACAAAGGCTATATCCTCATTGTCAAACTTGTTCACGAAAACAAGGAGGATATACTAGTGCTATTCTGAGAAAAAGACATCAACGGAGGTGAGGATGTTGGGTGGAAAAAAAGAAGCCATTCTCGCATTGCTTAACGATTCATTCAATAAGGAAGAGTTTCCGTTTCTTGATAATGAGAATTTTGACTTCGCAAAAGGGAAGCTTTCGATTTTTATTGAAAGAGATAACTGGCTTTTAACGTTCCAGCTGTTTGGATTGTCGAGATTGGGACCAGCTATTGATTTTTATGCGGTGGGTAATCAATTAACAAATAATGAAGTAAGTTTTTTAGATGATGAACCGTTTTTATTTGCAGATGAAAAAGGAAATTTGCTGGAATTGGAAGATATAGAATCGGGTTTTACAAGTAAACAAATCAATGTGTCTCTTAGAGAGAAAACATTTCAATTTTTTATTGAGCAGGAAATAAAAGATAAGATTTCCCCAAAGAATGAATGGATTACATGTTTGAGGCATATGACCAAAAATAGATTATTTCTTGACACACTTTGGCTGACGAAACAAGAACAACTGGAAATAGCGGGTCTCTCTTCGGAGTATGAACAATTGTATTCAACAGAATTATGGATGCATCCAGAAGGAGAAAAAGATTTGCCTAGTTTGTCTCCTTTCTTTCAATCAATTGCCGAAGCAATTTCCCGTCAAGAGATAGCATATATTCAAAAACATGATGATGGTAACACAGAGTGGCCAAAATGGGCACACACAGATTCTGTTCAATACTTTTGAAGATATTATAGACATGCAGTAATTGGAAATAATCCGTTATATATTAAATAAATTATTATGTGGAAGATAAAATATAAAAATAATTTAATAAGGAGAATGAATTTTGATTAAAAGTAAAGAAATTCTTAGCCTATTAGATGATGAATTTAGTGAATTAAACCGACCAATTTTTGAATGGCGTGAATCTAATTATGTTGGGAGTAAATGTACCTTATTAAGATTAAATGATGACAATTGGTTACTGGCAATTCATTGCTTCGAAGTAGATTCTAAAGGACCTTTTCTGGCTATTCATACCTATAGTAACTGTTTTTCAGACAACTACAAATCGATAATAATTGATGACTTCGCCTTAAAGACTGAAGCAGGTGAGAAAATAACATATAGTGAAAGTGATTTTCAACAATTAAGCGAAGTAGTGGAAATTGAAATTAAAGAGTCTCGTTATTGCGTAAATATTCACCAAAGAAATGAATTCCAAAAGAGTACAAAAGAAAGGGCTTGGAAAACTTATTTCAGGAATTTGTTTGAGGATGCTTCTTTTAGAGAGGCGCTTTGGATAAAGCCAAAAAAACTATTAAATATACTGGATCTAAAAAGCGAAGCAGAAGGAGTATTCGAAACAGAGGATTGGGAATATCCTGATTACCTAACAGATCCAAGCCAATTAATTTCTTTTCAATCATTTGCGCAATATCTTGAAAAAGGCGCAGGTTCAGTTGATGTAGGTGATGTAAATAATAACTGGAGGGAGTGGGAGGATTACGATATTGAGTAGTTGATGAAGGAAACCTTTTTAACCTCTGGGCGTACAGAATTCAGACACGATATTATTCAGGGAATGAGCGGTATGAAATAGAAAAGAAAGAAGGCCGTTCTATTGGGATATTGGGAAGAAGAATATAAAAACAAGAAAGTTTTACTTAGTGATGAAGGCTTAGATATATGTTTTGATGCTGTAGAAAAATTTTGTGAATTATATAAGAGAGAGCTGGATAGAGAACCGATATTAGAAGAATTCTTAGCAACTTTAGTTACCGTTATGAATACAAATGGAGATTCTTCTTTCACGGAGTTAGTTGATAAGCGAATAGTAGAAATAAAGGCAACGACCAGGAAAGCGAAATCAATAGCTAAAGTAATACCGGGAGCTGTTATTCAAATACCTTTGGATAAGATCGGGAAGTATACTTATGCTTGGGTTATTGAAGGTGATCTATCAAAAAATAAAGACATTCTTATTCAGTATTATAATATTTTCACTGAAAATACACTTAGCAGAGAAGAAATCATTCGTCTAATGAAAGAAGAAAATAAGAAAATATTTGCGGCTAATACTGGGCACACAGGTTTTCTGCAAGGAGATTGGAAAGTAATATCCAAGATGCCTCAAGAGATAATAGAGAAAAACAGTCATTCTCAATTAAAATTTGTTTTATATGAAGACGGTAAATATCTCATAAGTGAAGGCGATTCATTTGCATCAGAAGATGAATTAGCAGAGGCAGATGAGAAAACGGGCAAAGACATCCCTAACCCATTAGGTATATTTGGACATTCGGCTGTAGAATCTATTCTCTATAAATATTTTGAAGGAATGTCAATGGAAGAAATCATAAAGACTGAATTGTAAAAGACTGATTTCTCACATTCGCTTGTACAGATAATGACAGTAGTAAATGTTTTGAGTTCTGAACGAGGTGTAATATGAAGAAAATCAACCTGAAATCTATTACACAAAAAGAGATCTTACAAATAGAAAAACAATTTGAACGGATTGCATTAAACAAAATAAGAAACAATCAAGAAAAGTTTAGAAAAATGGGTTTGAAAATTGAAGCTGCTTTTGGAAGAGTCGGAAACGAAAAAGAAATAGGAAAAGAAGTACAGCCCTCAGATTGTTTTGAGAATACCTATAATTCACTGATATTTTTTTCTGTAGCTTATTTGAACGGCACCGACTTTCACGATAATGAAGACGGCTATTGTGTAGACCATTTAGATATATGGGTTTGTGAAAGAAGGTTGTTTTCGGGGAAAGCGGGATATCTATCAGATCTAGAAAGTGATGAAGAAATTGCAAAAGAAATTCAAAACAGGATAAATGAATTGTACTTAGAAGCGGCAGAAATGATTGAAATGTTAAATGAATCCTAGTTTATTAATGTGAAGAGAGGTTCCCGGCCTCTCTTTTTCTTACAAACAAAACCGCTTTTACACGGGAAACCGTTTGCCGAGGTAAACATGAGCAGTCCTTTAAATTTACAAAAAGAATCATTGAGGGCTATAGGGAATCTGGATGTGATTAACCCGCTGAAATACAACTCAATATATTCGTGTGATCTAGTGAGTAAAGATATTCTTTCTCATGGATTTTATAGATTTTGAAGTCCGGCTTCTTTCTAACAGCTTTATTTTAGTGGAGCCGTCCTTCTCATTTGCTGCCTGTTTATCTCACACAGAATACGGCTCTGAGCTTGTGTGTAAACCGCCGAAAAGAGGTACAAAATGCATCCCTTTTTTATAAAGAACACAAAGGAATTGGCGATTTTTCAATCCCAAATATATTCCTTATTTCATGAAAATAAAACGTTGCCCGAACAAGTATTTAAACAACAAAAACATTATTATCTATTCGAGGAATTCCACTGGGTCTTGTCTGAAGAAGGCTGGGAGATGCTCAAAAGTTTGGCGCATCATCATCACGATGAATTTATCTTAATGGCTGTTCTGGCACAACCGAATGATATGAATCGGTTTCACGTGGAATTCGGCTATTTTAACTGGTTAAAGATTACGCGAGTGACTGCGTATCAAGATACGGCTGCGGGGATTGATGAGAGCAACCGGCTTTACTTACTAAGCTGACAGGCGGCTTTTGAAAAAGGAAGAGCAGAGGTGAAACGTTTGAACTGCGGGAGGCAGAAATACATGAATTGGCATGGTTTGAGTGAAGAGGAGACAGAGTGCTTGTGGCGCAGGGTGAATCGCGCAGTGAAATGGAAACCGGGCAGTATATTTGCTTCTATAAAACCTCCAAAGCCGTTTCAGGTCTTTGATGTATCTCAAGGATTCAATGGTATCGGTTTTCTGGAAGATGCAGAGGTGCAGATACTAAAGGCACTTCAATCTTGTACCTTAAAGCAAGAGTTTATATATGCGCTGGACTGGCAGCATGAATGTTATCTATTTAATCCTCATGCGCCAATTGATAAAGATGAATTCGGTGAATGGCTGGTCTCCGTTATTCCAAACGGAGACTATTGTTTCTTTATTCATCAGGACTTCCAGTGGGGGCTGCTAGGGGATCCGCGGCAGCAAACCATTACGGTTTTTGGCTCACCGCTAATAAGGGCGATAGAAAGAAACGCTCCTGTCTTATTTCAAAAGTGAATGCCGCTTGCGAATGAATCTCATGTTTTTACGGGGGAGGAATAACAGGATGACAGAAGAAGAGTTCAGGGCTGCGGAAAAAAGCTTGAGAGCGTCTTTTCCGAAAGCGTATAAACGGCTGCTTCATAAAAAGAACCCTGCGGAGATCGGAGAGTGGATTTTTTTCCCTATCCGTGAACAAAGCCGTTTGCAGAAAACCTGGGATGATGTGATCAGGCAAAACAGTGTGTGCAGAGAAGAGAGTATGCCCGACGATTTGATCGTAATTGCCGACAACGGAACCGGGGATAAGCTGTGCTTGAAAAAGACGGACAGTGTAATGGAGGAGACTGTCTATCTGTGGGATCATGAGACTGGCGGCGTTGAGTTGTATGCCGCTTCTATAGGAGAATTTATAGAAAATGAAAAAGAATAAGTGGCTGATTCAGGAGCTTTTAGAATTCCGCCTCCTCCGGGAAGGGGAGATTTCTGCAATTGGGTTGGCATTTTCTTCCGAGTATGAACATCATCTCATTCGTGTAAGGCTCACATGCAAAGACGTTTCTTCCGTTCAAATAAAAGAAATGGAGAGTCAAACGGCTGGCTCAGGCATTGTAGCAATTGATCCTGCTGACGGCGATGATGGACAGCATTTTCTCGTGGAGGAGTGGGAGAATCAAACGTTCCGCTTTTACTGCCGTCAATATGAAGCAGCAGAGGAGAAGGAGGCACAAAATGGAATGGCACAAACATGAGAAAGCAGTTCTGCTGGGGCCTGATTCGCCGGGTTGTTTTGAATTGACGGAGTTTACGTTCTATAACGGGTATAACGAGTATTATGATAAAATCCCGGTGTTTGAGCTGAAGCTGACTGATGGACAGTATGATGCCGTGCTGCGTTTTGAGGGTGTGAGGGCTGCCCGGCTGGATGATCTTGAAAGCATCACCGACATCCATCTGGATATCAGCCCGGTCGACGGCGGCTGGGAATCAATCCGCTACTATGTCGATGACGGGGAAGGAAGCATGAGCTTTTATTGCGCCAAATGGGTCGTGCTTGACATGAAGAAAAAGCAGTCCCCCGAATGGCCCGGCAAAACGTCAGGGTAAAGCGGCGGCATTTCGCGTATAATGAGGGGAGCCGGACAGAGAAGGAGTTTAGTCATGAATGAGTTTAATGAATATGCGATCAGCCCCGAGATCCGACGGGCGCTGAATGGCTTGCAATACACCGAGCCGACTGAAGTGCAGCGGCGCGTCATCCCCGCCGCGCTGCAAAAAAAAGACCTCGTTGTCAAATCGCAGACGGGCAGCGGCAAAACCGCAGCTTTCGGCATTCCGATCTGCGAGCTTGCGGAATGGGAGGAAAACAAACCGCAGGCGCTGATTTTAACACCGACCCGCGAGCTTGCGGCGCAGATTAAAGAAGATATCACGAATATCGGCCGTTTCAAACGGATAAAAGCCACGGCGGTTTTCGGAAAAGCTTCTTTTGACAAACAGAAAACCGAACTGAAGCAAAAAAGCCACGTCGTTGCCGGAACGCCGGGGCGTGTGCTTGATCATATAGAAAAAGGGACGCTGCCGCTTGAGCGGCTGGCGTATGTGGTGATTGACGAAGCGGATGAAATGCTGAATATGGGATTTATTGAACAGGTGGAAGCCATCATTCAGCATCTGCCGAAAAACAGAGTCACCATGCTGTTTTCAGCGACGCTGCCGGATGACGTCGAGAAGCTGAGCCGCACATATATGAAAGACCCTGAATTGATTGAAGTAAAAGCGGAAGGCCTGACGACAAAAGACATTGAGCATTTTGTCACCAGAACAGAAGAAGAGGACAAAACATCTTTGCTGCGTGATGTCCTGATCACCGAAAACCCGGACAGCTGCATTATATTCTGCCGGACAAAAGAAAGGGTCATCCAGTTAACCGATGAGCTGGACAGGCTGGGCTACCCTTGCGATAAAATTCACGGCGGCATGGTGCAGGAAGACCGCTTTGACGTCATGAATGAATTCAAGCGCGGCGAGTTCCGCTATCTCATTGCGACCGACGTTGCCGCCAGAGGAATTGATATTGAAAACATCAGCCTCGTCATCAATTATGATATTCCGCTTGAAAAAGAAAGCTATGTGCACCGCACCGGCCGAACGGGGCGCGCCGGACACCGCGGACTGGCCGTTACGTTTGTGACGCCTTCTGAATCGCGGTTCCTGAATGACATTGAGACATATATCGGTTTCCGCATCCAAAAGCGGGAGGCGCCGTCCGAGAAAGAAACAGCGGAACGGAAAGCGGCTTTTGCGGAAAAACTGAACGCCCGCCCCGATGTCAAAACAGACAAAAGCGAACAGTTAAGCAAAGACATCATGAAACTGTACTTTAACGGCGGGAAAAAGAAAAAACTCAGAGCGGTCGATTTTGTCGGAACGATTGCGAAAATCGACGGCGTTTCAGCCGATGATATCGGGATTATCACGATTCTGGACAACGCATCGTACGTCGAGATTCTGAACGGCAAAGGCCCGCACGTTCTTGACATCATGAAAAATACGACGGTCAAAGGCAAAAAACTGAAAGTCCATAAAGCCAAGAAATAAAAAAAAAAGCCTGCCGCGCGCAGGCTTTTTTTACGCCGTCTCCTCGGGGACAAACGCAAGGATGCCAATCCCGATTACAAACAAAATGATCAGGCTGAACACGGCGGCTGACGAATTCCCGGTCAGCTGGGCGGTGACGGCAATCAAAAGAGGGCCGATAATCGAAGCGAACTTGCCGAAGATATTATAAAAGCCGAAAAACTCATTGGCGTTCTGTTTGGGGACAAGCTTTGCAAAGTAAGAGCGGCTCAGCGCCTGAATACCTCCTTGGGAAGTGGCGACAAGCATAGCCAAAACCCAGAAATCAAAAGCGGAATCCATAAAATAAGCATACGTGCAGACAATCATATACACGCCGATTCCGGCATAAAGCATCGTTTTTCCCTTAAACCGTTCGGCCAGCCGTCCGTACAAAATCGAAAAAGGCGCGGCGACGACCTGTGTGACAAATAAAACAATCAGCAGATTTGCCGCGCTGATGCCGAGGTCAGCCCCGTATGACGTGGACATTGTAATGATGGTGCCGACCCCGTCGATATAGAAGAAATAGGCGAGCAGAAACAAAAACAGCGCCCGGTGCTTCCTGATCTGCTTCAGCGTGCCGGCCAGCCGTTTAAAACTGCTGATTACAAGCCGCGGCTCCCTCTCGATATAATAGCGCTGGCGGACGCGGAGAAGGAGCGGGATCGAAAACAGCCCCCACCATGCCGCCGTAATCAAAAAGGCAATGCGGCCGGCAGCCTGGGCGGACAGCGGAATCACCTCCGCTTGAGCTGAAAGAATCACGGCAATGCTGAGGAGAAAAGGGATCGTACTGCCGATATAGCCCAGCCCAAACCCTCTGGCGGACACCATATTCATCCGCTCCTTTGCGGCCACATCAACGAGAAACGCATCATAAAACACATTAGACCCGGCAAAGCCGATCGTGGAAATCGTATAACAAATTAATAACAGCATCCAAGATTCGCCGGGAATCAAAGCCAGCGCGGCGGTGCCCGCCACACCGATCAGAAAAAAGAAGGCAAAAAACCGTTTCTTGCATCCTTTGTAGTCGGCAATCGTTCCTAAGACGGGGCCGAGCATCGCTAAAATAAAAGTCGCGGCGGCAATCGTATAGCCCAAATAAGCGGTAGAATCAGCCGCGCTGACACCGTATTCCGCCGCCGCGGCTTTAAAAAACAAGGGGAATACCGCCGTCATAATAATGACCGAGTAAGCTGAATTGGCCCAATCATACAGCATCCAGCTGCTTTCTTCTTTCGAAAACCGTTTCATCACACACGCTCCTTCCCAAAAACCGGTTCTCTGCATTATATGCGCCGCTGCCTCATCGTTGGACAATGATTTCTGAACGGCGTTTTCTGATTGACATGGAGATATTGACCTAGTTCAAAAAGGATGTAAAATCAAGGTGTAGCAGGTAAATGGTCAGGCGGGAGGGAGACAGAATTGAAGATTGCGAAAGTCATTAATAATAATGTCGTCAGTGTGCTCAAAGAAGGCAATCAGGAATTGGTTATCATGGGCCGGGGCATTGCTTTTCAAAAGAAAACGGGAGACCCGGTAGATGAAGCCCGCATTGAGAAAGTGTTCACGCTCGATAACAAAGATGTATCCGAAAAGTTCAAAACCCTTTTGTATGATATCCCGATCGAATGTATGGAAGTATCCGAAGAGATTATCAGCTATGCGAAATTACAGCTCGGCAAAAAGCTCAATGACAGCATCTATGTGTCGCTGACCGACCATATTAACTTTGCGATCCAGCGCAATAAGAAAGGGCTGGATATCAAAAACGCCTTACTGTGGGAAACGAAACGGCTGTACAAAGACGAATTTGCAATCGGCAAACAAGCGTTGGCCATGGTAAAAAACAAGACTGGCGTGTCTCTGCCGGAGGATGAAGCAGGCTTTATTGCGCTGCATATTGTCAATGCCGAGCTGAATGAAGAGATGCCCAATATCATCAACATTACAAAAGTCATGCAAGAGATTTTGAGTATCGTAAAATACCATTTTAAGATTGACTTCAACGAGGAATCACTTCACTATTATCGGTTTGTCACCCACTTAAAGTTTTTCGCACAGCGTCTTTTTAACGGCACACATATGGAAAGCCAGGACGATTTTTTGCTGGAGACTGTGAAAGAAAAGTACCATCGGGCGTATGAATGCACGAAGAAAATCCAAACATGCATTGAGAGGGCGTATAAGCACAAGCTCACCAGTGACGAGCTGCTGTATTTAACGATTCACATAGAAAGGGTAGTCAAATAAGCATAATGAAAGCGTTGGCATTTTTTTCTTCATTCACATATGATCTTGTTAGGATTGTTACTGATAAGCAGGCAAAACCTAAATTACAATGAGCGCTGATCATTTCTGTTTGTGCTGATGGTAATTTAGGTTTTTTTAAGATTCATTATTATCATTATTCTGACCGATGTCCCCTTTTAACAGAATCATGTATGATCGATAAAGAAATCGTTTTCAAAGAAAGGGGAATGCCGACATGTTTTATCGTATGAAACGAGTGCTGCTGCTTCTTGTCACTGGATTGTTTTTGAGTTTGTGTGCGATCACTTCTACTGCATCAGCTCAAACAGGCGGATCGTTTTTTGAACCTTTTAACAGCTATAACTCCGGATTATGGCAAAAAGCAAATGGTTATTCCAATGGAGATATGTTCAACTGCACGTGGCGTGCAAATAATGTATCAATGACGTCATCAGGTGAAATGCGTTTGGCGCTGACAAGCCCGTCTTATAACAAGTTTGACTGCGGGGAGAACCGCTCCGTTCAAACCTATGGCTATGGACTTTATGAAGTCAGAATGAAACCGGCTAAAAACACAGGGATCGTTTCATCGTTCTTCACTTATACAGGTCCAACGGATGGCACTCCTTGGGATGAGATTGATATCGAATTTTTAGGAAAAGACACGACAAAGGTTCAATTTAACTATTATACAAATGGCGCGGGAAACCATGAGAAGGTTGCGGATCTCGGATTTGACGCGGCCAATGCCTATCATACGTATGCGTTCGATTGGCAGCCAAACTCTATTAAATGGTATGTCGATGGGCAATTAAAACATACTGCGACAAGCCAAATCCCGACAAACCCGGGAAAGATCATGATGAACTTGTGGAATGGGATAGGTGTCGATGACTGGCTCGGTTCCTACAATGGTGTAAATCCGCTATACGCTCATTATGACTGGGTGCGCTATACAAAAAAATAATGTACAGAAAAGGATTTCCGCTGGCGGAAATCCTTTTTTAATTAAAACGAAATAATCCCAATCAAAAGCGCCGCAATCGTCATCACAATCGTTGTCCCCACGGCCCATTTGATGGTGAATTTTTGATGATCGCCAAAGCTGACGCCCGCCATTCCGACCAATAGATAGGTGGATGGCACAAGCGGGCTGAGCAGATGCACCGGCTGGCCCAGCAAGGAGGCTCTTCCGATTTCAGCGGCGTCTATTCCGTAAGCGGAAGCGGCTTCGGCGATGATGGGAAGCACACCGAAGTAAAAGGCGTCATTTGACATGAAAAAGGTGAAAGGCATGCTGGCAATCGCAGTGATCAACGGCAGGTGCGGGCCCATGGCATCAGGGATGAGGGAAACGAGAGAATGCGCCATCGCATCCACCATTTTTGTGCCGGAGAGAATGCCTGTGAATATGCCTGCCGCAAACACCATTGAGACAACGTTTAACGCATTACCCGCATGCGCTGAAATCCGTTTCTGCTGCTCTTTGACATTTGGATAGTTGATCATCAAGGCGATGGCGAACGCGATCATAAAAAGAACAGGGATGGGAAGCAGGCTGGTGATCAGCGCGGCCATCAGGGCGACAGTGAGCATCAGGTTGAACCATTGGAGAGCGGGACGCTTCAGCGGCGCCGCCTCCGGATCAGAAGACGGCGCGTGTTCAATTGAAATGACACCGAGCCGCTTCCGTTCTTTTTTTCCGAGGAGATAAGCAACGGCGATCACCCAGAGAACGCCGGCAATCATAGCGGGAATCAGCGGCGTAAAGACTTCCGACGTGTCCAATTTCAAGGAAGCCAAAACCCTCGCCGTCGGCCCGCCCCACGGAATAATATTCATGACGCCCGAACCGAGCATCGCGATCCCCGCCAACACCAAACGGTTCATGCCGAGCCGTTTGTAAAGGGGCAGCATTGCCGCAATCGTAATCATATACGTTGTTGTCCCATCTCCGTCCAGCGAAATGGTCATCGTCAGAACCGCTGTGCCGATGGCGATTTTTAACGGATCCCCTTTGACAAGCGATAGAATTTTGGCAATGAGGGGATCAAACAGACCTGAGTCAATCATAATGCCGAAATACAGGATGGCGAATAACAGCATGATCCCGGTAGGAGCGAGGTCTGTAACGCCTTGAATCATCATCTCGCCGAGATCTTTGCCAAATCCGCTGATCAGGGCAAACACAACTGGAACGACAATCAAAGCAATAAGAGCGGAAAGCCGGTTAGACATAATAAGGTACATAAAGACAATCATCATCACAAAACCGAGTATGGCAAGCACGATATGACCTCCCCTGTTCAACAGCTATTTAGGTAAGCGCTTTCACAATTTATTTCTGTGAAAATGGCTTATTTCAAAATGTGTATGACCGCATATGTAAATACAGACCTAAAATCCTAATGAGCGGATCAGCAGTTTATATGAAGAACGCCGCGGGTAAATGTGCTGTAGAATGTTTCGTTTTAAAAGGGGGAACTGACATGAGTGATGATCAAAACAAACGAGTAAATGAACACTCAAAGGACGAACAGCTGGAGCAGTACCGGTCTGATAACAGCGGCAAAAAAATGACGACCAATCAGGGGCTTCGCGTGTCTGAGGATGAACATTCTTTAAAAGCGGGCGTCCGCGGCCCCACGCTGATGGAGGATTTTCATTTTCGTGAAAAAATGACGCACTTTGACCACGAGCGGATTCCGGAACGGGTCGTTCATGCGCGCGGGTACGGCGTTCATGGGCATTTTCAGGTGTACGAACCGATGACGGAATATACACGGGCGAAATTTTTGCAGGACCCGTCCGTCAAAACGCCTGTTTTCGTCCGTTTCTCAACAGTGGCGGGTTCCAAGGGGTCAGCCGACACCGTCCGTGACGCCAGGGGATTTGCGACGAAGTTTTATACTGAAGAAGGGAACTATGACCTCGTCGGAAACAATATTCCGGTGTTCTTCATTCAGGACGCGATCAAATTCCCGGATCTCGTTCACGCCATAAAACCGGAACCGCACAATGAAATGCCGCAGGCTGCGACGGCTCATGATACGTTCTGGGATTTTGTCGCTAATAACCCTGAGTCGGCTCACATGGTCATGTGGACGATGTCTGACCGCGGCATCCCGCGAAGCTATCGGATGATGGAGGGCTTCGGCGTGCATACGTTCCGTTTCATCAACGAGAAAGGAAAAGCGCGCTTTGTAAAATTCCACTGGAAGCCCGTGCTCGGCGTTCATTCCCTCGTATGGGATGAAGCGCAGAAAATTGCCGGGAAAGATGCCGATTTCAACCGCCGCGACCTGTGGGAAACGATTGAAAACGGCGGCAAAGTCGAGTATGAGCTCGGTGTTCAGATGATTGACGAAGAAGATGAATTTAAGTTTGATTTCGATATCCTTGATCCGACGAAGCTGTGGCCGGAGGAGTTGGTTCCCGTCAAGCTGATCGGAAAAATGACCCTTGACCGCAATCAGGACAATGTCTTTGCGGAAACGGAACAGGTCGCCTTTCACCCGGGAAATGTCGTGCCGGGCATTGATTTCACCAATGATCCGCTTCTTCAAGGCCGGCTTTTCTCTTATACGGATACACAGCTCATCCGTCTTGGCGGGCCGAATTTTCACGAGATTCCGATCAACCGGCCGGTCTGCCCGTTCCATAACAACCAATACGACGGCTACCACCGGATGACGATTAATAAGGGTCCCGTCGCCTATCATAAAAATTCCCTGCAGAACAATGATCCGTCGCCGGCTTCAGAAGAAGAAGGCGGATACGTTCATTACCAGGAAAAAGTAGAAGGCAGAAAAATCCGCCAGCGCAGCGAGAGCTTCAATGACTATTTTTCTCAGGCGAAGATGTTCTGGAACAGCATGTCTCCCGCCGAGAAAGAACATATCATCTCCGCGTTCTGTTTTGAAGTCGGAAAAGTGAACAGCAAGGACGTGCAGCAGCAGGTGGTTGATGTCTTCAGTCACGTCGACGCCGGGCTTGCCGAGCGTGTTGCGAAAGGAATCGGCGTGAACCCGCCGCCGAAGGACCGTGAATCTGATGAAACGTTCACTTCCCCGGCCTTAAGCCAGGAAAACACGGTGAAAACGGCAGCGACAAGGCAGGTCGCGGTGTTAACCGACCACGGGTTTTCTGATGAGAAAGTCAAACAAGTGCTTGAGGCATGCAAACAGGCGGGAGTCAGAGCCGATATCATCAGCCCCGCGCTGGGAACCGTCAAGGGGGAAAACGGTACGGAGCTGAAAGCGTCAGCCACTTTCCTGACAGCGGATTCCGTCCTGTACGACGCTGTTTTCATTCCGGGCGGTAAACAAAGCACAGACAGCCTCAAAGCCCAAAAATCGGCCAGAGACTTCGTCAGCGAAGCTTTCAGCCATTACAAAGCGATCGGCGCCTCCGGTGAAGGAAAAGAACTTCTCGCCCTCGCCGCCGGAACCGAAAACAGCCCCGGCCTTGTTCCGGACGGAAACCATGAACAATTTCTGAAGGCCGTGGCTGAGCATCGGCATTGGGACAGAAACATATAAGAATGAAAAAGCGCCTTTTATGAGAGGGGCGCTTTTTCCTTGTGAAAGTGAAATATCTGAACGAAGCATTAATATTGGGAGAAAACGAAAATGGCTTCCGTGCAAATCCGTATCTTCCGCTGTCCGGGACATTCAGACAACAGTTTTAGAGAGTCAGGGCATTGCATTATTTAAAGGGTTCTGACTGATGGTGAAATGATCTTTGGTTTACTTCCGCTCTGTGTTTGTGTATCTTAGGGGTAGATTTTCTGGAGGAGCGAATGATAGTGAAGCCGTTTACCGAAAAACAACTTGAAGAATATTACCGGCGTGACGAAAACATGATGATTTTGGTGTTTGCCCAGTGGTGCGTCAATCATGACCTTGATCCGATGGCCATTTACAGCAAGGCTTATCCCGGACAGCCTTTAAACGAAGAGCTGCGAAAAACGGCTGAAGAGCTTGTCGTGCCGAAGGAGGAATCAGAACCGATTCCTGATCAAACCGTTATCGGTGTTTTGGAGATGTTCGGCAACTCCGATTTGGCGGAAGCCGTTTATGAAGCCATTGCGCAAAGACCTTCACGGTAAAAGAGGCGTGGATTTTCCATGTCTCTTTTTTTCATGGAGAAAATGTGAAAGAAGGCCCAGAAACAATTTCCTGATCCGCGCTGTCTATAGAGTGTAACCCGTTTTCAAAAAGGGAACGGTAATGAAAAGGAGGAGTTATGATGAAAAAGGCATTCAAAACGATGGCGGCCGTGCTCTTAACCGTGCTGACAGCCGCGCCGTTCGGAGGTTTCGCGCCTTCAGCCGAGGCCGCGCAAACCGCAAAGCCCGTTGTCAAAAGCCATACGTATAAGCATGTAAAGCAGCTGACATACCCCGAGGTCACAAATACGGGAAACGCATCTTTTGAAAAGAAAATCAATCAGGACTTCAAGCGCTATATTGAACAATCGTACCAAGAATATGTGAAAAACAAAAAAGACGGTGAAAAACAAGGCTACAAAGCGGAATACCAAACAGATTTCAAGGTGAAGTATAATCAAGACGGCAAGCTCAGCATTCAGACGGAAGACTACAGTTACACAGGCGGCGCACACGGGCTGACATCCGTTCAGACCTTTAATTACGACTTGGCCGCAAAAAAACGGGTCACACTCGATAATGTGCTGAATACAAAAACGAAAGCTAACAAAACGAGAGACTATCTTTACGGCTACATCAAGAAACATGACGATCTGTTCGATCAGGACGTTAAAAAACAGGAGATCATCCTGAATAATGAAAGACCTTTCTTCTTTACGAAAAACGGCATTGCCGTTGTGTTCGGACAATATGATCTCGGGCCGTACGCGGCAGGAATCCGGGACGTTTTCGTACCTGCATCCGTCTATCAATAAAAAAAAGCGATATCACTCCAAAACGGAGCGGTATCGCTTTTTCTATTACCAGACAAACAATCCGACAATCGCCGCGCTCAATAAGGAAACGGCAATTCCGCTGACAAGCAGCTTCCAGACGTTTTTTCCGATGATGGCTGATTTTTCACCATCAAGCAGAGATTGATAAGATCCGTAGATCATACCGATGGTGCTGAAGTTTGCGAATGATGTCAGGAATGTCGTAGCCACGGCAATCGTGTGCGGCGGAAGTGAATTCAGCTGCCCTTTCAGATCGGCCATTGCCACAAATTCATTCGTCGCGAGCTTGATGCCCATCAGCTGTGCGACATACATCGCGTCATGTACACCTAACCCGAGAAGGAAGGCAAACGGACTGAAGATGTATGAGAAAATCTTTTGAATGGTCAACCCGTGCATGAACAGCCCGAGTACGCCGTTTAACGCGGCCGTTAACGCCACATAGCCGATTACCATCGCTAAAATGAC
The DNA here is from genome assembly GCF_040311405.1 of Bacillus sp. FSL K6-2865. NCBI lineage: Bacteria > Bacillati > Bacillota > Bacilli > Caryophanales > Bacillaceae > Bacillus > Bacillus sp. FSL K6-2865. The sequence goes on along the minus strand of NZ_CP152036.1, from coordinate 3,937,901 downwards.
AATGACCATGTTCATGCCGACAAGCATACTGTTAGAAATCGTGGAGAAGAAGTCTTTTTTCTCCGCTTTTGAAGGAACGTAAATAATATCATCCTCTTTAGAAACGTCCACGGGATTCAGCATATTGGCGATTAAAAGCGCGTTTAAGCAATTCAGCGGGATGGCTGTAAACACATAAGTGGACGGAACCATCGTCAAGTATGATCCGATGATCGAGCCGCTGATGCTGCTCATGCTCATCAGCCCGAATGTCAAAAGCCGATTGTTGCTGACGGCGGCAAGCTGCTGGCGGATGACGGCTAAAGCTTCCGTATTTCCTAAAAACATCATCTGGATGGAGAAAAAGCTCTCCAGCTTCGGCAGACGGGATATTTTAGAAATCAGCCAGCCGATTTTATCAATGAGCCACGGCAGAATACCGAAATACGACAGCATATCAAAGAAGGTCACGACGAAGATAATCGGCAGCAATGCGCTGAAGAAAAAATCAACCGTCGAATTGGCCATGACAGACGGAAAAGCGAACGCAATCCCTTGACTGGCGCAGGAAATCAGCCATGTAAAGAACGCGCCGATCTTCCCGATGACAAAGCCGCCGACTTTTGTCCCTAACATAAACCAAGTAATCAGAAACTCAAAGACGAGGAGCATGACAATCGGACGCCATTTAATCTTCTTCTTGTTGGGAGAGCATAAGAAAACAACAGCCATGACAACAATGAGACCGACAATGTTCAATAAAAAGTACATGTGAGCAACTCCTATAAGGGTATTATGGAAATAAAAAAAACTCTTATTCGTCACAAATTCCTGAAAGCCAGAAAGTGTGATAAATAAGAGCCAAAAGAAAAGAATACAGCGTCATATGCTTTTCACTCGTTCAAATTTATGCAAACTTTCTTGTAGTCTAGTCTTTTACGGCACTAGGTAGAAACAATCAGACCATATTACTGATCATATACAAGAATAACGATATTACATGAGATAGCAGTATTTTATCGTTTCAATTTTTGAAAATCAACCTTTTTAGATATTTTCAAAATAATAAATTTATATTATAAATAAAGAAAATAAAGGATGTTCATGGTAATTGGATAATAAAGGTATAAAAAACCCCTGAAAACCGTTCCGGTTCATTGTAAAGACGGGATGCAGCTGATAAAATGGATCTGAGGGCACAGCCTTCAAAAGACGGCAGAAAAGGGGTCATTTTCGTGATCATCCAGTTCATTCGTTACAGATAATGAGAGGTATAGATGAATAGGTTAAACCTTCCAATTCGGCAAGGTTTATTTGTCTATGCCTTTTTCATTTCATCGGAATAACGAATGAATGAGGTGTTTTTTTGACGTCTATAAAAAGAAAACGCGCGGAATTACTGCAATCATGCCAGTCCGTGTTCAGGTGTCCGCTATGCCGGTCGGCCATGGCGGTCTCACAATACCGAAGCTTGATTTGCGGACAGGGGCATACATTTGATATATCAAAACAAGGATATGTGAATTTCCTCAATAAATCGGTCAAAACCCGCTATGACAGGCAACTGTTCGAAGCGAGACGCGAGCTTTTTGACAGCCGGGAATTTTTTGCGCCGGTTCAAAAGGAGATTGCTGCCATCATCACCCATATTCAATCTCCGCAAACATCAGCGGCGATATTGGATGCGGGGTGCGGAGAAGGGTCTCATTTAGCCGCCGTATGCAAATTGCTTCAGCCTGCTTTTTCCGTGACGGGAATCGGCATTGATCTCTCGAAAGAAGGTGTGCTGCATGCCGCAAAGGCCTTCGGGAATCATAGGGTGTTTGCCGTCGCTGATGTGGCGGATGCGCCGTTTGCCGACAGCTGTTTTGATGTCGTGATGTCTGTTTTATCACCTTGGAATTACAAGGAATGCAGCAGGCTTTTACGAAAGGGCGGCACAGTCATTAAAGCGGTGCCGCGGCGTGATTATTTGAAGGAAGTAAGGGAATTCTTCTTCGGAGACAGCCCTCGGCGGAATGACACCGGCGATTCTGCGGCCGGACGATTCCAAGCGGGCTTTCAAACCTTTGAGCGCAAACGGCTGTGTTACACGAAGACCTTATCGCAGCCTGACCTCGAGCGGCTTGTGAAAATGACGCCCTTAACATGGAAATGTACTGATGACAGCATCCGGCGGTTTATCAGCCGGAAAGAGGCTGCTGTCACGATAGATATCGATATTTTAATCGGAACCGGTCCGCTGTAAAACGGAAAAGACACGCTGATCGCGTGTCTTTTTTTATTTCCAGACTTCACCGGCAATGTTGACGACATGGCGCAGTTTTGCCCATTGCTGTTCTTCTGTGATCAGGTTTCCTTCCTCAGTGGAGGCGAATCCGCATTGCGGGCTGAGGCAAAGCTGGTCCAGGCTGACATATTGTGAAGCTTCTTCAATCCGGCGTTTAATCGCGTCCTTGTCTTCAAGTTCGCCGTGTTTCGACGTAATCAAACCAAGCACAAGCTGAAGATCAGAGCGTTTGACATAACGGAGCGGTTCAAAGCCGCCGGAGCGGGAATCATCATATTCCAGGAACAATCCGTCAAGGTCAAGCCCGTCAAAAATCGTTTCAGCCGCTGCATCATAGCCGCCTTCAGCCGTCCATGTGGATTGGAAGTTGCCGCGGCAGATATGCATCGTAACCTTCAGATCGTCAGGGCGGTCCTTGATGGCGTCATTAATGGAAGCGGCAAACAGCTTGCGCAGCTCATCCGGCGTCGTGCCGAAAGCTTCAATCTGACGAAGCCCCGCTTCTGATAAGAAAACGGCCCATGCGGTGTCATCGAGCTGAAGGTAGCGGCACCCGGCGTCATAGAAAGCTTGAATCGCTTTTTTATACGCTTTTGACACATCGTGCTGAAATTGTTTGTAATCATTCTGGTAGGACGCTTTTTCCAATTTTCCGCGGAAAAACAGCATATTCGGACTTGGGATGGTCATTTTCGGAACAGCATCGCCGGCAATGCTGTGCAGGAATTTATAATCTTCGAGCATCGGATGCTGAGAAAAATCAATGTCTCCCGTTACTTTAATGCCGCGCGCTTTCGTCTGTACGTTGTGAAACTGAATGCCGCTTTCAGGCGTAAACGCTTCGACGCCGTCTAAATTTTCGAGAAAATCAAAATGCCACCAGGCACGGCGGAATTCGCCGTCAGTCACGACATTGAGGCCGGTTTCTTTCTGCTTTTTCACACTGCGGATGATTTCTTTGTTTTCGATTTCGCGCAGCTGTTCTGCCGAAATCTCACCCGCCGCTCTTTGCAGGCGGGCTTGCTTCACAGCCGCCGGCCGCAGCAGGCTTCCGACTTGATCCGCGCGAAACGGCGGGTTTTTTCTTAGAAGCGTATGCAATGGTTGTTCTGTGTTTTGCTGTGACATGAACGATTCCTTCTTTCCTGATGAAATATAAAAAAACTCTTCCCTCGGATAGGGAAGAGCTTGCGTCCGCAAATCTCAACCTTATCTTCAGGATTTAGCACCATTCTGCTGAACAGCGGTTGCCGGGTATCATAGGGCCAGTCCCTCCACCTCTCTTGATAAGGAAATATGCTATTTTTCAGAATAAACTGTATTACTATTAATCTTAGTATGTTTTCTCATATTGTCAATATATTTCGATAAATATTTTTATTTGTCACCCTCAAATAGAATCATATCTATCACAATGGCGATCGCGAGACAAAGAACGATATCCTCTTCCTTTTCAATCTGCAAATGATAGGAATCGCCCCAGCTCATCCATGATTTGGTGACAGTCATCCGGTTTGATTTTCCGTCTGTCACTTGAAAATTCCGGCCCCACACATCGCCGGTAAGATCCCAGCCGAGTCCGGAAATTTCAAATTTCGGTTTGAAAAGCGTGACTTTCTTGATGACTTGGCAGACGGGTTTGCCGCTGACGGAAATCTCGTAACGGGGAACGAACGACATCAGTTTCTGATTGACGCTGGCGTGCGTGCGGCCGTCCAAATCAGTCAGCTTCAGTTCATCACCGAATGAAAACAGCTTTCCTTCAACATTGTAGACTTCTTTTCCGCTTTCAAGAAACACTTGAAAACGATTCTTAAACGTAAACATTCGCTCTTTGATGTAAAAATGGTACATAAAAAAACTCCTTTTTTATGTTGTACGAAAAAAGGAGGCGGTTGGTTTCATATCGGCCGGGTGCATAAAAAAAGGCTGCCGATTTTGCGGCAGCTGTCGTTTTTATGATAGCGGCATCCGGCGTTTTTGACGGATCGCATTTAAATCAATGATGTTATTCGTGTCGGCAGCTGTCACCAGCGGGCTTGTCTTTGGCGTTTTCCGGCGGTTGTCCTTACTGAAAGAGAAAACAAGATACCCTGTCAAAGCAGCAAAAATAAGTAGCATCATTTTACATACCTCCCAAAAAAAGTTTTGGTATTATTATTGTACGAAAAAACAAACGAAAAGTATTCAAACAATTGTCACTTTTTTAAAAAATAACGTCATTTTCCGTAAAAATGACTATGGGTTGAAGAAGTTTTGCTCTTGTTGTGGTTCTATAGATTGTATCGGCTGATGAATGATGATCGTTTATATAACTTTTTTACTATTTTTTGTAAGCATCAAATTAACTACTTCAGTGTTTTCGTTTGCCTTGTGTTATTCAGTACCCTAAAAAATCTTATAATATGCAAAATAACTGCTTCTAACAGATGACTGCAGGATGACAGCGCTTTCTTTATTTTTTTAAAGAAAACGAGATGTTATCTTAAAAAAATCGTTTGAACATTTTCCGCAGTTTTTTAAAAGGGTTTGATTTCGTCTCCAGAATACGCGGGTCTTTTAAGGTTTTTTTCAATTCTTTCGCTACAGTCCCTCTTGCCATAGTCTTCACTCCTTCTTTCCATTTCATACCTTATATACGGAAAGAAAGAAGGAAAGGTTTCATGTGAAAGAAAAAAACCAAAGCAGGGGGCTTTGGTTTTAAGCGCGCTCTTCAAAGAGCCTGGCGATTTCAACAATGACGTTTACCGCCTTTTCCATATGATCGACGGAAATGTATTCATATTTTCCGTGGAAGTTTTGGCCGCCCGTAAAAATGTTCGGTGTCGGCAGCCCCATGTAAGAGAGCTGTGATCCGTCGGTTCCGCCCCGGATCGGTTCGATAATCGGTTCGATGTCGAGGTTTTTCATGGCTTGATAGGCGACATCGACTATCTCTTTGACCGGTTCGATTTTTTCTCTCATGTTGTAATATTGATCACGCAGTTCAAGCTTGATGCTTTCCTTGCCGTATTTGGCCGCCAGCGCATCGGCGGTTTTCTGCATATATTCTTTTCGTTCTGCAAAGCGGTCTCTGTCAAAGTCTCTGATGATGTACGACAGGGCGGCTTCAGAAACGTCTCCGTTCATGGAAAGTAAATGATAGAAGCCTTCATACCCTTCCGTATATTCCGGCGCTTCTTCTTTCGGCAGCGCGTGATGAAATTCCATCGCGATTTTTGAAGCGTTGACCATTTTGTTTTTCGCCGTTCCCGGGTGGACGCTTTTTCCGTAACAAGTAAGCTTTGCGGCTGCTGCGTTAAAGCTTTCATATTGCAGTTCGCCGAGTGGGCCTCCGTCTATCGTGTAGGCGAATGCGGCGTTGAAGCGGCCGACATCGAATTTGTGAGGGCCTCTGCCGATTTCTTCATCGGGCGTGAACGCGACCCGGATCGTTCCGTGTTTGATGTCCGGATGTTTGATCAAGTACGCCATTGCCGTCATGATTTCGGCAATTCCCGCTTTGTTGTCGGCTCCGAGCAGCGTCGTGCCGTCTGTTGTGATCAGCGTCTGGCCTTTATAGCGGGAGAGCTCCGGGAATTGCTCAGGCGACAGGACGACATTGAGTTTGTCATTTAAAACGATATCATGTCCGTCGTAGCTCTCAATAATCTGAGGATTCACATTTTTTCCGGTAAAATCGGTCGCGGTGTCCACGTGAGCCAGAAAACCGACAGTCGGCACGTCTTTATCCGTATTCGCCGGCAGAGTCGCCATGACGTACCCATTGTCATCGACTGTGATTTCTGTCATGCCGATCGACTTTAATTCATCTGCCAGCATGTTGGCCAATGTCAGCTGGCCGGGGGTTGAAGGGCAGTTTTCATTGTTTTCGTCAGACTGTGTATCGACTTTTACATAAGAGGTAAAGCGTTCAATGATTTCATTTTTCATACCGTCATCTCCTTTGTCTTATCTTACCATGCGCGGGGGAGGGATTTCTATTTCACAACCCGTTTGAATCGAGGGCTCTGTGTTTTACACGAATGAAAATAAATTATGAAGAAACGATGACTAAACGATTAAACTTTTTGGAAATGGATGATTGAGGAAGAAAAAACCGATATAATATGGTCAATTCATTCAATAGAGGAGGCTTTCTTCATGGCGATTTTAGTGACAGGCGGAGCGGGTTATATCGGAAGCCACACATGTGTCGAGCTGTTAAACGGCGGCTATGACATCGTGGTTCTGGATAATCTGTCAAATAGTTCACCGGAAGCATTGGAGCGTGTGAAAGACATTACCGGAAAAGGGCTTGTGTTTTATGAGGCGGATATCCTTGACCGTGATGCCGTTCACCGGGTGTTTGCTGAAAATGAGATTGAAGCCGTCATTCATTTTGCGGGATTAAAAGCCGTCGGTGAGTCTGTGGCTGTTCCGCTCCGTTATTATCATAATAATCTGACAGGAACGTTTATTTTATGTGAAGCCATGCAGGCACACGGTGTGAAAAAAATCGTCTTCAGTTCTTCAGCGACGGTTTACGGCGTTCCGGAAACAACGCCGATCACTGAGGATTTTCCATTAAGCGCGACCAATCCTTACGGGCAGACAAAGCTGATGCTGGAACAGATTTTACGCGATCTGCATAAAGCGGACTCTGAATGGAGCATTGCGCTGCTCCGTTACTTTAATCCGTTCGGCGCGCACCCGAGCGGGCGGATCGGAGAAGACCCGAACGGCATCCCGAATAATTTAATGCCGTACGTCGCCCAAGTCGCTGTCGGCAAGCTTGAGCAATTGCAGGTGTTCGGCAATGATTATCCGACAAAGGACGGCACCGGCGTGCGGGATTACATCCATGTCGTTGACCTTGCCGAGGGCCACGTCAGAGCGCTTGAGAAGGTGCTGAACACAACAGGCGCGGATGCCTATAATCTCGGCACGGGAAAAGGCTACAGCGTTCTTGAGATGGTCAAGGCGTTTGAAAAAGTATCAGGAAAAGAAGTGCCGTACCGTTTTGCCGACCGGCGCCCGGGAGACATCGCCGCATGCTTCGCAGACCCGGCAAAAGCGAAGGCTGAATTAGGCTGGGAAGCAAAGCGCGGGCTTGAAGACATGTGCGCCGACTCTTGGAAGTGGCAGTCCTCCAATGTGAACGGGTACCAAAAGGTATAAAAAGAAAGAGACCTTCAAATGGTGAAGGTCTCTTTTATTACGGTCATTATTTAATTTTCACTTCAACATCGTTGCTGAACTTTAATTTCCAAGTGCCTTTAGAGTATGCGTTTTTATCAACTTCAAAAGCTTTTACGTCCGTAACTTTAATGTTCGGGTTCAAGTCACTTAAAATTTTACTGTTGTCTACTTTTGTTTCTGTTGCATAGCTTGAAGAAGCATCAATATCTGAATCATAGGATGTTCCTTTAGAATCTACTAATTTCGCTCTTGGAATGGAGAAAGAGCTTAACGGCTTGTTTGAAACATTTTTAACTGTGTATTGAACAGCTACGATAACGCCGCCGTCAGATGCTTTTTTCTCGACAAATTGAGAGCCTACTGAATCTCTTTTTTCCACTTTCGTAACAGTAACTTCTGTTTTTTCAGTCTTAACAGTGTCACCGATGTTATACAGTTTTTCCTTGGATTCCGCAGCTTTTGAAGACGCGGTTTTAGATGATGAAGATCCGCCTCCGCCGCCGATGTTTACGAGAATGATAATAACCACTACTGCCAGAAGCAATGTGATAATTTTATGTCTCATAAAAAAGTTTCTCTGATCTTTACCGCAGTTTGGGCATTTTTTAACGCCTTTAGCGATTTCTTTGCCGCATGCCTTACAAGACACCAGGTTGCCTGCCATAATATTTCCTCCTATGTAAACTATTTCTTGAAAACTACATACTATAATGCCTGTAAAATAACCTATAGTCAATAATATTTTGAGAAAAAAAGTATTTTAATGATTTTTTAGTCATGTATTTTAGTGCCTTTTTTAGTATCGGCAGATCGTTCATATTTTTTATACGTTTATTGAAAAAAGAGTGGTTGAACATGTTCGTGATTTCCCGTATAATCTTGAAAGATATACAAAAACTGAACATAAAAAACAGTGGTTTTCTAGGGTTCCGCAATGCTGAATTGGTCTGGACCGAGAGAAAACACACAGCAGGTTCCTGCTGTGACACGTTGGGATAAAAGCCCGGGAGTTTCTGCTCTTTTAATGAAGAGTGCTCTCCCGGGCTTTTTTGATTTTATATAAAGGGAGTGTCTGGGATGAAAAAGAGATTGCTGGATGTGCTGATGCTGATTATTGGGGCTTTTATCTTTGCTTTGGCCGTTAATTTATTCGCCATTCCGAATGATCTTGGAGAGGGCGGGGTAACGGGAATCACCCTGATCTTGTACTATGTGTTTGAATGGTCGCCCGGGGTGACGAATATCATTTTGAACGGGATCTTATTGATTATCGGATATAAATTTTTAGACGGAAAAACAACGCTTTATACGATCATTACCGTTGTCGCCAACTCACTGTTTCTGCATCTGACGCATGATTGGCACTCGCCTTCACATGAACTCATTATTAATACTATTTTTGCGGGTGTGTTTGCCGGTGTCGGAATCGGGATCATTATTCGAGTCGGAGGCACGACTGCGGGTTCTGCCATTTTGGCGAGGATTGCGAACAAATATCTCGATTGGAATATCAGCTATGCGCTTTTGTTCTTTGATCTGATTGTCGTCTTCAGTTCTTATTTCATCATCGGTGCAGAAAAAATGATGTTTACCATTGTCATGCTGTACATCGGAACGAAGGTGATGGACTTTATCATTGAAGGCCTGAATACGAAAAAAGCGGTGACGATTATATCTGAGCATAAGCACGAAATCGCCGAACAGGTCAACACGCTTATGGACAGAGGGGTTACGCTGCTGTCGGGTAAAGGAAATTACACGGGGCAGTCGAAGGAAATTTTATATATCGTCATCCAGAAACAAGAGCTTTCCATGCTCAAAAAAATTATTAAAAGCTGTGATACAAAAGCGTTTGTCATTGTTCATGATGTGCGTGACGTCTTTGGTGAAGGCTTCGTCGATATCTCTAAATAAAAAGGAACCCTCTGCCGGCGCGGAGGGTTTTTTTCTTATGCCGGCAGAAGCGGTTATGATCCGTTTCCCGGGAAATAGCCTGAAAGCTGTTTCTTAAAACGAAGTGGATACAATCGGCCGGACGTTTTATACTGAAAATATGATAGAGCGATAGAGAGGAGCGCATATGAACCCGTTATTGGCAATTTACCCGAGGGCTGTGTTGTCTGATACGTGCTGTACGGCGGAGGATGTCTTTTGCTTTTATGATGAGAAAAGGCGGGTCTATGTCGCCATTCCGAAGGAGGATATCACCCCGAAGGAGAAACTGCTTCTGGAATCACTTTTGACGCCCGCTGAAGAAAAAGGCGATTTTTTTCCGGAGACGGCGGCAGCAAAGAGGTGGCGGCGTTTTCTGCTGGAAGAAGGCCCGGTGCCTGATGTCAAGGAGCCGCGTGTCCGTTTTATCCATTATGACTTATTGGGAGAACGGGACTGGGGGGCATTTACCGAAGCGCTGCGCCATTTCTGGCCGGTTTCATATACAGTTGTCCGGACGGGAAGGGATCAGGGCGTGATTGTGGAGGAAGAAAAGCTGGAAGCGCCAGATTCGGATGACATCGCATCTTTTGTGAAGATTCTCGAAGGCGATTTTTATTTCAGTGTCCGTTTTTTCATCGGAAGGTATTACGGCGCGGGAGAACGTCTGCGCCTTCATTATCGGAGAGAACAGCAATATTGTCAGATTGGCCGGCGTTATCTCCCGCAGCTGAGCACGCTGACCGCGGAAACGGTATTTCCGGCCATGCTCACGGAAGAAAGCAGAGAAAAGCTCTCAGCCTTGCTTCACGAAGAAGCGGTGCTGCTGTTTCAGAAAGAACCGGAGCTGAAGCATACGATTCAGACTTTTATTGAACATAACTCGAACATGTCGCTCACATCGAAAAGACTGCATTTGCACCGCAACAGTCTTCAATATCGGATTGATAAATTTGCGGAACGCTCGGGTATTGATATTAAGACATATCGGGGCGCCCTGTTGGCTTATTTCATTTGTCTGCAGTATGAAAAATCACATTAAATGGGAAATGTGCACGAAGGCAGCGGACTTTTTTTATGAACATTGCCTATATCCGCCGCCGTGTGACGCTGTTACAATCCTATTTAAGAAAGCGTTTACAAAAAGGAGGAGATGACATGGCGGAACTTCGGCTGGAGCATATTTATAAGTATTACGATCAAAAAGAAGCGGCTGTCGATGATTTTAACCTTCATATTCAAGATAAAGAGTTTATCGTGTTTGTCGGTCCGTCGGGGTGCGGCAAGTCGACAACATTGCGGATGGTTGCCGGGCTGGAAGACATTACGAAGGGCGATTTCTATATCGGTGACACGAGAGTGAATGATATCGCTCCTAAAGACAGGGATATCGCCATGGTGTTTCAAAACTATGCGTTATATCCGCACATGACGGTCTATGATAATATCGCTTTCGGTCTGAAGCTGAGGAAGATGCCGAAACCTGAGATAAAAAAACGGGTCGAAGAAGCGGCGAAAATGCTTGGGCTCACAGAGTATCTGCACCGCAAACCGAAGGCGCTCTCCGGCGGGCAGCGGCAGCGGGTTGCATTAGGCCGGGCGATTGTCAGGGACGCCAAAGTGTTCTTAATGGATGAGCCGCTGTCAAATCTGGACGCAAAGCTTCGGGTGCAGATGCGGGCAGAAATTATTAAGCTCCACCAAAGGCTGCAAACAACCACAATCTATGTGACGCACGACCAAACAGAAGCACTGACGATGGCGACACGCATCGTAGTCATGAAGGACGGAAAAATTCAGCAGATCGGCACACCGAAAGACGTGTATGAACATCCCGAAAACGTATTTGTCGGCGGGTTTATCGGCTCCCCAGCGATGAACTTTTTCAAAGGAAAGCTGACGGACGGCGCCATTCAGATCGGTTCAGCCGCTCTCAGCGTGCCGGAAGGGAAAATGAAAATGCTCCGGGAAAAAGGGTATGCCGGCAAAGATGTTATCTTCGGCATCCGCCCGGAAGACATACATGATGAGCTGATTGTGGTAGAATCCTATAAGAAGTCATCCATCACAGCTAAAATCAATGTCGCGGAATTGCTCGGGTCAGAAATTATGGTTTATTCCCGGATCGGGGATCAGGATTTTATCGCCCGGATTGACGCCCGCCATGACATACGTGCCGGTGAGGAATTGACCGTCGCTTTCGACATGAATAAAGCTCACTTTTTTGACAGTGAAACAGAAATCAGAATCCGCTCATAACGCAAAGCCGGACAGCTGGATGTCCGGCTTTTTTGATGTAACAATTTATGACGCATAACCGATATAAAAAGTAAATAGAAGACAGAAAGCAGGAAAACGATGAAACGCATGATCATGTGCATGTGCCTTTTGGCTGCCGTGTTTACGCTTGCCGCCTGCTCGGGCCATGAGGCAAGCGCCGAACAAAGCATTCCGAAGGCAGAAGCGCACCACGATAAAAAGTCTGTAAAGCGCCAAATCAAAAAAGAGCCGGATACGTCCGCCTGGGTTCAAACGAAAGGAACGGCAAGACTGCCGATTCTGATGTACCACAGCATTTCTGAGGGAAACAGCCTGCGTGTGCCGAAGGAAGAATTCCGGCAGCATATGAAGTGGCTTCATGATCACGGCTATTATACGATGACTCCTGAAGAGGCCTATCTGATGCTGACGGAGGATAAGGAGCCGCGTGAAAAATGTGTTCTGATCACATTTGATGACGGCTATACCGACAATGTGAAAGCGGCCTATCCCATTTTAAAGAAATACAAGATGAAAGCGACAATCTTTATGATCGGAAACTATATCGGGCATAAGAATCATCTGACTGAGAAGCAGATGAAGGAGATGGCCGCCCACGGCATTTCCATTCAGAGCCATACGATGAACCATCTCGAATTGAACGGGCTCACACCGCAGCAGCAGCGACGTGAAATGAAGGACTCTAAGCGTTTATTTGATCAAATGTTCGGGCAGCGGACGTCTATGATCAGCTACCCTGTCGGACGATATAATAAGGAAACATTAAAAGCCGCCGCCGCGTCAGGCTACCGTATGGCGGTTACGACGGAGCCGGGAGCGGCGTCAAGAGATCAGGGGCTTTACGGGCTTCACCGCGTCCGTGTATCGCCGGGCATGTCCGGGGCGGCATTCGGCTCTTATATTCAAAATGTGATGAAATAACAGAGCCTCCGCATATGCGGAGGCTTTTTTTCAGTTTAATAGAATTGATGAAGCAGCAGAAGGGTGACACTCACGGTAATCGCTCCGCCGATTCTGGTCGACACTTGGGCGAACGGCATAAGCTCAAGCCGTTCAGCGGCGCTCAAGATCGCGACGTCGCCGGTGCCGCCCTGGCCGGAATGGCAGGCATTAATAATCGCCGTCTCAATCGGGTACAGATTCAGCCATTTTCCGATCAGAAAACCGACGGCCATCATCGTGACGACGATTGATAAAATGGTAATGATGTTGCTGATCGTAAATGCCGCAATCAGCTTGTCCCATGGTGTCATTGAAACGCCGATCGCAAATAAGAGCGGATAGGTCACGGCTGTCGAGAAAAAGCGCGAGACGCCGAAGGCTCCGTTTTCAATCGAAGCCGGCGCCAGCCTGAACAGCTTAATGAGAACGGCAAGGACGAGCATCACGACAGGAGCCGGAAGCTGAAAGAAATCATGCGCCAGCATGCCGACCAAATAGAGGGAAACCGCTAAAATACCGCCTGAAGCGAAAAAGGACAAATCAAACGTTTTATCATTGGCCGGCTGTTCCAATGCGGGAGCGGAATGATCAGACTTATCAACCTTCCCGTTGCCCGTCCATTCCGGTTTGCGTTTCCCGATGACATTCAGCAAACCCGATAACATAATGGCGCACAGGCTGCCGAGCATGATGGACGGCAGCACAAGCGCAAAGGCGTCTCCCTGGGACATCGGCATAATATCGGAGTAGCCGATGGATAAAGGAATCGCGCCTTCACCGACACCCCCCGCCATAATCGGAACGACAATATAAAGCAGTGTGTGCTGAAAGCCGAGCCCGAGCAGCGTCCCGACGCATAAGCCGACTATGGCGGCCGCGATCGAGCCGGCGATCAGCGGAATAAAAATCTTGACGAAAGCTTTGACGAGCGTCTCTCTTTTCATCCCAAGAATACTGCCGACGACGATACCGGCAATAAATAAATAGAGAAAGTTGGAGCTTTCTGTGAATTCTGTTGTTGAAGTAATAATGTCTTTCGGAAGCAGGTGGTAGTAGACGACAGCGGATGGAATAAAGGTTGTGAGAATCGCAGGGCCGCCGATGGAACGCACGATCGGAATGGATTTTCCGACCTGGCCGAAGGTAAATCCGAAAAAACTCATGACGGCAATTGATGTCAGAATGTCGCTTTTTACATCACGGCTCATGACAAACACCGTAATAAGCAAGAAAAGCAGGATATAGATAGGAAGAGGAATAATGCCGATTCTTATATTCATTGCTCTGGCAAACCAGTTATCAGTCCGTTCCTGTTTTTGGATTGAATCCGTTTGCAATTTTGGTTGAAGTTCTCCCATGCTTGTTCCCCCAGTCGTTAGGTAGTGAAAAAATATCCCCATTTAAAGTATACTAAAAAATTTAAATTGTTCATATATTATGAATTTACTAGAGGGCATGCTTTCTTCACATTTTCTTTCTCAAAATGTCGATTTGGCGGGATTTTTCACCGAGAAAAGCATTTTGTTCGCCACACGAATAAAAAAGAGGTACGATATCAAAGGGACAAATATCCTAGGTGCTGACATAAAATCTCTACAAATCCGACAATAATCGGTCACAATTTCAGCCTTATTTTAGGTATATTGATCTTTTTTTTTAGGCTGAATCGTTGTAAAGTAATGATATTGAATCATTTCTATGACAGCCGCTGTCCCCCAGGGTGTACAGGCTGATATTTCAATAGTTTTGACGAATTTGTGAAACATTGAGCAAATATATCATTTTTTGTGAAATACCGAGCAATGATTTCGCTATGTTTGTGAAGTGTTGAGCAATTTACCAGATTGGAGGAAAAACATCATGAGTGAGTTGGTATTAGCCCGCATTCAATTTGCATCTACAACATTGTTTCACTTCTTGTTTGTGCCTTTGTCTATCGGGCTTGTGTTTATGGTTGCTTTGATGGAGACGCTTTATGTTGTCAAAAAACAAGAGACCTATCTCAAAATGGCTAAATTTTGGGGGCATCTCTTTTTAATTAACTTCGCTGTCGGCGTCGTCACAGGGATTCTTCAGGAATTCCAGTTCGGATTGAACTGGTCTGATTATTCCCGTTTTGTCGGAGACGTATTTGGGGCTCCGCTTGCGATTGAAGCGCTTTTGGCGTTTTTTATGGAGTCTATTTTTATCGGATTATGGATTTTCGGCTGGGACCGTTTATCTAAAAAAGTGCATTTGCTTTGCATTTGGCTTGTATCTTTCGGAACGATTATGTCATCTTTCTGGATTTTGACGGCAAACTCATTCATGCAGGAGCCGGTCGGCTTTACGATTAAAAACGGCCGAGCGGAAATGAATGATTTCGGGGCGCTTTTGACAAACCCTCAGCTTTGGGTTGAATTCCCTCACGTCATTTTCGGGGCGCTTGCGACGGGTGCTTTCTTTATCGCCGGTGTCAGCGCATTTAAATTATTGAAGAAAAAAGAAGTGCCTTTCTTCCATAAATCTTTCAAGCTTTCGATGATTGTCGGTCTGATCGCCGGTATCGGCGTTGCGTTCAGCGGACATATGCAGGCTGAGCATTTAATGGAATCGCAGCCGATGAAAATGGCTGCCAGTGAAGCGCTTTGGGATGACAGCGGTGATCCTGCCGCGTGGACGGCTTTTGCGAACATTGATACGAATAAAGAAAAAAACACATCAGAAATTTCAATTCCTTACGCACTCAGCTACTTGGCTTACCAGAAGTTCAGCGGCAGTGTGAAAGGGATGAAAACACTTCAAAAAGAATATGAAAAAACGTACGGAAAAGGCGACTATATCCCGCCTGTCAAAACGACGTTCTGGAGTTTCCGCATTATGGCGGGAGCGGGCGCGCTTATGATTTTTGCCGCGATTGCCGGCTTTATTCTGAACCGCCGCAAAAAGCTTCATACGAGCAAGTGGTATTTACGGGGCATGATCGCGCTGATCGCATTCCCGTTCATTGCGAACTCTGCCGGTTGGATTATGACTGAAATCGGCCGCCAGCCGTGGACGGTCATGGGACAAATGACGACCGCACAATCCGTTTCGCCTAACGTAACGACGGGATCTCTGCTGTTTTCAATTATCGGCTTCGGCGTCATGTACTTGATTTTAGGCGCGCTGCTTGTCTTCCTATTCGTTCGTGAAATTAAAAAAGGTGCGGACCATGATGATCACAAGGATGTTCCTGTATCAACGGATCCGTTCAGTCAGGAGGTCTACCATGGGGTCACTTCATGATCTTTGGTTTGTACTCGTTTCAGTTTTGTTTGTCGGATTTTTCTTTTTAGAAGGTTTTGACTTCGGTGTCGGCATTTCGACCCGATTTCTTGGCCATAATGAATTAGAACGCAGAGTGCTGATTAACACCATCGGCCCGTTCTGGGATGCGAATGAGGTATGGCTGCTGACAGGTACGGGAGCGATCTTCGCGGCATTCCCGAACTGGTATGCGACGATGCTGAGCGGATATTATATTCCGTTTATCATCATCCTTCTTGCTTTAATGGGCCGCGGCGTGGCGTTTGAATTCCGCGGAAAAGTGAATCATTTAAAATGGGTCAAAACATGGGACTGGGTGATTTTCTTCGGCAGCCTTATCCCGCCATTTGTATTCGGACTTATTTTCACAAGCTTGTTCCGCGGTGTGCCGATTGACGGACATATGAACATTCACGCAGGTTTTTCAGATATTGTGAACGTGTATTCCGTTCTTGGCGGAGCGGCCGTCACCCTTCTTTCATTCCTGCACGGTTTAATGTTTATCACCCTGCGCACGATCGGTGATTTACAAGAGCGTGCGAGAAAAATGGCAAAACGCGTAATCGGTGTTATCTTTCTTGTTGTACTTGCTTTCTTTGCGATGTCTGCATACGATACGGATATGTTTACACGCCGGGCAAACATCACGATTCCGGTATTCGTGCTGATTGTCATCTGCAACGTTCTTGCCGTTGTGTTCATGAGCAAGAAAAAAGACGGCTGGGCATTCGGTATGACCGGCGCGGGTCTTGCTTTGACAGTTGCGATGATTTTTATCTCTCTGTTCCCGCGCGTCATGGTCAGCTCGCTGAAAAGCGCGTATGACTTAACAGTAGCTAACGCGTCTTCCGGTGATTATTCACTTAAGGTCATGACAATTGCCGCACTGACTTTGCTGCCGTTTGTCATCGGCAGTCAGATCTGGAGCTATTACGTCTTCCGGAAACGCGTCAGCCATAAGGAGCCTATGACTTATTAATGGGAAAAGACCTGTTTCTTTATAAAGGAATGAAGCGGATTCTTGCGATCATTACGGGATTAACGATTATACAAACGGCCGCCATCATCTTGCAGGCGGAATGGCTGAGCCAGGCGGTAACCGGATTATTTAACGGGAAGCGGATTGCTTCTCTTTATCCGGTTATCGGCTTTTTCCTGCTTGCGTTTTTGGTCCGGCATGCGGTGACAACGGTCCGGCAGAAAATCGTGTACCAATATGCCGCGCAAACCGGCGCAGACTTAAGAAAAAGATTTCTTGAGCAATTGTTCCGTCTCGGCCCCCGCTTTGCGAAAAAAGAGGGGACAGGCCGGATGGTGACGCTGGCGATGGAAGGCATCAGCCAGTTCCGCCGTTATTTAGAGCTGTTTCTGCCGAAAATGGTCAGCATGGCGATTGTGCCGGCTGCCGTTGTTATTTACGTGTTTTTTCAGGATAAAACATCGGCTTTGATTCTGATTCTTGCGCTTCCGATTTTGATTGTATTTATGATTCTGCTCGGACTTGTGGCACAGAAAAAAGCCGATCGCCAATGGAAGTCCTATCAGACGCTTTCCAATCATTTCGTGGATTCGCTCCGCGGACTGGAGACATTGCGGTTTTTAGGATTAAGCAAATCACACAGTAAAAATATCTTTCATGTCAGTGAGAGATACCGCAAGGCGACGATGAGCACGCTCCGGGTCGCGTTTTTATCATCATTCGCCCTGGATTTCTTTACGATGCTGTCGGTGGCGACAGTGGCGGTGTTTCTCGGCTTGCGGCTGATAGACGGACAAATTCTGCTCGGACCGGCATTGACCGCGCTCATTCTCGCGCCTGAATATTTTCTCCCGGTCCGCGAAGTGGGGAATGATTACCACGCGACGTTAAACGGGCAGGAGGCGGGGAAAACCATTCAAGCGATTTTGGCGCAGCCCGGTTTTAAAGAAGAAAAGCCGCTCGAACTTGATACGTGGACTGACGGGGATGAATTACAGCTTACGCGTTTGTCCGTCCGAGAATCGATGTCTGAATTTCATCTGTCCTTCAAAGGGAAGAAGAAAATCGGGATTATCGGGGAAAGCGGTGCGGGAAAATCGACACTCATTGATGTGCTGGGCGGCTTTTTAGAGCCTGCGTCCGGTGAGATCAAGGTAAACGGTGAATCCCGCTCACATCTGCAGTCGGACGGCTGGCAGAAGCAGCTGCTTTATATTCCGCAGCACCCGTACATTTTTGATGACACGCTTTTGAATAATATCCGGTTTTATCATCCTGATGCTTCGCGTGAGGAAACGGCGCAGGCCGCTAGATCGGCGGGTCTTTCCGGACTGATCCGTGATCTGCCCGGCGGTCTTGACGGCCGGATCGGCGAGGGCGGACGGGCGCTCAGCGGAGGGCAGGCTCAGCGTGTCGCGCTGGCCAGAGCCTTTTTAGGAAACCGGCCGATTCTCCTTTTGGATGAGCCGACCGCTCACCTTGATATTGAAACAGAATATGAAATAAAAGAAACGATGAAAGACCTGTTTGAAAACAAACTTGTCTTTCTGGCCACTCACCGTCTTCACTGGATGCTTGAGATGGACGAAATTATCGTGCTTGATGACGGCGCAGTGGCGGAAATCGGCACCCACGACGAATTGATGGCGAAACAAGGCGTATACGCCAAACTTGTAAAGGCGCAACTGGGGGAAAGAACATGAGAAAAGAAGAATGGATTCTGCCGTATATGAAGCAAAATGCCCGTTTGTTTGTTCTTGTGATTTTTTTAGGCGCGGTGACGATTTTTTCGGCGGCCTTTCTCATGTTCACTTCCGGTTTTTTGATCTCTAAGTCGGCGACCAGGCCTGAGAATATCCTGCTGGTGTACGTTCCGATTGTAGCCGTGCGGACCTTCGGGATTGCCCGTTCAGTCTCACGGTACGCCGAGCGTCTGACGGGGCACCATATCATTCTGAAAATCGTGTCCGACATGAGGGTGCGGCTTTACAATATGCTGGAGCCGGCCTCGCTCATGCTTTCATCCCGTTTTCGGACGGGCGACATGCTCGGCATTTTGGCTGAGGATATTGAGCATTTGCAGGATGCGTTTTTAAAAACGATTTTTCCTGCGGTTTCCGCTTTGCTGCTGTATGCGGCATCCGTTATCGGACTCGGCTTTTTTTCCTGGCCGTTTGCCGCTTTTGCGGCGATTTACCTGTTTATATTGGTTGTATTGTTTCCGGTTGTGTCGCTTCTTGTGACGAGAGCGAAAAACATGAGGCTGAAAAGCGGCCGGAATACGCTCTACAGCCGGCTGACAGATGCCGTGCTCGGCGTGAGCGACTGGATGTTCTCGGGACGCCAGGCGGCCTTTATTTCCTCTTATGAAGAGAAAGAGAAGGCATGGTTTGATCTTGAAAGCAAACGTCAGCGGTTTACGAGATGGCGTGATCTCGCCGCGCAATGTCTTGTCGGCGGCTTCATATTGATCATGCTGTTCTGGACGGCGGGTCAGTATGCGGACGGCAGCATCGCCAACACGATGATCGCGGCCTTTGTGCTTGTCGTATTTCCATTGACAGAGGCGTTTCTGCCCCTTTCGGATGCGCTGACGGAAGTGCCTTCTTATCAGGATTCCATCAATAGAATGAGTCAGGCGGCTCCGGAGCTGCGAAGTCGTGAGGTGAAGCAGACAGATGAGAAACTGGATGTATCTGATGTGACACTTACATTTGATAACGTGACGTTTTCTTATGATCAGCACAGTCATGTGCTTGACCGTTTTTCCTTCACTCTCCGCCAAGGTGAAAAAATGGCGCTGCTCGGCAGGAGCGGCTCCGGTAAGTCGACCTCTCTCGCTTTAATTGAAGGCGCCTTAGTTCCCGATTCGGGCAAAGTGATGCTGAATGGGCTGGAAACTGCGGCCGTGCAGGAGCAGATTTCCTCAGCGGTGGCCGTTTTGAATCAGAAACCTCATCTCTTTAACACGAGCATTATGAACAATATCCGGCTCGGAAACGGCAAGGCGAGTGATGAAGATGTTAAGCGTGCGGCTCGGCAAGTGAAGCTGCATGATTATATTGAATCACTGCCTGACGGATATGAAACGTCCGTGCAGGAGACGGGGATTCGTTTCTCAGGCGGGGAACGGCAGCGGATCGCGCTTGCCCGTATTCTTCTCCAAGACACGCCGGTCATTATCCTTGATGAACCGACGGTCGGCCTTGATGCGGTCACTGAACGCGAATTGCTTGATACGATTTTTGATGTCTTTAAAGAGAAAACGATTCTCTGGATTACACACCATTTAGCGGGTGTGGAAACAGCCGATAAAATCGTCTTTTTAGAAAATGGAAAAGCAGAAATGGAAGGAACCCATCAAGAGCTGCTTGCAGAAAACGAACGGTACCGGAAGCTTTACCGTCTTGATGTTCCGATCAGAACATAAACAGCCGCAAGCAAGCGGCTGTTTTTTTTGTGCGGTTTAAAATCTCTTCTTGTTTGGAATATAAATAGGAGACAGAAGAGGAGGTACAGAGATGAATATAATGGATTGGACGGAACAGGATGTGAAAGATACGCTGCCGAAACGGGAGGCAGACAGCCATAAAGGGACGTTCGGGACGGCGTTATTGCTGGCCGGCAGCGAAGACATGCCGGGAGCCGCCCTTCTGGCCGGATTGGGCGCGATGAGAAGCGGTGTCGGCAAGCTCGTCATCGGTACATCGGCAGGCGTCATCCCGCTTATCGTCCCGGTGCTGCCGGAAGCGACGTACTGGCGTGACGGCTGGAAAAAAGCCGCGGCGGGCCAGCCCGGGGAAACCATCCGGGCCGCTGCCATCGGACCGGGCCTTCCCCAAACAGACGAAGTGCAGCAGGCGGCTGATCAGCTGCTTTCTGCCGATTATCCCGTCATACTGGACGCGGGCGCCATTACGAAAAGAACCTATCCAAAGAGGAAAGCCCCCGTGATCTTGACGCCTCATCCCGGCGAATTTTCCAGAATGACAGGCCTTCCGATTCAAGAGATTCAGCAGAACAGAGCGGGATATGCCGCGGAATGGGCGGAGCGGCTTCACGCCACGATTGTCCTGAAAGGAAACGAAACCATTATCGCTTTTCCCGACGGGGAATGCCGCAGGAATACAACAGGAAACGGCGCGCTTGCAAAAGGCGGGACCGGCGACACGCTGACGGGAATGATTCTCGGCATGCTGTGCTGTCATCAAGACCCGAAGCATGCCGTATTGAACGCCGTCCGCCTTCACGGTGAATGTGCGGAGTTATGGACGAAAGAGCGCTCCGCCCATACCTTATTGGCGCACGAACTTTCTGAACTGCTGCCGCGTGTATGGAAGGAATATGAATAAAGAAAAGGCGTCTTCATAGAGAAGGCGCCTCTTGTTGTTTTACCCTTGATTTCATCAGGACATAATACAGCAGCGACGGAACGGCCAGGCCGATGACCCAGGCAATGTCGCCTCCGCCGAATATTTCAGCGAGCGGCCCGATGTAAAAGGATGTATTGATGAATGGGATTTCTAATATAATCGACAAAACGAAGGCGGCCGCTGTAATCCAATTGACCCTGCCGTATTGTCCGTTGACGTCAAACATCGATTTGACGTGGTATTTTCCGCGGCGGATAAAATAGTAATCCACGAGGTTGATCGCCGTCCATGGAATTAAGAAATAACTGATGAAAAAGATGAAATTTAAAAACAGTTCCATGAAATTGCTTTGGCCCAAGAGACTTAATACAGTACCTGCTGCCGTCACATAAAGGATCATTACCACTCTCGTTTTCGGCGTCACCTTCAGTTTTAAAAACGGCTCTAAGGTAGTCGTCGTAGACATAAAGGCTCCGTATAAATTAAAGACGTTGATCGCCATTTGCCCGAACAGGACGATGATCAGCATAATAAAGGAAAACGGACCGAACAATCGGACAATCTCATTTCCCGCATTAGCGGTAAATTCCGGGAGCGCCGTCGTCAAAATGGTGCCAAGAAGCATCATCCAGATGGAACTGACTGACGTACCTGCGTAGCTGTACCAAAAAGTATGCGATGCCGGTGTTTTGACCGGCAGATAACGGGAATAATCTGCGACATATGGTGCATATGCCAGCTGCCATGTGGCCACCGCGCTGACCGCCACTAGGAAAACAGGCAGGTCTAATGAGCCGGGCACCCAGCTTCCTGAAGGAATCGGCAGTTGAAAAATAAGAATCGTTGCAGCAAAAAAAACGGCAAAGGAGGTCCAAGAGAGGATTTTCTGCATTTTGTGAATCAGATCATGACCGTAGATCGTGAGTAAAAAACAGATGGCGCTTAAGCCGATAATACACCATGAAGCCGGAATCGGTACAAAGCTGCTCAGTGTACCGGCTGCGAGAATCGTACTGCTCGCAAAGAAGCCCAGGTAGATAAACATGACCAAAAAGAGGGGCAGAATCGCTCCGATCACGCCGAATTGCGCGCGGCTTTGAATCATTTGCGGAATTCCGAGCTGAGGTCCTTGTGCGGAATGAGACGCCATAAAGATTGCGCCGATAAAGGTTCCGATAATAATGGCGGCGATACTCCAAAAGAGATCGAGCCCCATTGTAACGGGCAGTGTGCCTGTGACTAACGTCGTAATATGCATATTCGCCCCGAACCAGACGGGGAATAAATCTTTAGCCTTTCCGTGTCTTTCGTCATGCGGAATATGTTCAATCGTTCGCCTTTCTACTTTCAATAGATAATCTCCTCCGTATGTTCTTCTTTAACATAAAGACATAGCTTAACAGATTGACCTGCCGTTTACAAATTCCAGCATGCAGGAAAAACATTGTAAAGCCTCGTTGACAGCCGTTCAAAAGTTTTTTTGAAAAACGGAACAAACACTGCCGCCAAAACGATTTGCCAGGGTTTAAAAGGCATGGATATGCTTACGGACTAATATGTATTAAGGAGAAATGTGTCAATCTTTTGACGAATGGAGCCATTATTCGTTAAGCTGGAAGAATAGTTTACTTTGTGTAAATTTCATTAATGAAAAGGGGATTGATGATATGTGTACAAGTCTTACATTGAAAACGACAGACGGTAATCACCTATTGGCGCGAACGATGGATTTTGCATTTCAGCTCGGTACGGACGTCATGCTTTACCCTCGTCAGTACAGCTGGAAAAGCGAAGCTGACGGCAGGATGCATAAGACGAAATACGCATTTATCGGCATGGGGAGAAATCTCGGCAATGTTCTGTTTGCCGATGGCGTGAATGAAAAAGGGCTGTCGTGTGCGACGCTGTATTTTCCGGGCTTTGCGGGATACGAGAAAGCGGAACGGGAGGGCACCTGTCACATCGCTCCTCATGAGTTTGTCACCTGGGCCTTATCAAACTGTGAATCTCTTGAAGACATAAAGGAAAAGCTCTCAATGCTGACGATTGTAGAGAAGAAGTTAATGTTATTGGATACGGTGCTGCCTCTTCATTGGATTTTATCAGACCGCACGGGCGGCTGCATTGTCATCGAGCCGACACCGGAGGGAATGAAAGTATATGACAACAAACCCGGAGTGATGACCAACAGTCCGGAATTTCCTTGGCATGTGACCAATCTGCGCCATTATATCGGAATCAGGCCGCAGCAGTCAGAAAGCAAAACATTGGGCGGAATGACATTAACCGCTTTCGGCCAAGGATCTGGAACGATCGGGCTTCCCGGTGATTACACGCCGCCATCCCGATTCATCAGAGCCGCTTATCTGAAAGAGCATTTAGAGTCTGCCGCTCATGAAACGGATGGCGTTACGGCCGCTTTTCACGTGCTGTCCAATGTGAATATTCCAAAAGGCGCGGTGATCACAGAGGAGAATGAAATTGATTATACGCAGTATACGTCGGTCATGTGCTGTGACACCGGGAACTACTACTTTCATCTGTACGACAACCGGCAGATTCACAAAGTAAGTTTATTCCATGAAGATCTTGACCGTCCGGAGCCGAAAGTATTTGCGGCCGCGGCGGAGCAGAATATACAGGAGCTGAATTAGCTCAAAAAAAACAGGACGCGATTGTCCTGTTTTTTTATTTAATACGGATCAGACGGATGGCTTTCCTGTTCAGCCTGTTTTGCGGCTTGTGCTGTATCAGTAGTGCCGATCGGCCCGCCGCTGTTGCTTTCGGAGGCTTTTTTCAGCCCTTCCGCCACACGTTTTCCGTAGTCCGGATCTGCTTTTGTGAAATTCTCAATCATTTGATCCTGAATGTCTTTGCGGCAGGAAGAAAGCGTATTGACCAGGTTTGTGATCAATTCGTTCCGTTCAAATTCTGAAAATCGACGGTATGTTTTTCCGGCCTGGCCGAAATTATTCGACCGGTCGATCGCTTCCCGCTTCACATCGCCTTCGACATGAGGTGTATGGTCTTTCCCATCCTGCTTTGCTTCGTTGAGTCCTCCCATAATGGACGGCTCATAGTTGACGTGCGGGTTTTGTCCTTCTGCCCGATCGACCCGATACTGCATTTGCCCGCCTTCCTGGTTGGTGGCGACATGCTTTTTCGGCGAGTTGATCGGAAGCTGCAGATAGTTTGCGCCGACGCGGTACCGCTGGGTATCTGAATAGGAGAATGTCCGCCCCTGAAGTAATTTGTCATCCGAAAAATCAAGGCCGTCCACAAGCACGCCCGTTCCGAATGAGGCTTGTTCCACCTCGGCATGGTAGTTTTCCGGGTTTTTGTTCAGAACCAATTTACCGATCGGCTTCCAAGGGAAATCGTCTTTATACCACAGCTTGGTCGGATCAAGCGGATCAAAATCCAGCTCGGGGTGTTCGTCATCAGTCATGATTTGCGCATACACTTCCCATTCAGGGTAATCGCCTTTTTCAATCGCTTCATACAAATCCTGTGTCGCATGGTTAAAGTTTTTCCCCTGAATCTCTTCCGCTTCCTTCTGTGTCAGGTTGCGGATGCCCTGTTTCGGTTCAAAGTGATATTTGACGAGCACGGCTTTTCCTTCTTCATTGACCCATTTGTAGGCATGGACGCCTGAGCCCTGCATCTGCCGGTAGTTGGCCGGGATGCCCCACGGCGAAAACAAGAAAGTGATCATATGAGTCGCTTCCGGTGATTGGGAAATGAAGTCGAAAATACGCTCGCCGTCCTGAATGTTCGTAACGGGATCAGGCTGAAATGCGTGCACAAGATCCGGGAACTTCAGCGGATCACGAATAAAAAAGATTTTCAAGTTGTTGCCGACCAGATCCCAGTTGCCGTCTTCGGTATAAAGCTTAACGGCAAAACCCCGGGGATCACGCAATGTTTCCGGGGAATGCTTTCCGTGGTTGACGGTAGAAAACCGCACAAACGCCGGAGTTTTCGTTCCTTTCTTTTGAAACACTTTCGCTCTTGTGTATTTAGAAATCTCCTCGTCTCCAAAACTTCCGTACGCCTCAAAGTATCCGTGTGCGCCGGCGCCGCGCGCGTGAACGACGCGCTCGGGAATCCGTTCGCGGTCAAAGTGGCTGATTTTCTCCAAAAAATCATAATTCTCCAATGTCGTCGGTCCTCTATTGCCGACTGTCCTGACATTCTGGTTGTCAGTGACCGGATGGCCCTGCCGGTTTGTCAGCGTGTCTTCTGACTCGCCTTTACCGGTCGTCTTACTGGAAAGCGTTTCTTCGCTGTTTTTGTTATTTTCCATTGTTGAACCCTCCTTTTTGAACGGTAACAATATGCCCAGCAGAGCCGTTTTTTAAAACCGATTTTCAAAAGAAGCGGTTATTCCGCGATCGGCGTCAAGGACCCGCCGTTCCATATTTCGCCCTTGTTCAGTGTCCAGCTGTTTTGATAAAGGCTTTGCGCGCCTTGATTGGCCGCCGGACTTAATTGTTCATCCCATGTCAAAAAGTACGTGGTCTCAGGATATTTTTGCCTGATCGCATTGATAAAAGCAGCATAATCAAAGCTTCCGATATTGCCGGACGGACCGGTTTCGGCAAAGGCAAACGTTTTTTTCAGAGACAGCATTTCATCATAGCCTGATATCGCATACGGATCAGTGAAGTAAGCGTCCAGACCGGTAATATCCACATAAGATGAGCCTGGGTAGAAGTCTGTTTTAAAGTCTCTGTTGGCATCCGGCGAATACACCCACAAAAGGTTATCCAACCCTCTTGTCTCTGTCATATAGCGGTATATCTTCTTGTAAAGCTCTTTGTACAGCGAGATTCTTTCCGTGTCTTTTTGGTTGTAGCCTGTCAGCCCCCACCAGAACCACTCGCCGTTCATTTCATGCAGCGGTCTGAACAGAACGGTGACGCCTTGATTTTTCAGCTGAGTAAGGCCGTCGGCGATTTTGCTGAGCAGCGCCTCAAGCCGTTTTCCTTCAACAGTTGAAGGGTCCAGAATGTTTTTGTACTGGCTGTTTGAGATGGCTGTTTTATAGTTTCCGGATGGAAAAGCCGGATTTGCGAGATGCAGGCTGACCTGAGGGAGGCCGCCGCTTTTCCAGTATGAGATTAAGCTGCTGTTACAGCTGTAATCGATAGAATCGGTGATATCCGCTGTTTCAAGCCATCCTCTCCCATAGTCACAGCCGTAGATGGCGGGAGACTGTCCCGTCGCGTTTTTCAAGCGGTTTTCCTCTGTCATTGAAAAAGTGACATCGCTGTACCCGCCGAACGCCCCGGACATGACCCTGTTTTCTGAACGGTTGGGCAGGTGAGCCAGCCAGTTCATGATATCTTTTGTCGTCTGCTGGGCATTTGGGTTGACGGGATAAACGGTGTGAGCCGATATCGGACTGGCGGCTCCTAAGAGTAATAAAACGATAGACAGGCAGGCTGCTAACTTTTTGAGCATATAAAAGACCTCCTGATTTTTAAGATGATGAAGGATGTGAAACGATAACCTCACAATCTCCTTCTATAACAAAATCTCCGGAATCCGCCGGCACGATAAAGTGATCGCCTTTGTGAATGGGGCATCCATCCAGTTCTCCGCGTCCGTTAATGACGCTTGCGAGTAAATACCGGCCGGGTGCGGGGAATGATGCTTTCCCGCTCACATCCCATTGATAAACTGAAAAGAAAGGTGTTTCGGCGAGTATCGTAATCAGAGCATCTCCGATCCGATGCTTTGTGCTTTTTACATTTTCATCGGTATGGGGAATGTCTGTTACGTCAATTGCTTTCTGAAGATGAAGCTCGCGTTTATTCCCGTTCCCATCCGTCCGGTCATAGTCGTAAAGCCGGTAGGTGGCATCAGAGCTTTGCTGGATTTCAAGAACGAGCGTACCTTCACATAAAGCGTGCAGTGTGCCGCTCGGGACATAGAAAAAATCGCCGGGCTTAATGGGGATGCGGCGGAGCAGGTGATCCCACTCGTTTTGTTCAATGAGCCGAACGAAGCCTTCTCTCGTTTGGGCGCGATGCCCTAAAATGAGCTCCGCGTCTTTTTTGCAGTCCAACACG
The DNA here is from genome assembly GCF_040311405.1 of Bacillus sp. FSL K6-2865. Taxonomy (NCBI): domain Bacteria; kingdom Bacillati; phylum Bacillota; class Bacilli; order Caryophanales; family Bacillaceae; genus Bacillus; species Bacillus sp. FSL K6-2865. Next base: position 3,910,580 of record NZ_CP152036.1, on the reverse strand, counting down.
TACCAGCATTCCGTTTTTCCGAGTTCTCCGTTTTCATGCCGATGTGCATATGCATCATCCGGATGAACCTGTACGGATAAGTCCATATTTGCGTCAAGAATTTTTGTGAGCAGGGGAAAAGCGTCTTCTTTCGGATGTCCGAACAGGTCAGGGTGTTCACTCCAGAGACGCTGTAATGATGTTCCGGAAAAAGGCCCGTTCCGCACAATGGATGTGCCGTGCGGATGAGCTGAAATCGCCCAGCACTCTCCCGTCCGCTCAGAAGGAATCTCATACCCGAATGTATCGCGCAGCTTCGTCCCGCCCCATAATCTTTCTTTAAAAACCGGTTCCAAAAATAAGAGTTTCGTCATTTTTCCGCCTCCCGGTTTGCCGCTTCTAAGGCCTGCTCCGCCAATACGAGCGAACCGGCCGCGCCGGAGTGAATCCCTAATTGAGGGGGAACGATATATTTTTCAATATCGGGCAGATCAATATATTGATTCAGCCGCTTTTTCACGTGCTGACGGATAGAAGAGAACAGCTGATGCTGCTTCATGACGCCCCCGCCGAGAATGATCTTTTCCGGCGAAAGTATGAGAATATACTGCACAAGCGCTTCGGCAATATAATAGCCCTCAAGCTCCCACACTTCCTGCTGATCCGTGAGCAGAAATGCTTTTTTCCCCCAGCGTTTCTCAATGGCGGGGCCTGCCGCAAGGCCTTCCAGACAATCTGTATGGTAAGGACAATTGCCTTTGTAGCCGTCGTCCGGATGTCTTCTGACATAAATGTGGCCCATTTCAGGATGAGACAGCCCTTGAACAAATCTGCCGTTCATGATGGCGCCCGCGCCGATGCCTGTGCCGACCGTCAAATAGAGGCAGCTTTCCGCGTTTTTGGCCGCGCCGAAAGAAGCTTCTCCAAGCGCCGCCGCATTAACGTCGGTGGTGAAGCCTGCGGGAATATCCAGAGCGCTTTTGATCGTTTGAAGAATAGGGCAGTTCTGCCAGGCTGTCTTTGGCGTCGCGGTGATGCACCCGTATGTTTGACTGTCGGGACGGATATCAATCGGTCCGAACGACCCGATGCCGATGGCTTCTATCGGGAAATCTTTAAAGTAACGGATCACCTGTCTGAGTGTGTCATCCGGTTCTCCCGTCGGAAACTCCGCTCTGTCCAGAATGGTGCCGTCTCTTTGTCCGGCGGCACAGACAAATTTCGTGCCGCCGGCTTCAATACCTCCAAGCATGGCCGTCCCTCCTCATCTGTTAAAATCCGTTTTGATCGGAAACGGCTTTGAACCAGCGGCCGCTTTTTTTGACGGTCCGTTCGCCCCCGTTTTCCAGATTGACAGATACAAAGCCGTAGCGGTTTTTATAAGCATTTGTCCAAGACCAGTTGTCCATGAAAGTCCACAGGTGATAGCCTTTTACATTTGAACCTTCTCCGATGGCCCGATGCACCCATTTGAGATGTTCCTGGATAAATTCAATCCTGTAATCATCCTGAATGATGCCGTTTTCATCGCGGAAGCGTTCCTCGCCTTCTACTCCCATGCCGTTCTCAGAAATAAAACACTCGATATTTCCGTAATGTTCTCTGAGATTGGTAAGAATGTCGTAGATTCCTTTTTCGTAAATTTCCCACCCGCGGTGAGGGTTCATTTTCCGGCCGGGCATGACATACGGATCGAAGAAACGCTCAGGCAGGAAAGGGGCATGCGGATTCGGAACATGTTCTTTTGCCTTGACGCGCCTAGGCTGGTAGTAGTTCACGCCTAAGAGGTCAACCGTATGCTCCTGAATGAGGCGGAGATCTTCTTTCTCATAACGCGGCAGAAAGCCTTCCGCCTTGAGAATCTCGACAAGCTCCTCAGGAAATTCGCCCTTTACGGCCGGATCTAAAAATGAACGGTTGAAAAAGGCGTCGGCAATCCGGGACGCTTTGACATCTTCAGGATGTGAGCTTCTCGGATAAGAAGGCGTCAAATTCAGAATGATTCCGATTTGTCCGTCCTGTTTCAATTCTCTGTAGGCTTTGACAGCCCTTGCATTCGACAGCAGGGTATGGAAACCGGCCTGCACTGCTTCTTGAAAATTAACGTGATTCGGGTAGTGAAAGTCGTATAAGTAGCCGCCTTCAATCGGCACAATCGGCTCGTTGTGAGTGAACCATTTTTTCACCTTGTCACCGAATAGCGAAAAGCAGGTTTCGGCGTAATGTTCAAACGCGTCAACGGTGTTCCGGCTGACCCAGCCCCCCTTACGCTGAAGGGCGAGCGGCATGTCAAAGTGAAACAAATTGACAAACGGCTCAATGCGATGGGCAAGCATTTCATCGATGACGTCCTGATAAAACGCGACCGCTTTCTGATTGACCTCGCCAGTTCCGCCCGGAATCAATCTTGACCAGGAAATAGACAGCCGGAAGGAGTTATGGCCGATTTCTTTCATCAGCCGGATATCCTCCTTGTATTGATCGTAAAAACGTGACGTGTCGCCGGGGCCGACGCCGTTAAAAAAACGGCTCGGCTCTTTTTCATACCAGTAATCCCATATGTTTTGGCTTTTTCCGTCTCTGTCAGCGGCGCCTTCTGTTTGGGTGGCGGAGGCGGAAGACCCCCACCAGAATCCTTCCGGAAAACGATATTGAATATTTGATTCAGTCAATTGATTTCTCTCCCTTACTGCGATTTTGATTACATACTCATGCTGTCATCCCGGGCATGCTGCTCGGTCTCAGCTTCTTTTTCCTTTGCCATGTTTAATTTGTCCAGCGCTTTAAGAAACGGGAACCAGATGACAAACACAATACAGAGGTTGACCAGCTGCATAATGCCGCCCATGACGGAATTGGTCGCCATAATCCCGTTAATGAAAAGGGGGACGGTCCAAGGCACGGTCACGCCGGTAGGAGGGGGCACGATCCCCGCCGACATGGCCAGGTAGGTGACAAGGGTGACAACCATCGGCGCGATGACCCACGGAATGATAATGATCGGGTTCATCACGATCGGCAAACCGAAAATAACCGGCTCATTGACGTTGAAGATGCCCGGCGCGAGACCGAGTTTGGATATCTGTTTCATCTGTTTGCTTTTCATAAAAAGCAAGATGGCGATCACTATGGCCAATGTCATTCCGGTTCCGCCCATTCCGACGGTGTAAATCTCCATAAACGGCTTAGAAATAATATGGGGAATCTCTTTTCCCGCTGTATACGCAGCTAAATTTTCGACCTGTAATGTATTCCAAATCGGGTCCATCACGGAATTGATAATGATTTGTCCGTGAAGTCCGAAAAACCATAAAATCTGAATAAAGAAAACAGCGATTAATGTAGGAATGATGCCGCTTCCAAGTCCGACAAGCGGGGCTTGAACCGTATGATAAATGACATCATGCAGATTGGTGTGAAAGATCTGGGTGACAGCCGCATTGATCAAGAGGAAGACGGTAAGCGTGATAAAAGCCGGAATCAATGCGGCGAACGATTTAGCAACAGCCGGAGGAACACCGGCAGGCATCTTAATCGTTAAGTTTCTCTGAACGATTCTTCTGTAGATTTCACCTGACAAAAATGCGGTCATCATGCCGAGAAACATCCCTTTTGCTCCAAGCCGGTCAACCGGAATGACGCCTGCGACCGCTTTGCCCGTTTCCGGCTCTAAAACGAACGGGGTGAGCAGCAGAAAAGAAACCAATGCGATCGCTCCGCCGAATACGGCCTCCACTTCGTAGCTTTTGGAAAGGTAATAGCCGATCCCGAAGACGACAAAAATGGACATAATCCCCATCGTCGCCGTCGAAGCGCCGCCAAATCCGGATTGAAAGACAGACAGGGCGGAGCTGCTCATGATTTTGTTTAAAAACGGCAGGTTCGTCAGCACGACGAACACCGAACCGAAAATGGTCAGCGGAAACGCCAGCATAAAAGCATCCCGTAAGACTTGCAAGTAGCGGTTATTGTTTAATTTGCCCGCGATCGGAACAAGGAATTGGCTGATTTTCTCAAACACGTCTTCACCCCCGGCTTTTTATAAATTCTTTGATTGAAATAAGTCGAGCATTTCTTTGACGAGCTCTTTCATTGAAAGCGCTGACATTAAGTGGTCTTCAGCATGCATAAAAAGCAGAGAGACATCCGTTTTGGCGCCGCCGGCTTCTTTTTGAATCATCTGAAAATGGATGTCGTGCGCTTTCCCCAGTTCTTCTTCAGCCTTTGTCAGAAAGGTGTCTGACTCATCTGTCCGGCCGTCTTTATATGCGCGTATCGATTGAATAATATTGCTGCGGGCATTGCCGCTGTGAAGAATCAGCTGAAAACTGATCTGTTCATCCGTGTACGTTTCCATGCTTATCGCCTCCTTTATTTGTTCTCAATCAAGGCAACGGCCTGTTCGTATGCTTTTTTGCCATCTCCCATGCCGTATGCCATCATATCAATCACATCAACGGTGATGTGAAGCGGGTCCGCCTCTTTCTGAAGCTCACCTTTTAAAAAACTCATCTGCGGGCCGATCAGTACGACGTCTGCATCTTTCATCGCTTCTTTTGCTTTATCCTGTCCGACTGCCCAAATCTCGGCTTCCTCACCGATGGAGCGGGCGTAATTCTGCATTTTCGTAACAAGAAGGCTGGTGGACATGCCTGAGCTGCAGGCTAATAAAATTCTTTTCATGAGGAATCCCTTCTTTCATAAAGTTAAACCGTTTTCATGAACATTATAATCCTTTGAAATTAAATGTCTATACTTTTAAAATATAAAGTTTTACTTTTCGGATTTTTGACACAAAAAAACCTTTTAAGATTCAACTTAAAAGGTTTTTCATCTCAAGCGAGCCATAACAGCCATAAATAAAGTCCGATCAGGGTGATGAATAACGTCGGAATGGTTAATATCAGACCTGTCTTGAAATACATTCCCCAGGAAATTTTCACGTTTTTCCGGCTCAGCACGTGGAGCCATAACAACGTCGCCAGCGACCCGATCGGCGTGATCTTCGGCCCGAGGTCCGAACCGATAACATTCGCGTAAATCAATGCTTCTCTCATCAGCCCGTGAGTGTCCGTTCCGCTGATGGCTATGGCGTCAATCATCACCGTCGGCAGGTTATTCATAACGGAGGAGAGGATCGCCGCGATAAACCCCATTCCGAGTGTGCCCGCAAACAAACCGTGATCCGCCGCTTTCTGTATAAGCTGAGAAAGAAGATCCGTCAGTCCGGCATTCCGCAAGCCGTACACGACAACATACATGCCGACAGAAAAAAACACGATGGCCCACGGGGCGTCCTTGATGACTTGTTTCGCAGGGACGGCGGGGCTTCGCTGCGCCAGAATGAGAAAAATGACCGCGATGGAGCCGGCAACGAAGGAAACGGGTATCGACAGCAGTTCGCTGACGAAATATCCGATCAATAAAACGGCCAGCACAGCCCACGATAACCGGAAAAGGCGTTCATCCTTAATCGCGGATGCCGGATGTTTCACAAGACCGGTGTCATACCGTTTCGGAATGTTTTTTCTGAAATAGAGATACAGCACCAAAATGCTTGCCGCCAGAGAAAAAAGGTTGGGCACCAGCATGCGTGATGCATATTCAATGTATCCGATATGAAAGTAATCGGCGGATACAATATTGACCAAATTGCTTACAACGAGCGGAAGCGAGGTGGTGTCGGCGATGAATCCTCCGGCGATAATAAAAGGAAAAACCAGCTTTTCAGGTAAATTCAAAGCCCGCACCATCGCCAGTACGATCGGGGTCAAAATGAGCGCCGCTCCGTCATTGGCAAACAGGGCGGAGACAACAGCCCCTAAGACCGACACATAGAGAAACATCCGCAGCCCGCTGCCCTTGGCCGCCATGGCCATATGCAGCGCGGCCCACTCAAAAAAACCGATACTGTCAAGAATCAATGAAATGATAATAATGGCGATAAAGGCAAGTGTCGCATTCCAGACGATTCCCGTCACTTCCGCGATATCGTGCAGGCTGACTGCTCCGGCGATCAAAGCGAGGACCGCTCCGCCGCAGGCAGACCAGCCGATTGATATATGTTTCGGCTGCCATATGACAAACACAAGTGTCAGCACAAAAATCAGCGCTGATAAAACCGCAACTCCCAAGAATATATCCCCCTTACCGGCATGTAACAGTGACTTCTTTTTGCCGCAATGTCTGTAAAACTTCGTCCTTTTCATCTATCTGCTGCAGAATCGAGCAAACCAGCGCGTATTCCGGACCGGACGGATGAATGGCATAGTACCGCCACTGGCCCTCGCGTCTTTCCTGCACAAGGCCGGCGTTCTTTAATTTCCTCAAGTGCTGGCTGATGCCGGGCTGACTTATATGAAAAATAGCTGTCAGCTCGCAGACACAATATTCCTTATCCTTCAGAAGCTTCAGCATCAAAAGCCTCGTCGGGTCGCTTAGAAGTTTGAGGCACTGGCTGATCCCTTCGGAACTTAAAGCATGATGCCTCCGTTCCATGCGCTCACTCCTTTTTTACACTATTATATAAGCAGATGTTTATATAAGTAAACGACAATATAAAAAAGCCGGCCTTGCACTTTTTGCAAAACCGGCTCGTGTTTATTTTTGGAACAGTTTTTTCGCTTCATCCATTGCTAATTTATTTCCCAGTGCTGAATAATCAAGCCAAGGCTGATCGGCAATTTTATAGACGTGGTTTGCTTTCACGGCCTTCAGCCCTTTCCATACAGCGCTTTTTTGCAATTCTTTATAGGCTTGCTGTGATTTGTCGTCTCTGTTAACGACGACGAAAATCGCATCTGCGTTGTAATCAGGCAGCACTTCTTGAGAAATGACTTCATAAGGACGGGAGGTGTTCATTTCTTTAATGCCGTCAGCCGGTTTCAGCTTCAGATCGTCAAACAGAATCGGTCCCATCGGACGGCGTGTGCTGAAGACGCGAAGCTCTTTTGCGTTCACGCGGATCGCCATGACTTTGGCGTTTTTCCCTAATTCCTTATTCATCATGGATCTGACTTGTTTTGTTTCATCTTCGTAATCTTGAATAAATGTTTTCGCTTCTTTTTCACGGTTGACGATTTTTCCGATATCTTTTAGATGATCGCGCCATGTGCCTTTATCAAGGTCGAAAACGTGTGTGTTTCCGATTTTCTTGTATTTTGACACATCTTTTCCCGCAAATTCTTTATCAAGATAAATGTTGTCTGGATTCAGCTCAAGTAAAGCTTCCATATCCGGGTCTGAGGCAGGTCCGAGTTTTTTCGTGTCTTTCAGCTGATTTTTCACATGAGGGAGAAAATCTTTTAATTCTCCGCCCACGACGGAACCGGCAGGTGTAACGCCGAGAGCCAGCAGATCATTTGTCAGGTGAATGGACATCGAAGCGATTTTATGATCGCCGGATTTCTTTTTTGACTCCGGCTGTGTTGAATCGGATTGGCAGGCAGCCAATAAGAAAATACACATGAAACTGACGAGCGCAATTATTTTTTTCATGGGAATACTCCTTGTTTTATGATTTGATTTTCATGACGAGATAGAGAAAATACGGCGCGCCGATGGCTGCCGCAACCACGCCGGCCGGAATGGCGTTCGGCTGAAACAAAGACCGGCCGATGGTGTCTGCCGCGACAAGAATGACGAGTCCGATTAATCCCGCAATCGGGATAATATGCTGATGCATGGTGCCGACGAGCCGTCTTGCCAAGTGAGGGGCGGCAAAGCCGATAAAGCCGATTCCCCCGGCCATCGCGACGCTCGCGCAGGACAAGCCGACCGCTATGGCGATCAGCATGATCCTTTTTCTCTGCACGTGTGCGCCGAGCCCCGCGGCTGCCTGGTCACCGAGCATTAAAATATTCAAAGAGCGGGCGTTCAGCCATGCAAGCGGTGCGAGAATGCCGATCCAGGGCAATAGCGACCACACGTGAATCCAATCCCTGCCCCAGACGTTTCCCACCAGCCAGCGGGAAGCGAATGTATAAGTTTCTTCATTCAGGCGCAGCGACATAAACAATGTAACGGCGCTGAAGCCCGCGGAAACGGCGATCCCGACTAACAGCATGCGGATCGTTAAAAAACCGTTCAGCCTGTCGTACGTAAGCACTACGATCAGCAGGGCGGCGAGTGTTCCGCCCGCAAACGTAAACAGCGGGATGAACATCGACGCCTGCGCCTCCAGGGAATGAAAGAACGTGATATACATCATCAAACCGAAGGAAGCGCCGGCATGCAGTCCGAGAATGCCCGGATCGGCAAGCGGATTTCGGGATACACCCTGCAAAATAGCGCCCGACACTCCTAAACCGATGCCGGCCAGCATCGTCACCAGAATCCGGGGAAGCCGGTAATCGAATAAAACGGTTGTGCTTTGAAACGTGCCGTATCCGAACAGCGTTTTTCCCACCGTGAGAGGAGAAAGCCGGAATGAGCCCGTATGCAGCCCGATCAGAATAATGCAAACGGCGATGACCAGCAGAATGATTCCTGCCGCCGCTTTTTTTGTTTCTTTCTGCACTTTCATTTATAAGTCTCTCCCTTCCTTGCGGGCAATATAAAGAAAGAAAGGGACACCGACAAGTGCGACCATGATGCCTATCGCCAATTCTCTCGGGGGACTGACCGTGCGTGAGGCCAGGTCAGCCAAAATCAATAGAATCGCGCCGAGTAACGCGGACATCGGAATAATCAGCCTGTACGTAACGCCGACGATCTTTCGCGCGATATGGGGAATGACCAGCCCGACGAAGCCGATCGCGCCGGCAGCGGAAACAGACACACCGGCAAGAACGACGGCGATCATTAATCCGGCGGCACGCGTCAGAGCCGTGTTCACCCCTAAATTCGCCGCCACGTCATTTCCCATTGAGAGAAGGGTGACGGACCGGCCCATGAATGTCGCGAGAATGATGAAGACCGCAATCACGGGAACAAGGACTTGTAGATGAGCCCACTTGATCCCTGACACCCCGCCGGCGTACCAGAAGGCCAAATCCTGGCTTAAATCGTAATAAATCGCCACACCGGTACTGAGTGAATGTAAAAGAGCGGCCACGACCGCCCCGGCAAGCGTCACTTTTAAAGGTGTCATGCTGCCTTTTCCCGCCGCACTGATAAAGAAAATCAAGCCGGTGCTTGCCAATGCTCCCAAAAATGACATCACCATCAGCAGGGCGTATGACAAATGAGGGAAAAAAGCAAAACTGAGCGCAACAACAAACATGGCGCCCGCGTTTACGCCTAAGACACCCGAATCGGCAAGCGGGTTTCTCGTGACACCCTGCATGAGGGCGCCGGCTGCGGCAAAAGCGGCTCCTGTAACGGCCGCCCCGAGCACCCTCGGAAGACGCAATTCATGAATGATCTGCTGGCCTGTTATATTCGGATTGTAATCAGCAACAGCCGACCAAACCGTATGTAAAGTAATGTCTTTCGCGCCGAATGAGACGGCGAAAAAAATAGATACAAGCAGCCCGATCACCGCGATCAGGAAGAAAACCCCGTTTTTTAAGATGCTGATCAGACGGTTTGCGGACGTGACAGAATCGCTCAAAAATCAATTCACCTACTTTTATGATCATTATCCGGTATTTATTGAATATGAGAATCATTTTCATTTGAACCATCACATTATACCGAGCCGATTTTCAAAACGCAATAGAGCGTTCAACAATGATGTCCTTTTTTTCTCTCATGTTTATATTGTAAAAAAGAAGTGAAAAACGTGAAAGAGGAAATCGCTATATTCAGAAAGGAGGGAGGCAAATGGCGGGAGAACAAAAGCCTTTGCCGATTGAATTTTACCAGAGACCGTCAGTGGAGCTTGCCCCTTTATTGCTCGGCTGTCTATTGGTGAAGGAGACGGATGAGGGAACGGCTTCAGGTTTTATCGTGGAAACGGAAGCTTATATGGGAGCGGAAGACCGGGCGGCGCACAGCTTCGGCAACCGGCGCACGAAACGGACGGAAATTATGTTCCATGAGGCGGGCCGCATTTATACATACGTCATGCACACTCATACATTAATGAACGTCGTCGCCGCGGACATCGGCATTCCGCAGGCCGTGTTAATCAGGGCGGCGGAGCCTCATGAAGGACAGTTCCTGATGGAGAGCAGGAGACCGGGCAGACCCCCGAGAGAGTGGACAAACGGCCCGGGAAAACTGACGAAGGCGATGGGCATTTCAATGAACGACTACGGCGGCATGATCACGGAACCGCCGCTGTATATTACGGAGGGCTTTACGCCTGAGCATATATCAACAGGCCCGAGAATCGGGATTGACAACAGCGGAGAAGCCCGGGATTATCCGTGGCGCTATTGGGTGACAGGGAACCGGTATGTCTCACGCTGACCATGTTTATAAACGCTGATAACAGGGGAAAGACAAGGTAAAAGAAAGGGGATTCAGACATTGAAAAAATTTTTCAAAACGATTATCAAATGGGCGCCCGTCATCTATCCGATCATCAGAAAAATCATAAAAGAACGGAAGGCATCTAAGCGGAACCGCATGTCCGCATCCCGAACAGCCGGCTGATCCGGCTGTTTTTTTACGGGCTTGGCATCGGATTGCCGCATTGACTTGAAATCCTCCCCATTATAGAATTTACATACATTTACCCCTTCCTCATTCTTTTTGCCCATTTTTCACGTCTGCATCTGATCTGATAGGAGGTTTTTCTCATGCTTCATGGGCGGCTTCGTGAACTTCTGCGCTTGCTTTTAGCTGCTGAAACACCGGTTACAAGCTCAGTCATCGCTGCAAATGTAAAGGTAACGACGCGGACGGTCCGCAATGACATAAAGGAACTGCAAACCATTGTAGAAAAACACGGCGCATCCATTCAATCTGTCAGAGGGAGCGGCTATAAGCTGCTGATCCGGAATGAGCAGCCGTTTAAAAACTGGCTTCAGGACAATTTCCAGCAGAACAGCACCGTGCCGATTTTTCCCGATGAACGGATAGATTACCTTATGAAAAGAATGCTTCTGGCCGACGGCTACCTCAAGCTGGATGACTTGGCGGAAGAACTGTTCATCAGTAAATCCACACTTCAATCTGATTTAAAAGAAGTCAAAAAACGGCTCCGCCCCTATGACATCATTTTGGAAACAAGGCCGAACTACGGCTTTAAGCTGCGCGGCGAAGAGCTCCGCCTCCGTTATTGTATGGCGGAATACTTAGTGGACGACCGCGAGCCTGAGCCTGATCTCCTGAGTGAAAAGGCCGGTATTCTGCCGAAAGACGACATTCATGTGATCCGCACAGCCATTATGAAGCAGGTTCGAAACCATAAGATCCCGCTTTCTTTCTTCGGCCTGAACAATCTCATCATCCATATCGCCATTGCCTGCAAACGAATCCGGACAGAAAACTATGTATCTCTCATTCCGGAAGATCTTCATGATATTAAGCTTGAAACAGAATATCAGTCAGCGGAAGCCATCGTAAAAGAGCTTGAATCGGCGCTTTCGGTCACCTTTCCCGAACAGGAAACCGCCTATATCGCCATTCACCTGCTCGGGACAAAGCGCATGACCCAGTCACAATTGGAAGGAAAAGAGCTTACAAGGCTGATAGACGGGGAAACCAGCCGTTTGACGGAGGCCATGATTGAAGCCATTGAGCGGGAGCTGAAGCTTGGAATCACGGACGACAATGAGCTGAAAGCGGGTCTTGCGCTCCACATCAAGCCGGCGATTAACCGAAACCGGTACGGAATGAACCTGAGAAACCCGATGCTCTCCGCCATAAAGGAAAATTATCCGCTCGCATTTGAAGCGGGAGTGATTGCGGGAATCGTGATCAAGGAGCAAACCGGCATTGATATTCATGAGAATGAGATCGGATATTTGGCGCTTCATTTCGGAGCCGCCATTGAAAGGAGAAAGACGGAACGGCCGCCTAAGCGCTGCTTGATTGTCTGTGCGTCCGGCGCCGGCAGCGCGCAGCTTTTAAGAGAAAAGCTCCGTTCCCGGTTCGCAAAGCGTCTTGAAATCGTCGGAACTGCTGATTACTGCAGCCTTGACCAGCTTTCCTTTGAGTCGATTGATTTTGTGGTCAGCACAGTGCCGATCAAAAAAGATCTGCCCGTTCCCGTGTTGAAGGTTCATACGCTGTTGGGCGGCGGGGATTTTACAAAAATCGACGCCATGCTGGAAGAAAAGCGGGAACAATTGAACTTTCTGAAACCGGAGCTGGTATTTTTGCAGCAGGATCTGGAGACGAAGGAGGACGTCATCCGTTTTCTCGGACAGCAGGTTGCTGAAGCCGGCCTCGCTTCTGATTCTCTGACCGATTCTATTTTTGAAAGGGAAGCGATTTCTCCTACGAGTTTCGGCAATCTTACGGCGATTCCGCACCCGCTCGTTCCGCAGACAGACACGACGTTTTGGGCGGTATGCACGCTGAAGAAGCCGATTGACTGGGCGGATAAGCGTGTCCAATTTGTCTGCCTGCTCTGCGTCGAGAAAGAAAGCAAAGCCGACCTCCAGCATATGTACAAATGGCTCGGCGGGATGTTAGATGATCCGGCCGCGGTAAGCCGTCTCTTAAAATGCACAGCCTATCAGGAGGTTTTACGAGTATTCAGAGACAAACGATCAGAGAAAGACCGGGATACACCTTTTTTCCGTTAACAGCGGAAAAAGCCTGAGTAGTTATGAAAGCGATTTCATAATATGATGGTACTAACATCGAGACATACAAAATATCAAACTTTCAGGAGGTCTTTTACATGAATATATTACTCGTTTGTGCAGCAGGGATGTCAACAAGCTTACTCGTCACCAAGATGGAAAAAAGCGCACAGGAACAAGGAAAAGAATATAAAATCTGGGCGGTGTCAGGCGATTCAGTCAACCAGCATATTGATAAAGCGGACGTATTGCTGCTTGGGCCTCAAGTCCGTTATTTGCTTCCGCAGCTGAAAAAATTGGGTGAATCAAAAGGAGTGCCGGTTGAAGTCATCAATACCGTCCATTACGGCACATGCAACGGAGCGGAGGTTCTGAAATCAGCGGAACAGCTCGGAAACGCATCGTAGAAAGGGGCGGGCCGTGTGAATAAGGTGAACCAGTTTTTAGAAGAGAAAGTCATGCCCATTGCCGGAAAAATTGCCTCCCAGCGGCATCTGCAAGCATTGCGTGACGGGATCATCCTCACCATGCCGCTTATCATCATCGGTTCGTTTTTTCTGATCATCGGCAACCTGCCGATTCCGGGATATGCGGATTTCATGGCAAAAACGTTCGGAAGCGCCTGGTCTCAAAAACTGCAATATCCGGTTGATGCGACCTTTGAAATCATGGGTCTTGTCGCCGCTTTCGGAATCGCCTACCGCCTGGCCGAAAAATACGGGGTGGATGCATTATCGGCCGGTGCGATATCTTTGGCGGCGTTTCTCTTGGCAACGCCGTACAAAGTTCCGTTTCTGCCTTCCGGCGCCAAAGAGGAAATCATGGTCGGCGGCGGCATCCCGCTGTCTCTCATGGGAAGCAAAGGGCTGTTTGTCGCGATGATCATCGCCATGCTGTCGACGGAAATTTACCGCCTGATCATCCAGCGGAATTTCGTCTTCAAAATGCCGGACGGCGTGCCTCCTGCGGTCAGCAAATCGTTTATCGCTTTAATTCCCGGCTTTGCCGTCATCTTTCTGATCTGGGGCGCGCGTTTAATTGTCGAAGCGACACCGTTTGAAAGCCTTCATAACATTGTAAGCGTTGTACTGGGTACACCGCTCTCGATTCTTGGGGGAAGTCTCGGCGGAAGCCTGATAGCCGAAGCGGTTCAAATGCTCTTGTGGGCGTGCGGATTACACGGGGCGAACATAGTCGGCGGCGTCATGGCGCCGATCTGGTTCGGAGCGATGGATGCCAACCGGATTGCGTTTCAGGCGGGCGATGCGCTTCCGAATATTTTCACCCAGCAGTTTTTTGAAATCTGGATCAACATCGGCGGAAGCGGCGCGACACTGGCGCTCGTGGTCACCATGTTTCTCCGTTCGCGAAGCAAGCAGATGAAGCAGCTTGGGAAACTCGCCATCGGGCCGGCCGTCTTTAATATTAATGAGCCGATTATTTTCGGAATGCCGATCGTCATGAACCCGATGCTTCTCATTCCGTTCATTATCACACCGCTTGTCACACTGGTCCTTACCTATATCGGCATGAGCACTGGCCTCGTCGCCAAACCTGCCGGCATTGCCGTCCCATGGACGATGCCGCCGATTTTCTCCGGCTATCTTGCCACGGGCGGAAAAATATCAGGGGCTGTCATGCAGGCGATTAACATCATCACAGCCTTTATCGTGTACTATCCGTTCTTCAGAATGTGGGATTCGCAAAAGCTGAAAGAAGAAAACGAACTTGAACAATCGCAGGCGCCAGCCGTACAGGGAGACGAAAAAGCCGTGCTGTAGAGAAAGGGAGTGAAACACATGAATGAAAAAATGGAACAGACCATTTTTCAGATCATCCTGCATGGCGGCAACGGCAGAAGCGCATCAATGGAAGCCATTGCCGCCGCAAAGCGGGGGGACAGAGCCATGGCGGAAGAAAAGCTTCAGGAAGCCGCAAGGGAACTGACCGAAGCCCATCATTATCAGACAGAACTGATCCAAAATGAAGCCGGCGGAGAAAAAACAGACATGACGCTTTTGATGGTGCATGCGCAAGATCATTTAATGAATGCCATGACCGTGAAAGACTTGGCCGCTGAGTTAGTCGAGATTTACGAAAAAGTGAGTCTGCAAGGGGGAGCAAAAATATGACAAAAGGAATTAAAATTGTAACGATCGGCGGAGGTTCAAGCTATACACCGGAGCTTGTGGAAGGCATCATTAAACGCTATGAGGAACTGCCTGTCAGAGAATTATGGCTCGTCGACATTCCCGAAGGCGAGAAAAAACTCAATATTGTCGGCACGCTTGCAAAACGCATGGTCGAAAAAGCGGGTGTTCCGATAGAGATTCACCTGACGCTTGACCGGAGAGAAGCTTTGAAGGATGCGGATTTCGTAACGACTCAATTCCGCGTCGGTCTTCTTGAGGCCCGCGCCAAAGACGAACGGATTCCGTTAAAATACGGCGTAATCGGCCAGGAGACAAACGGTCCGGGCGGTTTATTCAAAGGGCTGCGCACCATCCCGGTTATTCTGGAAATCGCGAAAGACATCGAAGAGCTTTGTCCGAATGCATGGCTCGTGAATTTCACAAACCCTGCCGGCATGGTTACCGAGGCCTTGCTCCGCTACTCGAATCTCACAAAAGTCGTCGGTCTCTGCAATGTGCCGATCGGCATTAAAATGGGCGTCGCAAAAGCATTGGACGTGGATGTCAGCCGGATCGAAGTGCAATTTGCCGGGCTGAATCACATGGTCTTCGGATTAGATGTTTTCTTAGACGGCGTCAGCGTGAAAGATCAAGTCATTGAAGCCATGGGAGACCCGAAAAACGCCATGACGATGAAAAATATTTCAGGGGCGGAATGGGAGCCTGAATTCCTGAAGGCGCTCGATCTGATTCCTTGCGGCTACCACCGCTATTATTTCAAGACGAAAGAAATGCTCGAGCATGAAATAGAAGCGTCACAGACGGAGGGCACACGCGCCGAGGTCGTGCAGAAGGTTGAGAAAGAACTGTTCGAACTGTACAAAGATCCGAATCTCGCCATCAAACCGCCGCAGCTTGAAAAACGGGGCGGAGCGTACTACAGTGACGCGGCCTGCAACCTGATCAGCTCCATCTATAACGACAAACATGATATCCAGCCCGTCAATACGATCAACAACGGCGCGATCGCCAGCATTCCGAATGACTCAGCGGTCGAAGTGAACTGTGTTATGACGAAAGACGGTCCGAAACCGATCGCCGTCGGTGATCTGCCGGTGTCTGTCCGCGGACTCGTCCAGCAAATCAAATCATTTGAGCGTGTCGCCGCTGAAGCAGCCGTCACGGGAGATTATCAAACGGCGCTACTTGCGATGACGATCAACCCTCTCGTCCCGTCAGACTCCGTGGCAAAGGCCATTCTGGATGAAATGCTTGAGGCCCACAAAGAACATCTGCCTCATTTCTTTAAGTCGATTGAAGCATAAGAGCAGTAAAAAAACCCGGATTCGCTTCCGGGTTTTTTGCTTATTTTGATTCGCTTAGAGAGGCGACTTCCGTCGTCCAGCCGAACACGTCGGCTTCCGCGCCTTTTTGAATGCCTGTAATGGTATCATACAATTTCTTCGAGATCTCTCCGGTTTCACCGCTGCCGATGACAAGACTTTCATCATTCCAGATCAGTTCGCCGACCGGAGAAATGACCGCCGCCGTACCGGTTCCGAATGTTTCTTCCAATCGGCCGTCACGATGTGCCTGGATGATTTCATCGATCGAAATCTTCCGCTCAGACACAGTCAGTCCCCAATGTTTGAGAAGGGTGATGACGGAATTTCTCGTAATTCCTTCAAGAATGCTTCCGTTCAGCTCCGGCGTCACGATTTCGCCGCTGATTTTGAAGAAGATGTTCATGCTGCCGACTTCTTCGATGTATTTTTTCTCAATGCCGTCA
The DNA here is from genome assembly GCF_040311405.1 of Bacillus sp. FSL K6-2865. Lineage (NCBI taxonomy): Bacteria > Bacillati > Bacillota > Bacilli > Caryophanales > Bacillaceae > Bacillus > Bacillus sp. FSL K6-2865. The sequence continues at coordinate 3,894,036 of NZ_CP152036.1, read as the reverse complement.
AGCCATAAAACCTGGGAAAATCCCTTCTCTTCCGCAACCTGCTGCGCTTTCAGGCTTGATGCGTAGTTGCCGGCGGTTTTCGCGTTTCCGGTGCCGCCTTTGACGGCGCGCACGAATTCGTTTTCCACGGCGATTTTTACCGGTTTAATGCCTTCTTTGTAATAAGAGCCGACCGGGGAAAGAATGATAAACAGCTTGTACGTATGGGATGCCGCTACACCGAGGAAAGGCTCAGTCGCAATGATAAACGGACGGATATAAAGGGAAGTGCCTTCCGCTTTCGGAATCCAGTCTTTGTCGATGGCTACGAGCTGTTTCAGGCCTTCAAGAACAAGCTCTTCATCAATGAGCGGGATGCAAAGGCGGTCATTTGACTGGTTCAGGCGCTCCATATTTTTCTCCGGTCTGAACAGAAGCACTTCCTGATCCTTCGTTACATACGCTTTAAGCCCTTCAAAAACGGTTTGGCCATAATGATAAACCATGGCCGCAGGATCCATTGAGATGGACTGATAAGGGATAATTCTCGGATCATACCAGCCTTGATCGGCATCGTAATCCATAACAAACATATGGTCGGTGAAAATTCTGCCGAACGCAAGGTCATGGGGGTCCGGTTTCGGTTTTTTGGCTGAAGTCAATTCAACACGAATATCTTGTTTCATAATGTTCTGTCTCCCTATTGGTGTTATTGTCAAACTTATTTGAAAATAATTTATATTCTATTGTATACCTTCAACAAATATTCGCAATAGTTTTCCTCAAATTTGTGAAAAAATCAAATCACATAAAAAGCAGGGGAGAGAATGCCCCCCTGCGTGTTCGTTTTTACGTATTCTGTCATCACCGTGCTCAGTGAACCGTCACCTTGCCGGTTTTGTAAAACTGCTCCATTGCTTTATCGACGTACACCCAGCCCTTCCAGGCGATATGGATGGTGTCTTTCATAAAGTACGGATCATATTCGTGCCCGGATAAGTCGGCAACCTGAAAGCCCTTCGCTTTAATTTGCTTAGTGACTTTTTTGTAGTAATCAGTCCGGCCTTTTTTCGGGAAGCCGGTGTAGTCATACCATTTTCCGTTGACCGGAATAACCACGAACATCGGTTCAGCGCCGGTATCTTTCAGAATGTCCAGCATATCCTCAAAGTCGTGATATTCGACTGATTTGGCGTATGTTCTTCCTTTGTTGATTCCTTTCACTCTCTTTACTTTCTTCTTAATCTTTTTATAAGAAGCGTCATCGATATAGAAAGGATTGGACTTGGAGCTCCGTTCTCCTAATTGAGCGGCGGCTGTTTTTAACTCTGACCACGATTTCCCTTTCAGGTTTTCAGAGATCGTCCGTTCAGGGCCCTTGTTTTCTCCCATTGAATAATAAAGATCTTTTTTCTCAAGCAGAGAATAATAAGCTTTGGCGGCCGGCATGACCGCTTTCACTTTCCATGATTGTCCGTTGACCATTCCCTTGTACAATTCAGAAAGGACGGCATCATGCTGAACGACTTTAAAACGGAGCATGCGCTTCATCATGTTCTTTTTGACCGCGGGATCAATCTGGTTATTAAATGCTAAATCCAATGCCTGAAGTGATGAAAAATTCGGCGCAAAGTGCTGTTCATCAGAACCTTTTTTGATAAACCATTGCGGAGAAACAATGAATACCAGTTTTTTGCCTTTCAGCTGCTGATAATGCGCCGCAAAGTTCACGGCGTGTATCAAGGATTGGTCCCCGCCTTTTCCGACAAGATAAGGCGTAAAGCCTTGGTTGTTCACTTGGAAATAGTTGGACGGGTGAAACTCATCCAGTCTTGAAAGCTCGGAAGAACCGAAAATCGGCATATACTTCGAGTCTTCGAACATTTTGTTTTGCAGATAGAGCCCCTGGAACATATTCGGATTTAAGGCTGCTGCCGACTCTTCGACACGTTTTTCAGGAATGAAGCGCGTAAGCCATGAAGCCGGAACTGCGATAGCTCCGACAAACAGGACGAACGCTAAAATAATTGGTCCAAAGAAACGCTTTTTCATTTACTTCAACTCAGTCAGTTTGTTTACAATGTTGTTTGGCGTATTCCACTCGTCACGGTCAAATTCAGTGATCGGCACTGTAATGCCGAAGCGGTTTTCGATGGCGACCAGCAGTTCTACAGTTCCGAAAGAATCAAGCAGTCCTTCTTCAAAGATTTCAATATCAGGATTTTCTTTCACAGCGTCCTCCTGACAAACTTCAGCTAATACGTCTAATACTTCCTGTTTAAATTCCATGTGTTTTCAATCTCCTTTAGTGATGAAATGGTTTTCCTGAGAAAATATAAAATCCGAAACATACGAAATGGAATGTGATGACGATGGCTAAAAAGGCCGTAAAACGATTGGCGGGCAGCCACTTGTATTTCTTATTCCATTTCTCAAAAAAGTTATACCCGGTCATTAATACGGCGTGGTACAGGCCGTATACAATATATTGCAGAGCGAGTCCGTGCCAGACGCCCATCAGCATGAACAGCAGGAAATACCCGATGTTCGAGACGGCCATCCGGTTCTTTATCCATTTTTTCTTTGTCATCCAGAAAACAAAGCGCATAAATACGTAGTCTCTGAACCAGAAGGATAAGGACATGTGCCAGCGGTTCCAGAAGTCTTTAATGTTTTTGCTGATAAACGGCTTATTAAAGTTTTCCGGAGATTTGATACCCATGATATAGCTTACACCGACGGCAAACATCGTGTAACCCGCAAAATCAAAAAACAGGTACAAGCTGTATCCGTACATGTACAGCACATTACCCCACAGTTTGCTGTGGGTGATATGAGACAGATTCATAATGAAATACGTGTTAATCGCATATCCGATAATGAATTTGTATAAGAAACCGATAAAAATTTTATGAATGCCGGTATACAGTAAATCAGCGTATTCTCCCTTTGTCCATACTTTCTGTTCGTCCTTGGCAAATCTGCGGTATCTGTCGATCGGACCGGAAGAAATGGTCGGGAAAAACATAATAAAGTACAAAAGGCGGTGAAGCGGCATTTTTTCTTTAATCAGCCCGTCTCTCGTTTCCATGATCAGCTGGACGCCTTTAAATGTCAAATAAGAAATTCCTAAGAAACTGATCAGGTTATGAACCGGGTGATGAGGCGCCGGCGGAAAGAAAAACGGCCATAATTTAGATAAAAACAGGGGTAAAATGGACGCGATCACGGCCATACTGAAGACAAAGCCGCTGTTGGCTTTCAGTCTGTAAGCGAGATAACCCCTGATTAAAAGCACCTGCCACAGCGTAAAGATACATAGTGCGATCACGCCGTGCAGATCATGCGCGAAAATCAAAGCCAATACGATGATGGATATAAACATGTTGTATCCTTGGAATCTCTTGCCGTTCAGCCCTAAAATAATCGTCGGCAAAAGAAGGATTCCAAGTAAGATAAAGAAGAAAAACGAGCTGTAAGGCGTCATACAAGAACCTCTTCGCCAATGCGTTTACGGTCGATTTTTCCGTTCGCAGTCATTTGAATGTGATCCTGATAAATGAATTTTCTCGGAATCATGTAGGCCGGAAGCGAAGCGGCCAGTTCTTTCTTAATGGCGCTTGTCAGCTGGAATTCTTTTTCAAAATCATGTTTTTCAGGCACGATGGCGGCAATTAAATATTCGACAGGTCCGTTAGGCTGATACGGGATGACAACCGCTGTGCGCACATATTGAGACTGCCTTACATGTACTTCGATTTCCTCCAGCTCCATGCGGTAGCCGTGAAGCTTAATCTGGAAATCAAGGCGTCCTTGGCAGAAAATCTGACCATCCTGAACATAACCGGCATCACCCGTGTGATATGCCCACTGGCCGTCGATCGGGAAAAACGCTTTTTCCGTCAGAGAAGGTTCTCCGAGATAGCCTTTACTTACGCTCGGGCCCGCGATGATGATTTCCCCTTTTTCTCCGTCCGGAAGCTTATTCCCGTTTTCATCCATGATGAAGATATCCATATCGGGTTTTGCAAAACCGACAGGCAGAGATTCATTTTCATCAATGATCTGCTGCGTGATTTCAACGGAGGTGACGGCAACCGTTGTTTCAGTCGGACCGTATGTATTGAATACGCGGGCCTTCGGAAAACGGTTTAACAGCTCCTGTGCCACGGCAGCCGGAAGCGCTTCTCCGCAAAACATAAATACTTCTGCCTCAGGCAGGAGCTCCTGCGTAAAGCCGGGGTCCATCAGACACATTTGGACGAAAGACGGCGTCGATGTCCAGACGTTCAGTTTGGATTTCTCCAGTTCTTCAAATAGTACTTTCGGTTTATTGATTTTGTCTTTCGTTACGCAATGCAGCGTACCTCCCGTTTGAAGCGACGGGAAAATGTCCATGACAGATAAATCAAAAGAAAACGGAGCTTGGTTTAAGAATGTCTTACCCCCGCTCACAGGAAAATCCCTGCAGATCCAGTCAGTAAAGCTTTGCAGGTTATCAGCCGATATCTGCACGCCCTTCGGATTTCCCGTGCTGCCGGACGTGTAAATAATGTAAAACGTGTCCAGCTCTTTTACCCAATTCTCACGGCTGAGGTCTGCATCTCCGTCAGCTGCAAGCTCTTCGGGCGTAACGGTTTTAATCAGATTGCTTCCCGTATCGACTGCATCGCCCGATACGCTGATAAGCAGCTCTGCGCCTGAGCTTTCAATGATTTTGACGATCCGCTCCGCCGGAATGGAAACATCGACAGGGATGTAAGGGCGGCCCGCTTTGACGCTTCCTAAGAAAGAAACGATCATATTCGGCTCCATATGTCCGTAAACCAGGACAGGCGCTTTCGAACCGTCAGCTGTATGTTTTTGAATGCCGGACGCAACCCGCTCCGACAAATCCCATAATTCCCCGTAAGTGAGGGATTGATCTAAGGAACGAAACGCTTCGGCCTGCGGCTTGGCGTCTGCGTATGTTTTTATAGCATCAAGTAGTTTCATAGTTATCCTCCCCGATTAGAAATCGTTGTAAATATAAGTGCCGGTATTCGCTGTATGAAATCCATACATCCAAAAGAGCAATACTAATATCAGAAAATAAAAGCCCGTATGAAACGTCCATTTGATCAATGTATTTTCATAAGCACGTTTTAATTTTTGCATCATATTCAAAATTCCTTCCCCGCGTATTCAATAATTACACCAGTATATGACGATTAGATTAACAAAAAGTTTCAAAATATGTCTAATATCCTAAGCTTAAAATTTCCTTAAAAATGAATGAGAAACAAAAGGATGGAAAACACGCATGTATAAATTGGCAAATGATCATACTAAAAAGGTGCTGTTCAGGCGGGATTTTTAACTTATCGTAAATATAAACGAGGTAAAAAAATTTTGGCGGCTTTTTCTTAAGCAGGCTTGTGCCGAACCCCAATGGAGAAGGGCGAAAAGCCGTTTCCGGCAGGATAGCCGATAAAGCGCCGCATCTTGTGAAATGAGGAAGAAATTATTATGATAGATAAGGTAGCAGAAAACGTGAAAACCCCAATTCAACACTACTGTTATCGGCTGACTGTGAAAGCCTTTTAATAGAAAGGAAGAGGAAAATGAATCAAAACAATATGGGGGGCAGCCAAAAGACGCCCGAGAAAGAAAGCATGGGCCGCATTTTGTGGCAGCTAACCCGCCCTCATACATTGACGGCATCGTTTGTGCCCGTACTTCTCGGCACCGTATTGGCGATGTTTTACGTAAAGGTTGATTTCCTGCTGTTTTTGGCCATGCTGTTTTCCTGCCTTTGGATTCAGATCGCCACGAACTTATTCAATGAATATTACGATTTTAAACGCGGTTTAGATACGGAGGATTCCGTCGGTATCGGCGGAGCGATCGTCCGCCACGGCATGAAGCCGGAAACAATTCTGCAGCTGGCGCTCGGCTCTTATGCGATTGCCCTCGTGCTCGGTGTTTATATCTGCATGAGCAGCAGCTGGTGGCTTGCGGCTATCGGCCTTGCCGGCATGCTGATCGGCTATCTGTATACGGGCGGCCCGCTGCCGATTGCGTATACACCGTTCGGGGAACTGTTCTCCGGCATTTGCATGGGCTCTGTATTTGTCCTTATTTCTTTCTTCATTCAGACAGGCAGAATTAATGAACAGAGCATTTTGATTTCCATCCCGATCGCCATCTTGGTCGGAGCCATTAATCTGTCCAACAATATCCGTGATATTGAGGAAGATAAAAAGGGCGGACGTAAAACCCTGGCCATTTTGATGGGGCATAGAGGGGCCGTCATGATACTGGCCGCATCTTTTGCCATCGCTTACATCTGGATCGTCGGTCTTGTCATCATGGGTTACACAAGCCCGTGGCTGTTCCTGGTCTTCCTGAGCGTGCCGAAACCCGTTCAGGCCGTGAAAGGCTTTGTGAAAAACGAAATGCCGATGAACATGATTATTGCGATGAAATCAACGGCGCAAACCAATACATTCTTCGGATTCCTGCTTTCCATCGGACTCCTGATCAGTTATTTCCGCTGATCAAATGAAAGGGCAAATGCCATAATCGGCATTTGCTTTTTTTTATGACATAATCTTCACGATATTGTAAAGAACCTGACCGCGGACTGACACGTCTCATATATGGACAGCAAAGCAAGGAGATGAAAAAAATGGACTTGTCAACAGCCCATATGGATGATTTGAAAACGGTCATGGAAGATTGGAAAAATGAATTATTAGTTTATAAATTCGCTTTAGATGAGCTGGATACGAAGTTTTCTATCATCAGCCAGGAATATAATCTGATTCACGGGCATAACCCGATCGAGCATACAAAATCACGCGTGAAAAGTTTTGAGAGTATCGTCAATAAACTGATGCGCAAAGGCTGCGATGTGACGACGCAGGAAATGAAAGAGCATATTCATGATATTGCGGGTGTCAGGATTATCTGTTCCTTTATTTCCGATATTTATAATGTCGCTGAGGTTTTGAAGCAGCATAAGGACCTGAAGATCGTAAAGGTGAAGGATTATATCAAACAACCGAAGCCGAACGGCTACCGCAGCCTGCATTTGATTATTGAAATTCCCGTTTATTTGACGAATCGTGTGGAATATGTGAAGGCGGAAATTCAAATCCGCACCATCGCCATGGATTTTTGGGCGAGTCTTGAACATAAAATTTATTACAAATTAAATAACGAAGTCCCAAAGCATCTGACCGACGAGCTGAAGGAAGCGGCGGACATCGCCCATTATTTAGACGAAAAGATGCTTGGGATTAAGAAAGAAGTCGATTAAACGATCGACGCATCACAACCAGCCGGCCGCTTTTATGTGCAGTCCGGCTGGTTGTTTTTATGTTTACGTGTTTTCGCTTTCCTGCGCGATATATTCTGACGATGATTCAGGCTGAAATCCTGATTGAATTTGAACAGGGAATGCAAAAGATATCAAATTGCAAACAGCACATTCCCGCAGAAAAAATGTGTAAGATCGAGGTTTACTTTTTTAAAAAAGGGAAAGACATTTGTACAACAAAAAGGGAGATGAATATCAGTGGGAAAGAATGAAACAATGCATATCGTATCATGTGCCGATGATCATTATGCTCGTCATTTGGGTGGGATGTTCGCTTCTTTATTGATGAATATGGATAAAACAAGGGATGCGAAATTATATGTGATTGACGGCGGAATTACTGCCGAAAACAAGGACAAGCTTGAACAGACCGCGATGTCATTCGGGACGCCGCTTGAATTTTTAGAAGTAGACGCTGATCAATACAAGCATGCAGTCGAAAGCAGCCACATTACAAAAGCGGCTTATTACCGCATTTCCATCCCTGATTTAATTAAGGATGAGTCCGTAAAGCGGATGATTTACATTGATTGCGATGCAATTGTGATGGAAGATATTTCGGTTTTATGGGATTTGGATATTTCCCCGGCAATAGTTGCGGCAGTAGAAGACGCCGGACAGCATGAAAGACTGAAAAAAATGAATATCAGCGAAACTGCCAAGTATTTTAATTCCGGCATTATGATTATAGATTTCGAACCTTGGAGAAAACAAAATATTTCCGAAAAGGTGATTGATTTTATCAACGAAAACAGCTCGGAGGATTTTCTCGTGTTTCATGATCAGGACGCGCTTAACGCGATCTTATATGATCAATGGCATGAACTGCATCCGCGCTGGAACGCGCAGACGCATATTATCATGAATGAGAAAACGCCTCCTGAACTGATCGACCGTATACGTTACAGAGAAACACGTGCCGAACCGGCCATCGTCCATTTCTGCGGCAGCGACAAGCCTTGGAATACAGGCACCTCGCACCCGTATCGTGATCATTATTTCCGATATATGTCCTTTACGAAATGGAACACGATCGACCGCCCGGCCATGAACCAATAGGCAGGTGTGATGAAACGCTTGTGAAGCCGTTATCCGGCTCATAAGCGTTTTTTTTCTATTTCACCCGAATCGCACGCACGCGTTTTTGCAGGCCGTTCTTTTCGGCAGACGGCTTCAATCGGCTGACTGCCGTTTGCGCCGCTGATTTTGCTTTTTTCGTCTTGGTTTTTTCAGCCGTTTTTACTTTGTCTCTAGCCTGCTGCCGGTTGAGTTTATCTTTTATCCGGTCAAGCCGTTTTTCCAGAGCGTTTTTTTCTTTTCCCGGCTGGATTTCGCTGACTGCTTTTTGGGCTTTTGCGGTGCTGGCCTCAGAGGTCTTTTTTTCCGCCTGCTTGACGCTGGCCTCAGCTGTTTTCAAAAGGCTTGAGTTGACAGCGTTAAGCCGCTTTTGCAGCCCTTTTTTCTCTGAACCGGCCGGTAATTTGCGAATGGCGCTTTGTGCGGCATTGACGGCGGTTTTTTTCTTTTGTTTTTCGGCAGTCCGGACTTTGTCTCTTGCGTCCGTCACATTTCTTGCCGTCTGAACTTTATTGACCCGGGACTCGAGAGCGGTTTTTCCCTTTGACTTGGACAGCTTGCTGACGGCCGTTTTTGCTTGATTGATATCTGCCTGTTTTTTCGTCTTTTCCGCTTTTATTACGGCCCGTTCGGCATAGCTCTTTTGCTTTACATGATATTGCACCAGGCCGTACCCGAATCGGCTGTCACGTCCGGGAGCGCCCAGATCTTTGACGTTTTGCTGCATCTGCTGCCGGAGCTGTGTATTTGTTTCCTCGGGATATTTCTGCCTGAGCAGCGCGAACATGCCGGTGACGTGGGGCGCGGCTTGAGATGTGCCGTCAGCCGTGGCGTACATTTGATTCAGATAAGTGCTCGTAATATTGGTGCCGGGTGCGGCAAACTCAATTTGTTTTCCGGTCGTGGAAAAAGCCGCGAGTCCGTTTTTTTCAGTTGACGCTGAGACTGCCGTTACGCTGCTGTAGGCGCCCGGATAATTGACCGGTTTTTTGTTGCCGTCGTTTCCTGCGGCGGCTACGATCACGATTCCTTTTTTGTATGCTTTGTCTACTGCGTCGTGAAGAATTTTGCTGTCTGCGTTAGTTCCGAGGCTCATATTGATGATGTCCATTTTATTGGCGATCGACCAGTCGATCGCTTTAAGAAGGCTTTTAAGATCCCCTGCACCCTTTCTGTCTAATGCTTTAACCGCATATAACCGGACATCCGGCGCAATACCGTCAATGCCGTATCCGTCATGTTTGGCCGCAATGATTCCGGCGACATGCGTCCCGTGTCCGTTGTCATCTTTGTATGAGGAAGTATAGCTGACTGCGGAATAGCCTCCCGCAATGGACAGATCATCATGAGGATAAATGCCGCTGTCAATGACAGCCACTTTCACCTTTTTTCCCGTCAAGCCTTCTTTCCACGCCTGCTTGACCTGAGTCGGTTCGATATCCCATTGCGGCAGCGCGTAACTGCTGCTTTGGGCCGCTGATAACGGGCGGATATCAGAACCGCCTGCTGCCTGAAAGGATACATTGTCTTCTACATATAAGATGTCAGGGTCCTGTTTCAGGTCTTTCACCGTTTGTGAATCGGCTGACACGGCGACTGCCGGGAGATGCTGATAGGTCTGTTCCACATCCGCTCCGCTGTCTATGGCGGATTCCTTGCCGTTTTGATTTTTGTACACCACGATAACATCCCGGTCGTGCGTCTCGGCGTGCGCGGGCGCCGCGGCGGAGAACAGGCCGACACACAAGGCCGCGGCCATTATCGGTTTCAGGGTGTGATACATTGCAATTCCCCCTTTTTCTTTATATATCGGCAGTGCGGAATTCTTTTTTTCCTGAGGGATAAGGAAAATTTCTGTATGCAAATGTAAGCGTTTCCAAAATATGATGGAGAAAATGCTTTAAGACATCTGCGCAATGAACTCAAAAAGGGGGTTTTTGATAAATGAGTACGTTCAATCGGGTCATGGAAGAAAAAATCATGCCTGTCGCCGGAAAAGTCGCCGGCCAAAGGCACTTAAGAGCTTTGCGGGACGGCATTATTTTGACGATGCCGCTTATCATCATCGGATCGGTTTTTCTGATTCTGACGAGTCTTCCGATTCCCGGTTATGCCGATTTTATGGCTGGTCTTTTCGGTGAAAATTGGGTTGAAAAGCTCGGGTATCCCGTGAATGCGTCCTTTGATATTATGGCGCTTGTCGCCGCCTTTGGGATTGCTTACCGGCTTGCGGAAAGCTATGAGGTGGATGCCCTGTCGTCGGGAGCCATTGCCCTTGCCGCCTTTTTATTGGCGACGCCGTATCAGATTCCGTTTATTCCTGACGGCTCGGCAACAGAGATTATGGTGGGAGGCGGCATTCCGATTTCGCTGCTCGGAAGCAAAGGTCTGTTTGTCGCGATGATCATTGCAATGCTGTCTACGGAAGTGTACCGGTTTATCATACAAAGAAATATCGTTATTAAGATGCCTGACGGAGTGCCGCCTGCGGTCAGCAAATCGTTCGTTGCGCTCATCCCCGGTTTCATTATTATTACGCTTGTATGGCTGGCCCGTCTGTTTATTGAAATAACTCCTTTTAAAAGCCTCCACAATGTCGTAGGCGATCTGCTGGGCACCCCGCTGTCTATTCTGGGCGGGAGTCTCGGCGGAAGTCTTATCGCCGAATTCGTGCAAATGCTGCTTTGGTCGTGCGGCATACACGGCGCGTCCATTATCGGCGGAGTCATGTCGCCGATCTGGTACGGGGCGATGGATGCCAACCGTTTGGCTTTTCAGGCGGGAGAAGCGCTGCCGAGCATTTTTACGACACAGTTCTTTCAAATATGGATTAATGTCGGCGGAAGCGGAGCGACGCTTGCCCTTGTGCTGACCATGCTTGTGCGCTCCAGAAGCAAACAGATGAAACAGCTCGGCCGTCTCGGCATCGGGCCCGCGATTTTTAACATTAACGAACCGATTATTTTCGGGATGCCGCTCGTCATGAATCCGCTGTTAATCGTGCCCTTTATCATTGCGCCGCTCTTGACCATTACGGCGACGTACATCGGGATGAGCACGGGGATGGTGGCAAAACCGGCGGGAATCGCCGTGCCGTGGACGATGCCGCCGCTGATTTCCGGTTATTTGGCGACGGGCGGGAAAATCTCCGGTTCGGTCATGCAGCTGATCAATCTCCTGATTACATTTATCATCTATTATCCGTTTTTCCGAATTTGGGATCTTCAAAAATGGAGAGAGGAACGGGCGGCGGAACAAAACGTCACTGAAGAAACATAAAAAAAACGGGCGCTTTCGCCCGTTTTTTTAACGCTGGAAAAATTCGATCCATTCGCCGTCAGGTCCTTCAATGTAAAAGTAGCGGTACCCGTTCGGAAGCGTCGTGATTTCTTCATCGATAAATACGGCGCCCTGACGCTTCGCATGCGTGAACTCCGCCGCGATATCTTCAGTTAATAAAGCGACATGATGGACTTTTCCTTCTGCGGGAAGCTCGCTGCTGTAGCCCTGGATCAGCTCAATTTCTGTCTCCGGCCCTTCCTGAAAGCCGAGAAAGGCAAGTTCAATAATGCCGTTCGTATGAGTGATACGATCCTTTAACGTCATACCGAGAACGTCTTGATAAAAGGCGATGGATGTTTCAATATCTTTGACCATAATGCCTGTATGGTCGATTCTTTTGGCTGTCATGGTTTTCCCCCTGTTTTGAATTTTTCGGGACAATGCGGTGTTGATCATGTTTTATGGTACGATAAGAGAAAGCAAAACGAAAGAGGAATGCACAATGAAGCTACTTACAGTGAAAGATACATTTGCCGGAAAGCTGAAAAAAGGATTCCCCCTGATTGAAAAAGACGCTCTGTCCGGAAGCTCGGCTCATTTAACAGAGGGCGATCTTTTTGATGTGACATCCGAGAAGGGCGAGTTTATCGGAAAAGGCTATTACGGTTTGCAGAATAAAGGAGTCGGCTGGGTGCTGTCCCGCGCGAGAGATGAACGGATCGACGGACGTTTCTTTCTGGACAAGCTGAAAAAAGCGGCTGAAGCAAGAGCCCATCTGTTTAAGGCGCCCGATACGACGGCGTTCCGGCTGTTCAATGGTGAGGGCGACGGCATCGGCGGCGTTACGATTGACTTTTATGACGGTTATCTGCTGATTCAATGGTACAGTAAAGGCATTTACGCTTATAAGGACAGCATGATTGAGGCGATTGACGGACTGGAGCTTTCTTATAAAGCGATCTATGAAAAGAAACGATTCGATACGGCCGGGCAATACGTGGAAGACGACGATTTTGTCAAAGGCGAAAGAGGAGATTTTCCGGTCATTGTTCAAGAAAACGGCATACGGTACGCGGTGGATTTAAACGACGGGGCGATGACGGGCATTTTCTTAGACCAGCGTCATGTGCGGAAAGCGATTCGGGACAAGTATGCAAACGGCAGACGGGTGCTGAATACGTTCTCTTATACGGGGGCATTTTCCGTTGCGGCGGCGCTTGGCGGAGCTGAGAAAACAACCAGCGTCGATGTCGCCAACCGCAGTCTCGCAAAAACGATTGAACAGTTCAGCGCCAACGGAATTGATTATGAGGCGCATGACATTAAAGTCATGGATGTTTTCAAATACTTCGGCTATGCGGAGAAAAAAGGGCTGGAGTTTGACCTCATCATCCTTGATCCGCCTTCTTTCGCCCGCACAAAAAAACGGACGTTCAGCGCGGCGAAAGATTATAAAAATCTGCTGAAGGAAACAATCGCCATCACCGCAAAAAACGGCATCATCGTCGCTTCGACAAACAGCAGCGCCTTCAATATGAAGAAATTTAAAGGCTTTATAGAGACCGCCTTTAAAGAAACAAATGAGCGTTACGACATTTTGGAAGAATACACGCTTCCGGAAGATTTCAAAACGATTCCCGCATTTAAAGAAGGGAACTATTTGAAGGTTGTTTTCTTGCGGAAAAAATAGAATGACCATTTATAGCGATGAAAGAGGGGAAAAGAAAACCCTCTTTCATCGCGTTAATACGGGATAAAATAATCTTCATATCTTAAAGAAACAACCCGCTATTACTTAGTATCTCATCTGTGCTAAGTAAAGTGGCCTCACTAATCCCCACATTGTTGGCTTTCATGAAGGATTGCACCGCTTGGTAGCCAACCGCATAACCTGCAAACGGTGATAAGCCGACAGGCTGATAACCTTGTTCGGCTGCAAAGGTGTCACCAAACATGTAACTGCTGACCTCAGCAAATCCTTTCATATTTAATGAGTCTTTGATGATTTCTTTTGAGTATTCTAAGTCTTCTTTTTCAAAAGAAGTAACCCAGGGACCTAACAGAGCTTCTCCGTAAAGTTCTTTGGCAAACGATTCTGCCAACCCCTCTATAATTAAGTAATCACCAACCGTTACGTTCCCATAATCCCAATTGAAATACGAAAAACGAATATTATGATGAAATTCATGTGCGATTACAGCAGGCAGTCTCGGTATGTTATATGAATTGGGGGATATTGAAACTTGAATAAATCCCGGAATTCCTCCGAATCCACAATACCCTCTATGTAACTCAAGCTTTTTTTGATTGGCCAGATACATCCCAAACCTTATTTCATCAGCATTTATTTTTAAGCGGTTTTGCTGGATAAATTCTACACAATGAGTTAAAGTGCCATATGCAATTTGAAGAGCTTGAATTTCTTTTAGTTTCTCTAATGCTTTTCTTCCGGTTTCCGTATCAAATATGCTCAGATAGCCCAGCATATTTGCAGCCATGATTACATCATATCCGTTAGGCTGCTTTGCCTTTAAGGGAACATTAATCTTTTTCCACATATCTTCAAAAGGTTTCATCATTGAATACCGATAATAATCTTCTCTATTTTCAATCATTGAAAATAACGTTTCGTATTGCCTGATTGTATCCTCGATAATGATTTTAATGGGTACCACCCTTTTTTTGATGATCTATATAAATTGTAATGGCGTCACTCATGAGCTTCGCCAACCCTTCACCATACTGGTCGATGTTCTTAGTGAAGCGTTTATCTTCAATATAGAGTTGACCTAATCCGTAAAAGGCATCAAAAGAATATTCACCAAAATTTTCATTGAGAAAATCAAACCACTCTTTGATAGCTGTTTGTACGTCTGGGGACTTGGGAGATTGGTTAATAAGGAGTGCAAATTTATTGAACATTGCAGTCCACTTATGAGATAAATCTTTTTGCTCACCATCAGTCATGCTTTTCAATCTAATATTTACCTTATCGACAGGTTGATCACCCCACCGTTTGCGAGCTTCTTGTTCATAAAGATTATGATTGAAGTTCATTCCCTCAAACCGCTCTTTGTTCGTCATGCAAATCTCTCCCATCAAATGTTTGATTGATTTATCGATGGTTTCAATCATCTTATCGACTCTATTCCGTTTCTCAATCAACATTTTCTTTTGTAAAATTAATGCCTCCCTTCGGTTAAATGAAGGACTATTAATGATTTCTTTAATCTCTTTTAAGGAGAAATCGAGCTCCTTGAAAAATAGTATCTGCTGCAGCTGTTCAAGATTCTCTTCAGAATAAAGCCGATAACCGGAATCGGTCGTTTCCTGAGGAGTCAATAATCCAATTTGATCGTAATGATGGAGAGTACGGATGCTTACTCCAATCAGTTCAGCTACTTCTTTTACTTTCATACCCATCACGTTTGCCGCCTCCTTAATGGCTACTCTAAAGTATTACGCAACGTAAGAGTCAATAGTTGGTTAAAGATTTTTTGTATATAAAGGGAGAACATATGAGGATTTCATTGCTAAAATTAAAGAAAAAAAGCCGGGCGTGAAGGGACTGACCCCATAATATGAGACAAACAAAAAACACCTTCAAGTTTGAAAACGGATCGTTGTTATCCGAAATTAGACTTGGAGGTGTTTTTCTATGAGGGCAAGAGTGAGTTATCCGGTTGAAGTCAAACAGAAGGCTGTAGAAATGAGATTGGCGGGCGTGCCTGTGAAGGAGATCATGCAGGAATTGAATATAAAGAATAAGACGCAGGTGCAGACATGGGTCAGGTGGTATAAAGCTGGGGACACACATCGATTCGAACAACCTGTCGGAAAGCAATATTCTTATGGAAAAGGTCCAGAGTATTCTTCCGAATTAGAGAAACTGCAGGCAGAAAATCGTTATCTGAGACAACAGAATGAAGTGTTAAAAAAGTACAACGAATTGGAAAGGAAGCTGATAGCGAAACGCCAGTCGAGCTTGTAGAAGCATTGCGCGGCACAATGACCATACAGGATATCTGTATTCATTTAGGTATCTCACGAGCATCTTATTATCGTTGGAAGAAGAATCTGATGAAAGATAACCCTAAATACCATTTAGAAAAACAAATCGGCACGTTGTGCCGAGAACACAAGTATCGATATGGCTATCGGAAAATCACAGCCATATTAAAAAAGGGAATGCGTATTAATCATAAAACGGTTCAGCGCATTATGCAGAAAAATCAGTGGCAATGCCGGGTTAAGGTGAAAAAGCGCAAGAAGAATGGGCAGCCATATGCCGTGGCCGAGAATATATTAGATCGGAACTTTCAGTCTGATCGCCCTCTGGAAAAGCTAGTAACGGATATCACATATTTGCCTTATGGGCAGAAACAATTGTATCTTTCCAGTATATTGGATTTATACAATGGAGAAGTGATTGCTTTTACGATTGGCGATAGACAGGACACAGATTTTGTCTTACACACACTTGATCAGCTGCCCGTACTCCCAGAGAACTGCGTGTTACATAGTGACCAAGGTTCTGTTTATACATCTTATGAGTATCAGAAAGCTGTTAAAACAAAAGGCATTACCATGAGCATGTCCCGTAAAGGGACACCCGCTGATAATGCCTCCATCGAATCGTTTCATTCCTCACTAAAGTCTGAAACGTTCTACCTCGACAGGTTGGAAAGCACTACGACGACCATCGTAGAGCAAACTGTCGAAACCTATATATACTATTATAACAACATTCGTATTCAAACGAAACTAAACAACCAGCCGCCGGTCACATACCGACAGCTGGCTGCTTAAAGGTGTTTTGATCCCTGTCTCAAAAACGGGGGTCAGTCCCTGAAGCTCCGGCTTTTTTCTATTCAATAATGTGCTGCACCCGGCCGATTCGCCCGTCTTCAAGGCGGACCTTAATGCCGCGCGGGTGGAAGCTTGAGTTCGTCAAAATATCCTTCACGATTCCTCTTGTCAGCTTTCCTGAACGCTGATCGGCTTTCAGGACGATATCGACTTCAAGTCCTTTTCTGATGCTGCTTCGCTGCTGGCCGTTCATATGACACATCCGTTCTTCAGTCTTTTCACTTCATATCTTATCATATCGTGTTTTCGTCTTTTTATGAAGGACAGACAAATCAATCTGCGTGGCAAATAAAAAAAGACCGCTCTGTAAGGAGCAGTCTTTTATGACATAAACGAAAGCAAAATCGGGGCCGCGCACAGCGTCATAATTGCGGCGAGAATCATGGACACGCTTGAGATCGTTCCTGATACGGAGCTGAGCTCAAATGCTTTAGATGTTCCCGCTCCGTGCGCGCTAGTTCCGAGCAGCACGCCCCGGGCAATTTCGTTATCAATGCGGAAATAGCGGATGACCATCGGCCCGATGATCGTTCCCAATAAAGCCGTTAAAATGACGAAAACCGCTGTAACGGCCGGCATCCCGCCGATCATTTCTGAAACGTTCATGGCAATCGGCGTCGTCACGGATCGCGGCACGAGACTGTCGACTAAGCTGCTGCCGAGATGGAACCATTTCGCGATAAAGGCCGTTGACAGAATGGCGATACATGAACCGACAGCTACGTTCAAAATAATTTCCACGGCGTATTTCTTTAAAATCGGGAAATATTTATAAAGCGGGATGGCGAACGCCACTGTTGCCGGCTGAAGCATATCGGTCAGCAGTCCGCCGCCGAGATTGTATGTCTGATACGGGACATTGACAAGAAGCAGCAGTACGACCAAAACAGCGGGCGTAATCAGAAGCGGCGACGTATAGACCCGCGGAAAACGAATGTAGAGTTTTTTCGCGCCCAAATATACTAAGACAGTTAAGAATAAACTTATGATTCCGATGAACACGTTTGTTTTTTCTCCTTTCTTTTTGCTATCAGCTGTGTAAGCGTACCTGTTGAAACCATCACGACAAATGTGCTGATGACGACGACAAGTAAAATGCTTACGCCGAATTTAGACATAATATCTCCGTATTCAATCACTCCGACGGCAGACGGGATGAAAAACAGCAGCAGCTCACCGAGGAGCCATGCTGCGCCAAGCTCAATCCATTCAAGTTTGATAATCTTGAAATGCAATAATGTGAAAAGAATCACAATCCCGATTATACTGCCGGGAATATTTATATGAAGAGCCGCCGTGACCCAATTGATCAGACGCGCAAATATAAACAGCAGAGCGATTTGAATAACGGTAAGCAGCAATTTTTTCATAATGATGCCTCCCTTATATTTATATTGTACAGAAGGTTTTGCTATAGGTAAAATACATATAAAGAATAATGTGTATTCCTTTTGTCTATAGAAAGGATGAAATGCAATGGATATTCGGCACTTAACGTATTTTTTGGAAGTTGCCCGTTTGAAAAGCTTTACGAAGGCCTCACAGTCTCTGTATGTTTCACAGCCGACAATCTCAAAAATGATTAAAAACCTGGAGACGGAGCTCGGCATTAAGCTGTTTTACCGCAATGGCCGGCAAGTTGAACTGACTGACGCCGGGCAGAGCATGTATGTGCAGGCGCAGGAAATTACAAAGTCATTCCAAAACCTGACGTCAGAGCTGAACGATATTATGGAAGTGAAGAAAGGGCACGTCCGCATCGGTCTTCCGCCGATGATCGGGTCCGGCTTTTTTCCGAGAGTGCTCGGTGACTTTCGCGTCACATATCCCGATGTGACGTTTCAGCTTGTTGAGGACGGCTCTATTAAAGTGCAGCAAGGGGTGGAGGACGGCTCGCTTGATATCGGGGTCGTCGTGCTTCCCGCGAATGAAGAAATTTTTCATACGTTCACAATCGTCAAGGAAACCCTTATGCTCGTCGTCCATCCGTCACATCGGCTCGCTGACGAGAAAGAATGCAGTCTTCACGAATTGAAAGAAGAGCCGTTCATATTTTTCAGGGAGGATTTTGTCCTTCATAATCGAATTATGACGGAATGCGTGAAAGCCGGATTCAGGCCTCACGTCATTTATGAAACGTCACAGTGGGACTTTATCAGCGAAATGGTATCCGCCAATCTCGGTATCGGCCTCTTGCCGGAAAGAATCTGCCGCGGTCTTGATCCTGACAAAGTCAGAACCATTCCGCTCGTTCATCCGGTTATTCCGTGGCATTTAGCCATCATTTGGCGGAAAGACCGCTATATGTCCTTTGCCGCCAGAGCCTGGCTGGAGCATACGAAATCGTATTTATGGAATCCGAAAAAGAGAAAAAAGGATGATTAAGCATGGACGCACAAACCGCAGCTCAACACTTGAGTAAAGTGCGGGATCAAAACCCGCTCGTTCACAGTATCACCAATAATGTCGTCACGAACTTCACCGCTAACGGACTGCTCGCGCTCGGCGCATCGCCCGTTATGGCTTATGCAATTGAGGAGGCAGCCGACATGGCGAAAATCGCAGGAGCGCTCGTCCTGAATATAGGAACCCTCAGTTCGGCGTCGGTTGAAGCTATGATCGCAGCCGGAAAATCGGCCAATGAAAACGGTGTTCCGGTCATTTTTGATCCGGTAGGCGCCGGCGCCACGCCGTTTCGGACGGCATCAGCCCGCAAGATCATACAGGAGGTCCGCTTGTCCGTCATTCGCGGAAATGCCGCGGAAATCGCCAATATTGCCGGCGCCCCTGATTGGAAGATAAAAGGCGTGGATGCGGGGGAAGCCGGAGGAGATGTGGTTCAGCTCGCTAAGACGGCTGCAAGCGGGCTGAAGACGGTCATTGCGATTACCGGAAAAACCGACGTTATCTCCGACGGCACCGACACATACGCCGTACATAACGGTGATAAACTGCTGACGAAGGTGACGGGGACGGGATGCCTGCTGACGTCTGTAATCGGAGCCTTCTGCGCAGCGGGGCAGGACGTTCTGCAAGCGGCCGTTTCAGCCGTTTCTGTATACGGAAGCGCCGCTCAGCTTGCCGCTTTGGACACCTCCCATAAGGGGCCGGGCAGCTTCCAGATTGAGCTTTTAAACAAGCTGGCAAGCATCTCAGAACAAGAAGCGGCCGAGCTTGCCGCAATTGAAAGGGTGACAGAAAAATGACGCGTATTTCTCGGGAAATGATGAAGGATATGTTATCGGTTTATTTTATTATGGGATCAAACAATACAAGCGCAGACCCCGTTTCCGTGGTGAAAAAAGCAATTGAGGGCGGCGCTAGGCTTTTTCAATTTCGGGAAAAGGGGAGCGGTTCTTTAACAGGAGAGGAACGTGTCCTGTTCGCGAAGCGGGTGCAGGATGTCTGCAGGCAGGCCGGGATTCCTTTCATCATTAATGATGATGTCGAATTGGCCTTGCGCCTTGAGGCGGACGGAGTGCATATCGGACAGGATGACGCAGACGCCGAAGAAACGAGAGCGGCAATCGGCGATATGATTCTCGGTGTGTCAGCACATAACGTCTCCGAGGTGAAGCGGGCGGAAGAAGCCGGAGCCGATTACGTCGGAATGGGCCCGGTCTATCCGACCGAAACAAAAAAAGATGCTGAAGCCGTGCAGGGCGTTACATTGATTGAAGAGGTGCGGCGTCAGGGCATCACCATTCCGATTGTAGGAATCGGCGGCATTACGGCTGACAACGCGGCGCCCGTCATTGAAGCGGGTGCAGACGGCGTCAGCATGATCAGCGCCATCAGCCAAGCCGAAGATCCAAAAGCGGCGGCGCGGAAGTTTTCAGAGGAAATTCAGCGCTCCAAAGCAGGGCTGTCCCGATAGGGCGGCCCTTTTTCTGTGTGCGCAAAAAGGCAGTGACGGACTTGGAGAATATAAGCCGTATGTCAAGAACAGGACAATCAGCTTGCAATATCGACCGGAACGTTTGACGGCTCTATCGCTTCTCTCAAAGTGACGCCTGAACCAATCACCGCCGGCGCCGAAGGCTTAAAAGCCCTCTATGAAACAGTGAAAAGCGCGCAGTAAGAGATCATTTCGACGTCACGGAAAAACTTGATGCGGAATTCAGCGAATTTGAAGTTTTGATGTCGAAATACAAAACGTGCGATCAATCGTATACGTCTTGTGATACATTAAGTACAGATCAAATCAGAGAGATAAGCACGAAGCTGACGGCCCTTTCTGAAACCATGTCGAAGATTGCCGGTGTGCTTTAAAAGGAGTTAAGACACAGCATGAGCGATGAACAAAACAAGGAAAAACAGATCCACAGACGGGATGTCCTGAAGTGGGGCGCCGTCGCGGGCGCCGCCGTCGCTGTCGGAGCGAGCGGCCTCGGAGGACTCGCGCCGCTCTTCAAACCGGCGGCCACCGCTTCAAAGAAGAATGATGAAAAAAGTGATCGTGATCAAATCGTTCCTTTTTACGGAAAGCACCAAGCAGGAATCACAACGGCGCATCAGACGTATGTGTATTTTGCAGCGCTTGATGTCATGTCAAGCGACAAAGCCGATGTCATCTCCCTTTTCAAACAATGGACAAGCCTGACGCAGCTGCTGACTTCAGGCGCCGTCCCGTCGGGCGAACAGAAAAATAACTATATGCCTCCGCAGGATACCGGGGAGTCGCAGGATCTGGCACCGGCGAATTTGACCGTTACCTTCGGCTTCGGCCCCGGGTTTTTCGAGAAAGACGGGAAGGACCGCTTCGGACTGAAAGATAAAAAACCGAAGCACCTCGCCGATATTCCGCCGATGCCTAACGACAAGCTCGATAAGAAACAAGGCGGCGGTGATATCGTCATACAAGTCTGCGCGGATAATGAACAAACGGCGTTTCACGCGGTGCGCAACCTGATGAAACAGGCATCGGGGGTGTGCGAAGTCCGCTTTCTCAATAAAGGTTTCTTAAGCGGCGGGAAAAACGGGGAAACACCGCGCAACCTCTTCGGATTTAAAGACGGTACCGGCAACCAAAGCACGAAGGATGAAAACCTGATGAATTCGATCGTTTGGGTTCAATCAGGAGAGCCGGACTGGATGACGGGCGGCACGTACATGGCGTTTAGGAAAATTAAGATGTTTTTAGATATATGGGACCGTTCATCCTTGAAGGAACAAGAGGACACGTTCGGGCGGGTGAAAAGCTCGGGTGCGCCTTTCGGACAAAAAAAGGAAACCGATCCCGTGAAGCTGAATCAAATTCCCGCCGACTCGCATGTCAGCGTGGCAAAATCAACCGGCAGACAGATTCTGCGCCGGGCATTTTCCTATACGGACGGAATTGATCCGAAGACGGGTTATGTTGACGCAGGCCTGCTGTTTATCTGCTTTCAAAAAGACCCGGACCGCCAATTTGTCCCGATGCTGAAGGCTTTGGCGGCAAAGGATGCGCTGAATGAATACACACAAACGATCGGCTCTTCCTTATTCGCCTGTCCCGGCGGCTGTAAAAAAGGAGAATATATCGCCCAAAGGCTGCTGGAATCGTGACACCTTCCATATGAAGGGTGTTTTTAAAAAAACACTTGTAACTACATATGTTACAACTTAAAATAAAAAGGAAAGGAGACTTACAATGACACTGCAGATTAAAGTATATTCTGATTATGTATGTCCGTTTTGCTTTGTCGGCAAAGCGGCGTTTGAAGAAGCAATCAAGGACAAGGACGTACAGGTGGAATGGATGCCGTTTGAATTGCGTCCGAGCCCCTCGCCGAAACTTGATCCGGTGAATGATCCCGCCAAGCGGCAGATGTGGAAAAACTCCATTGAGCCGATGGCGCAGTCGTTAGGCGTTGAAATCACATTCCCCCGCGTGTCACCGCATCCTTACACGGATTTGGCATTTGAAGGCTTTCATTTCGCAAAGGAACATGGGAAAGGAAGCGAATACCATACACGCGTTTTTCAGGCGTTCTTTCAGGAAGAACAAAATATCGGTGACGTTGGCGTGCTGACAAAGCTTGCGGAAGAAGCAGGACTTGACGGCGCTGCCTTCAAAGAGGCGCTTGAGACAAGAGCGTACAGACACGTACAGCGGGAAGCGCTCCGCCATGCTTATGAGGAAGCCGGCATTACGGCAGTGCCGACGTTTATCATCGGCGATGAGAGAATCCCTGGCGCGGCGGGAAAGGAAACCTTTGAACAAATCATTGAGCGGGAACTGAATAAACGTTAACCCGAAAAAAGCCCTCTCGATCAGCGAGAGGGCTTTGCCATATAGTGTTTGACAAATGTTTGTCTGTCCGCTTCATATGCCGCGGCGTCAAATGAGTCGCCGCAAAAATGAAGGCACCAAGGGTCTTTTTGGCAGGCGACGCCGACTTGATATCCGTGTTTTTGAAATTCAAGCGACTGTGATGTGTCGTAAAAATGAAAGCCGCGAAACAAATCCTCCCGCCACTCCACGTCATATTGAGCCGCCATTAACAAGCCGTCAATGGCGGCAGCGGGCATAAACAGGCCGTCTTCATCACCGTGCTTAAAGTCCAAGGGGTGATAAGCATTCCCCCGGTATTCAATCACTTTTCCCATCCGCTGTCCGCTTTCCCACCAAATGCCGTTCGGCGGCAGGGTTTTGCAGCCGGCGACACCGAGAAGGCCGAGCTCCTGATGAGATTGAAAGATATGAAGCATGTCATGAAGGAAATGCTGATGAATGATAAAGGTATCCTGATGCAGATAAATTTTATATTTGGAGGGATGTCTCAGCGCTTTGTTGTAGGACGAGGCCATGCTTGCTGAATCGTATATCGGCATGATGTCAACGGAGTATGAAGGGGGGACGGTAAGCTGCATGATATGGCTCTTGCACCGGGAGTACAGCGGCTCGTCATTCACACAGACGACAAACAGAAATGAATGTGAATCCATTACATGCTCCTCTCGGCCTCAATCACATATTGATACGCCGATGCTTCTGTCATAAAGTCATGCCTTATGCCAAGCTGTACGCATACTTCGTGCAATGATGCGATGGCTTTGTGGTAAGAAGGGTGATCAACGCGGATCGCCTCAATGCGTTTCACCTCATAGCCGGCGGCTTTAAATAATGAAAGCGTCTCTTCACGGGTAAAAAAACGCAGGTGGGTCTGATCCATTAATCCGGCGTCACTGTAAGTCCATTTGCCGGCTAAAAGCTCCAGCACCACTGAGATGTGGCCGACATTCGGTATGCATGCAAGCACCGTGCCGTCTTTTTTTACATAAGGACGAAGCTTTTTCAGCACGGACCACGGGTCGACAAGATGCTCCAGAACGTCTCCGAACAGCATGCAGTCGAATTGCTCTGAATCGTACGGAAGAATGGCGGATTCAATGTCGCCGCAAAGCACGTGGCTCAATTTGCTTTCCGCCTTTTTTGCGGCTTCGGGATACGCTTCAATGCCGTAAACCGTTATTCCGCGGTCTTCGATCGCCGCTCCTAAATTGCCTGTGCCGCAGCCGACATCAAGCACTGTCCGCCAGTTTTCGTCTATTTTGTTCAATAAATAAGGATTCAGGCCTTCGTAGTAGTTCTGTTGTTTTTCATCATAATAGGGATTCGTATCCATCTGTGTATCACCTCATAAATGGGCATATACACAAGATATGCAGCGGGGGGATCTCATATCACCATGTTTGGCTGTTCAATTGCGGAATGCGGACGGGAATGGTTATCCGGTATACGGTTTGTTCTCTGATTCCCCTCTTATTGCGGATGTTCCTTTGAAAACTCGGGTGCGGGCGGACTGTGGCAGGTCATATAGTAAAAGGATCCGCCTGTAATCTTACCGCTGGCGGATGGTGTTTTTCATTGGTGTTTTTTTCTTCACCGCTTTTTCAGTATTTAAGAAGCGCCTCACATCGTCAATGTGCAAACCCATGATTCTAGCCTCTTGAATTAACAATTGCCAATCTTGATCTATATCTTTCATTACATGAGTTTTCATAAGAACCTCCAATTGAAAAATTGATTTGCCCAGCTACAGCAGCCAATGTATAACAAATATCACACATAGTTGGCCGGTAATCCCAAATTGAAGATGAATTCACCTACCTATTCCCTAAGAAAATGACTGAAATAACCAAAATCCTTCAAGAATTCTTACATATAATAATAAACAAATAAATACTGACTGGATAGTATGCAAATAAAAATAAATCATATGACCTATTAATATTTACCCTCAAAGCGTCGACTAGCATATTCTTTTTGCATAAAAAATACCGCAAAAGAATGATTCGGTGTAAGATAAAGTGAATGATCAAACAGCTGGGGTAAAAAATGAAAAAAAACAAATTTCAAATTAAGAGAGAAGAAACATTTGAAAGTTTTATTGACGCAGGCCTTCATCTCCTGATTGAAAGAGCTTACGATTCAGTCTCAATCGATGACATCAGTAAAGCGGCGGGTTTCAGCAAAGGCGCGTTTTACGTTCATTTTGAAAGTAAGGAAGATTTTCTGAAGCATTTGTTAGACAGGCGTCAGATTAAAAAAAGGATTATCACTGGCTATCTCGACGAATTAGAAAAGCAAACAGCGCGGCCGTTGACGCTTTGTGAAGCTGCGGTAAGCGCGGCCAGCCTGTTGATGCGGTTTGTAAACAGCAAGCCTGCCTGGAATGTTGTGTCTTTTGCCGTTCATATGCCCAATTACAAAGTCGTCAGTGAATATGAAGCTTATATCCGTCTTTATAAGTTATGGATAGAAGAAAGCACCATGTACATAAATTGGCTCAAATCGAGAAATTTAATAGAAGACCATATAGATACCGAGCATACCGCTAAAATGATGTGCGCGCTCATCGACGGGATGATTAAGCAATCCAATGTGCTCGGAAGGCCGGTTACTTTCCGCAGCATGTTTGAAGCGCTCTATGTTTTTGTCAGCGGCAGAAAATCAGGGTAACGTTCTTCTTGATTTGACAAAAGGTTTAGAAAAGTCTTTCAGAAAGCGAGGAACTGCCATGCGCTACAGAGAAATTATGATGTATATCATTATGGGGATATTCACGACCATCGTGAATATCGTCAGTTTTTACATTCTGACGTCGGCATTTGAGATGGATTACAAGGCGGCGACCGTCGTTGCTTGGATTCTGTCCGTTCTATTTGCTTATGTTACGAATAAACTGTATGTATTTCAGCAAAAGACCGCGGGGATGCGGAGTCTGATGAAAGAATTGACGGCCTTTTTCAGCGTGCGGGTATTGTCTCTCGCCATCGATCTCGCCATGATGATTCTTCTGGTCAGTCAATTTCATATGAACGAAACGCTGGCGAAAATCGCCGATAACGTCATTATCGTAGTCGTCAACTATGCGGCCAGCAAGTGGATTGTCTTCAGAAAAGCGAAAGAAGAGGGCGTGTCATAAAGGTTTCTTTCCGCGCCCCGGGGGAAAGTGTAATGGTGAAAGGGGATGCGTATGAAGCACAAAATAAAGAAAGCGTTTGCTGATGTATTCGGGGAATCGGAGGACCTGCGCATTTTCTTTGCGCCTGGCAGAGTGAATCTCATCGGAGAGCATACGGATTATAACGGGGGCCACGTCTTTCCGTGCGCGCTGACGATCGGTACATATGCAGCCGTCCGGGAGAGAGGGGACAGGCTCGTCAGAATGTACTCTCATAATTTTAAAGAGGCAGGCATAAAGGAATGCAGTCTCGATGATATCCGTTATCAAAAAGAGGACGGGTGGGCCAATTATCCGAAAGGGGTCATGGCGGAATGTCTCGGCAGCGGTTTTTCCCTTCCGCACGGCTTCGATATTGTGTTCTGGGGAAACATCCCGAACGGCGCGGGGCTGTCATCTTCGGCTTCGATTGAACTTGTCACGGCGGTCATTCTCAAGGAATGCCATGAGCTTGAGGCGGATATGCTCGACTTGGTGAAGCTCGCTCAGACGGCAGAAAATTCCTTTATCGGCGTCAGCTGCGGAATGATGGATCAATTCGCCATCGGAATGGGAAAGAAACATCATGCGATTCTGCTGAATTGCGGGACGCTCAGCTTTGAATATACAAAACTCGGGCTGTCGGGGCTGTCGATCGTTATTGCAAATACCAATAAAAAACGAACGCTTGCAGACTCAGGCTATAATACGAGGCTCAAGGAGTGCGGGGAAGCGCTTTGTGATCTTCAGAAGCATCTTTCCGTTCAATCACTGGGAGATCTGACCCCTTCCGCTTTTGACGCCCATGCGGAGCTGATTCAGAATGAAGTGAACAGACGCCGAGCGAAACACGCCGTCTATGAAAATCACCGCACAATAGAGGCCGCCGACATGTTCAGTAACAATCAGCTTCATCATATCGGTGAATTAATGAGGGATTCGCATCTCTCTTTACGCGATGACTACGAGGTGACGAGTCATGAGCTGGATACACTGGCTGAAGCGGCCTGGCGCCACGGCGGGGTGATCGGATCAAGGATGACGGGAGCCGGTTTCGGCGGCTGTACGGTCAGTATCGTCAAGGACGATGCGGTTTCGGATTTTATTGAAACGGCAGGGGCCCGCTATGAGGAAAAGACAGGGAGAAAAGCTGACTTTTACACGGCGGATGTCGGAGCCGGAGCGAGAGAACTAAAGGGGGATGACGATGGCAATTGAGCGGCACGTGGAACGTTTAATCCGGTACGGATTGCAAAAAGAGCTGATTTCCTATCTTGATATTGAATATACAAGAAACCGTTTATATGAAGCTTTGCATATCACCCATCCGGAGGTTTCAGAACAGAAAGAAAATGAATCGGCGGCATCATTGCCGGACATATTGGCCCCGATTTATGAATGGGCGGCAGAAACGGGCCGGATTGCAGCCGATACAGACACCTATCGCGACCTGCTGAGCGCGAAGATCATGGGCTGCTTTGCCCCGCAGCCGTCCGAGATTGTCCGTCGTTTTGAAGAAACAAAGGCGGTGCACGGGCCGGAGCAGGCGACAAAGGCGTTTTACCGATTTTCAGAGGATGTGTATTATATCCGTTCGGATAGAATACAGCGGAATGTCGGGTGGACGGCTGAGACGGCTTACGGAAAGCTGGACATCACGATCAACCTTTCAAAACCGGAAAAAGATCCGAAAGCAATTGCCGCTGCCAAAGAGCAGTCTCAATCCGATTATCCGAGATGTGTTCTTTGTAAAGAAAATGTCGGGTACGAGGGGAGACCGGATCACCCGGCGCGTCAAAACCTTCGTGTCATTCCGGTAATTCTCGGCGATGAGCAGTGGTTTCTGCAATTTTCTCCGTATGTGTATTACCGGGAGCATTGCATCGTTTTGAAAGACCGGCACGAACCGATGAAGATCAGCAAAAAAACGTTTGACCGGCTGCTGTCGTTCGTCAGCCAGTATCCTCATTATTTTCTCGGTTCCAATGCTGATCTGCCGATTGTCGGCGGCAGTATTTTAAGCCACGACCATTTTCAGGGGGGCAATTATGAATTCCCGATGGCGCGGGCGGAGACAGAAAGCCGGTACAAGCTGCCTGACTATCCGAAAACGGTGTTGGGAATTGTGAAGTGGCCGATGTCGGTCATCCGCCTGCAAAGCGAGAGCGCGTCTGAGCTTTCCGGCGCGGCGGATGCCATCCTGCGGGCATGGCGCGGTTATTCCGATGAGGCGGCTGATCTCCTCGCCTGTTCAGGAGAAACACCGCACAATACAATTACGCCGATTGCCCGGCGGAGAAACGGTTTATTCGAATTAGATCTCGTCCTCAGAAATAACCGCACCTCTGATGAGCATCCGCTGGGAATTTTTCATCCCCATCAGGAAGTTCATCACCTGAAAAAAGAAAATATCGGACTGATTGAGGTAATGGGGCTTGCGATTCTGCCGGGCCGCCTTGAACAAGAAATGAAATACACGGCTGAAGCGCTGTGCTCACCGGACCCGGAAGCGGTCTTAACGGCAGACCCTTCTGCGGCAAAGCATAAAGATTGGGCGCTCAGTGTGCTGCATAAGCGGAAGGTAACGAAAGAAAACGCGGAACAGATTCTGAAAGAGGAAATCGGCCATGCCTTTGCGCGGATACTGGAGCATGCCGGCGTCTTTAAACAGACAGAAGAAGGCAGAGCGGCTTTCCGGCGGCTTATCCGCCATTTGGGCGCTCTACCGGAAAAAAGCCCCATCCCATAAGGGACGAGGCTTTTTTTTATCCTCTGCTTCTGGCGATCAGGCTGAATAAGAATACCACGATCGCAGCTCCGATGATTGCCGGAATGATGGCAAAGCCGGCAAGGTGAGGACCCCATGTGCCGAGCAGTCCGTGCCCGATCCATGCGCCGATCAGACCGGCGATCATTGACCCGATGATTCCCCCGGGCATACTGCCTTTTACAAATAAACTTCCGATCCAGCCGATAATAATAGCGACAATCAGAGATACGATAAAACCCATAAATATCACTTCCTATTTTTTATTATTTATGCCTATATGTTTCCTTCGTTTTGTCCATATTAAACATATGAATGCGTTTTTTATAATGAACATATCAAGGCGCGTTCCGGTCTTTTTTTTCATAATGCGTTGCGTTAAAATGGAAACCGTGTGAAAAGGTGTGAGCAAAGGAAAAAATATTTCTTTTGTAGAATGTTTAACAAAATGAAACTTTTTGTTGACCAGCGTTTTTTATTATGGTAAACCTTTATTTGGTATTATTCGTTCTCACTATCTTTTTTCTCTATATATGCTAAATGATCTAAAACTTTTTATGTTTGGTTTGCGCAAGTGGAAAAAGTTCATGCATTTTTTGACGATTTTGTGACATTAGGTCGAAAAAAAGATGAACTTTAGAAAAAAATAAAGCTAATAAGGGCAGATTTTGATAGCATAACAAGGTAGATAGAGAAAAGATTTTGAGAAAGTACATTTCAGATTCACTACATCAATAGGAAGGATGGTGATCTTCTTGTTCAGAGCATTTAAACCGTTACTTTTATTAGCGATGTTGGCTGTTGTTTTCGTACTGGGCGGATGCAGCGACATTTCCGTTTTAGATCCGAAAGGACCTGTAGCAGACCAGCAGAAAGATCTGATTCTCTTGTCAATCGGATTTATGCTGTTCATTGTCGGCGTCGTTTTCGTACTATTTACAATCATTTTAGTGAAATACCGCGACCGCAAAGGCAAAGACAGCGGAAATTACAAGCCCGAGATGCACGGCAACACGTTCTTAGAAGTAGTCTGGACAGTGATCCCAATTTTAATTGTTATTGCACTTTCTGTGCCTACCGTACAGACGATATATTCGTTAGAAAAAGCGCCTGAAGCGACAAAGGATAAAGAGCCTCTTGTTGTTTATGCTACTTCGGTAGACTGGAAATGGGTATTCAGCTACCCAGAGCAGGATATTGAGACGGTTAACTACCTGAACATTCCTGTAGACCGTCCGGTTTTATTTAAAATTTCTTCAGCCGATTCAATGGCATCGCTATGGATTCCTCAGCTTGGGGGACAAAAATACGCGATGGCGGGAATGCTGATGGATCAATACTTACAGGCTGACAAAGTGGGAACATATGAAGGCCGCAACGCGAACTTCACCGGCGAACACTTTGCCGACCAGAAATTCAACGTAAAAGCTGTTACGCAAAAAGACTTTAACAGCTGGGTGAAAAAAGCCCAAAGCGATTCTCCAAAGCTGACGAAAGAGAAGTATGACGAACTGATGCTTCCGGAGAATGTCGGTAAATTAACGTTCTCTTCTACACACTTAAAATACGTTGACCACGGCCAAGATGCCGAATATGCGATGGAGGCGCGCAAACGCCTTGGCTACAAAGCCGTATCACCGCACTCTAAAACAGATCCGTGGGAAAATGTAAAGAAAAACGAATTTAAAGTATCCGACGATAAACAAGATTGAAATTGAACAAGAAAGGAGGAAGCCCGAATGAAATTGAGATGGGATGAATTTTTTGTAACAGGTGACCCATTAATTCTGGGCGCACAAGTTTCCATTGCGCTTTCCACTATTGCTATCATCGTTGTACTCACATACTTCAAAAAGTGGAAGTGGCTCTGGTCTGAATGGCTTACGTCTGTAGACCATAAGAAACTTGGAATCATGTACATTATCTCTGCTGTTATCATGCTGTTCCGCGGCGGGGTCGACGGCTTGATGATGCGCGCCCAGTTAGCGCTTCCTAATAACAGTTTTTTAGACTCAAACCACTATAATGAGATCTTTACGACTCACGGTACGATCATGATTATCTTCATGGCGATGCCGTTTTTAATCGGTCTGATCAACGTTGTCGTACCTTTGCAGATCGGTGCGCGCGACGTAGCATTCCCTTACTTGAACAACCTGAGTTTCTGGACGTTCTTCGTAGGTGCGATGCTTTTCAATATTTCTTTTGTTATCGGAGGTTCTCCGAACGCAGGCTGGACGAGTTACATGCCGCTGGCAAGCAACGACATGAGTCCCGGGCCTGGTGAGAACTTCTACCTGCTCGGTCTTCAGATTGCCGGTATCGGTACGCTGATGACGGGTATCAACTTTATGGTGACGATCCTGAAAATGCGTACGAAAGGCATGACGCTGATGCGTATGCCGATGTTCACATGGACGACGCTGATTACAATGGTTATTATCGTATTCGCCTTCCCTGTTTTGACAGTGGCATTGGCGCTGTTATCATTTGACCGTTTGTTCGGCGCTCACTTTTTCACGCTGGAAGCCGGCGGTATGCCGATGCTTTGGGCTAACTTGTTCTGGATTTGGGGACACCCTGAAGTATATATCGTTATCTTACCGGCATTCGGTATTTTCTCTGAAATTATTTCAGCGTTTGCAAGAAAGCAGTTATTCGGTTACAAAGCGATGGTCGGCTCAATTATCGCCATTTCCGTCCTGAGTTTCCTTGTATGGACTCACCACTTCTTCACAATGGGGAACAGTGCGTCTGTTAACTCTTTCTTCTCGATTACAACGATGGCGATTTCGGTTCCGACCGGGGTTAAAATCTTTAACTGGCTCTTTACGATGTATAAAGGCCGGATCAGTTTTACAACACCGATGCTGTGGGCGCTCGCGTTCATCCCGAACTTCGTTGTCGGCGGGGTAACAGGGGTTATGCTTGCGATGGCTGCAGCCGATTATCAATACCATAATACGTACTTCCTCGTATCTCACTTCCACTATGTGCTGATCGCGGGTACGGTATTTGCATGTTTCGCAGGATTTATTTTCTGGTATCCGAAAATGTTCGGCCACAAGCTGAACGAAAGAATCGGAAAATGGTTCTTCTGGATCTTTATGATCGGATTTAATGTATGTTTCTTCCCTCAATACTTCTTGGGGCTGCAAGGTATGCCTCGCCGTATTTACACTTACGGACCGAATGACGGATGGACTGCATTAAACTTTATTTCAACTGTCGGAGCCTTCATGATGGGTGTCGGATTCTTAATCCTTTGCTACAACATCTACTACAGCTTCCGCTACTCTACTCGCGAGATCAGCGGAGATTCATGGGGCGTGGGACGTACGCTTGAGTGGGCGACTTCATCTGCGATTCCGCCGCATTACAACTTTGCGGTGCTTCCTGAAGTGAAATCTCAAGATGCGTACCTGCAATTGAAAGAAGACAAAACGGATATTCATCCGGAAAGCAAGTTCAAGAAAATCCATATGCCGCACAACTCCGGAAGACCGCTTATTATGTCAGTGGCGTTCGGTATTGCAGGCTTCGGACTTGTATTTGAATGGTTCTGGATGGGCATTGTCGGCTTGATCGGCATTCTGCTTTGCATGGTGCTTCGTTCATTTGAATATGACAATGGCTACTATATACCTGTTGAAGAAATAAAAGAGACGGAAAGAAAGATTTCCGAATAAAGGAGGCGTGATTTATGGAACATGCAGAACACGGCAATTCTAACGCGCCTATGGAATATCAATCTGAAACCGGCAGACTCAATATTCTCGGGTTTTGGATCTTTTTAGGGGCAGAGATTGTGTTGTTCTCAACACTATTTGCAACCTTCTTCGTTCTTCAAAGAAGAACAGCAGGAGGAGTCTTACCGGCTGAATTATTTGAAGTGAAGCTTGTCATGATCATGACATTCCTGCTTCTGATCAGCAGTTTCACCTGCGGGATCGCTGTTCATGAAATGCGTCGCGGAAGTTTAAAAGGCGTCGTCATTTGGACGATCATTACGCTTCTTCTCGGCGCGGGCTTCGTCGGATGTGAGCTTAACGAGTTCATCCACTATGTACATGAAGGAGCATCTCTCGGTACAAGTGCTTTCTGGTCTGGATTCTTCGTCCTTCTGGGAACGCACGGAACGCACGTAACGATCGGTATCTTCTGGATTGCCGGCATCTTACTGCAATTGAAGAAACGCGGATTAACGCCGCAGACGTCTTCAAAAATCTTTATCTCAAGTTTATACTGGCACTTCTTAGACGTTGTTTGGATCTTCATCTTTACAGGCGTCTATCTCATCGGATTGGGGGGACTATAATATGGCAAACAAATCTGCTGAACACAGCCACTTTCCGTGGAAGCATATCGTAGGTTTTGCGTTGTCTATTATTCTGACCCTGCTGGCCCTTTGGGTTGCAGTATATACGGAATTAAGCCCATCAGCAAAACTCTGGATCATTTTCGGATTCGCATTTATCCAAGCCGGTCTTCAGCTTCTCATGTTCATGCACATGACAGAAAGCGAAAACGGCGGAATTCAAGTCGGAAACACGCTCTTCGGATTTTTCGGAGCGATTGTTATCATCCTTGGTTCCATCTGGATCTTTGCGGCGCACTACCATCACGGTGACCATATGGATGGAAACCCTCCTGGCGGTGCGAAGCATCATTCCGAACATCAGGAATAAAAAGAAACCCTCTTCGTTCAGGCGAAGAGGGTTTTTTGTGCCTTTATTGGCTTCTTCTCCGGCGCAAGCGCGGAAGGCCGTAAATGATAAAGGCGGCGATATGGGCAACGATGACGTTGACGGCAAACAGGATGATCATGAGTGTGTGGCCGAGAGGGGATAGGCTGCTGGTTGCGTAAAAGTAGAAGAAAACCCACATGAGAATAATTGGCGGTATGGCCGAAAGAGCGACTTTTTTGTTATCCAGCCAGATAAAGAGGGGTGTTGCGCTTGCGACCAGTAAATAAGCAAAAAACATGTCCATCTTACATGTCTCCTTTCATTTTATGGGAGCGTTTCCAAAATGAAATACAGAGAATGAAATGTGTCTGTTTTGTGGTCGTTTTTTGAACATTTTGTTACAATTATTATACCATGTTTTCCAATTTTTGATACCGCTTTTTCGAGAAATGTATTGCAACTATTGCCTCATTTTTGGATAGGTACAAGAAACCGGAAAGGCCAAATACCCTGTCACATTTCCGGACAATGGAATGGCGCAGGCTGTGAACCTTTGCTATGGTCAAAGAAACATGCACAGCAAGGGTGGTTTGAAGTGGACGTAAGGAAAGAAGATGTCACAGCGCCGGATGTCATTGCGCTTTTGCAGGATCATCTGAAGAGCATGACCATGCATTCTCCTCCGGAAAGTATACATGCGCTCAATGCGGACCGGCTGCGTCAGCCTGACGTTACGTTTTGGAGTGCGAGGGAAAACGGCATCCTGCTCGGCTGCGGTGCCTTAAAGGAGCTAAACAGCCGGCACGGTGAGATCAAATCAATGAAAACCTCTCGGCATCATGTCAGAAAAGGTGCAGCCAACCGGATCCTCCGTCATATGATTGAAGAAGCAAGGCGGCGGGGCTATCAGCGGATCAGCTTGGAAACCGGTTCTATGGAGGCTTTTCTCCCCGCCAGACGCCTGTATGAAAAAGCCGGGTTTCAATATTGTGATCCGTTTGCACATTATAAAGAGGACCCGAACAGCTTGTTTATGACGTTAAACATAGGCTGAAACCCCTTTTCTGACGAGAAGGGGTTTTTTATCGGAAAAGTTTCATCATGACCGAAACATTTCCTTTTCTGACACGTCATATGTCGTGTAGTCCCCAAACCGTAAAAAATAAAAAGGAAGCAACCTCATCATGTTTTCTTGAACGGTGTTCATGTATAATAAACAATAGTGACTTCCGATGAAAATGTAAGGCGGGATAGAATGAGTCGATATAAGAAACAGCAAAATCCCTATTATCAGGGGGATTTGATTTTTATATTTGGTGTGTTTTTAATAATTAGTGTTGCGGCGATTTATGCGGCCGGACAGTTCGGGCAGTACGGAAGTGATGCCTGGATGAGACAGATCGTCTTTTATGTCATCGGAGCCGGTCTCATGGTCAGTATCATGTATTTTGATTTAGAGCAGCTTGAAAAACTGAGTCTGTACGTGTTAATTGCCGGCGTGCTGTCGCTGCTCCTTTTACGTGTGGCGCCGGAATCCATCGCGCCGATTAAAAACGGAGCGAAGAGCTGGTTTAAAATCGGCAGCTTTACCCTCCAGCCCTCTGAGTTTACGAAAATAGGAATTATGATGATGGTCGCGTCCATTATATCGAAGGCGGGCCCGAAAGATCAAAGATCACTTCGGGAAGATGTCAATCTGCTTTTGAAAATTGCGGCATGGACGGTCATTCCGATCGGGCTGATCGTTTTACAGGATGCCGGAACGGGTGCGATCTGTCTGTTTATCGTTATGGTGATGGTGTTTATGTCAGGTGTAAACTGGAAGCTGATCACCATTATCGGCGGTTCGGCAGCACTTGTGCTTGGCCTTTTCTTAGTTCTCGTGATTGAATTTCCCCATGTGGCGAATTCAATCGGCATTGCGGATTATCAAATTAACCGGATTACATCGTGGATGTCTGACTCCAGTGCGGCAACGACTCAGGCAGAGAGCGATAAAAGCTGGCAGGTGGATCAGGCCGTTATGGCGATCGGATCGGGCGGCATTACCGGAAACGGCATTCATAATCTGAAGGTGTACGTACCTGAGGGACAGACCGACTTTATCTTTGCGATTTTGGGTGAAAGTTTTGGATTTTTAGGCTGCGCCATTGCGGTTGTCATGTTTTTCTTTTTAATTTACAGGCTTGTGGTGCTGATTGACCGCTTGCATGCGTTTAACCGATTTGGCGCGTTTTTTTGCGTAGGATTTACTGCACTTATCGTGATTCACACCTTCCAGAACATCGGGATGAATATCGGCATTATGCCGGTTACCGGTATTCCGCTGCTGTTTGTCAGCTATGGGGGGAGCTCGGTGCTTTCTACATTAATCAGCTTCGGGATCGTATATAACGCAAGTGTGCAGCTGACGAAATATAAAAGCTACTTGTTCAATTCTTAATGTGAGACGGCTCGTTTTTCGGGCTGTCTTTTTTTGTTTAGAGCATTTCGCTTTTGACATGATTCCCTTTCGGATATGATATAGAGAGAAGGAGGCTTTTATATGAACAATACCATTGAAACCATACTTAATCATCGGTCGATCCGATCATTTACTGACGAGCTTCTGACAGCAGAAGAGATAGATACATTAGTGAAAAGCGCCCAGGCGGCGTCAACGTCCAGTTACGTGCAGGCTTACTCCATCATCGGCGTAACTGATAAAGAGAAAAAGCGGAAGCTGGCGGCACTGGCCGGAAACCAGCCTTACGTCGAAAATAACGGGCACTTGTTTGTATTTTGCGCTGATTTGTACCGCCATAAAAAACTTGCTGAGGAAAAAGGCGAAAACATTACCGAGCTTCTTGAGAATACGGAAATGTTTATGGTCAGCGTCATTGATGCCGCACTTGCCGCACAAAACGTAAGTGTTGCCGCGGAATCAATGGGACTTGGCATTTGTTATATCGGAGGCATTCGAAATGAACTTGATCAGGTGACAGAAGTGCTTGGTACACCTGACCATGTGCTGCCGCTGTTCGGCTTGGTAGTCGGTCATCCCGCTCATCCGTCCGGTCAAAAGCCGCGCCTGCCGAAACAAGCCGTATATCATGAAAACACGTACGATACGAATGAAGAACACTTCCGCAGTTATATGAAGGAATATGATGAAACCATTTCCGCTTATTATGATAAACGGACAAACGGCAAGCGGGTTGAAACGTGGTCTGATCAAATCCTGCAGTTCATGAAACAAAAACCGAGAACCTATTTAAATCAATATGTAAAAGATAAAGGTTTTCAAAAGAATTAAGAAAAAACCTCTCCTGACCGGGAGAGGTTTTTTTATGTTTCACGTGTAACATATTTCGACAAAATGGAACAAGGTATATAAATGTTTATCATCAGGGATGCTTATAAGCATACAGAAAGAAAAAACGGCTTAGCAGTGGTACGATGTTGATGAGGTGACAGTGATGATTTCATTAAGCATATTAGATCAATCTCCTGTATCAGAAGGGAGTTCCGCGGAAAGCGCGCTGCGGAATACAGTAAGACTGGCGCAGGAGGCGGAAAAGCTCGGATATAAGAGGTTTTGGGTGTCAGAGCATCATTTTTCAGAGCGGTTGGCGGGTTCAAGCCCTGAAGTGCTGATCAGCCATATTGCGGCGAAAACGAATGAGATTCGTGTAGGCTCGGGCGGTGTCATGCTTCCGCATTACAGCGCATATAAGGTGGCGGAGAATTTCCGCGTGCTTGAAGGGTTGACGCCGGGCAGAATCGATCTCGGATTAGGGAGAGCGCCGGGCGGAATGCCGATCGCATCATGGGCGCTGAATGACGGCGGGAAGCGTAACGCTGATCAATATCCGCAGCAGCTTCGTGAGCTGGCGATGTATTTGCATGATGCAGCCGACGACAATCACCGTTTTCCGAATCTGACCGCATCACCCCTTATTAAGACGGCGCCGGAAGTCTGGCTTCTCGGTTCTTCGGGGGAAAGCGCGCTTCTGAGCGCAGAAATGGGAGCAGGCTATATGTTTGCTCACTTTATTAATGGAGAAGGCGGAGAAAGCACGACAGCACAATATAAGCGCAGATTTAAACCTTCTGTATTAGGAAAAGAACCAAAAACAGCCGTGGCGGTGTTTGTGCTGTGCGCGGACACGGAGGAGAAAGCGGAGGAACTCGCGGCCGTCATGGATTATACGCTGCTTGCGGGTGAACAGGGGATTCCGCTTCACGGCGTACCGTCTTACGAAACCGTCCGCGGCAATACGTACACACCGTATGAACAAAGACGAATTGCCGATAATCGGAATCGAATGATCATCGGAACGAAGCAACAAGTGAAAGAACAGATTCTGGCTCTCAGTAAAGCATACGGAACGGAAGAAGTGATGGCTGTAACCATTACTCATCATTTTGAAGATAAACTTCAGTCATACCGCCTGCTTCGAGAAGCTTTTGCCGAATGATCAGAAAGAAACCCTGCTGATGCTCCAGCAGGGTTGTTCGGTTATTCAATGATAAAAGGTTTTTCAGTCAGCACCTGGCTTGATTTCCCTTTGTTCGCGGCATAGGCCAGCATATAATATTCTCCTGCCGGCAGTGCGCTGTCACCATTGACTTTGCCGTTCCAGTCGAAATATTGATAGCCTTTATCCTGCTTTTTGTAGATGCCGGCTTGGCCGACAAAGTCAAGATTGCTGTCATATACAAGGAAGGCAAGCTCTTCGGCTCCCGCCGGAAGATAGGTTTCAATTTGGTAGGTTCCCTGCGTTGTGCCGTCCTGCACGTCGATTGACGTCACGCGCGGATAGTCCGGCTCTTTTACAATCAGCAGCGTCGGCACTTTTGCGACTGTTTTTCCGCCTTCACGCACTGTGACGGTTCCCTCATAGGTGCCCGCCTTTACTTTTTTGGCATTGACCTTTACTTTCGCATTGAACTTTCCGGTTTGATGAGCGGGGATCACGACCCGGTCTGTGCCCGAAACGGTAATGCCCGTGCCGTTGAAAGAGTACTCGAGCTGATATGATTTTCTGATGGACGATTGATTTTCAATCGTAAAGGTTTCTTTTTTCGTTTCATTGCCTTTGTCTTTCATAAACGTTCCGTAAGAATAACTTCCCGGGGCGACAAGGGAGTCTGCTTTGATCGCCTTCATGATTCTGATGCTTCCGGCGCCTTGCGCATTATGCGGGTATACGTCACCGTCCGCGTCCGTTAAGGTTTCGGCCGTGTTCATGAGAGCGGCTTTTATTTGTTCCGGGCTCCATTTCGGTTTGGCCTGCTTGATGACGGCAGCTGCGCCGGCTACATGCGGGGAAGCCATGCTCGTTCCCTGCTTCGATCCGTAGCCGTACGGGTCGGCCGGATCATGGGTCGGAATGGTGCTGACGATGTTTACGCCGGGAGCGGAGACGTCGGGTTTAATCATCCACGTGTCCATAACCGGACCGCGTGACGAAAAGTCTGCCATTTGTTCAGTGAGCGATTTAGCCACGGATAAATTGAATGTCGCTTTTGTGCCGCCCGCTTTTAATTGGCTGACGAGTTTTTCGCCGTCTTCTGATGAAAGCTTAATCGTCGGCACGGACATGCCCGGTACGTTGGCTTCAATTTCTCCCGGGGCATTGTTATACACAACCATACCTATCGCGCCCGCTTTTTTGGCGTTGTCTGCTTTATCCACAAAGGCGATGCTGCCCCGTTTGACGACAGCGACTTTTCCTTTCAGATCTTTGCCTTCAAAATCCTTTTGCTCGCCGATACCCGCCTCTATGAGCTCTGTTTCTTTTTTATTCAGTGCTTTTATGTCATCTTCTTTGTTGTAGCCCATTACTTTCGCTGAGGAATAGGAACCGAAGGACACGGCGTACTCGTTCAGCGGCAGCTGGGTCGCTCCGACGGAGATGGCTTCTCTGGACGTTCCCGGAGAGCCGACGGTCCAATTGTTCGGCCCGCTGTTTCCGTTTGATGTAACGGCCGTGACGCCTTCTGACATCGCCCAGTCAAGCGCCGTGCTTGTCGCCCAGTCTGGGTTATTCACAGAATTGCCGAGAGAAAGGTTCATGATATCCGCTCCGTCCTGTACGGCGCGTTCGATGCCGGCGATGACGTTCTCCGTTGTTCCGCTTCCGCCCGGACCGAGCACACGGTAGGCAAGGAGTGTAGCATCCGGCGCGACGCCTTTGATCGTTCCGTTTGCCGCTACCGTGCCCGCGACATGGGTTCCGTGGTCAGTCGACGCGCCTCTTGGATCACCGGACGGCGTTTCTTCAGGATCGTAATCGTTATCCACAAAATCGTATCCTTTATATTGTCCGAAATTTTTCTTTAAGTCAGGGTGTTTATATTCGACACCGGTGTCAATAATGGCAACCTTGACGCCTTTACCCGTATAGCCGAGCTTCCATGCGTCATTTGCCCCTATATAAGGCGCGCTGTCATCCATCTGCGGAGACACGGCATCCTTAGATAGGGTGATGTCTTTATCTTTGAGCTGATCGGTATGATAGGTGACATTCGGATAAACCGCTTTGACATCCTGATCACTCAGCAGTTTGGGGATTTCATTTGCCGGGAGTTTCATGGAGAAGCCGGAAAACACTTGCTCATATTCCCTGTTGATTTTTCCGTGTTTAATGGTTTTGAGCGCTTTCTTTTTCACTTTTGCGCGTTCGCTTTTCAGCTGGCTTTTTGTCTGTGCTTTGCCGAGTTCCTTTGCTTCCGCCAGTGACTTTTCCTTCAGCTCCACGATGACTGTCGTTTGTTTGCCGGTGGTCATATCAATGTCACCGAACACCTCAGCCTTCTCAAGATCAGGAGTTTGCGGTTTTGAAGCCGGCGCAGCCTGTGAACTTGTGGATAAGGTAAAGGATAAGACAAAAGCCGGAAGCAGATAACGGATGATTCCTTTTTTCAATCGTGTTTCCCCCTTTTTCTTTATCTAAATTAGAAATCTAGTATATATTTCTTGAAAATTCAAAATAATCCTTGTGACATATGACTCATTTATGGAAATTGGTCTGTGAATAAGGAGGGAGTTATACACAGAATCCTGTGTATAACTGAATAAATTTGTGTATATATATTGTTGGGAACGAGTGTTCCTATACAAAATATAGATCGAGTTTGTGGATATGTGGATATACCCTGTGTTTAAGCTGTGCTTAACCAAGGGATAAGGTGTGTATAACTTTTTTTATCGGCTTTTCCATTTTTCAGGTCATTTCCATCAGCTTTCAACAAAACTTCTGAAAACTAGTTTGTTTTTTCACTCATATTGTGACAAACAATTCGCCCGGCCGCGTCTATCATAGAGTCATAGGGTTGCTAGACCCGCTAGTTTTTAGCGGAGAAGGATCGGCCGCCTTTTCCGTTAAAGCGGAGAGAAAAACAGGCCTGCGAACAAGCTGTCTGTCAAAAAGAAGCGGAGGGATGATTTGCAAT
Organism: Bacillus sp. FSL K6-2865; assembly: GCF_040311405.1. Taxonomy (NCBI): domain Bacteria; kingdom Bacillati; phylum Bacillota; class Bacilli; order Caryophanales; family Bacillaceae; genus Bacillus; species Bacillus sp. FSL K6-2865. The sequence continues at coordinate 3,853,140 of NZ_CP152036.1, read as the reverse complement.
GAAACGTTTGCTAGTATCTTTACGGGTGTGGATGGTCTTTCTGATGAACTGGATGGCGCCGGGTAACGGAAGATATCCATTAGCCGCCGTGTATGGAAACCAAGCGGCTTATTATAAGAAAGCGAAGCGGACGGCTGGGGCTTTTTCGTTTGTGAGCCGTGTCCGATCGGCGGATTTGACCGATGAAACGAAATCGGCCCGCGGCGGGCTGGATAAAAACCGATGGATGCCTGTCCGCAAAGAATTGCCGAAACGGGAGCGCGCGGGTCCGGCACCTTTACATCATATGAAAAAGAGGGTACAATCCCACTAAACATATGAACGGGAGCGAACCTCTTGAGAATAGACAAAGTATTAAATAACAATGCGGCGTTAATAAAAGAAGACGGACGGGAAAAGATCGTAATGGGTCCCGGAATCGCTTTTCAAAAGAGAAAAAATGATGTGATTCAAAAACATAAAATTGAAAAAATATTTGTCGTGCACGACGAAAATGAAAAGTTCAAACAAGTGTTAGAAACGCTTCCCGAAGAGCATATAGAGGCGGCTGAAGATATCATCAGCCATGCGGAGGGAGAGCTTGCGGCACCTTTGAGCGATCACATCCACATTGCGCTGGCGGACCATTTATCCTTTGCGATCGAAAGGATTCAAAACGGCCTTCAGGTGCATAACCGATTGCTTCATGAAATTAAGGCGCTTTATAAAAAAGAATATGAGATCGGCCGCTGGGCGGTTGAACACGTGAAACAAACCCTCGGTATATCATTGCCTGATGATGAGGCGGGGTATATCGCGCTTCATATCCACACTGCCAAGGCGGATGCCAAAAGCATGTATTCGGCGATGAAGCATACAACCATGATCAAAGAAATGATCGAAAAGATCGAATCCTTTTTCGAACAGAAGGTGGATGAAGACAGTATTTCCTATCAGCGCCTCGTCACGCACTTACGGTATGCGGTCAGCCGGTTGGACTCAAATGAAGCACTCCATTCCATGGACGAGGAGATGCTTTATTTCATCCAAAAAAAGTATCCGTTTGCTTATCGGTGTGCGCTTGAACTGGCGGCGTTTTTAAGAACTGAATATGATTTGGAACTGCCGGAATCCGAGGCCGGCTATATCACGCTGCATGTCCAGCGTCTGCAAAAAAACCCGGAATAACGCGTCTGTTTCGAGAAACAGACTTTTTTTTTGAAAACATATTGACGAAAGCGCTATCATGAAATAGAATGAAAGCGCATTAAAAAAACTGAATCCGGCGGGATTGTGACTGGTAATGCAGGCAAGACCTAAAATTTGCGTACATGAAAAAGGGATCATGCTGACCTTTTTCGTTGGCGAATTTTAGGTCTTTTTTGATTTTAGAAAGGGGGATACATCATGAATTATCAAGAAACGGCAAAACAGCTTATCAAACATATCGGAGGGGAATCAAATATCATCAGCGCGACACATTGCGCGACGCGGCTCAGGCTTGTCATTCAAGATGAACAGAAGATCAGCCAGGCTGGCATTGAAGAAATAGAAGGCGTAAAAGGGGCTTTCAGCAGCTCGGGGCAATATCAGATTATATTCGGCACCGGTCTCGTGAATAAAGTGTATGACGCTTTTTCAAAAGAAGCCGATTTGGGGCGGGAGGATCGTGAGACACATCAGGACGCAGCGAAAAAAAAGCTGAATCCGGCCGCAAGATTTGCGAAGACACTGTCTAACATATTCGTTCCCATCATTCCGGCTATCGTGGCAAGCGGACTTTTAATGGGGCTGCTCGGCATGATGAAGGCTTTTCACTGGGTGTCTGAACAATCATCGCTGTTTAAGCTTTTAGACATGTTTTCAAGCGCGGCGTTTATCTTCCTGCCCGTATTCATCGGGTTCAGCGCGGCGAAGGAATTTGGCGGTAATGCCTATCTTGGTGCCGTGCTCGGGGGAATTATGATCCATCCGGCGCTTTTGAATCCGTGGGGGCTTGCGGATGCATCGCCTGATTTTATGCAGCTCTTCGGCTTCGACATTGCGCTGCTCGGCTACCAAGGGACGGTCATCCCCGTACTGTTAGCCGTTTACATTATGAGCAAAGTGGAAAAGGGCACGAGAAAAATTGTGCCTCACGCATTCGATTTATTGGTCACGCCGTTTGTCACGGTGATTGTCACAGGATTTATCACCTTTATCGCAATCGGTCCGCTTGGCAGGGCGATCGGATCAGGCATTACCGTCTCGCTGACATATGTGTATGATCATGCGGGCATTGTTGCCGGACTGCTTTTCGGCGGTCTTTATCCGCTTATTGTGCTTACCGGTGTGCATCACAGCTTTCATGCGATTGAGGCCGGCCTCATCGCTGATTTGGGCAGAAACTATATCCTTCCTATCTGGTCGATGGCGAATGTCGCTCAGGGTGCGGCGGGACTGGCTGTATTTTTCCTGACGAAAAAAGCGAAAATGAAAGAAATCGCTCTGCCGGCCGCATTTTCCGCTTTTCTCGGTGTAACCGAACCAGTCATTTTCGGTGTGAACCTAAGATACCGCAAGCCGTTTATCGCGGGAATGATCGGCGGAGCGCTGGGCGGAGCCTATGTCGTGGTGACCGGTGTCGCCGCCAATGCCTACGGTCTGACCGGAATTCCGATGATTGCCATCACGGCTCCGCTCGGTTTAGGAAATCTTATAAACTATCTGATCGGAATGGGCATCGCCTCTGTCTCGGCGTTTATTGCCGCTTACATTATGGGAGCTAAAGAAAAGGAGGCCGTCAAATGAGGACACCGGATCAAGAGCTGCGCCTGCAGGCTGAGGAAGCAAAAAAGAAGCGGGGAGAAACAGCCGCGTCAGATCCATACCGCCAGAACTATCATATTATGCCGCCGGTCGGGCTTTTAAATGATCCGAACGGCGTGATCCAATGGAACGGCGTATATCACTTGTTTTTTCAATGGCAGCCATTTCATACGGGGCACGGCGCGAAATTTTGGGCGCATGTGACGACGAAGGATTTCGTTGAGTGGAAAGAGGAAGAAATCGCGCTTGCGCCGGGTGAGTGGTATGACAAAAACGGCTGTTATTCCGGAAGCGCCATCGAAAAAGACGGGCGGCTCTGTCTGATGTACACAGGCAATGTCCGTGACGGAGAAGGCAATCGGGAAACGTATCAATGCCTCGCCGTATCCGAAGACGGGATCGTATTTGAAAAAAAAGGAGTCGTCGCTCGTCTCCCGGAAGGCTATACCGCTCATTTCCGTGATCCGAAGGTTTGGAAGAAAGACGGAGCGTATTACATGGTGCTTGGCGCGCAGACAGAAAAGCTCACCGGAAGCGCTGTGTTGTTCACATCAGAGAACTTGACGGATTGGACGTTTCTCGGTGCGATTGCGGGAGCGGACTCCGGCGGTCTCGGGTCATTCGGTTATATGTGGGAATGTCCCGACTTGTTTTCCCTTGACGGAACCGACGTGCTGCTCGTATGTCCGCAGGGGCTTGTATCCGACGGGATAAAATATCATAACAGCCACCAGGCGGGCTATTTCCTCGGCAGGCTGCATACAGAGCCGCCAGAATTTAAGCACGGTGAATTTACGGAGCTTGACAGAGGATTTGACTTTTACGCGGCGCAGACGCTGGAAGATGATAAGGGACGGAGAATTCTGTTCGCGTGGATGGGCGTTCCGGATCAGCATGAGGACAAACATCCGACACATGCGTATCACTGGATTCACTGCTTAACGATGCCGAGACAGCTGTCACTGTCCAACGGCAGAATCATACAGCGCCCGCTCTCGGAAATGAAATCACGCCGCACGGATGAACAAAAGCGCCGGCTTCAATTGAATTGTTCGTCTGTAAGCCTCCCGGTGAAAGATGCGTCCCGGGCTGAAGTGCTGCTGGAAGACATCACTTGCGAATCCGGTTTTGAAATCTCAATTCGGGGCGCGGCCCGGTTTATATTTCATCAGGAAGAGGGGCTGGCTGTGCTGGAGCGCACCGCTTTCAGCGGAGAAGAAAAAGAAAAGAGAAGCTGCGCCGTCAGCGAGGTGCATTCCGTGCAGCTCTTTCTGGATGCATCCTCGATTGAATTGTTTTTGAATGATGGAGAAGAGGTATTCAGCGCCAGATATTTTCCTTTCCCGGGAAATGATGACGTAACCGTCACTTCGGCAGGAAAAACGGAAATAAATGGCTCAATTTGGACACTTTTGTAGAAAATCGTTCTTTTTTCTTATGTGAAACCTATGCCATCTGTGCTATTCTTCAAACGAAAGCCTATGATTCCAGGAATAAAAGGAGTTGTTTTCTCAGTTTTGAAAAATCAGAAGATGACGCCGAAATGTTTACTTGTCAAAGCCGCAGAGCAAGTGGAAGATAAGCGGGAAGAATATAAAGAAGTATTGCTTCAGCTCAATCGCATGCTCAAGAGAGCTGAGCCGCACAATGAATGGAGTGCTCGGCTGATGCATACATATGAACAGATGAAGGAATATGCGCTGTTTGTGCAGTCTATTGAGATGTTTTTGCGGTCATCCGCGAAAAAAATGAAATAATCCCCCTCGATCATGAGGGGGATATTTATTTTATTTTCCGCTAAGACGCATCGCCGAATGTTTAGTCGGTCCGATGTATTGGTTCAGCGGGAAGGATTCTTTGATTGCCGCAGTGATAAATTCTTTTGCCGCATAGATGGCTTCCTTCACTTCAGCGCCTTTGGCCAGTTCTGCCGTCACGGCGGCGGAGAATGTGCATCCGGCTCCGTGCGTGTAAGGTGTATCAATCATTTCGCTTTCTAATACTTCCGCGGTTTTTCCGTCATACAGCACGTCGATCGCTTTTTCATGTTTCAATTTGCCTCCGCCTGTAATCAATACATATTTCGCGCCGAGTTCGTGAATTTTCTTGGCCGCTTCTTTCATGTCTTCCACCGTTTTTAATTCATCCATATCGCTCAGCTGGCTTGCTTCAAACAGGTTTGGCGTGATGACGGTTGCCAGAGGCGCCAATTGGGTGCGAAGCGCTTCGGCATGCTCCGGATACAGCACTTCGTTCGCTCCTTTGCAGACCATGACAGGATCGATAACGACATTCTTCAGCTGTTTTTCTTTAATCGTTTTCGCCGCAAGCTCTATGATCTCCACGGTAGGGAGCATTCCCGTTTTCATGGCGTCTACGCCGATTCCGTCAACAATCGTCGCCAGCTGTGCGCGAATCGTATCGGCATCGATCGGAAATACTTGATGATCCCAGCTGTTCTCCGGGTCCATCGCTACGATCACGGTCAAAGCCGTCATTCCGTATACGTTTTTTTCTTGAAATGTTTTTAAATCGGCCTGAATTCCCGCGCCGCCGCTGGAATCAGAACCGGCAATAGTAAGTGCTTTGTGCATTGACATATCAATGGCCTCCATCAGTGTTTTATATCTCATTATAGTTAGATTTTCTCCCAATCACAATACGGAAGGCTTGGAGGAATGATTTGACAGCCGCAGGGGATGTGCGTACAATACCTACATAAGATTACTAGGTAAGGGTGAGAAAATAAATGCTCAACAGGGAGCTTGTAAAGGGAAGCACGGTCATTCTGGTGCTGACGCTCCTGAATGAACGGCCCATGTACGGGTATGAACTTGTGAAAGAAATGGAGAAAAGAAGCGGGAATGAACTGCAAATGAAGGAAGGCACGCTGTACCCATCGCTTCATAAGCTTGAACGCCAAAGCTATATTTCTTCTTACTGGGAAAAGCAGACCAAAGGGCCGGACCGAAAATATTACCGGATCACCGATGAAGGAAAAACCATTCTAGCCGAACGGACGAAGGAATGGAATCTGTTCTCTGCTTTGATGGACCGGATGCTGAAGCGGGGCGGGCAGAATGGATAAGGACCTTTATGTGCAGGAAATCAGAAAAGGGCTGGAAGGCAAGGCCGGAAGCCGTGAATTATTAAAGGAAATCGAAAGCCATATTCATCATGCCATTTGTGATCATCTGGAAAAAGGCAAAACCGAAAGCGAAGCGATGGCGCTTATTCTGCGGGAAGTGGGGACTCCGTCTGAGATTATCTCTGCTTTTCAAAAAGCTTCGGCGGTGCCCGCGCGGACTTTTATGCTCTTTTATCTGTTCTGCAACTGCGGTCTTTTTGTGATGGGGGCGATGATTACGATGATGCACGCGTGGAGAATTCATCCCGCTGTTGACGCGCTGTGGAAAGGGATTTCCGTGTCAGTATGGCTGATCATGATCGGTTATGTGCTGTATTGGTTCCAAATCGGCTATCAAGCTGGCAAAGAGTTCGGGGCTGGCGGCAAAAAGCTTGCTGAGCGGACGGTATGGGCTTCAATGGTGCCGAATCTATGTTTTATGTTTGTCTTTTTGTTCAATCTGGTTCCGGCTGGGCTGTTTCCTTCGGCGGTCACACCGAGTTTTGCGGCAGTATGCGCCGTTGTGACGGTCTGTTTTCCGTTTTGCGGAAAATTGGGTTTTTACGCAGGCAGGCAGAGACTTGCCTGATTTTTTTCACTATATACATAGAATTTCTATATAGGAGTGATGAAATGAGACTGGGTTCGTGGATATACGGCGCGTGCGCCCAAATAGCCGTTACCGTGTTTACCGTTTTCAGCTTGCTTCTCGTATTGCCTGTTGTGAGTCTTTTTATTATGGTAATGAACACGCTGCAAGACGCTTTTTTTGCTGTTTTCGGGATTTTGTTCCTTCTCTTATTTTATGCGCTGGGGTGGCTTTGGGCTGTTTCATTTGCACGGGAGTGGAAAGTGAAACTTTTCGAGCTGCAGATCAGTTCGCTCATTCCGCTGGCGGGTATATTATACTTGTACATTGACAGCGGGGTGAGTATACCGGAACTGATTCATGATTGGCATGAGGATGGATGTGCGCTTGTCCCGCCGGCTTTTGTCTGCTTGTGCACATGCTATGCGATGGTGTTGGTGCCTGTTTATCAATCAAAACTTTGGAACGCCATGGAGGCGGGCAGACTTAATGCCAAGGCGGTCTGCACTGTTTGGGGAGACCTTCTCATCATTCTCGTTTTGCTGGCGGGCATGACCTGGATTTGTTTCTGAATGGGCCGAAATCAAAAATCCCCCCTGATCTCTCCGCCGCTTTATGTTTTAATAGAACATGAGAAAAAGCAGAAGGAGCGGATCATGAATATATCAATTGTCATAGTCACGTATAATCGGATTCCGGCTTTGTGTGAGCTGCTGGAGTCGATTTCCATGCAGACCATAAAGCCTTATGAAGTGTTCATTGTAAATGATGCCGGGGAATCGGTCGAACAAGCGAAGCAGCTGTACAGCGATCTGCCGATTCAGATTATTGATTTAGAACAGAATGCCGGACATGTGGAAGCTCGGAACGCAGGTGTGAAAAAAGCGTCGGGTGATTGTATCATGCTGTGCGATGATGATGATTTCATTACGCCGGGCCATTTGGAAAGAATGGCGGCTGCACTTGCTGATGCGGATTTTGTCCATTCTGACGCGGAAATTGTGTCATTTGAAGAACGGGGCGGCACGAGATACCCGGTGTCACGAAAGCCGTTCGCCTATACGGCGGATTATGCGGATATGCGGGTATTTTCCACGTACGTTCCGTCAGGCAGCATGTACAGGCGTTCTCTGCATGACACGTTAGGGTATTTTGATCCGGATGTCCATAATTATTGGGACTGGGACTTTTATTTGCGCGCCGCGAAACAGCACCGTGTGAAGCGTGTTCCTTGCGCGAGCGTCATATATGCGTTTTTTGAGGGAGGCGGCAATCAGTCCGCGGATCTCGGCGGCAAACGGAAGCGGTACTTAGACCGGTTAAGCGAAAAGCACGGGCTTGGAGAACTCCCGACGAAAAACTTCGCGGTTCTTCTTGAAGAGCCGGACATGAAGAGGCGGGAGGCGCCGACTGACATTGTGTGGGACGGAAAGCCCGTCCATTCAAGACTGCACAGTTCATAAGGGGGACGGACAGTTTGAAACAGCTTTTAAAAGACAGCTGGTGGAATCAGCTGAAAGATGAATTTGACAAACCGTATTATCAAGAGCTGAGAGAGATGCTGAAACAAGAATACAGCAGCCAAACGATTTATCCTGACAGCCATGATATTTTTAACGCCTTGCATTATACGCCCTATGAGGATGTAAAAGCAGTCATTCTCGGACAGGACCCGTATCACGGGCCAGGACAGGCGCACGGGCTTAGTTTTTCCGTTCAGCCCGGGGTCAGACAGCCGCCGTCTTTGAAAAATATTTTCATAGAGCTTCAGGACGATATCGGCTGCTCCGTACCGAACCACGGATCGCTCGTCAGCTGGGCGAAGCAGGGAGTGCTTTTGTTAAACACAGTGCTTACGGTTCGCCGCGGTCAGGCCAATTCCCACAAAGGCAAGGGATGGGAGCGGCTCACTGACCGCATCATTGATGTGGTGAATGAAAGAGAGAAGCCGATTGTCTTTATCCTATGGGGGCGTCACGCGCAGATGAAAAAAGAGCGCATTGACACATCGAAACACATTATTATTGAATCGACTCATCCGAGCCCGTTTTCGGCAAGGAACGGTTTTTTCGGGAGCAGACCGTTTTCCCGTACAAACGCCGCCCTTGAAAAAATGGGGGAGCAGCCCATCGATTGGTGCATCCCCGACCTGCCGCAATAAACGGTTTTTTTGAGGCGCTTCCGCCCGGCGGAAAGCGCCTTTTTTGGCGTTCCGGGCGGTATGCCGTCAGAAAAAATAACAAACTCAATTCTGCGATTCGCTCAGAAATTTGATAAAATGCAGGAAGAAGACAAATTACTGCTGGAGGATTTACTCATGAACATACATATCTCTGCTTTGATTCAGAAGATGGAAGAAGAACTGAGGCAGGCGAAAACGGCGACCCGCACCGAGGAGGTCAAAATGCACGCGGCCGCCATCCGCTCTCTGTGTGATGTCGTGCTCGGCACTCAGACGCACACCGCTCCGGCGCCTGTGCAGAATCCGATTCCGAAAGCGGCGCCGAAACCTTCCGCGTCTCCTTCGACAGATCCGCTGCTGCTTGAAAAAATGATGGGCAGCGCCGGGCTGAACCAATATCAGAAAAAAGCGAAAGACGAACGTGAGGAAGACGGAAACGGGGATTCCATTTTCGATTTTTAACAGGAGAGGTTGATTGACTTGAAACTGATACTCGGGGGTTTGCAATGGACGGCATTTATGATTGCGGCTGCGATTGTAGTTCCTGTCGCCATCGCACAATCATTTCACTTGAACCATGCCGATTCTGCCGCATTGATTCAGAGCACATTTTTTGTGCTTGGCGTCGCCGCGGTCATCCAATGTCTCCAGGGACATCGTCTGCCGATTAATGAAAGCCCGGCAGGCTTATGGTGGGGCGTATACACGATTTACGGCGGACTGACTGGCACGGTGTTCGCGACATTCGGCGAGACGCTGCGGGCGCTGCAGGGGGCGCTGTTATTAAGCGCTGTCTTTTTCTTTTTGTTCAGCCTTTTTAAAGTGATTGAACGGCTGGCCGTGCTGTTTACGCCGGTTGTGACCGGTGTGTATCTGCTACTGTTGGTCATGCAGCTGAGTCAGCCGATTGTGAAAGGCCTTTTGGGCATCGGCTATTTAAAAAACAGCGTCGACGGCCTTGTATTCGGGCTCGCCATGGTTGTGACGGCGGCGATGTTCATCATGTCCCGATCGAATGTTACGTTCTTAAGACAGTATGCGATTCTCCTTTCGCTTGCCGGCGGATGGATCTTATTCGCCGTCTTCGGCGCTGCCAAACCGATTCAAATACCGGACCGCGTGATTCAGCTGCCGTCTCTTTTTCCGTTTGGAAAACCCGTGTTTGACAGCGGCCTGATCATTACGTCACTCTTCATTACCGTGCTTTTGATTGTCAACATGCTCGCGAGCATCCGGGTTGTAGAAGCGGCGGTGAAAAAATTCGGCGGCACCGTCGGGAAGCGGCGTGAGCGTCCGGCAGGGTTTGCGGCTTCGATCAGCCACCTTTTGAGCGGACTGTCAGGGGGCATTGCGCCTGTGCCGATTTCAGGGGCGGCCGGTTTTATTGAGACGACGAAGCTTCCTTCGAAAAAGCCGTTTCTTTTGGGAAGTGTATTTGTCATGATCATCAGTATGATCCCGCTATTTATGAATGCGTTTGCGAGTCTGCCCTCACCGGTCGGCTTTGCGGTAAACTTCGTCGTTTTTTCCACGATGGCGGGTCTTGCCTTTACGGAGTTTGACTCTTATGAGAAAGCGGAGCAAAAACGAATCCGCTCCATTATCGGTCTGGCGCTCCTGACGGGGGTCGGCGTAATGTTTGTGCCGGAGAGCGCGTTATCAGGGATGCACCCGATCCTGATTTCGCTCTTAAGCAACGGCCTTGTGCTCGGGACGCTGCTGGCGATAGCGATTGACCGAATCCAGCTTATCAAAAAGAAAAAATCCGACAATCTCGTGTCATCGGATGACGGACGTTGAATTTTGCCGATGTTGGGTTATGATTGAATTGGAAACTTTAACGAAAAGGCGGGAGAAAAATAGATGAAAGTGTTTATTATTCTTGGTGCGATTAACGCTTTATTGGCCGTGGCGCTGGGCGCTTTCGGCGCGCATGGGCTTGAAGGGAAAATCCCCGATAAATATTTACAGGTGTGGCACACAGGTGTGCAATATCATATGTATCACGCGCTCGGTCTTCTGGCTGTCGCGTTTTTGGCCGAAAAGCTTTCTGGCGCAGGCAGTGTTTCTGTTGCGGGCTGGCTGATGTTTGCGGGCATCGTTCTGTTTTCAGGAAGCCTGTACGTATTGAGCGTGACGCAGATTTCCATTCTAGGCGCGATTACACCGCTCGGCGGCGTGGCGTTTATCATCTCTTGGATTATGATTATCGTCGCGGCCGTCAAATATTTATAAAGAAAAAAAGCCAATCCTCTGTCAAGTGAGCGATTGGCTTTTTGATTTATCTCGGAGAATAAGAAGACATGGAGTACGGATAAGTATAAGCGATTTCCTCATCAAACGTGATGTAATCAAGGTAAATGGTCAGAAGCAGATAGCGGGTGCCCGTTTTCGGATCGCTGATGATGATATGGTCACGTCCCGCCGCCTGAATCACACCGCGGAAAATCTTTGAATTCCATTCTTTGCTGTTTTCAAATGTCATATAAATCGTCGCCGTTTTGCCCCGGTTCAACCGCAGAATATTTTCAATGTATGACTCTTCAATCGGCAGCATGCCGGGAACGTTTTGTGACGATGATGGACCTGACGGAATCTGAAAGCTGCCGCCGCCCTGCTGCTGCGGCTGGCCGGGGAACCCCCCGCCGAAGCTCTGCTGGCCTTGCTGCATCGGCATTGTCATTTGCTGCTGCATCGGCATCATTTGTGATCCTTGGCCCTGAGGCTGCGGATAAGGATTAGGCCCGAGCTGCGGCTGGTATCCTTGCATATCCATTCCCATCCCCATCCCTTGCATTTGCTGATATTGATTCTTTTTCGGTTTCATATTGTTCCTCCTTTGATGAAAACCTCTTGATGCTGAAACCTCCTGACAAGTATCAGACAGCCGACAGAGCGGCTGCTGTTTTTATCTATTCCACCATATGAGCCCAAAGAAAGATTTATGCGAAAAAAGAAAATACGCTCCAATAAGTCCGGACATCAGAGCCGGCTTTTTTTGTGTGCGCAATGCTGACTTTTCACATAATAGTCTGTATTCCTAGCGCATCTTCCGCATAAGGAACATATGATAGCGGTAGTTTCAGGTGCGAAAAGGGGGTGACGAGTTGCCTAAAGTGTCAGTGATCATGACGAGCTATAACAAAAGTGACTATGTGGCCCGCTCTATTAAAAGTATTTTGTCTCAGACGTTTACGGACTTTGAGCTGTTCATTATGGATGACAACTCAAATGAAGCGACATTGGCGGAAATACGTCCTTTTCTCACGGATGACCGCATCCGGTTTTATCAAAGCGATGTATCGGGCGTCAAAGAAAGAACGGAAAAAACACGCTACGCCGCCTTGATTAATCAGGCAATAGAAATGGCGGAGGGCGAGTACGTGACGTATGCGACCGACGACAACACGTATGTGCCGGAACGGCTTGAGAAAATGGTGAAAGAGCTTGATGAAGACCCGGAAAAAGCCGTCGTGTATTCAAGTTCCAAAACCTATCATCTGAATCAGCGGAAAGAGACGGTGAAGGAGACGGCCAGGCCCGCCGAACGGATCGTGTGGAACGCGCCGTGCGCCATTGACCATTGTTCGGTCATGCACCGGTTTTCCGTGCTGGAACAGGTCAAATCGGCATTCGGTTCCTATTGGGATGAAAGCCCGGCGTTTTACCGGATTGGTGACGCCCGTTTCTTCTGGAGAGTGAATCATTTTTATCCGTTTTACCCGATTTCTGAGGAGCTTGATATCAATTATATTACCGATCAATCCATCCATTATCAGCTTTTCGCGGCGGAGAAAAACGAGTTTGTGAACAGCCTTCCGCAGCAGACCACGTGCCGGGAGCTGAGGGAATCATTAAAAAAGCTTGGAAAGGGGTGAGGGCTTGTCGGCATACTTAGCGAACTATTGGGTGCTGTACCGGCAGTATATTGACCTTTTTCAGTCACTTCGCTACAAAGACATCCCGCTCGCATTGATCAGTAATTTTTATCAATATATCAGTCCGGCGCTTCGGGAGAGCATGGAGCAGAACCCAGAGCTTTTCGGTCCGGCTGATCAGCATATTCCTGAAGCCGGTATACAGCCATATTATGATCAAAAAAGGCAAAACATTAAGAAAACAGATGAGAAACCGGTAAACGGAAAGGTCATTCTGCATTTCGATCATCTTCGGTTCACCGAGGGAAACTACCGGCAGTTTGACCCGGCAAAAACAGCAGTACTGGCCAGATGGAGTCTGCCTGACCATTACGGGCTGCCCGTTATCTGCAAATTGGAGCTGACGGGAATGGGGCAAAAAGGGAACCCCGTCCCTTATATTGAAAAAGCCCATTCCATTTTGAAAGAGCTTCACAGCCATCCCGCTTTCGGAAACAGAGAATTTCAGGAACGTTTGTATAAAGACATCCCGTTATTTATTGAAGCGATTGACGCCATTGATATTTTGTTTACGGCCGAAAAGATTTCCGCCGTTGTAGTCGGCACGACGGAGGATATTTACAGCCGTGTGCTGGCGCTGACGTGCTCGAAAAAAAACGCCGTCAGCATCTGTCTGCAGCACGGAGCGCTCATGGGAGATGAAGCGTTTCTGCCCGTATTTACGGACTATCAGGCCGTATTCGGGGCTTATGAAGCGGAGTGGTATAAAGCAAAAGGCTGCAGGGATGAACAAATCATCATCACGGGGCATCCCCGTTTCGACGAGATTTTCTCAAGAGAGCCGATAGATCAGGACACGTTTTACCGCAAACTTTCTTTTCTCCCGTCACAGCGGACGGCGCTGATCGCCACGCAGCCGTTTTCTGATGAATTTTATACGGGAGTGCTTGAAGAGCTTGCCGGCCAAAAGAACATGCAGCTCATTATTAAACCGCATCCGTGGGAAATCGGCAAAAACAAGCTGGATGCTTACAATCAGGTGCTGCGGAAATATAAAGCAGGCAAAATCATCAAAAAAGAGATGGAGCTGTATGATATTCTCCCGTATGTTGACGCTGCGGTGACACAGACATCAACGGTCGGTCTTGAAGCGATGCTGTTTCAAAAGCCCGTGCTGATCGGAAAATCAGCGGGAACCCGCAGATACCCTTATTATCACTCACTTGGAGAATTTGTCTTTGAGGACCCGCAGGCACTCGCTCAGGAATTAATCCGGATATGCGAAAGCCCCGCAGAATATCAAAAAGCGGAACAGGCGCGCCGTGCTTTTGTCGCCGCGAACTACCCGGTTCAGGATTCGCTTGCCGCTTTATGCCAAGTGCTTCAGGAAAAAACCGGAGTCAGCTTCAGACGGGTTGACCCTTCATAAAAAAGATAGGAGCGCAAAGAAAATGGTGCAAAAAAGATCAGCTTTTCTTCCCTATTCATTGCCCATGATCGGGAAGGACGAAATTCAGGAGGTTATTGATACGCTTGAATCGGGCTGGCTTTCAAAGGGACCGAAAGTAGAGGCGTTTGAAAAAGCCTTTGCCGCCTGGACGGGGGCAAAGCACGCGATCGCGCTGAACTCATGTACCGCCGCTTTGTTTTTGGCCCTGAAAGCGAAAGGGATCGGTCCCGGCGACGAGGTCATCACGTCTGCCGTGACGTTCAGTTCAACGGCCAATACAATCGTGCACACAGGCGCCGTTCCGGTGTTTGTTGACATCGATCCGCTTTCGCTGAATGCGGACTCTGAAAAAATTGAGGCGGCCGTCACCCCGCGGACAAAAGCGATTGTACCCGTTCATTTCGCCGGCCAGTCGTGTGATATGGATCAGATTCTGGCCATTGCCGAAAAGCATCAGTTATTTGTCTTAGAGGATGCCGCACATGCCGTGTATACCACGTACAAACAGAAAATGATCGGATCAATCGGTGATGCGACGGCATTCAGCTTCTACGCGACAAAAAACCTGGCAACCGGTGAAGGCGGCATGCTGACGACGGACGATGACGGGCTTGCCGATCAAATCAGGGTGCTCAGCCTTCACGGCATGAGCAAAGGCGCGTGGAACCGCTATTCTTCAAACGGAAGCTGGTACTACGAGGTCGAAACGCCCGGCTATAAAATGAATATGTATGATCTTCAGGCAGCGCTTGGGCTTCATCAGCTGAAACGGATTGACAGCATGCAGCAAAGAAGAGCCGACATTGCGAGCCGCTACCAGGACGCCTTCAGACACATGAAAGGGCTGACCATCCCGCATGTCAGTGATGACGGGCGGCATGCATGGCATCTGTATGTTCTTCAAATAGAGGAGCAGGAGGCCGGGGTCAGCCGGAACGATCTGATTTCCGCTTTAAAAGACCAATATAATATCGGCACAAGTGTTCATTTTATTCCGGTTCCGTTCCATCCGTATTATCAAAAAACGTACGGGTATAAGGAAACTGACTTTCCGGCCGCTGCAGCGTATTATCACCGCACCGTGTCACTCCCTCTTTATCCGTCAATGACAGATGACGACGTTGAATACGTCATTGCAGCCGTTACGGATATCGTCAAAGGGGCTGATTAGGTGTACAGACTGAGGGAAAATCTTGCGCAGGACATGATTCATACCTTCCTGCATCAGAAGGGCATTCAGCCGGAAGCCTATGAATCGTCGCTCTGTTTATTGGAAGAAAACAGCCTTCAAGGCGTAATTTTATATGAAAACTCTTCGTGGGAAAGTCAATTGTTCCGAAAAAATATCATCAATGTGAAGCTTGCAGCCGCAAACAGCGCCGGTCAGCTTAAAAGGCTGTTTCAGGAATTTTACGCGGCAAGGCGGGCGGCAGGCACTGATTTTATATTTATTAAAATACCGGCTGAAGATATCGGCGCGATGCAGGTCGTTCAGCAGCTTCCGAACGCTTATTTTGTAGGGAGTCTGCTCAAGCTCGTCAGTCCTGTGCGTGTATATAACAGCACACCGCCGTTTGAGATTACAGAAGCCGGACCCGGCGACACGGAAGCGATCAGCCGGCTGGCCCGCGACGCCTTTACAAAAAGCAGGTATTACCAAGATCCCCGCCTCAGCTATGAAAGTGCAAACCGCCTGTTTGAAGAGTGGGCGCGGAATAACGCGGAAGGCAGAGCTTCGTTACAATTCGCCGCCACATATAAGGGAGAGACCGTGGGCTTTATTCAGGGGCTGTCTAAAGGCGATGAATTCGTCCTTGATCTGATGGCGGTAAAGCCGGGCTTTGAAGGGAAAGGAGCGGGATTCCATTTAGCGGCGCACATTATTGAACAATCATTGCGCTTTCAGCATAAGACTGTATCAGCGGGAACGCAGCTCCACAATGTAAGAGCCATCCGCCTGTATGAAAGAATGGGATTTAAAGCGGATGCGTCCTATTACTACTATCATGTGTGGCCCGGGAAGGAGGCGGACTGATGGCATCATGCCAAATCGGAACGAAGTCAATCGGCGAAGGTTCGCCCGTATTCATCATCGCCGAAGCCGGAATTAATCATGACGGAAAACTGAGCCAGGCGTTTGAATTGATAGATGCGGCCAGTGAGGCCGGCGCGGACGCGGTCAAGTTCCAAATGTTTCAGGCTGACAAAATGTATCAGAAAGACCCCGGCTTGTACAAAACCGCTGCGGGAAAAGACGTCTCGATATTTTCTTTAGTGCAATCAATGGAAATGCCCGCTGAGTGGATCGAACCGCTGCTTGAATATTGTAAGAAAAAAGGCGTGCTTTTTTTAAGCACGGTCTGTGACGAAGGCTCTGCCGACTTACTGTATGCGACTTCGCCTTCAGCCTTTAAAATCGCCTCCTACGAGCTGAACCATCTGCCGTTATTGAAATATGTCGCGGGGCTGAAGACCCCGATTATTTTTTCCACCGCGGGCGCTGATATTTCAGATATTCAGGAGGCTTATCAAACCATTACCGGCGAGGGGAACAAAGAAATTGCGATCATGCATTGTGTAGCGAAATATCCCGCGCCGCCTGAATACAGCAATCTGAGCGTCATTCCCATGCTTGCCGCCGCATTCCCGGATGCAGTGATCGGTTTCTCCGATCACAGCGCCCATCCGTATGATGTGCCGTGCGCGGCGGTCAGGCTCGGAGCGAAACTGATTGAAAAGCATTTTACGATCGATAAAAACCTGCCCGGTGCTGATCACTCCTTCGCCCTCAATCCGGATGAATTAAAACAAATGGTTGCGGCGATCCGCTCAGTTGAAGCGGAGCTGCGGCAGGGGCATCACGCTTCGGTGCCGGAAGTGCTGTCGGGAAGCTCCCATAAAACCACGACACCGATTGAAGGAGATATCAGAAGGTTCGCTTACAGAGGCATTTTTTCAACAGCGCCGATTCAAAAAGGCGAATGTTTTACGGCGGAAAACCTTGCCGTCCTTCGTCCCGGCCAAAAACCGCAGGGGCTCCACCCGAGATATTTTGAACTTTTAACTGACGGGACGCGTGCGGTCAGGGATATCCCCGCTGACACGGGCATCACTTGGGATGACCTTTTGACGAAAGGCAGCCCATATGATGACTGACATTTTGTTTATCATTCAGGCGCGGATGGGAAGCGGGCGTCTTCCCGGCAAAGTGCTGAAACCGATCGGCGGGTATACGATTCTCGATATGATTGTCAAAAGGGTTCGGCAAAGCGCGTATTATGATCAATCGCGGGATAATCTGATCGTCGCCGCGTCTGACAGCAAGACCGACGACATTCTGTCTGCGCACTGCCTCAGCAAGAACTACCGTGTGCACCGCGGTAGCGAGCAGCGCGTGCTTGACCGGTTTGCACAAGTCATCGAACGAGTAAAACCGGACATCGCAGTCAGACTGACGGGGGATAACCCGTTTGTCGACCCTTCGCTGCTTGATTTTCTGATTCAATCGCATTTAGATCAGCACGCGGACTACACGTATATCTGCGGTACACCGCTTGGCATCGGCGGCGAGGCGGTAAGCGCGCGACTTTTAACGGAGATCAATGCCGACAAAACGCTGGCGGACAAATACCAGGAACATGTCACGCTTTTAATAAGAGAATCTCCTGAGAGGTACCGGCTTCTCTTTCCTGAGCCCCCGCAGGAACTCCGGGCTCCTCACTTGCGGATGACCGTCGATACAGAAGAGGACTACAGGCTGGCCCGCGAGCTGTACGTAAAAGCGGGCTCGCGTCCTGATATTCCGGCAAGAGAATTGATCCATCTGCTGAATAGTGATCCGGAGCTCAGGGCCATTAATCAAATGATCCGGCAAAAAGAGGCTGATTAGCATGCGGGTTTTGATTTTCGCGGACGGGGGCCGTGACATCGGCATGGGGCACGCGGTGCGGATGAAGCTGCTTGCCGGTGCCATTAAGAACAATTGCTCAATAACGTTCTGCACAAATAAAGAGGCTTCTTCTTATCTGTCATCTGATCAATGGGAAGTGATCATCAAGCCTGACAAGGGACAGAAGGAATTTATTGTCCGGGAAATAAACAGGCAGGCTCCTGACCTTCTCATATTCGATCTGCTCGATATGCCGTGTGACTGGTTAGAGGAAGTCAAAAAGCATTCATCGGCACGCATCGTCTTATTTGAAGAAAAACGGGAACATGTCATTCATTTATGCGATGCCGTTATAAACGGCATTTACGGAGGGCTGAAAAGCCGGACGGTCCAAATGGGCAGCGCCGCGGTATATGAAGGCCCGGATTATATGATTCTTCATCCGGGTTTTGAAAAAGCCAAACAGCTTTATCAGCTGAGAAAAGAATGCCGGACCATATTGGTTTCATTAGGAGGAAGCGACCCGAAGAACCTTGTCTTTAAAGTGATGGAAGCATGCCGCCGCATCCCCGACATTCAGCGAAAACGAGTGATCATCGTCATGGGCGGCGCCGCGCCTCATGCTGACGACGTGCGCGCGCATCTTACACAAATGCCTTATGCCGAGCTGGTAAGGCAGACAAATGACATGGCCGCGCTTCTTTCGAGGGCTGATATGGCCGTCGTGTCCGGCGGGATCACTTTATATGAAACCATTTGTACAGGTGTGCCCTGCATCGTACTTTCTCAAGTGGAGCATCAAACTGAGACGGCGGAAAAATTCGCCGCACGGGGGGCCGCCGTTCATCTCGGCCTTGGTGAATGCATATCAGCGGACGTTCTCGCACGGCATATGTCTGACATGGCCGCTGATTATCCGATGCGGACCGGACTTCATCAAAACGGAAAGCCGCTGGTTGACGGCAGGGGCATCAAACGGGCGGCGGCGATTCTTTATGATTTGTGATAAAACCACACGTAAGGAAGTGTTCATGTGAAAGGTGTTATCTTAGCCGGAGGCACCGGCTCACGCCTTATGCCGCTGACAAAAGCGGTCAATAAGCATTTACTCCCTGTCGGTCCATATCCGATGATTTACTGGTCGATCATGAAGCTGGAAGAAGCGGGGATTACAGATATCTTGCTGATTACGCAAAAAGAATATATTCCGCAATTTCATAAACTTCTCGAAACCGGAGAAGAGCTCGGCGTCTCAATCACATATCAGGTTCAGCCAGCCGCATCCGGCATATCCGACGGTTTATCATACGCAAAGCGGTTTACAGGTCGCGATCCGTTCGTTCTGCTTTTGGGAGATAATATTTTTGAAGATTCATTAAAACCTTATACGGAGCGTTTCGCAAAGCAGGGAAAAGGAGCGAAAGTGCTGCTGAAAGAAGTGGACGATCCGGAGCGCTTCGGCATCGCCGAGATTGATGAGGAAAACAAACGGATCAAGTCGATCATTGAAAAGCCGGAGCAGCCGCCGACCAGACTATGCGTCACAGGGATCTACATGTACGACGCAGAAGTGTTTTCCTATATTGAACAAATTTCCCCTTCAAAACGCGGCGAACTGGAAATTACGGATGTCAATAATTTATACATTGAACACAGTGAGCTGACGTATGATGTGTTAACGGGCTGGTGGGTGGATGCGGGCACGCATGAATCGCTCTACCTCGCCGGAAGCCTGGCGCATCAGGCATTACAGAAAGGACAGGAGCATTAATCATGCCAAAATCATATTTAATTACAGGGGGCGCCGGATTTATCGGCCTTACCTTTACAAAGATGATGCTGAAAGAAACGGACGCGCAGATTACCGTCCTGGATAATCTCACGTATGCAAGCAGGCCGCTTGAAATAGAAGCCTTAAAAAAGAACGGCCGTTTCCGTTTTATCAAAGGTGACATTTCTGAAAAAGAGGACATTGACAAAGTCTTTTCCCAAATGTATGACGCTGTCATTCATTTTGCGGCTGAATCCCATGTGGACAGAAGCATAAATCAGGCAGAGCCGTTCATCACAACAAATGTGATGGGCACATACCGACTGGCGGACGCGGTGTTACAGGGAAAAGCCGGCAGGCTGATTCACATTTCCACAGATGAGGTGTACGGAGATTTGGCGCCGGATGATCCCGCTTTTACGGAGACGACGCCGCTTTCTCCGAACAACCCGTATTCGGCCAGCAAGGCAAGCTCAGACCTGCTCGTCATGTCTTATGTGAGAACCCATAAGCTTCCAGCCATCATTACGAGATGCAGCAACAATTACGGGCCGTACCAGCATCACGAGAAAATGATTCCGACCATTATCAGGCATGCCGTAAACGGCACGCCGGTTCCGCTGTACGGCGACGGGATGCAGATCAGAGACTGGCTGTTTGCCGAAGATCATTGCCGCGCCATTAAGCTCGTGCTGGAAAAAGGAACACTCGGTGACATTTACAATATCGGCGGAGGAAATGAACGGACGAATAAAGAGCTTGCGTCATTTATCATGAAGGAGCTCGGTGTCGAGGAACGGTTTGCTCATGTCGAAGACAGAAAAGGGCATGACCGCCGTTACGCCATCAATGCTTCAAAGCTGAAAAATGAGCTGGGATGGCGGCAGGACGTCACATTTGAAGAAGGAATGAGAAGAACCATTCGCTGGTATACAGACAGCCAAGACTAATCGGAAAGAAGGGGATCCGATTGACGAAGGTATTAGTAACCGGAGCGGCCGGCCAGCTGGGGCGGGAGTTATGCCGCCAGCTGAAGCAGGAAGGGTATGAAGTGATCGCCTTGACAAAAGCGATGATGAACATATCTGACCAGCGTTCGGTGCGGCACTCGTTCAGCCATTACAAGCCGGATATCGTCGTCAATACGGCGGCATACACCTCCGTTGACAAATGTGAAACGGAGCTCGACAAAGCGTATTTAATAAACGGAATCGGCGCTTATTATGCCGCGCTTGAGGCTGAAAACACCGGCGCGAAATTCATTCACATCAGCACCGATTACGTCTTCAGCGGCAAAGGAACACGGCCATACCAGACCGATGATCCCGCAGATCCGGGCACGATTTACGGAAAAAGCAAAAAACTCGGCGAAGAACTGATCCGGTTAACGGGGAAAAACCACACCATTATCAGAACATCGTGGGTGTACGGCAGCGGCGGGCACAACTTTGTCAATACGATGCTGAAACTTGCGGATACACATGATCAGGTGCGTGTCGTTAACGATCAAGTCGGGGCGCCGACGTACACAAAGGATTTAGCCGAAACGGTGATCGGTCTGTTTGACAGGCCGCCGGGCTTATACCACGCCGCAAACAGCGGAGTGTGCAGCTGGTATGAATTTGCCAAGGCTATTTTTGAAGAAAGCGGCAGAACCGCCTCCGTGCTGCCCGTCACGACGGAGGAATACGGAAATGAGACGCCGCGCCCCGCTTACTCGGTGTTGAGTCTTGAGTCGATTGAACGGCAGGGGCTCGGCATGAGGCATTGGCGGGAAGCGCTGCATGATTATTTACAAAGGGAGGGACAGTGCAAGTGATCGAAGGCGTAAAAATCAAAAAGCTGATCAAACACAGCGATGACCGGGGTTTTTTCTCAGAACTCGTCCGTGACGATGAACATCTCTTAGAGCGTTTCGGGCAGGCTTCCTGGTCCAAAAGCTATCCCGGCGTCATTAAAGCGTTTCACTATCATGAGAAACAGGATGACCTATGGTTTTTTCCGACGGGCCACGCCCAGGTCGTGCTGCATGACCTTCGCGAAGAGTCTGCAACCAAGGGAGAAACGGATGTCTACTACATGGGAGAAGACAATCCGATGCTCCTTCTCATTCCCAAAGGCGTCGCACACGGGTACAGAGTGCTGGGTGAAACCCCGCTGACCATTATTTATTTCACGACAATGTCCTACAATCCGGATCAGCCTGACGAAAAAAGAATCCCGTGGAATGATGACACCATCGGATTTGACTGGCAGACGGCTCACCGATAGCGCACAAGACGAAGACAGCAGATGTCTTCGTTTTTTGTGCTGATTCATCTCGTGAAAAATAAATGATAGAATATTCCAAAAAATAATTTACTTCCATGGATAAAGGTGGTAGATTATTCTCAGGAAAAGAGAAACCCAATTCGCGAATGGAATCATCAGACACGCTTTTCCGGCAGAGGACGCTCTGAATCCCATATGATCTGGAGGAATTCATGATGTTAAAAAGAAAATCATTTTCGGCCTTTCTCATCAGTGCTGCGGTATTTTTAGCTGTGTTCTTGCCATCTTTTCATGCGAACGCCCAATCTGCCGTTATTGAAGCGAAAACCGTCAATAGTACGAAAGAATACGCGACGTCTGATATTGAAGTCACATACAAGCCGAATGCGCTGCTTGCCGTCGGTGCCGTTGAATTTCAATTTCCTGACGGGTTCAACGCCACTGTGAGGGACTCTGTAAACGGAAGAACACTGAAAGAAACGCAAATTCTCAACTACGGAAAAACGGTCAGACTTCCGCTTACCCTTGACTTATTGGGCGCGTCTGAATACAATCTCGTCCTGGTGCGTAAAAACCTTCCGCGCGCGGGCGCGTATACAATTAAAGGCGATTACGTAAACGGTTTGGGGGCCGGCAGTCTTTATGCCGAAACAAAGCTGGTTATTGACCCGCGTTAATCCAGGATGAAAGAGGCTGACAACAGCCTCTTTTTTTATGCGCAAAAAACCTGGCATGAATCTTGCATATAAAAAGGGCGTAACGACAATGTGAAAGGGATTGATGGGTTTTGGTGTAAAAGCGCTTACATTTTGTTCTGCCGGTAATTGAAGCTTACACGTAAAATACGATGAGGTGATAAACATGTCAGCCAACCCGCTTTCTAAAAGCAATCAGAAAGATGAAGAAAAAGAAGTTCTTAATTTGTTCTTGTCAACACAATCGATCATAAAAGAGGCCCTGCGCAAACTGGGCTATCCTGACAATATGTATGAACTGATGAAAGAGCCGATGCGGCTTTTAACCGTCCGCATCCCTGTCAAAATGGACAATGGCTCAGTACAGGTTTTCACGGGCTACCGCTCACAGCATAATGACGCAGTCGGCCCGACAAAAGGGGGCGTGCGGTTTCATCCGGAAGTCAGTGAAGAAGAGGTTAAGGCGCTTTCCATCTGGATGACTTTAAAATGCGGCATCACAAATCTTCCTTACGGGGGCGGAAAAGGCGGCATCATCTGTGATCCGCGGACGATGTCATTCGGAGAGCTGGAACGGCTGAGCCGCGGATATGTGCGTGCGATCAGCCAGATCGTCGGTCCGACAAAGGATATTCCGGCTCCCGACGTATATACCAACTCGCAGATTATGGCATGGATGATGGACGAATACAGCCGCCTGAGAGAATTTGATTCACCGGGATTCATTACGGGCAAACCGATCGTTCTCGGCGGTTCACAGGGGCGGGAGACGGCGACCGCGCAAGGCGTCACGATTTGTATTGAGGAAGCCGTTAAGAAAAAAGGGATTCCATTGGAAAATGCGCGGATCATCATTCAGGGGTTCGGAAATGCGGGGAGCTTTCTCGCTAAATTTATGCATGACGCCGGCGCCAAGGTGATCGGCATCTCAGACGCCCACGGCGCTTTGTATGACCCTGACGGCCTTGACATTGATTACCTGCTGGATAAGCGGGACAGCTTCGGCACGGTGACGAATCTCTTCTCGGATGTCATAACGAACAGGGAGCTGCTGGAAAAGGACTGTGATATTCTCGTGCCTGCCGCAATCTCCAATCAGATTACGGCTGAAAACGCCCATCACATTAAAGCCTCAATCATTGTGGAGGCGGCAAACGGCCCGACAACGATAGATGCCACGAAAATTCTGAATGAAAGAGACGTGCTTCTCGTGCCGGATATTTTGGCAAGCGCCGGCGGCGTGACGGTGTCTTATTTTGAATGGGTGCAAAATAATCAAGGCTTTTACTGGTCTGAGGAGGAAGTCGCCGGAAAACTGCGCAGCGTCATGGTGAATTCGTTTGAATCCATTTATCAGACAGCGCATATCCACAAAGTCGATATGCGTTTGGCCGCCTATATGACGGGCATCAGAAAGTCGGCTGAAGCGGCCCGGTTCCGCGGCTGGGTATAAGTGTTATCCGCAAAGAGATTTTGCATCAGTTATATAGCTGATCGCAAAATTTCTTTGCGTTTTCAGATTACAGCTGACAGATTCGGACAAGCTTCGTCCGCTTTCGGCAAAGATTTTCTTATTTTTATCACAAATTGCTATGCTGGTATGCTTCTTGCATCTTCATAAAGCGTGAGCACACATTACAAAATACGGGGAGGAATTCTAATGACAGTTTCATACGCACACGAACCATTTACAAATTTTCAGGAAGAGACAAATAAACAATCGTTTCAGGAAGCGCTGGCTTATGTGAATTCACAGCTCGGCAAGCATTATCCGCTTATCATCAACGGTGAAGCGATTGAAACGGATAAAAAGATCATTTCCGTCAATCCGGCAGATAAAAAAGAAGTGATCGGTTCTGTATCGGCCGCCGGAAAAGAACTTGCGGAAAAGGCCATGCAGGCTGCGCTGCAGGCATTTCAAACATGGAAAAAAGTACGGCCGGAACACCGCGCGAATGTGCTGTTTAAAGCGGCGGCGATCATCCGCAGAAGAAAGCACGAATTCTCCGCGTATCTAGTGAAAGAAGCGGGAAAACCGTGGAAGGAAGCGGATGCGGATACGGCGGAAGCGATCGACTTTTTAGAGTATTACGCCCGTCAGATGCTGAAACTGAAAGACGGTTCTCCTGTAAAGAGCCGTGACGGAGAATATAATCAGTATCACTATGAGCCGCTTGGGGTGGGAATCGTCATTTCTCCATTCAACTTCCCGCTTGCGATCATGGCGGGAACGGCGGCGGCAGCCATCGTAACAGGCAACACGATACTGCTGAAACCGGCGGATGCGGCGCCTGTCGTGGCGGCGAAATTCGTTGAAGTGATGAAAGAAGCGGGCCTGCCGGACGGCGTGCTCCAATTCATACCGGGCGACGGAGGAGAAATCGGCGACTATCTGGTTGAGCATCCGAAGACGAGATTTGTGTCGTTTACAGGTTCCCGCGCGGTCGGATGCCGTATTTATGAACGCGCCGCAAAAGTACAGCCGGGCCAAAAGTGGCTGAAACGGGTCATTGCCGAAATGGGAGGGAAAGATACGGTGCTTGTAGACAGAGATGCTGATCTTGATCTTGCCGCTTCCTCAATCGTGTATTCCGCCTTCGGATTCTCAGGCCAAAAATGTTCAGCCGGTTCCCGTGCGGTCATCCATCAGGACGTCTATGATGAAGTTGTTGAAAAAGCCGTCGCTTTAACAAAATCACTCACCGTCGGAAGTCCGGAAGATTTTGATACATACATGGGGCCAGTCATCCACGAAGCATCTTATAATAAAGTCATGAGTTATATCGAAATCGGCAAAACAGAAGGAAAACTCCTGACGGGAGGCGAAGGTGATGATTCAAAAGGATACTTTATTCAGCCGACCATTTTTGCGGATGTTGATGAAAACGCCCGCCTGATGAAGGAGGAAATTTTCGGGCCGGTCGTCGCGATCTCAAAAGCCCGTGATTTCGACCATATGCTTGAGATTGCCAATAATACCGATTACGGACTGACGGGCGCTCTGTTATCAAAAACCCGCGCGCACATTGAACGCGCCCGCGAAGATTTTCACGTCGGAAATCTATACTTCAACCGCGGCTGTACGGGAGCGATTGTCGGATACCAGCCGTTCGGCGGCTTCAATATGTCAGGAACCGATTCAAAAGCAGGAGGACCTGACTATCTGATTCTTCATATGCAGGCAAAAACAACGTCTGAAGCCTATTAATCTTTCGGAAATAGCGCGATGAAAAAGAGAGTCGCGCTATTTTCTCTATATGAGGGTAAGGAGGATGGAATATGTATCAGCAGCTCAGCAAAATGCTTCCGGAGGAGAAAATAGAAGCCATTACGAAATCACTGGTGGCGTTAAACAGCATCAACGGCACATTGGGAGAAGGAAAAAAAGCCGACTATATCAAAGATATGATCAAGAGCTTTCCCTACTTTCAGGAGAATCCGTCACATGTGTGGGAGCAGGCGATTCCTGAGGACCCTTACGGCCGCAAAAATATTTTCGCATTTATTGAGGGAAACGGCGAAAGCCTGAATACGGTCATTTATCACGCTCATCTTGATACGGTCGGCATCGAGGATTTCGGCCCTTTAAAAGATATCGCTTTTGATTCCGACCGTCTCGCGGAGTATTTCTCAAACTATGAATTTGATCGGGATGTGCAGCGGGACGCCCGCTCAGGCGAGTGGATGTTCGGAAGGGGTTCGGTTGATATGCAGAGCGGTATTGCCGTTCATCTCGCCAATCTGCTTCACTTTTCTGAACGGCGTGATCAGCTGCCGGGCCATATTCTGTTCATGGCAAACCCGGATGAAGAAAGCCAGCATTCCGGCATTTTAACCAGCATTTCTGAATTAAAACGGCTGAAACAAGAAAAGCAGCTTCGTTATTTAGCAGCGATTAATAACGATTTTATCACCCCGCTGTATGAGGGTGACACGACAAGGTACATCTACACGGGCGCGGCAGGGAAGCTTTTGCCTTGCTTTGCGATTTACGGGCGGGAGGTGCATGTCGGTGATACGCTGTCCGGCATCGATCCGAATTTGATCGCGTCAGAAATCACCAGAAGAATTCACAACAATATTCATATGGCGGAAAACATTGAAGGGGAGCTTGTGCTTCCGCCGACCTGCCTGTACCAGCGTGACAACAAGGAAGCGTATAACGTGCAGACCGCCGTCAGCAGCTATGTCTATTTTAATTATTTTATTTACGAGAAAACCGCCAAAGAAGTCATGGATCAGCTGACCGCCGTGGCTGACGAAGCCTGCAAAGAGACAGAACAAAAATTATCTGATTATTACGACGAATACTGTGAGAGAACGAGCCTGCCGAAAAAAGAGATGTCATGGAACGTTCAAGTGTACAGTCTGGAAGATTACCTGAAAAGGCTGAGAAGCCGCGGGATAGACCCTGCACAGTGTATCGGGCAGGCATTTCAAACATATGAACATCTTGAACTGCGGATGAGATGCTTTAAAGCCGTCGAGGAACTGCAAAAACTCGATCCTGAGCAGGGAGCCAAGGTCATTATTTTCTATGCGCCGCCTTACCTTCCGCACAATTATCTGAAAGAAGAGAGCACACGGGACCGGCTTTTGCAGCATGTCATTCAAGAAGCGGTCGATAAAACAGCGGCGTCAACCGGAGAAACATTCGCCTTTAAAAAGTTTTTCCCTTATTTAGCGGACGGAAGCTTTTTATCGCTGCATGAAACAGACGAGGAGGTCTCCGCCTTTACCGATAATTTTCCGGGCTGGGATGTCATCGGGACGATTCCTTTTAAAGAAATCAGGGAATTGAATATTCCGTCGGTCAATATAGGGGTATACGGAAAGGACGGCCATAAATGGACGGAACGCGTGTACAAGCCGTACACATTCCATGTGCTGCCGGAACTCATTCAGCAGACAACAATGCACCTTTTGCACAGCTACCGATTAGACATACGCACAAATGGCTGACATAACGGAATAAGGGGGATGTATATGCAGGGAGATACCAATCAAACTGAATTGCAGCGCACGATGAAGGGCCGGCATTTGTTTATGATCGCCCTCGGCGGCGTGATCGGGACGGGGCTTTTTCTGGGCTCCGGTTTTACGATCAGTGAAGCGGGACCGATCGGCGCGATATTGGCTTATGTGATCGGCGGATTTTTAATGTATCTGGTGATGCTTTGTTTGGGGGAGCTCGCGGTCGCCATGCCGGTCGCAGGATCATTTCAGGCGTATGCGGCAAAGTTTCTTGGGCCGTCGACGGGTTTTACGATCGGATGGATGTACGCATTCAGCTGGGCCAATACAGTGGGGCTTGAACTGACGTCGGCGGGAATTTTAATGCAGCGGTGGTTTCCGGCCGTTCCGATTTGGGTGTGGTGCCTTGTATTCGGCGTCGTCATTTTTTCCATTAACGCGCTGTCTGCGCGGAGTTTTGCGGAAATGGAATTTTGGTTTTCCAGCATTAAGGTCATGGCCATTGTATTGTTTATTATTCTCGGCTGCGCTGCGGTATTCGGCTTTGTCGGTTTTAACGGCGGGCAGACGGCTCCGTATCTGTCAAACTTTACGACGGACAAAGGGCTTTTCCCGAACGGTGCCCAAGCCGTGCTGTTTACCCTTGTCATGGTGAATTTTTCATTCCAGGGCACCGAGCTGGTCGGAATCGCCTCGGGAGAAAGCGAAAATCCGGAAAAGACGCTTCCCCGCTCAATCCGAAACGTCATATGGCGGACGCTGTTTTTCTTCGTGCTGGCGATGTTTGTTCTCGTGTCCATTTTGCCGTACCAAACGGCAGGCGTCATCGAAAGCCCGTTTGTGGCTGTGCTGGATAAAATCGGCGTTCCCTATGCGGCTGATATCATGAACTTTGTCATCCTGACCGCCATGCTGTCGGTGGCGAATTCCGGGCTGTACGCTTCGTCCAGAATGATGTGGTCCCTATCAAAAACTAAGATGGGTCCCGCTTCCTTAACGAAACTGACGAAAAAAGGCGTGCCTCTGAAAGCTCTTTCCATCACCATCGCTATCTCCGGTTTATCCCTGCTGACAAGTGTATTCGCGGCTGAAACGGTGTATGTGTGGCTCATTTCCATCTCCGGTATGATTACCGTCGTCGCGTGGATGTCAATCTGCGCTTCACAATTCGTTTTCCGGAGACGCTTTCTCGCTGAAGGAGGAAATCTGAAAGACCTGGCATTTAAAACGCCTCTTTATCCGATCGTGCCGATTCTCGGATTTTCGGTTTACGGTCTTATCTTAATCAGTCTCATCTTTATCCCCGACCAGCGTATCGGTCTGTACTGCGGCGTCCCGCTGATGATCATCTGTTACGCGTATTATCACTTCGGTATTAAAAAACGCCTGAATCGTGAGCCGGCTTCTTCGAAAAAAGGCGCTGCCGGATAAGAAAAAAAGCCCTCCGCAAAAAGCGGCGGGCTTTACTTTGTTTTTCGTTTGGCCGACAGCACATAGGATAGAACGGCAAAGAACTCAAAACCGAAAATGCTGACGGCCATCGGCCAGGCATTTTCTTCTCCGGCAATCCCGACAAGGGGAGCGGCAGCCGCACCGCCGATAAAGGGCAGGAGTCCGAGAAGAGCCGCAGCGCTTCCCGCGCCTTTCTCCTGTTTCTGCATAGCCAGAGAAAATCCCGTCGTCGTGACGATCCCGACAGAAGAAACAATGATGAATAAAGAAATGCAGACCGCCGTCAGGCCTAAACCAAACGCAAGTGATAAAAGCAAAGCGATGCTTCCGATGACGGCGATCAACAGCCCGGAGACAAACAGCTTCCGTTCATCATGTGTTTTGGCCATCCGTCCGGTGATTTGGGTGGCGCATATGATTCCCGCACCGTTTACGGCGAACAGCAGGCTGAACATTTGCGCCGATACGCCGTAGATGTTTTGCAGTACAAACGGCGACCCGGCAATATATGCGAACATGCCGGTCATCACAAATGCCTGGCTGAGCGCAAATCCCATAAACATCCGGTCGCCAAGCAGGCCCCGAAACGTCATCAGCGTCTCCCGGAGTCCGCCGCTTGTCCGCTTTTCCGGCGGGAGTGATTCAGGCAACGCCGTAAGCACGGCGGCAGTAATGATACAGCCGATCACCGCCAGCACGACAAATACGATTTTCCAGCCGGCAAACTGAAGGATAAATCCCCCTGTAATCGGCGCTAAAATCGGTGCCGCCCCATTGACGAGCATCAGTAATGAGAAAAAAGCCGTCAATTCTTTTCCGGAATACATATCGCGTGCGGACGCCCGTGCGATGACGATTCCGGCCGCCCCGGTGAATCCTTGAATAAACCTCATGACAATTAAAAACGAAACAGAAGGGCTGAAGGCGCATAATAAAGAAGACAGCGTATAAAGCAGCAATGACAGAATGAGCGGCTTCCGGCGCCCGATCATATCACTGAACGGCCCGACAACGATCTGCCCGACCGCCAGCCCCAAAAGACAAAACGTCAGGCTCAGCTGCGCAAGTGACGCTGTCGTATGAAGATCGGCCGCCACTTCAGGCAAAGCGGGCAGATACATATCGAGCGAAAGCGGCCCGAATGAAGCGAGCGTCCCGAGAATCAGTACCATGCCGAGGCCTGCGCGGGCGGCCTTTGAATCAGCGTTATTCATTCCATGACCCCCACCTTAACAAATGATTCTATCACTATAGCATAACCGGACGGCGTATTTTATATCATTTATTGAATACAAACTAAATATTTTATTTAAAATCTGAATGTAAATAAAAAATTGGAATTAGTTTTCATGTGAAATGTAAAATGAAATATAAGGATGCTAAACTATAAAACAACAAAAGGTAGAAAAGTTTTACGGAAGAGGTGTTCAAAGAGCATGAACAGCAAACAAACCGATCACATCGAAACGAAACGCCGATTTCCGATCTGTCTCGCGCTTGCTTTGACATTAGGCGTATTTGCCGCCGGTTCTGAAGAGCTGGTGATTTCTCCGCTGCTTCCGGATTTAGCGCGGGCTTTCAGCTCGGATGTCAGTGTGCTGGCGCTTTCCATCAGTATTTACGGATTGATGATTTTTATCGGCGCGCCGCTTCTCGTTCCGCTGGGAGATAAATATTCCCGGGAACTCAGCCTGATGACGGGGCTCCTTATATTTACGGCCGGCACGGTGATCTGCGCGCTGGCGCACAATCTCTTTTTCTTCTTTCTGGGCAGGGCGCTTTCCGGGCTTGCGGCGGGTGCGTTTGTGCCGACAGCTTATGCGGTGGTCGGCGACCGTGTGCCTTATGCGTACCGCGGCAAGGTGATGGGTCTGATCGTGTCAAGCTGGTCGCTCGCTTTGATTTTCGGCGTTCCGATCGGCTCTTTTATCGGCGGCGTTTTAAATTGGCGGTGGACGTTTTGGATTTTCGCCCTCATGTCTGTCCTCGTTGCTTCGCTCATTTTCATTGAGGCGCGCCGCAGCACGACGGATGGGGATAAAACAGAAGAGGAAAACGGACGGCAGGCAGGCACTTTCCGGGATGCGCTGAAGGTGCCCCGTGTCCCTGTATACCTCACGATCACTTTTTGCAACATGATCGGTTTTTACGGCATGTATTCCTTTCTCGGCACATATCTTCACCGCGTGCTGCCGGGGGGGAATACAGCTTCAGGGCTGCTGATCATGGTGTACGGAATCGGTTTTTCCATGAGCGTGTTCACCGGAAAAATCGCAGATAAGGCGGGGAAAATGCGCTCTTTGATGGCGGCATTGGCCGTGATCAGCATATGGCTTTCCTGTCTCGCCTATGCGCCGTCATCAATGCCGTTTTTGGTCATCGGGTTATTCGTCTGGGGATTGATGCAAAGCCTGACGGTGACCTTGCTCAGCACCATTTTAAGTGATTGCTCACAGAGCCGCCGGGGCAAAATCATGGCATTTTACAGCCTGGCGTCCAATTTGGCCGTCACCTTGGGTTCTGCTGTCATGGGTCCGGTCTATGTCGGATACGGATATGCAGCTGTCGGATTTATTTGTGCGGCCGTCACCCTCATCGGCTTTGTCCTCAGCGTTTTCGCATACAGAAGGTATGGGAAATATGAGCATCAGGCCGACCAATCATTGTATCGGTAAAATAAAGTTTCTATAATTTTGCAAATGTTAATTTTTAACACCTTATATCTTAAGGTGTTTTTTAATATATAGGAATAATTATCAATATTTTCAAATAATATTGACAGCTTGAACGTCTATGGATAATATTTACTTAAAATTTAACAGATTGGTTGGTGCTCATGATTATATTGGATAATAGCATTCAAACGAAAAGCAAGGCTTATTCAATATCCAAACTGATTACGATCAACACGCTCGGTCCTGAAGGGACAAGCAGTGAGTACGCAGCAAAAAACTTCATCACCAATTTTACCCTTCTCCAAGGGGTGAACAGCAAATTATCACTGCATGATACATTTGAATCGTGCATTGAAAAAACGCTTCAAAGTCCGCTGGAATACACAATTGTGCCTCACGCGTATGACGGCATTAAGCACTTCTACATGAGACCGGATCTGCAGCTTCTGCAAATTTTCAGGTGCGACACCCCGATGTACGGCCTGGCTGTCCGGCCCGGTTTTGAATATACGGATGACATGCTTGATCAGACTGTCATCGTATCCCACCCGTCTCCTATCAATTTGATTAAGTATTTTACCCGTAAAGATGTCACGTTTGATCTGGTGAACTCAACGAGCGCAGCCGCGAAAAGAGTGAAGGACGGTTTGTCCGACATCGCGCTGACAAATGAGCTGGCCAGACAAAAGTACGGCCTTCACTTTGTCAAAACATTTAAAAGCATTCCCATGAGCTGGTCATTATTTGGAAAAGGAGAGATTCATGATGAAAACTGAACAAGATTTGCAGGAACTTTATTTCCCGACGCCTAAATTAATAGAATGGGATAACGGAGTAAGACAATATTCGTCCGTCAGAGGAGATACGGAAGTTCTGCTTTCTTACGTTCCGCCGCATACAAACGTGGAACCGCATCAGCATAAGGAAGTCCAAATCGGCCTTGTCGTTTCAGGCGAGCTGTCCATGACTGTCGGAGATGTCACAAGAAAGATGACAGCGCTGGAATCAGCCTATATCGCGCCTCCTAATGTGCCTCACGGCGCAAGAAATGAGACGGATCAAGAAGTGATCGCCATTGATATTAAACGCCTGAAAGCCGGTGAAACCTACACAAGCCCTGAAGATTATTTTTTGAATATTTTTAAAACAAGAGACTTATTGCCTGGGATGGAAGTCACGTTCTTCGTGGAAGACTGGGTGGAAATCATGCTTGCCAACATTCCGGGCAACGGGGGAGAAATGCCGTTCCATAAACACCGCAATGAACAGATCGGCATCTGCATCGGCGGCGGCTATGATATGACCATTGAAGGCTGCAAAGTGGATATGACATTCGGCACAGCTTATTTCTGCGATCCGAGAGAAGATCACGGCGCCATCAACAGATTTGAAAAAGATTCAAAATCAGTCAATATCTTTTTCCCTCCGCGCTATAACAGAGCAAAAGCGAAAAAATTAGAGGCGGAAGAGTCATGAACCTGACGGATAAAACCGTCCTCATCACAGGGGGCGCATCAGGCATCGGTTATGCCGCGGTTCAGGCGTTTCTGAATCAGCAGGCGAATGTGGTCGTCGCGGATATTGATGAGGCGCAGGGAGAAGCGATGATCAGGAAAGAAAACAATGACAGGCTGCATTTTGTGCAGACGGATATTACAGATGAGCCGGCATGTCAAAACGCCATCCGGTCAGCGGCGGACAAGTTCGGCGGATTGGACGTGTTAATCAATAACGCCGGCATCGAAATTGTCGCCCCGATTCATGAGATGGAGCTGAGCGATTGGAACAAGGTGCTCAACGTCAATCTGACGGGCATGTTTCTTATGAGCAAGCACGCGCTCAAGTATATGCTCAAAAGCGGCAAGGGCAATATCATTAACACGTGCTCCGTCGGAGGAGTCGTTGCATGGCCCGACATTCCCGCATATAACGCCTCTAAAGGCGGCGTATTGCAGCTGACGCGTTCGATGGCTGTCGATTACGCCAAACACAACATCCGCGTCAATTGCGTGTGCCCGGGAATCATTGACACACCTTTGAATGAAAAGTCGTTTCTTGAAAACAACGAAGGCACGCTTGAAGAAATCAAAAAAGAAAAAGCGAAAGTCAATCCGCTGCTGAGACTCGGCAAGCCTGAAGAAATAGCGAACGTCATGCTGTTTCTTGCGTCGGATTTATCAAGCTATATGACCGGAAGCGCGATCACCGCAGACGGTGGATACACCGCACAATAGAGAAGGAGTGTTTACATATGGAGAGAAAAACAGTATTGGTTATCGCTGACCTTGGGGGATGCCCGCCGCATATGTTTTACAAAAGCGCAGCCGAAAAATACAACCTCGTCAGCTTTATTCCGAGACCTTTTGCAATTACAGCCTCTCATGCGGCATTAATTGAAAAATACTCGGTCGCGGTCATAAAAGATAAAGACTATTTTAAGAGTCTGGCTGATTTTGAGCATCCCGATTCGATTTACTGGGCTCATGAAGATCATGACAAACCTGAGGAAGAAGTAGTCGAAGAAATCGTCAAGGTGGCCGGCATGTTCGCGGTTGACGCCATTACGACCAACAATGAACTGTTTATCGCTCCGATGGCAAAAGCGTGTGAACGTCTCGGCCTGCGGGGAGCGGGCGTACAGGCCGCTGAAAATGCCAGAGATAAAAACAAAATGAGAGCCGCCTTCAACCGGGCCGGCGTCAAGTCTATCAAAAACAAACGGGTGACGACGCTGGAAGATTTCCGCGCCGCGCTTCAGGAAATCGGAACGCCGCTCATTCTGAAGCCTACATATCTGGCGAGCTCCATCGGCGTGACGCTCATCAAAGAGAGGGAAACGGCAGAAGCCGAATTTAACAGAGTCAATGAATACCTGAAGTCGATCAACGTACCGAAAGCGGTCACGTTTGAAGCGCCGTTTATCGCGGAAGAATTTTTGCAGGGCGAGTATGACGACTGGTACGAAACAAGCGGTTATTCCGACTATATCAGCATAGAAGGCATCATGGCCGACGGAGAATACTTCCCTGTCGCGATTCATGATAAAACACCGCAAATCGGATTCACGGAGACATCGCATATTACGCCGTCCATCCTGGATGATGACGCGAAGCGGAAAATCGTCGAAGCAGCCAAAAAGGCGAATGAAGGACTCGGCCTCGAAAACTGCGCAACCCATACAGAGATTAAATTAATGAAAAACCGGGAAGCCGGACTGATTGAATCAGCGGCACGATTTGCGGGCTGGAACATGATTCCGAATATTAAAAAGGTCTTCGGCGTCGATATGGCGCAGCTGTTATTGGATGTTCTCTGTTTCGGAAAAGAAGCCGATCTGCCGAAAGGATTATTGGAGCAGGAGCCATGCTATGTCGCCGACTGCCACTTGTATCCTCAGCATTTCAAAGAAAACGGCCAGCTGCCTGAGACGGCTGTCGATTTCGTCATTGAAAGCATTGACATTCCGGACGGCGTCTTAAAGGGAGACACCGAAATCGTTTCTTTCTCGGCGGCCGAGGCGGGTACATCCGTGGATCTGCGGCTGTTCGAAGCGTTCAACAGCATTGCGGCGTTCGAGCTGAAAGGAAGCAATTCGGGTGACGTGGCCGAATCAATCAAACAAATTCAGCAGCAGGCGAAGCTGACTGCAAAGTATGCGTTACCGGTATGAAACAGCTGAAACCGAACTCTAAGTATTTGCTTTTCGGGCAGGCGCTTTCGTTTATGGGAGACTATTGCGTTCTCCCGGCCCTGCTCATTTTGTCTACATACTATCACGACTACTGGGTGACGTCCGGCGTCATCGCGGTCCGCAGTATTCCGATGGTGTTTCAGCCGTTTTTAGGCGTGCTCGTGGACCGGCTCGACAGGGTGAAAATCATGCTGTGGACGGATGTGATCAGAGGTGTCATCTTTTTGGGGCTGACATTTCTCCCGAAAGGCGAATATCCGCTGCTTTTTCTGGCGCTGCTGTTTGTTTCTTACGGAAGCGGCGTGTTTTTTAACCCGGCACGTCTCGCGGTCATGTCGTCTTTAGAAGCGGATATTAAAAATATCAACACTTTGTTTGCAAAAGCCACGACGATTTCGATTATTGTCGGCGCTGCAGCCGGCGGACTTTTTCTGTTAGGCGGTTCTGTGGAGCTTGCCGTCGCGTTTAACGGGGTGACCTATCTTGTCTCCGCGTTTTTCATCAGCCGCATTAAGCTTCAATACGTGCCGATTCAGTCAGAAAACGTGAGAGAAGCTTTTAAGTCGTTTAAAGAAGGCCTGAAGGAAATCAAAACAAATGCTTTTGTGTTAAATGCCATGTTCACGATGATTACGATGGCGCTTTTGTGGGGTGTCGTCTACAGCTATTTCCCGATTGTCAGCCGCTTTTTAGGGGACGGTGAAATCGGCAATTTCGTCCTGACGTTCTGTATCGGCTTCGGCGGCTTTATCGGCGCCGCTCTTGTCAGCAAATGGGGCTTTAACAACAATAAAGGGCTGATGTATTTTACAGTGTTATCGATCGTCTCGCTTGCGCTGTTTTTGTTTACCCCGATTTTCGCCGTGTCAGTCATTGCCGCCATTCTTTTCTTTATCGCAATGGAATACGGTGAAGTGCTGGCGAAGGTCAAAGTTCAGGAGAACGCGGCGAACCAGATTCAGGGCCGGATCTTTTCGGTGGCGGAGGCCTCCATCGGATTGTGCATCGCCGTCGGTTCCATGCTGATCAACATTGTAGACGCGGCAGTCATCATGGCGTTTATCGTCCTTTTGGTCAGCGGGCTGTTTCTGCATACAAAACTGGTCAATAAATCCTTTTCAGAACGGAATAACGAATCAGAGCAAATTCATTTATAAGGAGCCTTTCAGATGGAAATCATACCGTCCGACGTCATCAAGACACTTCCGAAACAGGAATTTTCGCTCGTTTTTCAAAAGGTAAAAGAGATGGAGAAAACGGGAGCCCAGATCATTAACCTCGGGCAGGGGAATCCCGATCTCCCCACACCGCCGCATATCGTTGAAACATTGCGGGAGGCTGCGCTGAATCCTTCGTATCACGGATACGGCCCGTTCAGAGGCTATCCGTTTCTGAAAGAAGCCATCGCGGAATTTTATGAGAGAGAGTACGGGGTATCGGTCAATCCGGAGACAGAAGTCGCGCTGTTCGGCGGAGGGAAAGCTGGTTTGTACGTTTTGACGCAATGCCTGCTGAATCCCGGCGATATCGCCTTAGTCCCGAACCCCGGCTACCCTGAGTATTTATCGGGCATTACAATGGCCAGAGCGGAGCTGCATGAGATGCCGCTTCATCCGGAAAACGGCTATCTGCCGGATTTTGAGCGGATTGATCCCGCCGTCCTGAAAAAAGCCAAGCTGATGTTTTTGAATTACCCGAATAACCCGACGGGCGCGACTGCGGATCAGGCGTTTTATGAAAAAGCGGCAGCGTTTGCAAAAAAACATGACATCCACCTTATTCACGATTTTGCATACGGCGCGTTCGAATTTGATCAGAACCCGGCCAGCTTTCTTCAGGCGAAAGAAGCGAAAACGGTCGGCGCGGAGCTTTATTCATTTTCGAAAACCTTCAATATGGCAGGCTGGAGAATGGCATTTGCCGTGGGGAATGAGAAAATCATTCAGGCGGTCAATGAGTTTCAGGATCACGTCTTCGTCGGCATGTTCGGCGGCCTTCAGCAGGCGGCAGCGGCGGCGCTGTCAGGAAATCCTGAGCATACGGAGCGTCTGAAGCGCACATATAAAGAACGGATTGATTTTTTCACGGCGTTATGTGAAAAGGAATTAGGCTGGAGCATTGAAAAACCGAAAGGGACTTTTTATGTATGGGCTGAAATTCCGAATGAATTCGAGTCTTCACACCAGTTTTCGGACTATCTGCTGGAGCATGCCCATGTTGTCGTGACGCCCGGCGAGATTTTCGGCAGCGGCGGAAAGCGTTATGTCAGAATATCAATGGTGGCCAAGCAGGGCGATTTAAGGGAATTCGTGCTGCGGATTCAAAAGCTCGGTTTGTCCTTTCCTTCATTACAAGAAACATCCCGCTGAGAGCGGGATGTTTTTATTATATGCTTTTCATGCTGCCGCCGTCGGCTGATACTTGCTGTCCGGTAATATAGGAGGCTTCTTCAGAGGCAAGAAAGGCAGCCAGCGCCGCGGTTTCTTCCGCAGTTCCGACACGCTTCATCGGGACGCCTGATGCAATCCGTTCTTCCGCTTCCGCTTTAGAAATGCCGTTTTGCTTCATGACATTCTTCACGAATTGGTGATAACGGTCTGTGGCGATAAACCCGGGATTCAGACAGTTGACAGTAATGTGAAAAGGCGCAAGCTGAATGGCGATGTTTTTGCTGGCATTAATTAAAGCGGCGTTCATCATGCTGTTGGTAAACATATTGGCGCCGGGTTCTTTCCATAGGTTTCCGACGATATTAATGATTCTGCCGAATTCGTGCTGTTTCATGATTGCTGCGGCGGTTTTCATAGAGTCGATATAGGCGATTGTTTTATTCGTAAAGGTATTTGTCATATCCTCTATATCGCAGTTTTCAAAGGTATCCGGCGAGCCGCCCGGAATGTTGTTGATCAATACATCAAGCCGTCCGCATTGTGATCTGATCTCTTCAAAAATGCCGGCTCTTGTCTTCTGGTCCGACATATCCCCGGCCAGAACGGTGACGCCCGCATCCGGATGTTTGGCGAGGATCTCTTCTTTTACCGATTCGATATTTTCGGGAACTCGTGAATTAATGACGGTATGAAAGCCATTGTCCGCCAGTTTCAGAGCGATCGCTTTGCCGATCCCCTGACTGGCTCCCATAATAAATGCGGTTCGTTTTGACAACTGTCTGCACCCCTTTACCAAAATGGAATCTCCTTTACATCGTAAAAAAAAATGATAAAAATAGCAAATTTTAATTAAATTCTGACAAAGAAAAAACCCGCCGGACAGGCGGGTGGTTATTACACGTGCAAAAACTTCGGAAGCGTGTCGAGAGACAAGCGGTTTCCGACAAAAAATGAACCGAATTCGCCGTAGCGCGCGCTGACTTCATCAAAGCGCATTTCGTAAACAAGTTTTTTGAACTGAAGCACATCATCGCTGAAGAGCGTGACGCCCCATTCGTAATCGTCAAAACCGACAGATCCCGTGATAATCTGTTTGACTTTGCCGGCATAGCTCCGTCCGATCAAGCCGTGGCTTCTCATCAGGTTTCTGCGTTCATCCATAGAAAGCATGTACCAGTTGTCATTGCCGCTTCTTCTTTTATCCATCGGATAGAAGCAGACGTATTTCGCTTCCGGCAGCTCAGGATACAGGCGGGCGCGGACATGCGGATTTTCATACGGATCGCCTTCTCCGCTTGCGAGGTAGTTGCTCAGCTCAACCACGGACACGTAAGAATAAGCCGGGATTGTAAATTCAGCAAGCTTTGATTTGTTAAATTCAAGCTCGATTTCGTTCAGCTCTTCCATTGTCGGGCGAAGAATCATCAGCATAAAATCAGCTTTCTGTCCGACGATGCTGTAGATCGTTTGCGAGCCTTTGCCTTCTTTTTGGGCGACGCCCCATTTTTCAAGCAGTCCCGTAAATTCGTGAATAATCGACAGGCGCTCATCGCTGGATAACATCTTCCATGACGTCCAGTCCATTGTGCGGAAATCGTGAAGCGCGTACCAGCCGTCAAGCGTTTGGGCGGCTTCGTTCGTTTTTTGCTGCTCACTCATGTATCTTCACTCCTATATCTTTTCATTACATTGATGCCTTCACTATATCACAGTTTAACCGTTTCGGCTGTGGAGAAACCTTGAATAATCCTAAGCCTTGTGTCAGAAACTATGCCGTGAACAAACGGTCAATTAAATTAGTTAGAAAAATAAGATTTCTTTTTGAAAGCGCTATAATAGAAGTTGGTTATTTGAATTTAGCTGGAAGAAGAGTATGCTGTAAAAGTAAGCGTTTTTTGTCAACATAGAGGAGGGTATATCGTGGCAGATTTATTTACAAAAGTACAAGAAAAAGTCGCAGGAAAAGATGTGAAAATCGTATTTCCTGAAGGGTTGGACGAACGTATCCTGGTTGCGGTCAACAACTTGGCGGGCAACAAGGTATTAAAGCCGATCGTGGTCGGCAATAAAGAAGACATTCAAGCAAAAGCGAAAGAATTAAATCTTACGCTTGACGGCGTGGACATTTTTGACCCGCATACATATGAAGGCATGGAAGAACTCGTTCAGGCTTTCGTAGAACGCCGCAAAGGCAAAGCGACGGAAGAACAGGCCCGCAAAGCTTTGCTGGACGAAAACTATTTCGGCACGATGCTTGTGTACAAAGGTCTCGCAGACGGACTTGTCAGCGGAGCTGCACATTCTACTGCTGATACGGTGCGCCCTGCACTGCAAATCATCAAAACAAAAGAAGGCGTGAAAAAAACATCAGGCGTCTTCATCATGGCCCGCGGTGACGAGCAGTATGTGTTCGCTGATTGCGCGATCAACATTGCTCCTGACAGCCAGGACCTTGCCGAAATCGCCATTGAAAGCGCCAATACGGCTCAAATGTTTGACATTGACCCGCGCGTTGCCATGCTCAGCTTCTCTACAAAAGGATCGGCGAAATCAGACGAGACGGACAAAGTGGCTGAAGCCGTGAAAATTGCGAAGGAAAAGGCGCCTGAGCTTACGCTTGACGGCGAATTCCAATTCGACGCTGCATTTGTGCCGTCTGTCGCGGAGAAAAAAGCGCCGGACTCCGACATTAAAGGAGACGCGAATGTATTTGTATTCCCAAGCCTTGAAGCAGGAAACATCGGCTACAAAATCGCTCAGCGCTTAGGCGGCTTTGAAGCGGTCGGACCGATTCTGCAAGGATTGAATATGCCTGTAAACGATCTTTCCAGAGGATGTAATGCGGAAGACGTCTACAATCTTGCGTTAATTACGGCTGCTCAAGCGCTGTAATCCGCAAAAGCCGGCCTTTACGAGGGCCGGCATTTTTTTATAGAAAAAACGTCACTGCGGCCCAGCCGAACAGGGACAAACAGAGAGAACCGATCAAGCCTGCTGCGAGCGCCCGCCAGCCGTTATGACGAAACGCCGATATATGGACTTTCAAACCGAGACCCGCCATCGCCATGCCGATTAAAACATAAGACACTTGAACAAGAAACGCGGAAAACGAGGCTGAAATAACGCCTGATGTATGGATGGCGCTCATTCCGAGAAATCCGAAGATAAACCAAGGAATGGGGAGCGAAGCGGCAGAAGCCGTCTTTGACTTTCCGCTGCGGCGCGCCCGCATTCCGAGCATGAATGCGGCCGGGACGAGCAGCGCGACCCGGGTCAGTTTGACGATCACCGCCATCTCGACGGCTGCTTTTCCTCCGGCGCTGCCGGCCGCCGCCGCATGCGCCACCTCGTGAAGCGTTGCCCCGCAAAAGGCTCCGTAAGCCGCAGGAGAAAAGCCCAATCCATGATAAGCAAGAGAATATACAACAGTAAAAACGGTTCCTAATAACGAAACGGCGGCCGCGCTGATGGCGGCTGCATTTTCATTTGATCTGATCTGCGGCGCGATCGCGGCAATGGCAGCCGCTCCGCAGATCGCTGTGCCGCAGGCTGTCAGCGTGCTGAGTGTCTGATCTATACGGAACAGCCGGGACAGTCCGTATACAACGGCACCCGCAAACATCATACAGCAGACGGCAATTGCAAATACGTGCCAGCCCGCATGATAGATATCCGCCAGATTCAGTCTCATACCAAGCAGGATGATGCCTGCTTTCAGCAAGTATTTGCTTGAGAACGCGATCCCCGGCTCTAATGCCGCCCGCTGTCCGAATACGGCGCGCCAGAGCATGCCGATCAGCATGGCAAGGACAAGCATTCCGAACATATGCAAAAACGGCAGGCGGCTGACATAGAAAGCCGCAAACGCAATTCCTGCGGTAACTGAAACACCTTTTACCATCTTCATCTCAGTCACTTCCCATTATCTTGATAACTCCACTTTACTGCGGTCTTAATCATTAGTAAAATATATTTATATGATCTAAACGATTAGGAAAAATAATGATTAGGGGCGATGCTTTTTGTATTATGGGGAACTGAAAACATTCATTGCCGTCGTGGAAGAAAAAAACTTTACAAAGGCGGCGCAGAAGCTGATG
Organism: Bacillus sp. FSL K6-2865; assembly: GCF_040311405.1. Lineage (NCBI taxonomy): Bacteria > Bacillati > Bacillota > Bacilli > Caryophanales > Bacillaceae > Bacillus > Bacillus sp. FSL K6-2865. The sequence goes on along the minus strand of NZ_CP152036.1, from coordinate 3,811,219 downwards.
ATTTCTCAGCCGAGCGTCAGCCTTCACATTAAAAACCTGGAGAAAGAATTTCAAACCGCCTTGCTGAACCGCTCTCCGAAGCACTTTACGACTACGCCGACGGGGGACATTCTCTATCAGCGCGCCAAGCAGATGGTCTTTTTGTACGAACAGGCGAAATCCGAAATTTACGCCCATCATCATTATGTCAAAGGGAAGCTCAAAATCGCCGCGAGCTTTACCATCGGCGAATATATTCTGCCGCCGCTTCTCGCAAAGCTTCATGACGAGTATCCCGAGCTGAACCTGGACGTCATGATCGGAAACACGGAGGAGGTCAGCGAAGCGGTTCGGATGCTTCAAGCCGATATCGGATTAATTGAAGGGCATACGGGGAAAAACGAGCTGGACATTCAGCCGTTTATGGAGGATGAATTGTGCATTGCCGCACCGAACGGACACCCGCTCGCCGGAAGAAAAAACATCCCGGCTGCCGAATTGCAAAATCAAGCGTGGGTGACGAGGGAGAAGGGTTCGGGAACGAGGGAATATTTAGACCACGTCCTTCAATCAAACGGACTGCGGCCGAAATCCATGATGACGATCAGCAGCAACCAGGGCGTCAAAGAAGCCGTGATCAGCGGAATGGGTCTTTCCGTTCTGTCAAAAAGCGTGCTGCAAAAGGATCTGCTTCACGGCAGCATTTCCGTGCTTGAGATAAAAGGGTTCTCCTTAAAACGGAAACTGTCTATCATCCAATCTTCCATTATGGAGAACACAAAAAACAAAGAAATCTTCATCGCTCTTTTGAAAAGCCAATTTCAATCATCACAAGCGGAGTGATATAATAAATGCATGGAAAGCCTATGACGAAAGGGATTTAATATAGATGGGAAAGCAACCGATTGATTTACTGATGCAGCCGAGCTGGAGAATCATTGACCAATCCAGCCTCGGCCCTTATTTTGATGCGAAGCAGTCATTCGCAATGGATGATACGCTGTGCGCCTCCGTAGGCAAAGGGGAATCGCCTGCGACAGCACGCTCTTGGGTGCACCACCGGACGATCGTGCTCGGCATTCAGGACACGCGCCTGCCGTTTTTAGAGGACGGCGTGAAATTGCTGGAGGACGAAGGCTACCGTGTCATTGTCCGCAATTCCGGAGGCCTCGCCGTCGTACTGGACGAAGGCGTATTGAATATCTCGCTTATTTTTGAAGACGAGAAAAAAGGCATCGACATCGACAGAGGCTACGAGGCGATGACAGAGCTGGTGCGGCGGATGCTGCGTCCGCACCATGCCGAAATTGAAGCATATGAAATTAAAGGATCGTACTGTCCGGGCAGCTATGATCTCAGCATCGGCGGCCGAAAATTCGCGGGAATCTCACAAAGACGCCTGCGGGGCGGAACCGCGGTTCAGATTTACCTCTGCGCCGATAAAAGCGGAAGCGAACGCGCCGATCTGATCAGACGTTTCTATCAAGCCGCTTTAAAAGACAAAAGCAACGATACAAAAGGCGTATATCCCGATATCCGGCCCGAAACGATGGCTTCATTAAGCGAATTGCTGCAAACGGACATTACCGTGCAGGACTTAATGCTGGCGCTTTTGACTGAACTGAAGGAACTCAGCGGACGCCTGTATGCAGCCGGATTATCGCCGGAAGAGGAAATGGTATTTGAAAAAAATCTGACCCGAATGCTGGAACGGAATGAGAAGGTGTTCGGCACGCAGGAAAGCTTGGACTAAGGGACTGACCCCATAATATGAGACAAACAAAAAACACCTTCAAGTTTGAAAACGGATCGTTGTTATCCGAAATTAGACTTGGAGGTGTTTTTCTATGAGGGCAAGAGTGAGTTATCCGGTTGAAGTCAAACAGAAGGCTGTAGAAATGAGATTGGCGGGCGTGCCTGTGAAGGAGATCATGCAGGAATTGAATATAAAGAATAAGACGCAGGTGCAGACATGGGTCAGGTGGTATAAAGCTGGGGACACACATCGATTCGAACAACCTGTCGGAAAGCAATATTCTTATGGAAAAGGTCCAGAGTATTCTTCCGAATTAGAGAAACTGCAGGCAGAAAATCGTTATCTGAGACAACAGAATGAAGTGTTAAAAAAGTACAACGAATTGGAAAGGAAGCTGATAGCGAAACGCCAGTCGAGCTTGTAGAAGCATTGCGCGGCACAATGACCATACAGGATATCTGTATTCATTTAGGTATCTCACGAGCATCTTATTATCGTTGGAAGAAGAATCTGATGAAAGATAACCCTAAATACCATTTAGAAAAACAAATCGGCACGTTGTGCCGAGAACACAAGTATCGATATGGCTATCGGAAAATCACAGCCATATTAAAAAAGGGAATGCGTATTAATCATAAAACGGTTCAGCGCATTATGCAGAAAAATCAGTGGCAATGCCGGGTTAAGGTGAAAAAGCGCAAGAAGAATGGGCAGCCATATGCCGTGGCCGAGAATATATTAGATCGGAACTTTCAGTCTGATCGCCCTCTGGAAAAGCTAGTAACGGATATCACATATTTGCCTTATGGGCAGAAACAATTGTATCTTTCCAGTATATTGGATTTATACAATGGAGAAGTGATTGCTTTTACGATTGGCGATAGACAGGACACAGATTTTGTCTTACACACACTTGATCAGCTGCCCGTACTGCCAGAGAACTGCGTGTTACATAGTGATCAAGGTTCTGTTTATACATCTTATGAGTATCAGAAAGCTGTTAAAACAAAAGGCATTACCATGAGCATGTCCCGTAAAGTGACACCCGCTGATAATGCCTCCATCGAATCGTTTCATTCCTCACTAAAGTCTGAAACGTTCTACCTCGACAGGTTGGAAAGCACTACGACGACCATCGTAGAACAAACTGTCGAAACCTATATACACTATTATAACAACATTCGTATTCAAACGAAACTAAACAACCAGCCGCCGGTCACATACCGACAGCTGGCTGCTTAAAGGTGTTTTGATCCCTGTCTCAAAAACGGGGGTCAGTCCCTAAGTCCGGGCTTTTTTCGTTTTTGGTAATTATATACTATTTAGTTATAGTGAAAAAGAATCGTTATATCAAAACTAGTTTACATTATATACCTTATTTGATTAATATATTTATGTAGGTTCCAAATAATTCTATAAAATAAAGGAGATGGAGATATGAACTTTAAAAAAATAAAAGAAGAAAAAAGAATCACGATCCCGACACATTTGTTAGCCGGAGATGCGGAACAATCAGGCAATTCTTTCGCTTGGAGCGGGTGGGTGCTTGTAGTGCCGAGCCAAGAAGACAATCAAAACCCGAATTTGAATTTCTCTGATTTAGCCGCTCAAAAGTAGGATAATCACTGTTTGGAGCCTACACATCTGAGACGAGGCGGTGAGAGTGTGACACAAGAGTATATAAGAGAAATTAAGCGGGGAGCACTGTCATGGATTGTTAAAAATATCCATTATTTTGATATGAATCATAAAGTAGCGAATGATTTCAGGTGGCGCCTTAAAACATTTATAGAACTCATTTTTCTTACCAATTACCTGATCAGAAATCAGGCAGATGATAAGGAAGTTGCTGTTTTAACGGAGTTTATTACAGAAAGGCTCCGTAATGATCAGCTTGAAGAATTTATTCATTTTGATCCGGACGGTCTCGCCGGATTGGCTATTGCGGGTGAATTTCTTACCTTGACTGATCACCCGTCACGGGCTTCGGTGATATGGGAGCTGGAAAAATTCACGGCAGCGCGTTTTGATTGCAGCCTTGCTAAAGTTCCCTTTCGGAAAATGGATCTGAAGTACAGTCTGCAAAGAGCAGGCGTAACCTCAGAAATAACGGATTTTTCTGACTTATATCACTACACAGCAGCTGGTCAGGATATCCCAAATACATATATGACGGATCATGATGCGTACAGCATCACTCATACGATTTTTTATATAACAGACATGGGATGTTCTTCGCTTACGGATAAAGAGTATCATCTGCCGTCCTTAAAAGAAAAGGTCCTGAAATTTCTCGGGATCTATATCTGTCTTGAGAATTTAGATATTACCAGCGAATTATTGATGTGCAGCTCTTTTTTACATATCAACATGGATAAGGACAACCATAAACCGCTCTATGAAGCAGCCTGGAATAAAATCTATCAGGGCCGAATGAAAGAGGGGAATGTCCCGAGCATCACCTATCAACATAAACCCGGTTTGACAGGTGAACAGCGAAGAGAAGATGTGTTCAAACATTGCTATCATACAACACTTGTCGCCGCTGGTGCCGCGCATGCCTGTCTTAGAGCAGAAAGGAACGATTAACTTGAATAGATTAGCTGAAGAGACAGATCAATTTTTATTATCTTTTGCTGAACAATCGCTTCCGGATCAAAAGAGCATTCAGCTGTTTGCCGGCTTCTGCAAGTACTACAGGAAGACGAGCCATTCTTCCGCTGTAAAAGAACATACTGAAAGGATTGCCTCCGCTTTCGTTGATAAGTCATGCTGGGAAGATCTGTTTCACTGTAACACGGCCATTGTCAATGAGTTGATTCATATCTATTTAACGGCAAAAGCTTATAAAAAGAAGCAGGGAATGGATTCGGATGATCAGGTCATACGTCACGGATTGCAAAACGGCTATCTTATAAAAAAAGAATGGCCTTATTTTAAATACGCCGAATTCGTCGGTTTGCTGAGCGAGCTGGGAATGTCAACTGACCATGAAAAAGTGCGCTTTTACAAGAATTCGATGTTTCAGCCTTTGCTCCATGACGCATGGAAAAGAACAGCTGAAAACGAGCTGGAGTTTGTCGAGTACTGTCTTCTTCATTTGAATGAGGGAGAGCATCTGCTTCATCCCGGCTTGAAGGCGTCCATTCAAAAATGGCTTGTGTTTTGTCTCGGCAGCCGAAAAATGAAACAGCTGTGCAATATGTTATTTATCCAATCGTGTATCGATCCATTTTTTTATGGCTGTCAAGCGGCTCTTCATCATATAAATAACGAGAATCCATCCATTTATTGTGCTCCGGCTCTTCTGCCGGCGATTGAGATTCTGAATCTGGAGTGTGGAACATGCAGATAGTCAAGGAACATTTTAATATAAAAAAAACAGAAGAATGGCTGCTGGGTTTTTGGAAGAACATTCAGCTGCAGCCGGAAGAAATGGAAGCAGATGATCTCATGCATCTGTTTTGCGGTTTAGCGGCATGTCATCATTTTGAAAGCAGAAAGGATACAGAAGAAGTTATTCTATTCCTAGACCGTTATTTCGGAGAAAAAACACACGAATGCCATCCGGTCCTGTTCGCGTATGCGTATCATGTGTACCGCAGGATAGATGCCGCAAAAAGCATCTTTTTTCATAACGGACTTGAACAAATAGTCCGCGGTTTACAAGAGGAACTGAAATCAGAGCCCTCCTCTATGATCCTCATGGTGTTAGGGGCTTATTTTGGGGCGGTGACTCCGGAAGAACTGATCGTGTTCTTAGAAACCGGGATGAAACGTGAGGCCGATTTGCTCATGGCACCGGGCGGCATCCAGCAAGAACAGGCGGATGCCCTTTATGCCGTCACTTATTTGCAAATGAATGAATTGCAGCCTTTTCTCACGGAATGGTACAAAACATCAGACTTTGCTTTTTCAGGTTTAATGTTAGCCGAGTGCAGAAAGTATCACATTGACGCCGTTGCAAAATACACTGCCATTATGAAATTTCTCCGATTCGATGAGGCGCTTTTTATACGGGAAGGGCGGGAATTTCTACGCTTTCAGCAGCGAAGCAGCGGGAGCTTCGGTTATTTGAATCCGTTAGCGATGGACCAAGGGGCGGTCAGCGGCAAATTGCTGGACCGTCAATATTTCCTGCCGTCCGCTCATTATGCCGCCGCCTCTCTGTCTATGCTGTAATGTCTCTCTTTTGAAAGACGGAAAAAGAAATCAATAAACAAATAAGAAAGTAGATCGCTATAACTGTCACGGAATAGGGGATGTTTAACGTTGAAATCGCATCACCCGCGCTTTTATTTACATAAGCAACGAGGTTTAAATGCGGAAAGAGCGTAAATTTATACCACGTAAATTGGGCAAGCAAATCAGTTCCGCCCAATATACTGCCGGCAAACAGCAGTAAAATAGATAAGCAAAGGGAGAGCGCCTGGCTTTTGCACAATACTGACAAAGTGAACGCAATGGTGACAATGCTAATAATTGATATGAAACGCAAAAGCAAAATGATTCCGGATGCTTTTATTGAACTGATGGTATACAGACTGTCATTTAAATGAGTATAGACGAGCGGATATGAAGCATTGGAAAAACCGAATAACACGCCGCCGATCAGCAAACAGCTCACACAGTAAAATAAGTAAATCATACCGGTAAACAGAAGGGAGGCCAGAAATTTCGATGTTAAAATCCGCCATCTTCGGTTCGGGCTTGTAGCGATAAATTTAATCGTCCCAAGGGCAAACTCTTTAGAAACAACCCCGCTGACGGTTAAAATCGCGGTCAAGCTGACGAAAATCTCAAGCCCGTTTGAAGTAACCGTGCCGAAAAACCTCCAGCCGTTCCATTCATAAGGGTTGATGTTATGCTCCAAATAATAGTCTTTATTCTTAACATCAGCAGAATAATAAACGCCTGTCGTTTCAGCGGGTTTATCAATTTCTTCCTGTTTTTTTTCGGCGAGAAGCCGTTCTTTCCAATTGTTATCCGAGGAAGCATCTAACTCATGATTCATAATAAGGCCGGCCAGCAAAACGATGAGAAACAGGAAAAAAAGAGATAAAAGTGTGCCTTTTTTTCGGGTTATTTTTATGAATTCGTTCTGCGCCAGATGAAATATGCTCATACCGCGTCCTCCTGATCTGTAATCATCATGTATTTCTCTTCCAATGACAAAGTTCTTGCAGAAACGCGGGAAATCAGAATCTCTTTCTCTGCCAAAGATTTAATGACATAAGGGATGGTATCTTCTTCCGCTTCCAATTCAATGATGCGGCTGTCTTTTTGCTGTACTTGAAGAATACCGTCCTGCTCTAATATTTCTTTCGCCCTTGCCGGATGATCGACCGTGATGGTAAACAGCTTTTTCTGACCAAGGTCATGTCTGTTCTTCATGTCTTCAATTCCTAAAATCCGTCCCTTTTTAATATAGGCAACCCTATCGCAAATCTCCTCCATTTCCGACAATAAATGGCTTGATAATAAAATAGAAACCCCTTGCTTCGCTAAATCGGAAAGAATGGTGCGCAATTCTTTCATTCCTTTAGGATCGAGGCCGTTCATCGGTTCATCCAGAATTAATAATCCGGGATTGTGAAGAAGAGAATAAGCGAGCCCCAAGCGCTGTTTCATGCCTAATGAGAAATGTTTCACTTTTTTGCGGGCAGCCTGCTCTAGTCCGACTTTTGCAAGGGTATTCATAAGGTTATCCGTTCGCAGCGAGGTGCTGCGCAGTTTAGTAAAATATTTTAGGTTTTGCAAAGCGGTCATATTCGGATACATATCCGGGCCTTCAATGATAACCCCGATATGTCTCATAAAATATTCAAAGTCGCTGTCCGGTCTGCCTCTGAATGAAATGGCTCCTTCTGTTTTTTTAATAAGCTGTACGATCATTCTGAAAATAGTGGTTTTTCCTGAGCCGTTCGGCCCTAAAAGGCCGAAAATCTCGCCTTTTCTCACATCGAAAGAAATTGACTGTACAATAGGGGTATGATTGATTGTTTTAGAGACATCTTTTAATATCAGGGCTGGTTCAGTCATGATATTTGCACACCTTCCTTATGATTTAGGGTGAAAGCCGTCAAAACCGAAGAACATGCTTCCGATCAGGCCGGCAGCGATTAAAATGAGAGCAATGCTATACCACATTTTTCGATTCAATGGTTTCCCTCCTTACAACGCTGACATTCCATTTGAAATAGCGCAAAAAGATGCGGAATATCAGTTTCGAAAGATCAAATCCGGCCATAAACACCGCCATACCCGCTCCAAGAACCATACACCCGTTAAAAATGGCTGTTATAATCGGCACTTTTACAAGGAGAAAGAATGATCCGGTCATCAGCATCAGGCCGATCGCCATCAAACTTAACACCGCAACAGAGGCAAAAAGAAACGGTGTCAGCATAAACATGAAGTTGAACATGCCCATCCCCAGCATCAGGCCGAATGCTTTGAAAAAGGAGCGCCATGTTTTCTGCTCCTCGGCATCACTGATGAAAATATCCGCTTTTAAGGCGCGCGCAAGTGTTTTGGGATTTCCTAAATTGCCGGCGATTTGTTCATCGCTTTTTCCTTCAGCGCCGCCCATTTGGAATATTTCGCCGATATCGGCGAGTATCTCTTTTTGCTCAAGTTCCGGCAGATCTTTTATTTCCCGCCGGAGATGTTTTAAATATTGGTCTTTACACATTCATTTTCCCTCCTTAATGATGCTGTTCACTTTTTCGGACAGGTCAAGCCATTCCGATTTTAATGTGTGATGATATAAGGCGCCTTCTTCTGTTACTTTGTAATATTTGCGTGACGGGCCTTGATCGGAAGCTGCTGTATACGTTTTTAGGTAGTTATTTTTTGTGAGTCTTCGTAATATGGGGTAGATGGTGCCCTCCGATACAGGGAACGTTTCACTTATGATCTTGATTAATTCATAACCATATAAATCTTCATAAAGAAGCAGGGACAACACACAAAGTTCCAACGCTCCTTTTCGTAATTGGCTACTCATTTACTATCATTCCCATCATATCTAATAATTGTATTCTCTATACAGTGTATTGCACAGTAGCTAATCGATCAATAATTCCCAAGAACCATTTGGGATGAGGAATTGAATCTTTATGCTTATGTGCGGGCGGGGACCGAGATGCGCAGCCCTTGCGGGAAGAAGGCCTCCTGAACAATGTTTACATTAATATAGATCAGGATGCGCGTCATTGACAAATGGCAAAAACCCCTTTTTCCATGACAAGGAAAGGGGTTTTTCCGTTATTCGGCCATTTTCTCTAAATTACCGTTCCGGTCCATTTTAAAGGACGGAGAGGCATGTTCGTCGTCTTCAAATAAAACTAGTTTTCTGGCTCTGTTCATAATTTTCACCAAGGTTTCGTAGTCTTCCTGAATGGTTTTTTGATCTTTTTCAAGCTTTTCGACGGCCGCTTCCAGCTGCTCGGTTTTAGACTGAAGTTCTTGGTTTTCCCGTTTTAAACGGTCATTTTCCATTTGCAGGGCGGAAGTTTGCTTTCCGCTGCCTTCATAGCTCTTCAGAAATTGAATGACGTCTGCCATTGTGAGCTCCGCCTTTTGGCTCGGCTGCTGAGGCGCCAGCAAATGTGATAAACTAGCTAACTCTTCCTTGAAGCTTTCATCGACATAAGGCATATGTTCGCCGGACATGACGGCTTGCCGATCCTCTTTTGGCGCTTCCGTTTGAACCGTCTCTTCGGCTGCGGTTTCCTGCATGATGTCCGCATCCGGTGCAGGCGGCTGATATAATAGTTTCTTCTTGGCCGGCTGGCCGTTTCCGAGCGCGCGCATCCGCTGTTTCCGCTGTTTTTTGGCAAGCTGAAGCGCTTTTTCGTATTGATGGCGCACGACGGCATTCCACCTGAATCCGCACGCTGCCGACGTTCTGTTTAATTTATCGCCTACCTCTTCAAAGGCGTTCAGCTGCGTGCTTCCTTCCCGGACGTGCCGGAGCACGGTTTCCGCAAGCAGCAGGTCATTTTCCTCCGACCAGGCGTCCTGTCTTTGTTTTGTCAATGTTCTCAACCCCCAATATCTTTGATGGTATTAGAATGTCCAGATTGGAAAATATTTATACAAATTGGCTGAAAGAATGAGAGATACGCAGAGCCTTGCAGGATAAGATGAATCCTTGTACAATGAGATGTGATGTGATTTTTTTCGTTTTTAAAATTAAGTTTTAACATAGAGGAACATTGAATGAAGGGAAGCGTACATCATGGCTAATGAATTCCGAGTGTGTGATGATTGCCAGGCCACCAATATTAAGACTTTGCTGCCGCGTTTGAAAGAAGCTGACCCGGATGCAAAAGTGGAGGTCGGATGTCAGTCATATTGCGGGCCCGGACGCAAAAAATCGTTTGCTTTCGTAAACAACCGCCCGCTGTCGGCGCCGACTGAGGACGAGCTGATTGAGAAAGTGAAAAAGAAGATCAAAAAGTAAATGTGTATTTTTACGACAGCCTCGCCCGATGGGTCAGGCTTTTTTGCTTCAAAAAATCAATGTCGGAAAACTGGAACAAAACGCCGGACAAATTCAAGGATGTTTTCAAATTACAGAGCCGATATAATAGAATCACGGCTAAAAAAAAGAGGGAATGACGATGGCGTATCCAAACGGAAAATTATCAGAAGAAAAAGTGTTTAAAGATCCCGTTCACCGCTATGTTCATGTGCGGGACAAGCTGATCTGGGATTTGATCGGCACCCGTGAATTTCAGCGGCTGCGCCGGATCAAACAGCTCGGTACGACGTATTTGACGTTTCACGGCGCGGAACACAGCCGTTTTAACCATTCTCTCGGCGTCTATGAGATAGTCAGACGAATGGTTGATGATGTTTTTAAAGGGCGTCCTGAATGGGATGACAATGAACGCGAACTCTGTCTCAGCGCCGCGCTTTTGCACGATTTGGGACATGGGCCGTTTTCGCATTCCTTTGAAAAGGTTTTTCATCTGGATCATGAAGACTATACGAGGGAAATCATTCTCGGCGACACCGAGGTGAATCAGGTTCTCAGAAAGGCGGGACCGGGATTTCCGCAGGATGTTGCCGAAGTCATTGCCAAAACATACAAAAACAAACAGGTGGTCAGCCTGATTTCGAGCCAGATTGACGCCGACAGGATGGATTACCTTCAACGGGACGCATACTATACGGGCGTCAGCTACGGACATTTTGATATGGAACGGATTTTAAGGGTGATGCGTCCGCGAGAGGATCAGATCGTCATTAAGCAAAGCGGCATGCACGCTGTCGAAGACTATATTATGAGCCGCTATCAAATGTACTGGCAGGTGTATTTTCATCCCGTGACGAGAAGCGCTGAAGTCATATTGACGAAAATTCTCCACCGTGCGAAGCAGCTCCATGAAGAAGGGTATATCTTCACTCATGCTCCCGTTCATTTTTATTCCATTTTTGAAGGGAAGCTGACGCTTGCGGATTATCTGAAGCTTGATGAAGCCATCATTTTATATTATTTCCAGGCTTGGGAAGAAGAAGAGGACCCGATTCTGTCCGACTTGTGCCGCCGCTTCATTAACCGCCAGCTGTTTCAATATGCCGAATTTAACCCCAATGAGGAAATGTCGGCTTATTTTGAACTGACCGCTCTGTTTAAAGAGGCGGGAATTGATCCCAATTACTATTTAGTGGTCGATTCTTCATCGGATCTGCCGTATGATTTTTACCGGCCGGGTGAAGAGGAGGAGCGTCTGCCGATTCACCTGTTAACGCAGAAGGGCCAGATCAAAGAGCTGTCCAGGCAGTCCGCCATTGTCGAATCCATTTCGGGCAAACGCCGGACGGACCATAAGCTCTACTATCCGATGGACCTCATTTGTGACGATTCAGAAAACCCTGAAGCAAAATTAAAAATCCGGCAGCTGCTGGGACTGACATAGAAGGATTTTGGTAAAGAAGGAAAAGGAGATGTCGGGAATTTGTTGAAAGAACATGCAAAACTGATGAAGGTGTTCTCGGATTCTGGAGAAATCATCGGGCGGAAAAAGCTGCAGAAAATCATTTATATCGCGAAGAAAATGCAGTATCCTTTCTACGAAAAATATGATTTTCATTTTTACGGCCCGTATTCCGAAGAACTGACGCTTCGAATTGAAGAGCTGTGCAATCTTGGGTTTCTGGATGAGGTGAAGGAAAAAAAGGGCGGCTACTTTCAATACCGGTACTCGCTGACGGAGACGGGAGCCGAGTTTTTACATCATGCGGAGCTTACGATGCCGGATATGAAGAAGTACATCGACAGCGTCAACAGCCGCTCATCGCGGTTTCTGGAGCTGGTGTCTACGATTTTGTATTTTGACGGCCTTGAAGCTGAGGAAAAGAAAGAGAAAGTGTTTACGATAAAAAGCAAACAGAAATATACGGATGAAGAATATGATGAGGCGCTTCACTACATAGAAGAGCTGAAACACATTTGTTAAAGGCGATGGCTTTCGTCTTTTTTGATGAAAAAACCAGGCCGCGATAAAGCGGGCCTGGTTTTGTTTATTGTCTCAATTTGCTGTGCTTGTACGAATATAAAAAGTAAACGATGACGCCGATGATCAGCCAGACGGCAAAATAAAGCCACGTTTTCAGCGGCAGATTGACCATTAAAAACAAACAGCAGATAATGGCCAAAATCGGCAGTACGGGTACAAAAGGCACTTTAAATCCCCGTGGCAGATCTTTATGGGTGCGGCGCAGAATCAGCACGGACAGACTGACCATGGCAAATGTCAATAGCGCACCGATGTTTGAGAGATCTGACAGCTCTTTCAGATCAACAAAACCCGCGATGCATGCGCTGATCAGTCCGATCAGCCACGTATTAAAGATCGGCGCTCCCGATTTCTTTCCGACAATGGTAAAGACTTTCGGCAGCATTCCGTCTCTTGCCATCGCAAAAGATATACGGGTCGCCGCATAGGTATGGGCGAGAACGACGGCCATCAGTCCGATTACCGCACCGGCAGCGATAACGCCCGCCACCGCGTTTTGTCCTACAGTCTGTAACACATAAGACATGGCTTCCGGCACATTAAGCTGTGAATACGGAACCATCCCCGTCATGACGAGACAGACGATGACGTATACCAATGTACAGATCACCAGTGAACCGATAATACCGATCGGCAGGTTGCGCTGCGGTTTTTTGACTTCTTCAGCCGAAGCGGAAATCGCGTCAAACCCGAGAAACGCAAAAAAGACGGCAGAAGCCCCCGTAATGACGCCTTTGATTCCAAAAGGCATAAAAGGATGCCAATTGCCCGGCTTTACAAAAAAGCTTCCTGTGATGATAAACAGCAAAACAATTCCGATTTTTACGAGAACCATTACATTATTAAAGGTTTTGCTCTCTTTGGAGCCGCGTGACAGAACGACGGCAATTAATAGAGTAATGATGATGGCAGGAAGGTTGACGATGCCCCCCTGGCTCGGCACGTGCAGCAGACTGTCCGGCAAAGGCATGCCGATTTCGGCTAACAGATTATTAAAATAACTTGACCAGCCGCTTGCCACCGCCGACGCCGTCACCATATAAACGGATAAGAGCGTCCAGCCCATTAAATGGCCGACAATTTCTCCCATGGTGGTATAAGAGTAAATATAGGCGCTTCCGTAAACCGGGAGAACAGAAGCGATTTCGGCGTAACATAATGCTGCAAGGCTGCAGACAACGGCTGCAATGATAAAAGAAAAGATTACGGAAGGTCCGGCGTTTTTCGCGGCCGTAATGCCTGTAAGAACCATGACGCCCGTCCCGATGACGGCGCCGATGCCCAGTAATGTTAAATCAAATCCACCCATCGTTTTGGCAGTCTGCCTGTTTCTGCTTTGTTCAAGCAGCTGGGTGATGTCTTTTTTTTGTAGGATATTCCGCAACACGCATCCCTCCATCCAAAAGCAAAAGCCAAGAGGGGCTCTTTGGCTTTTACCCGTGTCACATCTTCTGTGTAATCGACAATCCTGTGTTCTGTTTCCCCGTCTGTTCCGTTTCTTTTCCAGTCATATTGTCTGCCGCATCCGATCAGATTATCCTTTCCGTCAAACGCAGTCACCCTTAATGATTTTACCTGAATCATGTCTATAAAACCAGCATTGCATAAAAGGGATGGGTGAAAAAGCAGGAGATAATAGTCTGTATAGGGCAGGATAAAAGTTGCGGGCTTTCCGGCCGAAATTTTGACTTTCCCCGCGAGGTATCAGTAAAATGTAATAAAAAACAATCAAATGATGATGGATGCATCTTGAAATGGGGAGTTTCTGCATGGAGTACGATATATTGCAAGCAAATGTACTGGATTACGCGCTCACGAAATATTTAAAGAGCACGAAAAAGCTTGATGAGGCGACAATTCCGAAGAGTATAAACAATATCAGAGGATTTATTCTCAGGATTATTTACCGGCACGGCACGTGCACGATTAAAGATATATTGCAGGAAGTCACATTATCGCCTTCAGCCACGACAACCGCTCTGAATCATTTAGAAAAAGAGGGTTTCGTGGAAAGGTCGAGAAATAACGAAGACCGACGCACGGTATGGATGACGCTTTCCGAATCGGGAAAAATGGCGGCCATGCAAATGATTGAAAACCGGCAGATGCTCATTGACGAGCTGTTCGAAGCATTGACAGAAGAAGAAAAGAATACCTTTTTCAGCCTCGTTGAAAAAGTAATGAAATAAGCCGGCCTGACATAGCAGCGCCGGCCATTATCAAGGATTACTCCGTATCGCTGATCCGTTTGCCGGCGACGGCGTAATGATCCTTTCTCATTTCATCAATCATGACAATGATCTTTTCTTCGGCTGCGCCTGTCGTTTCTTTTACGGCTTCTGTCACTTTTTCAACCAGATTCCGTTTTTGTTCATCTGTGCGGCCTTCAAGCATTTTAACGGTTACGAGCGGCATGGTGCTGATCCTCCTTTATCGTTTCCTCTCTTTGGAAGAGAGGTCACTTATAGTATACTGAATGAAGGACAATCTTGCATTTTTTAAAAAAGGGGATTTTTACATTTGGACAGATTTTTATATTATCCGCTGGAGCTTATGCCCTATGTCGTGATTACGCTGATCGTGGCATTTACGATGCATGAACTGGCGCACGCGTATGTCGCGTATCGGTTCGGAGACGATACCGCGGCGAGACAGGGCAGATTAACGCTCAATCCGATTAAACATCTTGATGTTTTCGGAACGATTCTAATTTTGGTCGCGGGTTTCGGCTGGGCCCGTCCGGTGCCGGTGAACCGCCGCGCCTTTAAAAGACCGCGGCTGGCGGGAGTGCTGGTTTCCGTCGCCGGGCCTGTAAGCAACCTGCTTCTTGCCTTTATCGGTTTCTTTTTGCTAGTGTTGATGCATGCTTACGGAATGGAGCTGCTTTCTGCATTCAGCATGGGGCTTGACCGCTTTTTCTCTATTTGGATTCAGCTGAATCTCGCGCTGTGTTTATTCAACCTGCTGCCGCTTCCTCCGCTTGACGGCTACCGGATTATTGAGGATCTCGTGCCGCCGCGGGTGCGCGCCAAAATGACTCAGTTTGAGAGCTACGGGATTATCGTGTTTCTCGTGCTGTTTGTGACACCGGTCGGCTCCTATGTCGTGTGGCCGCTGTTAAGTGAGGGGAGAGACTGGATTCTCAAGGTATTTGCCATTATATTTCAACCGCTTTTGTAGGAGGGTATTTTCATGGAAGAAAAAAAGAAGAAAACAATCGGATTTAATATTATTAAAAGTGATCCGACCGACGGACATGGCGGTTTTGGCGCCGGGGCGCTGAGCCTTGACAATATTTCTCCGGTATTTGTCGATGTGGAAGAGAAGGAAGCCTTCGTTGACATCGGCGCCATGCATGCCCGCAGTGTCGTTGAAAAAGGCATCAAATTCCTGCCGAACAAAGATGAAGTGCCGAACGGAAAACCGTACTGGCTCGTGTGGGTCACCATCGACAGAAAAGAAGAAGGCCCTTATTACGCGGGTGTGACGGCTTGTGAAATGACCGTGGACAGAAGTATCCGCAGAGGCTATAAGTCATTGCCGGAGCATGTGAATTTAATGGATAAATCAATGAAGCGCTGCATTATCGTGGACAAAATGGACGCCAGCTCAAAGCAGGTGCTTGCTGAATTTCTGCAGAAACATGACCAAGGGCTCTGGGAACGTTCATCAGATGAATTGAAAACAGGTCTGCTTCCGGAAGAAAAATAATTTGTGAACTTTTTGTGAACTTTATAAATATTTGCACTATTTTGCGATTGTACTGAGTAAACTGTTGATACAGAATCAGGACATGGAAAGTCCCGAGCCGAACCAAGACTCGGGGTTTTTCATGTTTACGCGGAGGTTTCATCATGTTCACCGTCTTTGAAATCGGGCCATGGGTCATTGAAGCAGATGCGGCGGAAACGAGAAAACAATACGAAAAATCATGGCCTGATCCTTGCGATTGCGGGAGCTGCCGGAACTTTTCCGAGGCGGTGAATCTCCTTCCCGCCGAGAAAACAAGATTGTTTACGCAGTTTGGGATTCGTCCGGCTGTCTGTCACGACTTGGGGGAGCATGGAAAGGAAAACGGCCTGCATCATTATGCGGGCAGCTATCCGATTGTCGGCAGGCTTAGGGAAGGCTGGCCGAAGTTTCATATCGAGAGGGCGGGAGATATCCGCTTTTCGTTTTCATTGCCGAGTACAACATTTTTTATACCGAAGGGTTTTCCTGACCCTATTATCCATCTCGACTTTTCACTCTTGCTCCCATGGGTGCTTGAGGAAGACGCGGATTAAAAGCCCGGCGCGCAATGCACCGGGCTCAGTCTTTTTTGCCGAGCCACTTATCCCACCACTTTTTGCGCGGAGCTTCTTTGCGGGCGGGGGCGTGTTCCTTTTCTTTTTTAGAAGGTTCCGATCCGTAGCACACATCCGCGGGCTCAGTGCCTGCGATGAAATACGTATAATGCTTTGCGGCGCAGCCGGGTCCCGAAGTGTAGCCGGAAGCGGGATCGATATAGACGCCCGTGACGCCCTTCGGCGGTTTAAGCGCTATTTCCGGTTCTCCTTCGAGCGCCTTCTCCATAAAGTCCGCCCAAATCGTCTTCGCATAGCTTTTTTCTTCTACTGAATCAATCGTGCTGCTTTTGTCATAACCTGTCCATACACCGGCGGCAAGAGCCGGGTTAAAGCCGATCATCCAGCTGTCTGCGCTTGTCGTGCCTGATTTACCGCCATAGGTTCGGGTCAGCCGGTCAGAAATGGTGCGTCCCGTGACGGAAGTATAGCCGTTTAAATCCTGATCAAACATGCCCGTCATCATGCTCGCCGTCACAAAAGCGGCTTTTTTATCAAGCGTCTGCTGATGTCCGCGCGGCTGTTCATACAAGACGTTGCCGGCGGTATCCGTCACTTTTGTGATAAAGGAAGGGGTGATTTGTTTTCCCCCGTTTGCGAGCATCGCGTAGGCATTAACCATCTCAATCGGGCGCACGGGTTCAGTTCCGAGCGCCAGAGACGGAAGAGGCTTTAAATGTTCGCTGATGCCGAATTCCTTTGCCGCCGACACGAGCTTATTCATGCCGAGAAAGAGATGGGTCTTCACGGCATAAATGTTGTCTGATAATGCAAGCGCCTGAAGCAGCGTAATCGGTTTATTGGCGTAGTAGCCGTTGTAATTGCTTGGAGAATAAGTATCTCCGTTGTCGTCAATCTTGAACTCTGTGGCTTCGCTTTTCATCAGCGTGACCGGTGTAAAGCCGCTTTGAATCGCTTTGTAGTACAAAAGCGGCTTGATCGTGGAAGCCGGCTGCCGTTTCGCCTGTGTCGCCCGGTCAAACGGGCTTTTTTCGTAGTCACGTCCGCCGAGAAGCGCAAGCACGCGCCCTGTTGCCGGATCAATCGCGGAAAAGCCGACCTGAATGTCAGAGCCGGTACGGATCGTATGTGCCACAGTGTTTTCCGCAATCCGCTGCATGCGCTTATCAAGCGTCGTATAAACACGCAATCCGCTCGTTGCGAGCTGTTCGCGCGTCATGCCGAGCTTTTTCTCGAGTTCTTTCATCGCATCATCGTAAAAATAAGGCGCCGTTTTCGCTGCGGTCCTGTTTTTCAGCGGCTGATAGGCAAGCGGCGTTTTCTTAAGCCTTTCCGCCTTTTCTTTTGAGATCATTTTTTGGCCGATCATCAGTCGGAGAATGGTTTCCTGGCGCTGTTTGGCCTTCTTTTCGCTGACATATGGCGAATAGCCGGACGGGCCTTTCGGTATGCCCGCCAAAAGCACGGCTTCCGCATCGTTCAGATCTTTGGCGTGTTTGCCGAAATACAGGCGCGAGGCGGCTTCAATTCCATATGCGCCGTGGCCGTAATATATCGTATTTACATAACCTTCTAAAATCTCGTTTTTAGAATAGTTCTGTTCAAGGCGGATCGTGTAAAATGCTTCGTTCCATTTTCGTTTCCATGTCTTATCATGCTCAAGGTAGAGATTTCTCGCGTATTGCTGGGTGATGGTGCTTGCGCCCTGAACCTTGGCCATTGCCTTTATGTCAGCCAGCGCGGCGGCGGCCATCCGCCGGTAATCAAAACCGTGGTGATTGTAAAAGTTTTGATCCTCCACCGCAATGGCAGCCTGCACCGCTATCGGATTGATATCTTTTAACCGCACCCAGTAGCGCTTTTCCCCGAAATCGGTCTCACCTAGCTTTGAGCCGTCATTTGCATAAAGAATCGTAGACTGAGGAACCCGGACGGAGGGGGCCCCCTGCCATTTCGCTGCAAGAAGAACGGATGTGAAGCAGACGCCGGCCAGCATTCCGCCGATCAGTGTCAGAAAGATGCAGGCGCGGATGATTTTGAACGTGATTCTGAGCTGTTTTCCAGATACTTTATCCACTTTTGGGGACCCCCTTTTTCATGATTCTATTATTATGTGAAAAAAGGGGGTTTTTTAAACATATCAAACCGGACACTTCTTTACTTTTTCCCCTCCATCCTCTATACTTTTTCCTTAGGTGAAAATGAGATTTTAACCGGAATAAAAGCGATACAGACGCTTACAATAAATGAAATAAGCCTTGAAAGGGAGATGACAATTGAGCGAGCTTTGGTATACGGAGAAGCAGACGAAGAATTTCGGCATTACATTAAAGGTGAAACAAACATTACATACGGAACAGACGGAATTTCAGCATCTGGAAATGGTGGAGACAGAAGAATTCGGCAACATGCTGTTCTTAGACGGAATGGTCATGACTTCTGAAAAAGACGAATTTGTCTATCATGAAATGGTTGCGCACGTCCCGTTATTTACGCACCCGAATCCGGAAAACGTCCTCGTTGTCGGCGGCGGAGACGGCGGTGTCATCAGAGAGATTCTGAAGCACCCAAGCGTAAAAAAAGCGACGCTTGTCGACATTGACGGCAAGGTTATTGAATACTCTAAAAAATTCCTTCCGTCCATTGCGGGCAAGCTTGATGATCCGCGCGTCGACGTGAGAGTCGATGACGGTTTCATGCACATCGCGAAATCAGAAAATGAGTATGACGTCATCATGGTTGATTCAACAGAACCGGTCGGACCGGCCGTCAATCTGTTCTCAAAAGGCTTCTATGCCGGAATTTCCAAGGCGTTAAAAGAAGACGGCATCTTCGTCGCGCAGACGGACAACCCGTGGTTTACACCGGAACTGATTACAAACGTTCAGCGTGACGTGAAAGAAATCTTCCCGATCACCCGCCTGTATACGGCTAATATCCCGACGTACCCGAGCGGCCTGTGGACATTTACGATCGGTTCTAAAAAGTACGATCCGCTTGAAGTGGAGGACAGCCGTTTCTTTGACATCGACACGAAATATTACACGAAAGAGCTTCACAAAGCGGCATTTGTTCTTCCGAAATTTGTGAGCGACTTAATCAAATAAAAACGTACGGCGCAGGAGCGAATCTTGCGCTTTTTTACAGGAAAGCGAGGGTTTTATCATGAGGTTTGATGAAGCATATTCAGGAAAAGTATTTATCGCAAGCCGCCCCGACTGGAAAGAGGCGGACGCCATCCTTTACGGCATGCCGATGGATTGGACGGTCAGCTACCGTCCGGGTTCACGATTCGGCCCGGGGAGAATCCGCGAGGTGTCTATCGGTCTTGAAGAATACAGCCCGTATCTCGACCGTGACTTGGCTGATTTGAATTTCTTTGACGCCGGCGACATTCCGCTTCCGTTCGGCAATCCGCAAAGAAGCCTTGATATGATTGAAGAATACGTGGACAGCATTTTAGAAAAAGGAAAGTTCCCGCTCGGCATGGGAGGGGAGCACCTTGTATCATGGCCTGTCATAAAAGCCATGTATAAGAAGTTTCCGGACCTTGCCATCATTCATTTTGACGCGCATACCGACCTGCGCACGGATTATGAAGGCGAACCGCTTTCCCACTCTACTCCGATCCGCAAAGCGGCCGAGCTCATCGGGCCGCAAAACGTATTTTCATTCGGCATCCGTTCCGGAATGAAGGAAGAATTTGAATGGGCGAAAGAAAACGGCATGCACATTTCTAAGTTTGAAGTGCTTGAGCCGCTGAAAAAAGTGCTGCCGCAGCTTGCGGGACGCCCTGTTTATGTCACCATTGATATCGACGTTCTTGATCCCGCTCATGCGCCGGGAACGGGCACGGTTGACGCAGGAGGCATCACGTCTAAAGAATTGCTCGCGTCCATCCATGAAATCGCGCGCTCAGAAGTCAGCGTAAAAGGCGCTGACCTCGTAGAAGTCGCGCCGGTCTATGACCACTCAGAACAAACCGCAAACACGGCAAGCAAGATGATTCGTGAAATGCTGCTTGGGTTTGTGAAATAGAAAGAATTTCCCCCGCTTGAAACATGGCGGGGGATTTTTATATTGTATATAAACTACTTAGAAGTTAGTAAAAGCTATATTATTTTACTATTAATAATTGATGTTATTGATAAAAATTATATAATAGGGTATTATTTAGTAAATACATTTTTAGAAAGGAAGTTAGAATGAAAACAGCAGTAGAAAATGAATTGGAATTAAAAAAGATTGAAATTTCTGTAATTAAACTGATAATTGCTGAAAAACCTAATAAAGAGATCGCTAAGTCATTAAACTACTCGCAGCGTAATGTCGAATATATCATAGCCGGTCTCTGTAAAAAGTGGAATGTGAGTACTAGAGTGGGTATTGTTTCGGAAGCATATAAAAGGAATTGTATACAGTGAACGAAATGAAAGAAAAACCCCTATTGAGGGGGTTTATTTATATATGCTAAAAAAACATTCTATACAGGAATGCCGTAAAAATAAAAACTGAGATTGTCAGGTAGTTCAAACTTGTTCTCCATTTCAGAAGAATAAACAAAAGAAATAAATAGGCAATATTGAACAAATCAAAGATAGAAAAAATCAAATGATTACTTGTGAAAAATAAACTAGTGTTTGGATGTTCTGCGAAAATGTTTTTGAATGATATAAGAAAAAACTTAATTGCGACCGGGATGTTAGAAAACATAAATAGGGAATAAAAGGTTTTAATCTTAATTTGAGCGCCAAGAAAATTTATAATGAGAAATAATACAAATCCTTCAAAAATCACCCCGAACATTAAAAGAAACAGTGCGGCTATCGCAATGATATAATCTAAATGTTTTACTTGCTCAACAACTTGTATAGGGATGTTTTTGGGAATTAAACTTTTCATAAAAGGCAATAGGGAACTTAAATAAAAAGCTAACCCGATAATATAAAACAAAAATGAGGACAAAAAATTAATGTTTCGGTCCTTAAATGAAGATAATTCAATTTGCATAATCCTAAGAGACTCCTTTTATAAAGATAGGTGTAAGAAATGTTTCTAACATAGCTGCCATCATTAAACCGAGAAATATAATACCAATATATTTAAAAGTGAATTTTAAATTTATTTTGAGGAGTAATAAATCCAAAGTTAATTTCATTCCTACAGAAGCTGCAAGAAGCAATACCGGGACTTCAATTATTCCATGGGGTATAACAAGCAGTAAAAGGTTTAAATTGTCTTTGATGTTTCCTATGGCATTTCCTAAAATGAATCCATTAATAATTAAAACTGCAATCGTGCCAAGTGACAGCGTCAACGGGCCTAAAAAAACAAGCAGACTCGCTACTTTAATATTATTAAAGAAAATCTGAAAAAAATCCGGACGGATATTTCGATTTAGATTATTTACATTTGAAGCGGGATCTGTATAAAAATATGCTGTAAATAAAGCAATTAAAAATAAGATCAGACAGAGTATGTACAATTTGACTAAAACGTTCTTTTTAAACAAAGTATTTTCATCCATTCGTTTAAGGGACTGCCAGGGATATTGAATTTAATGTTTTATATTAAGCTGCTGCTGTACTTGCTGCAGCCAATTGTTCTAAAACGGCTAATGGCAAGCCTGCACCAAGAGATCCTAAAACAGTAATGATAGCCAGGACTGAACCCGTTGCAGTGATAGCACTGACAATCCAACTAGGAGCTATTATTCCAGCTCTGTTTAAAATATCGATGACATCCATGCTTAAATGATTATGTTTTATACTGAAAAGAGCGAGAACAATGATTCCTGATGCTACTAATGTAAAAATCGCTTTACTATTTTGTGTTTTTAAAAGTAGATTCATTTTTTCCTCCAATTTTTTCAATATCCCCAGCAAGTTAAATAATAAAATACATTGGAAGCTATTTGAATTGCGGATTTCCGAAAAAATATTTAAGAGGTGAAATCCGTTAAGGTATCTGCTGACTTATTTCAGTACAAAGAAAGCCGGATCATATGTATGATCCGGCTTTCTTTGTACTGAAACATTTATACTTTTTTTTCAAGAATAATATCAAAATAATCGGCTGCCCCATAACCTGAAATAGGAGGAGCAAATATTTGAACCAGCTTCCATCCTTGCTGCGAATACTTTTCAATAATTTCTTTATAGTCTTCTTTAGGCTTTCCTTTCCATCGGTTTACTTCTACTTTTATGAACTTATATTCGTACATTGCTGTATAATCCTCCAGAAGTGTATTGGAATTGTTACCTTGTTTTTCGATTATGATAAACTTGAATCCATAAATAGAGCGCGCAGCCTATTAAAAGTATTGGGAATTGCCATCCTGTATTTCCGTTTTTAAAATAATCTATTAATGACCATATCAGTAAAGCGACAGTATAAAAACTAAATGCTATTCTGGCGGCTATACCCGATTGGTGTTTTTGCATCTCATCCATTTTCTTCATAAGAACCGCTCCCTTACTTTTTTTTGGCGTTATAGTTGAATACTTTATCTATTCCCGTATTTAATGCGTGAGCTATCGAAAAAGCCAGACTTAAAGTTGGATCATATTTATTATTTTCAATTGCATTGATGGTTTGCCTGGTCACATTGCAGAGCTTAGCCAGATCATTTTGTGAAATATCAGCTGCTGTTCTAAGTTTTTTAATATTGTTATCCACTAAAACCCTCCTTAAATATTTTTGTTTTTATTTTAAATTTTCAAATTTATATATATTTATTTTAAATAATATATGTATATGTGTCAAATACTTTTTACACATTTGAATTTTAAGGTATACTTTTTGTTTTTGCAAATTAGTTGTTTATATAAAAAACGGCTTGCAGTTTAACCTGCAAGCCTAAAAGTAATCATCATTTAAATCATTCCGCGCTGAGCAACTTCAAATTGATGTTTCGGTGCACTTGCGATGTCGGCTGAAACAAAAACAGTGCTTACTGCCAAGCAAGTAAGTGCTAATTTATACTTCAATTTCATACAACTTCACACCTCCTTGAATCTGCTGTCTTGTTTCTTCCACCTTTAAAAAATATGCGGAAGCCTTCTCGAAATTTTCTCTTTCATGATAATATTTTGCCACATCTAAGGCAAAATCTTCAAGATCAGCATACATCATTTTATCTCTGAGAAAGTCAAAACATTCCATGATTGCTTCTTCATCAGGCTCACCGACATATAAGGATTCTAAAAATTCATACTCGACTATATATAGGGAATCTTCTGCCTCCTCTGCATAAGATACCCCTTTGTCATGATATTGTCTGGCTATGGCCATATTTCCGATTTTATAATGTATTTGTGTGATTAAGAAATAGGCTTGCGGGAGAGAAGTGATGATGTTCCCATCTTCAAAAACAGCTATTGCCCGTTTTATGTAATCAATGGCTGGTTTGTAATTTTCTTGGCTGTTAAAACAAAGTCCGATATTATATAGAGTCCGGCCCATTAATTGTGGCTGCTGTTCTGCCTCTGCCATGGCATAAGCCTTTTTAAAATGCTGAATTGCTTCATCATATTGCTTTAAGTCAAGAAAGTTGGTAGCGAACAATGAATGGCACTGAAGCACCCTTATATTATATGCCTCCTGCTTATGATAAATTTTATAAGCCTGCCGGGCATAATCCATAGAAAAATAAGTCTGTTTCATATAATAGTAGGACTCTGACATCTTAAAATAAAATTCAGCTTTCTCGATACAATCTTTGACAAAATCAAGCTTATATTCAGCTTTCTTAAAAAACTGAATCGCTGAAAGATATTCACGGCATTCCAGCTCATACATCCCCCGGAAAAAATTAAAATAATAATCAAGACGTCCGGTCAGCCGGGCCTGCTTTTTATCAATATCCGCGAGCAGATCTGATAGTCTCGGCTGTTCTTCTATCCGCTGCGATTCCAGCGGTTCGAGGTATTCGAGCATCAGATTGTGGCGGAATTCCATGAGAGAATAGTATAGATGAAGATCCTGATCATCTTCCAGACCTGCAAGTTCTTCTTTGATTTCTCTCCGCAAGTACTCGGCGTCCGGGATGCTGAACCTTCGAATGTACATATACCATTCGTTGATTTTTTCTCCAACCGCTGAAGATGATAAAACACTCGCCACTATTCCGAATCCCTCCCTTCCACGTTATGTATATGACATATTTTATCATTTTCATTCGGAAGGATAGCGCAAAAATACCGCAATGTTTTCTTTCGTTAAAACCGCATGTCTGCGGATATCATTTCAAAAATCCACTATTATCCCCACAATTTGTACAAGCAAACAAATACACCTTCCCATATTCTGTTGTATCTGCGTGAGCAGTGTATGTCTGAAAAGGAAGTGAAGATATGAGAAATAACAAGCTTTCCTTTAAAGAAAAAGCAGGAGCCGCACAAGAAGAATGTTTATGTTTTTGCGAGGAAGAAGCAAGCCGTGAAGCGATGTTTCAAGCGCCGATTGAATTGCCTGAGGGGTTTGTCGTTGATCCGGCTGAAGCTGTTGCAAACGTGACGTGGAATGCAGACAGCCTTTCTTGTGTCATTGAACGCTGTTTCATTGAGACGGGGCCAGAGCCTGATGAAATCGGTGTTCAATTCGCAGTGCGCCTGCAGGGAACTGTTACGCTTCTCGTCAGTGTCTCACCAGTGCGAAATCAATATGGACAAGGGAACGGGTCTGTTTCTGTCATCCGCAATGCAGAGATTGACCAAGTCGTCTATTATTCTGATGAACCCGATGATTGCCCGGATGTCAGTGACATTACGATCGAGAACCTTATTGTCGTTCCGCCGTTCTATGGCAGTCCTTTATCGGTGACGGGCACGATTGTGTTTGTTCCTGAGCCGGAACCCGTTTATGCGTTTACAGCGAATCCAAATGATCAATCAGTTTCTGTGATTGATACAAACACTCATACTGTTGTGACAACGATTGCTCTACCGTACCGGCCGACAGGTATTGAAATAACTCCGGATAAAAGTGCTGTGTTTGTTTTGCACTTCAACAATAATGTGATTTCTGTCATCGATTATGACACTTTAACAGTGACAGCATCCATACTGCTGGATCAGCCGCCTGGATCGATAAAATGTATCCCAAATCATGAGTTTGCTTATGTTCTCGGCGATACTGCGATTTATGTGATTGGAATTGATACGTTAACTGTGGATAGGTCGATTCCTGTGGAAGGATTTGATTTTGCAATTGATCCCAATGGGTTATTCGCCTATGTTCTTGATTTTGGTTTAGTGCAAAAAGTGGACCTATTCACCGGTGAAGTCACAGGAACGATTGAACGAGAGCTTATCGTATCATCCATAGAAACAAATTGGCCGGAGCGGTATGCGTATGTCTTAGAACAAGAATTCTTATTCAATTATTTGACGGTTATTGACTTAAATACGTTTACGATCAGCATTACCCAAGAGCTGGAGCCTGATGGCCAATATGTAATGTTTACGAGTGGATCAGAGGTGTATTTACATGACAGCTTCACTGGCAATTTATATGCTGTCAGTCCGAATGGTGCAGGCGTTATAGGAAATGTTCCGCAATCGGCAAGAGACTTTGCGTTTACTCCGAATGGCGAATTTCTGTATGCTGCTCATTTTTTAGAGCAGAACATCACTGTTTACAACACGGATGATTATTCTGTGGAAACTGTGATATCTCTTGGGGTTTCACCGGGAGATATTGTGATTTAACCAACTGCATGCTGTGCATTTCTAAAAGGACGTGAATTCATGAAAAAGAATGATCTGTCTGCTTTACAGGAAAATTGTTTCTGTTTTTGTGATGAGGAAATTAGCAGAGAAGCGCCGTTTCAAGTGCCGATTGACATTCCCGAGGGGTTCACCATTGATTCTGCCGAAGCAGCTGCGACGGTTACATGGAGTACTGCTCATTTATTATGTATCAGTGAGCCTTGCTTAATCCAGACTGGGCCGGAACCAGAAGATATCGGTATTCGATATGCCGTGAGAGTAAAAGGGACCGTTACGCTTCTTGTCAGTGTGTCGCCTGTACGAAATCAATATGGACAAGGGGACGGGTCTGTTTCTGTGATTCATACTGAAGAGATTGATCAAGTTGTTTATTATGCAGCGCAGTCTGGCCGCTGTCCTGATTTCAGTCAAATAACAGTGGAAGATCTTCTCATTGTACCGCCTTTCTACGGCAGTCCGCTTACGGTGACCGGGACGCTTGTTTTACCGCCACCGCCAGACCCTCAATCGTATGTGTTTACAGCCAATTCAGGAGACAGCACGGTTTCGGTTATTGATTCAGATTTAAACACTGTTGTAAAAACAATCCCTTTTTCTGACGTGCCAACTAATCTAGGCGTTACTTTCGATAAAGCTTTCACGTATGTCCTCCATGGGAATACCAACCTTGTCTCAGTGCTAGATAATAAAACATTAACCATCATAAATACCATCACTGTTGGAGGAGGGCCGAGAAAGGTTGAATTTGATTCAACAGATGAGTTCGCGTACGTGATGGCCGCCGGATCTATATACATGATCAACATGGCCTCTCAATCGGTCATTGATGTCATTCCGATACCCGGCGCTTTAGACTTTGCTCTTGATCCGAATGGACAGTATGTCTATACCGCTAATGGAAGCAGTTGGTCGGTTGATAAATATGATGTAAATACTGGGCAGTTGGTAGAAAGTATCATAGATACATTTGAATTTCCCAGTTTAATTGCCACTCCTTACGCTGGAAATTTTGCGTATGTGTTGAATGGTGAGCTGCTGCCGAAAGGTGTAACGGAGATCAGTTTGTCACCATTAAGCAGGGGAGGCGACTTCAACCGTTTATTTGAAACGCTGAGGACGATTGTATTTTCTCGCGATAGCACTAGGGCTTATTTTCTAGAGCCATATAGTGAACCGTTTCTCATTAATAACTTATACGTAGTTAATACGGCTGGACAGAGGATCATTGCAAACGTGTCTCTGCCCGGCGCCTTTGACCTCGCCGTAACACCTGATAATCAGTACATTTATGCAGCACAGCCCGACGACAATACCGTAACCGTGTACCGCACGAGTGATTATACAGCCATGACGGTGATTCCGGTTGGGACTGGTCCGTCAGCGATTGCGATGTAGCTTATTTCACAGGGTGAGAGAAGCAGAGCTGCGATAAAAAAATCGTTTATAAATAAATGAGCCGATCTGCTGGATGGCAGCCAGGATGATTAAAAACAGCAGTTCACTTATGGTGAAACTGAGCATCCGCCAAACCCCGGCTCCTGTCAGCGCTCCCGCATGCCCTTTTTTGAACAGGCTGACATGCTGGAAAAGCTGCAGCAAGTACGTCCGCATAAAATACAATAAATACAAAATCAGTAACACCGCGAGTCCCATTGATACGGCAAGGGGCGTGTGAAAGCGGAAAGGGACGGCTTTGACGATTTCGAACACGCAGCCGAATATGATGACTTGGCATAATACAGCAGCCATCACGTGTGTTTGGCGGACGTTTTTATAGCTGTCACGCAGCGCTTTGACATCGTTGGCATTTCTGCTGCACAATCTATGTTGCTGGAAGTCGCAGCAGCTTCGATGAGACTGTGGGAGTTTCTGATAAGCTGCTGTCATGTTTTTTACGGATTGGGTGACATAGTGATATGATTTTCTCTTCTCATAAGGAACTGCTTTTTATGAGGTTTATCTTCAAATCTAATGAGCAATGATGGTAAGATAGAAGCAGTTGAAGTTTACAAGCTGAATGATTATACTATTCAAGTCAAAGTGGAATGATGAAAAGGACGTGTCAAAATGAAGCAAGAGACACCGATAACACTCCATGTGAAGTCTGTGATCGAGGATGACGGAAATGATGAAGTCATCGAATTCCGTACTACCGGATTTTACTATGTAAAACAACAAAAAGTGTATCTATCTTATTATGAAGAACACGACCTAGGCAAAGTAAAAACGATTGTGAAGGTGAGCGAAGGCGAAGTCCTGATCATGAGGTCAGGCGCTGTTAAAATGAATCAGCGTTTCATAACGGGAGCTTCCACAATTGCGAAATATAAAATGTCATTTGGTGAGCTTGAGCTGGAAACAAGCACAAAATCGATTCAATCTGATCTCGGTGAAGAAAAAGGCCGAATCAGCATCGCATATGACATGCATGTCGGAGACGGGCAGCAGCATTTACATAATATGACGATCACGTATGAGGGAGGAACTCACGCATGAACATTGCGGAACAAATGAAGGACGTGCTGAAGGAAGAAATCAAAGCGGCCGTTCTGAAAGCGGGCCTGGCGGACGAAAGCCAGATTCCAAGCGTACTGTTAGAAACGCCGAAAGAAAAAACACACGGTGATTATTCCACAAACATGGCGATGCAGCTGGCGAGAATCGCAAAAAAAGCGCCGCGCCAAATCGCTGAGGAGATCGTGGCGTCATTTGATAAAGGCAAAGCTTCCATTGAAAAGATGGATATTGCGGGACCTGGCTTTATCAACTTTTACATGAACAACAGCTACTTAACAAAACTGATTCCGTCCGTGCTTGAAGCGGGTGAACATTACGGAGAGACAAACATCGGACAAGGCGAAAAGATTCAGGTCGAATTCGTATCAGCCAACCCGACGGGAGATCTTCACTTAGGCCATGCGCGCGGCGCGGCGGTAGGTGACGCGCTGTGCAGCGTTCTTTCTAAAGCGGGCTATGATGTGAGCCGTGAGTACTATATTAATGATGCGGGCAACCAGATTAACAACCTGGCGCTTTCCGTTGAAGTCCGTTATTTTGAAGCGCTCGGTCTCGAGAAACCGATGCCGGAAGACGGCTACCGCGGCGAGGATATTATCGCCATCGGGAAAAAGCTTGCCGAAGATTTCGGCGACCGTTTCGTACATGAAGAGGAGAGCGAACGTCAGGCGTTTTTCCGTGAATACGGCTTAAAGTACGAGCTTGATAAACTTCGCTCCGACCTGGAAAATTTCCGCGTGCCGTTTGACGTATGGTATTCTGAAACGTCACTGTATGAAAACGGAAAAATTGATCAGGCGCTTGAGGCGCTTCGCGAAAAGGGCCATGTATACGAAGAGGACGGCGCGACATGGTTCCGCTCCACAACGTTCGGCGACGATAAAGACCGTGTGCTGATCAAAAAAGACGGCTCATACACTTATTTGCTGCCGGATATCGCATACCATAAAGACAAACTTGACCGCGGATTCGACAAGCTCATCAATGTATGGGGCGCGGATCACCACGGGTATATTCCGCGTATGAAAGCGGCAATTGAAGCGCTCGGTTACAAGAAAGGCACATTGGAAGTTGAGATCATTCAGCTCGTTCATTTATACAAAAACGGCGAAAAAATGAAGATGAGCAAACGTACGGGGAAAGCCGTAACGATGCGCGACTTGATTGAAGAAGTCGGCTTGGATGCCGTGCGTTATTTCTTCGCGATGCGCAGCGCTGATACGCACATGGATTTTGACTTGGATCTTGCCGTATCCACATCTAACGAAAACCCTGTGTATTATGCACAATACGCACATGCACGTATTTGCAGCATGCTTCGCCAAGGGGAGGAGCAGGGACTTAAACCGGCGGCAGATCTTGATTTCAGCCATATCCAATCAGAAAAAGAATATGACCTGCTGAAAACGATCGGCGGCTTCCCCGAGGCAGTGGCAGAAGCGGCGGAAAAACGCATTCCTCACCGTGTCACAAACTATATTTATGATCTGGCTTCCGCTCTGCACAGCTTCTACAATGCGGAGAAAGTCATCGATCCGGAAAATAAAGAGAAGAGCCGCGCGCGTCTCACTTTAATGAAAGCGACGCAAATTACGCTGAACAATGCGCTTCAGCTAATCGGCGTATCCGCTCCGGAAAAAATGTAATGATGATCAAAGGACAAAGTCTTCGGGCTTTGTTCTTTTTTTGTATATAAAGCGTGTGATGTAATTCACAATCCCGTACACTGAGTTTTTGTATGATAAGACTGATATTGAATCAGTGAAAGGGGCAAGCCGAATGATCAATCGTCAACATATTCAATTATCGTTGCAGTCATTAAGCTTAGTGGCAGGGTTTATGGTGTGGGTGCTGATTTCATCGCTCATTTCTCAAATGACATCAGATATTCATTTAAGCAAAGGCGAAATTTCATTGGTGACGGCGATTCCCGTTATTCTCGGATCGCTTCTCCGTATTCCTTTAGGATATTTAACGAACAGGTATGGCGCGCGGCTGATGTTTATGATCAGCTTCATCCTGCTTTTGTTTCCTGTATTTTGGATCAGTATCGCGGATTCTTTATTTGATTTAATCGCGGGCGGCTTTTTCTTAGGGATCGGGGGAGCGGTATTCTCCATCGGAGTGACGTCCCTCCCGAAATATTATCCGAAAGAAAAGCACGGAGTCGTCAATGGGATTTACGGTGCCGGAAACATCGGGACCGCCGTTACTACCTTTGCGGCACCGGTTATCGCTCAAGCCGCGGGATGGAAAGCAACCGTGCAGATGTATCTTGTTTTGCTGGCTGTTTTCGCATTACTGCACGTTTTGTTCGGCGACCGGCATGAGAAGAAAGTCAAAGTTTCCATAAAGACACAAATGAAAGCCGTTTACCGAAATCATGTGCTGTGGATGTTGAGCCTGTTTTATTTTATTACGTTCGGCGCCTTTGTCGCCTTTACCATCTATCTTCCGAATTTTTTGGTTGAGCATTTTGGGCTGAGCCCTGCGGACGCCGGTCTGCGGACGGCCGGCTTTATTGCGGTCTCTACGCTGCTCAGGCCTGTGGGAGGGTTTCTTGCAGATAAACTGAGCCCGCTCCGCATTCTGATGTTCGTTTTCGCAGGGCTTACGCTGTCAGGGGTCATGCTGTCATTCTCCCCGACGATCGGCCTTTATGCGTTCGGATCGCTGACGGTGGCAGTCTGCTCAGGGATTGGAAACGGGACGGTATTTAAACTGGTGCCTTTCTATTTTTCGAAGCAAGCGGGGATTGCCAACGGGATTGTGTCTGCCATGGGCGGACTGGGCGGTTTTTTCCCTCCGCTGATTCTGGCAAGTGTATTTCAGGCAACAGGCCAATACGCGATCGGGTTTATGGCGCTTTCAGAGGTCGCGTTAGCCAGCTTTGTTCTTGTGATCTGGATGTATTGGCAGGAAAGAATGAAAACACATACGGAGAGAAACAGTCAGAGCCTCAATTCATAATGATCCATTCACAAGATTGTTAGTTTTTTCTGGGTGAGTGCAAATCAAGTCACGTTACAATATACATACGCAACGTGACTTTCTTCGAGGTGAGCTCATGAATATTCTCTCTGTCCGAAAATCTGATAAAGAACTTCTCTCCCGCGAACTGCATGAATTGCTGGAATCGATCAGTACGAAAAGGAAAATGAAAAAACATACTTATTTGTTTCAAGAAGGAATGGATGCAAAAGAGCTTTATCTGATTCAGTCAGGACTCATTGAAATCGGCAAACTGACGTCTGACGGAAAAGACCTGACGCTTAGAATCTGCCAAAAAAACGATATTGTCGGGGAATTGACGCTATTCACAGATGAGCCGAGATATATGCTCAGTGCGAAAGTGTTAGAGGATGGCGAGGTGCTCGTCATTAATAAAAACAAGCTGGAAAAGGAATTGATCCAAAACGGTGTTTTGACGTTTGAATTTATGAAATGGATGAGCACCCATCTTCGAAAAATCCAGTCCAAGATCAGGGACCTGCTTCTTCACGGCAAAAAGGGGGCGCTCTATTCTACTCTTATCCGCTTATCAAACAGCTACGGGGTAGTGCGAAACGACGGGATTCTGATTAACATTGTGCTGACAAATCAGGATTTGGCCAAGTTTTGCGCGGCGGCAAGGGAGAGCGTCAACCGCATGCTGGGAGACCTCCGCAAACAAGGGGTTATTTCGATAGACGAAACCGGAAAAATTATTTTGCACAAGCGGGACTATTTACGATGCGAGATCGAGTGTGAAAATTGTCCGCTTGAGATCTGCAATATTGACTGAAAAAAAACAAGGGCAGCCGGTGTCCTTGTTTTTCAGCTTGTGATACATATACACATGACGGTGAAAAAGAAGCCGGCATTTACGATTTCCAGAATGCCGATCGTTTTCACCGGCCAGTCTCTTCCGTGAAAAAACCAGGCCCGCAGACTGCTTGGGATAAAAGCGAGAAACGCCCAGCCTGCCCCGAGAAGAGCCGATAAAAAGGGGAGCAAGAGGTGATATCCCCACGACCAGTATGCAAAGGTTCTGTTTTTTCTCTCCCGTATGACCGATTTCACATAAAAAGAACTCCCGACAAAAAATAAAGCGGATTGCAAGAATAGAAACCAGGCCCAGCCGTCAAGGATTCCCGTTCCCAGCCAGCAGCTCGCAAGCCCGCCTGAACAAAAGAACAGAACACCCGCAATATCATTCGTGAGCGCCCGTTCGTTTTTTCGGCGGGCATAATGCGTATGTATGAGAAACAGCGGCAATAAAAAAACGCCGATCCAGACGAGCTGCGGCCTATGATAGACAGAAATGATCAAAAAGCAGCAGGCCGGAAAACCGTAATACCATATCCACTTTTGATAGGGCTGAAGCTGTTTCTTTTTCAAAGCGAGCGAAACGGGATAAACCGTCAAGTAAAGGAACAGCCAGCCCAGAAAGAGCGGAATATGCCAGAAAACCGGGCCTCCCTTGATCATGCCGAGTAAAAATGGAATCAGCAGCATCGCCCATGCGCCGTGCTGCTTCGGAATCATCGCCTTCATCGAAACCCTCCTTTTTATTTCATTATAAGTACATACACTCTCCTGATAAGTGACTTTTATCATACAAGCTGTGAAATACATCACTGCCGTGCAGGCTCAATCGGGCTACACTAAAGCTATCCTTAGCACAGGAGGCTTTCCTATGAATCAGTGTGACTATTTATTATTTCTGAAACAACTTCCTATGTTTAATGAAGTGCCTCTGTCCATTGTCGAAACCTTGCTGAAAAACGGGACGTTTATCCGCGGCTCATCTGACCAATCTCCATCCTTTCTTCATTCACAATCCGTTTATATTGTATTAAAAGGCAATATCCGTTTTACGGACAGCAGGCTCCCTGAAGGGTCGCAAACCGTTGCGCTGTGGGAAAAAGGCGATGTGTTTCCGATTGATGAAAAAGGCGGGCTCTATTTATCGCCTTTTATCTCAGTCAATGCCTCACCGGATATTCTGGTACTTCATATTCCATATTCCGTATTTAAGCAAATGATGTCTTACCATCCGCGGCTGCAAATGAACTTTTTGGCGATGCTTCAGCAAAATGTCTTCTGTTCCTATCAGTTGTTTTTGCGGTACCTGCATACATCACGGGATGAAAACGCCGAACCCGGTTCTTAAACAGAACCGGTTTTTTGATGACGCCGGGCGTCCCCATATCGTTTGAAAATCCTTCCTGCTGCTCAGTGTGAACGTTTTGTGAAAAAAGCAGAGTGTGTGACATAGTTCACAAGAAAACGCGCCGTCTCTGTTTATAGTGTACATAGCATCACCTGACTCGGAAGGAGTGAACGATCATGAAGAAAAAGAAAATGAGTCCGTTGCTCAGGAGATTAAACTATTTTTCTCCTATCGAACATCATTCAAATAACCATAGCCAAACGACAAGCGAAGATCGTGATTGGGAGAATGTATACAGAAACAGATGGCAGTACGACAAAGTCGTTCGCTCCACCCACGGCGTCAACTGCACGGGTTCTTGCAGCTGGAATATTTATGTGAAAAACGGAATTGTCACGTGGGAAGGACAAAACTTGAATTATCCATCAACAGGCCCGGATATGCCTGATTTCGAACCGAGAGGCTGCCCGCGGGGGGCCAGTTTTTCTTGGTACATCTACAGCCCGCTCCGTGTGAAATATCCATATGTGCGAGGTGTGCTGATCAATTTGTGGCGGGAAGCATTGCAGACGCATCAAAATCCGCTGGATGCCTGGAAATCGATCGTCGAAAACCCTGAAAAAGCGAAGTCCTATAAACAGGCAAGAGGGAAAGGCGGCTTTGTCCGCGCGGAATGGCCGGAGGTGCTGAAGCTGATTTCGGCCTCTCTGCTGTATACAGTGATGAAATACGGGCCTGACCGGAATGTCGGTTTTTCTCCGATCCCGGCGATGTCCATGATCAGCCACGCATCAGGTTCGCGATTCATGTCTTTAATCGGCGGCCCAATGCTCAGTTTTTATGACTGGTATGCGGATCTTCCGCCGGCGTCCCCGCAAATTTGGGGCGACCAGACGGACGTTCCGGAAAGCAGTGATTGGTACAATTCAGGCTATATCATCACATGGGGCTCCAACGTGCCGTTAACGAGAACGCCTGATGCGCATTTTCTGGCGGAAGCCCGCTATAAAGGCGCCAAGGTCATTTCGGTCAGTCCCGATTTTGCGGAATCCTCTAAATTCGCGGATGACTGGCTGAGCATCCGGCAGGGGACTGACGGGGCGCTTGCGATGGCGATGGGGCACGTCATTTTGCAGGAATTTTACGTGAACCAAGAAACTGAACGTTTTATTGAGTACGCGAAGCAATACACCGATTTTCCATTCTTCGTCACTCTTTCAAAAGAGAACGGCGTATACACAGCGGGACGGTTTCTGCATGCAAAAGACATCGGGCGGCAGACAAAAAATGATCAGTGGAAGCCGGCGGTCTGGAATGAACAGACAGGTGCGTTTGCCATACCGCAAGGAACAATGGGCTCCCGCTGGGACGGGCAGCAGAAATGGAATCTGCACATGATCGACGAAGACACCGGGGAACAGATTGAGCCCCGTCTCTCCGTGCTCGGAATAGAGGACGAAATCGGCATGGTGCGCATTCCGTATTTTTCAAATGACGGAAACAAAGTGCTGGAGCGGAATCTTCCTATTAAAAAATTGGATCTGAATGGTGAGGAGACGTACGTCACGACCGTGTTTGACTTGATATTGGCCAACTACGGCGTGAACCGGGGCATCGGCGGACAATCAGCCGCATCTTATGATGATCCCCGTCCGTTCACACCTGCCTGGCAGGAAAAGATTACGGGAATTAAAAGAGAAGCCGTTATACAGATTGCCAGGGAGTTTGCCCAAAATGCGATTGATACAGACGGCAGATCCATGATTATCGTAGGGGCGGGCATTAACCACTGGTTCAACTCCGACACGATTTACCGTGCGGTGTTAAATCTTGTTTTACTCGTAGGCGCCCAAGGTGTAAACGGCGGAGGCTGGGCCCATTACGTGGGGCAGGAAAAACTCCGTCCGGCTGAAGGGTGGCAGACGATTGCAACCGCAAAGGACTGGGAAGGCGTGCCTAAGCTGCAAAACGGCACCTCGTTTTTCTACTTTGCGACAGACCAGTGGCGTTATGAAGACCAGCCGATCAGTGACTTGGCTTCACCGATCGCCGCGTCATCCCGCTACAAGCATCACGCCGATTACAATGTGCTGGCGGCGCGATTAGGGTGGCTTCCGTCTTACCCGACATTCAATCAAAACGGCATTGATCTGTACAAAGAAGCTGAGAAAGCGGGGGCGGCGACACCTGAAGACGTAGGTGCGTACGTGGCCTCACGGCTTCAAGAAAAAAAACTGAAATTCGCGATTGAAGACCCTGACAATGAAGTGAATTTCCCAAGGAATCTCTTCGTATGGCGGGCAAATCTGATCTCAAGCTCAGGGAAAGGGCATGAATATTTTCTCAAGCATCTGCTGGGGACGACGAACGGTCTGATGAATGACGACAGCGACAGCATCCGCCCTGAAGAAATCAAATGGCGGGAGCAGGCGCCGGAAGGCAAGCTCGACTTGTTAATCAATCTTGATTTTCGAATGGCGGGTACGGCGCTGTATTCCGATATCGTGCTGCCGGCGGCGACATGGTATGAAAAACACGATCTCAGCAGCACGGATATGCATCCGTTTATTCATCCATTTGCTCCGGCCATCTCGGCGCCGTGGGAATCGAAGTCAGACTGGGATATTTTTAAGGCGCTGTCAAAAGCCGTTTCCGATCTGGCGGAAGAAGTCGATATGGAGCCGGTGAAAGAGGTAGTCGCAACGCCGCTCCTCCACGACACCATGCAGGAATTGGCCCAGCCATTCGGCAAAATCAATGACTGGAGCAAAGGCGAATGTGAAGCCATTCCGGGAAAAACGATGCCGAACATCCATGTCGTTGAACGGGATTACAAACACATTTTTCATAAAATGACCGCGCTCGGCCCTCATACGGCTTTAAAACCGAGCGGAACAAAAGGGATGAGCTGGTCGATTGCGGATGAATATGAATCACTCAAACAGAGACTGGGAGAAACCGATTCAAACAGCGTTGCCAAAGGATGCCCGAATATAAGTGAAGCGAAGCAGGCGGCGGAAGCGATTTTAACCCTGTCGTCCACCTCAAATGGAAAAGTCGCCGTGAAAGCATGGGAATCACTTGAAAACATTACCAATCTGGAGCTGAAAGACCTGGCGGAAGAGCGCGAGGAAGAATGCTTTACGTTCGAGCAAATTACAGCCCAGCCGAAAACGGTCATCACCTCTCCGGCCTTTACCGGTTCAGAAAAAGGAGGGCGCAGGTACTCGCCGTTTACGACGAATGTGGAAAAATTAATTCCGTGGCGGACGCTGACAGGCAGACAATCCTATTATGTCGATCATGAACTGATGATGGAATTCGGTGAAACGATGGCGACATTTAAACCGATCCTCCAGCACCGTCCGTTCCTAAGCAAGCGGCCTGATCAAGAGGGCAAAGAAATCGTTCTTAATTATTTGACGCCGCATAATAAATGGTCCGTCCACAGCATGTATTTTGATTCTCTGCCGATGCTGACGCTGTTCCGCGGCGGGCCGACTGTGTGGATGAATAAAGATGATGCTGCGGATACGGATATCAAAGACAACGATTGGATTGAATGCTTCAACCGAAACGGCGTTGTCGTCGCGAGAGCGGTTTTGTCTCACCGGATTCCAAAAGGAATGGCGTTTATGCACCATGCCCAGGACCGCCACATCAATGTGCCCGGCACAAAACTGACGAATAACCGCGGAGGCACCCATAACAGCCCGACAAGGATTCACGTCAAGCCGACCCAGATGATCGGGGGCTATGCACAGCTCAGTTATGGCTTTAACTATTACGGTCCGACGGGGAATCAGCGCGATCTGAATGTCGTCATCCGCAAGCTGAAGGAGGTTGATTGGCTTGAAGATTAAAGCGCAAATCGGGATGGTCATGAACTTGGATAAATGCATCGGCTGCCACACGTGCAGCGTCACCTGCAAAAACACGTGGACAAACCGTTCCGGTGCGGAATATATGTATTTTAATAATGTAGAAACAAAGCCCGGCATCGGCTACCCGAAGCAATGGGAGGACCAGGACAAATATAAAGGCGGCTGGACGTTGAAAAAAGGAAAGCTTGAACTGAAATCAGGCCCGAAAACAAACCGGCTTGCAGGCCTTTTCTATAATCCGAATCAGCCGACGATTGATGACTACTATGAACCTTGGAACTATGATTATGAAACATTAACAAACAGCCTGCAAAAAAAGCACCAGCCGGTGGCGCGGCCGAAATCGTCCTTAACGGGGGATTTCATGAATATCGAATGGGGCCCGAACTGGGAGGATGATCTCGCTGGCGGCCACATTACAGGGCTTGAAGATCCAAACGTGCAAAAGATGGAGGAATCGATCAAAACAGAATTCGATGAAGTCTTTATGATGTATCTTCCGCGTATTTGTGAGCACTGCATTAATCCGGCGTGCGTGTCCTCCTGCCCGTCCGGCGCCATGTACAAACGTGAGGAGGACGGCATTGTGCTTGTGGATCAAAACGCATGCCGTTCATGGAGATATTGCGTCTCATCCTGTCCTTATAAAAAAGTCTATTTTAACTGGCAAACGAACAAAGCGGAAAAATGCACACTCTGCTTTCCGCGCTTGGAGGCGGGGCTGCCGACCATCTGCTCCGAAACGTGTGTCGGCAGAATCCGCTATCTCGGCGTCATGCTGTATGACGCGGACAAAGTGGAGGAAGCGGCATCGGTTGAAAATGAAAAGGATCTCTACCATTCCCAACTGGACGTTTTTCTTGATCCGAATGATCCTGAGATTGCCAAACTGGCAAAAGAACAAGGCATCCCGGCTGAATGGATAGAAGCGGCGCAGCAATCGCCGATCTATAAAATGATCATTGACTGGAAGATTGCGCTTCCGCTTCACCCTGAGTACCGTACGCTGCCGATGGTTTGGTACATTCCGCCGCTCAGCCCGATTATGAATCTCTTTGAAGGAAAAGGAAGCCGGCAAACGGCGGAAGCGATTTTTCCGGCTATCGACCAAATGAGAATTCCGATTGACTATTTGGCGCAGCTGTTAACGGCGGGGGATACGGATCATATTCGATCAACGTTAAAGAAAATGTCTGTCATGCGCCAGTATATGAGAGCGATCCAGACGAATAAATCAATCGACCCGGAACTGATCTCCAGTGTCGGCTTAACAGAACAGCAAATTAAAGACATGTATCGGCTGCTGGCAATCGCCAAATATGATGACCGTTTTGTGATCCCGAGCAGCCATCGAGAAGAAGTGTCAGATTTATATGCTGAACAAGGGAGCTGCGGCTTATCATTTTCAGGCGGCCCGGGCTCTTGTTTCTAATTTTTCATAAATGAGGTGTAATAACATGAACACCACAGACCGGCAAATGACGTTCTCCGCTCTTTCCGTTCTTCTCTCTTATCCGGATGAAGAGTGGAGAGCCGAGATTCCCGATTGGAAGGCTCTTATCCATGACATCACCAATCAGCAAATCCGGGAGAAATTGCTGCACTTTTTAGAGGCGGCAGCCGGCTTTTCTCCGCAAGCGCTGATTGAACACTATGTGTATACGTTCGATTTCGGAAAAAAAACGAATATGTACGTCACCTACTTTAACTCAGGCGAACAAAGGGAGCGCGGCATTGAATTGCTGCATTTAAAAAACACCTACCAGCAATCCGGTTTCCTGCCGACAGAGAAAGAACTGCCTGATTACCTGCCGCTGATGCTGGAATTCGCCGCGGTTGCGGAGATTGAAGCGGCGAGAAGCGTGTTTGAAAAATACCTGTCCAACGTGAGGGAGCTGGCTTCCCGCCTCGAAAAAAATAACAGCATCTATGCTGAGCTGCTGCACGTGCTGCAGGCCGCACTGGAAAACATCGGTGTACATGCAAGCACTGAAGAAGGGGCTGTTCAGGCATGAGCGGGCAGATCCTGTGGGGCGTTATGCCATACATTGTATTGACGATCTTTATCGGCGGGCATATTTACCGCTATCAGCATGACCAATTCGGCTGGACGGCGAAATCAAGCGAGCTGTTAGAAAAGAAAAAACTCGCCGCTGGCAGCACACTTTTTCACTGGGGACTGCTATGCGTTGTCGGCGGACATATCATGGGAATTTTGATCCCGGAAGGCGTGTATGCTTCTCTTGGCATTTCCGAGCATATGTATCACAAAATGGCGATCGGCGCAGGCCTGCCGGCGGGGATCGCGGCATGTGCCGGACTTGTCATCCTGACATACAGAAGGCTGTTTGACAAAAGAATCCGCAAAACCAGCTCGCCATCGGATATCCTGACGCTTATTCTGCTGCTGTTCATGATGCTGTCGGGCGTTGCGGCCACATTTCTCAACATTGACTCGAAAGGATTTGATTACAGGGCAACAGTCGGGCCGTGGTTCAGGGAAATTGTTTTGTTCCGGCCTGACGCTTCTTTGATGGAGAGTGTCCCGCTATGGTTTAAGTTTCATATCATCATAGGGTACGTCGTTTTTATCCTTTGGCCGTTTACAAGATTGGTTCACGTGTTCAGCCTGCCCCTCAAGTATTTGACCCGCAGCTATGTTGTCTATCGGAAACGCACGTAAAAATCCCCCCTGCAAGAGAGGGGGATTTTTTATGGTGAAAAAATAAAAACATAAGATATTTTCTGCCAAGGTAATGGCTGGGCGGCGGGATTCCTGTTATGTTTTATTTGGAAATAACAGCAACAAAAGGAGAGTGAAGAATGAAGCGGATTTTCCTCATTTTAGCCGCCTGTCTGATGACAAGCGCCGGCGTCCTGACACTCAGACATTCTCAAGTATTAACCGGCGGCACAGCGGGACTGTCACTAAGCCTGTCATACTTGTTTCATTCCTCGTTTGCGATTATCTTCTTTCTGATCAATATCCCGTTTTATATATTTTCTCTCATCAGAATGGGAATCAAATTCACTCTATCCACCGTTTTTGCAGTCACAGTGCTGACTCTGTTTACCGGCGCGGATCACTGGCTGCCGCCGGTCTCTGTTTCACCGCTTGCCGGGGCGATTTGCGGCGGGGTGCTGATCGGGTTCGGCCTGTCGCTCATGTTTTATCATCAGGCATCGCTCGGCGGCGCCAATATCCTCGCTTTATTTCTGCAAAAGCGCTGCGGATGGAATCCGGGTGCCGTTAATTTCCTCTTCGATTTTGGCGTCGTGCTGGCCGGCATTTTTTCCGTCGGGCTGCTGAAAGGGCTCTTCTCCTTAGTGTCGATAGCGGTCACCGGTCTGATCATCGGCATCTTCAAAAATAAAATCAAAGGCAGCTGCTCGCTCAATCCGGCATTGCTTCAGAACATCACACCCGGCCAATCACAGGAAGCTTCATCATAAGCCTTTCCGCTCGTGCGGAGAGGCTTTTTCATATGTTTACAAGCCGGAAAACAGAGGGTATACAGAGATATCGGATCAGATGGGAGAGAGTCGGGATGCTGAAAAGGAGACTGGAATTTTGCTTTTTATATATGATGCTTATCGGAGCATATGTCATATGGTTTTTTCCGGTTTCCAGGCTTGAGTTTTACGGAGGGGTGCTTTGCTATGCAAGCATTATTTTGTTCAGCATCTATTCGTTAATTCTTGAAAACCGCACCTCGCAGCACACGCTGTTATGGATTCATATTCTTGTGTTTTTTCCGATCGCCGGGTACTTATTTTACCTTTTTTCCGGCCAGCTTTATGAAAAAGGCAAGCTGTTCAGGTCGAAACGGACATACAACCGGGAAAAGCTGAGAACGATATTTGATATGGAACAAACTCCCGACCTGAACGGGCTGAAAGGAAATCAGAAGCGTTTCTTTCAATATTCAATCAAGGCGTCCCATATGAATATTAATACAAAAAGCAGGCTGAAGGTGCTCAAAAACGGGGACGAAACATTTCCTGAGCTGTTTGAGGCGCTCCGGGAGGCCGCGTCATTTATACATATTGAGTATTACATGTTCAAATCAGACATGCTCGGGCACAAGATGATGGACATTATGATGGAAAAGGCGCGTCAAGGCGTGGAAGTGCGGTTTTTGTTCGACGCGGCCGGCAGCCTGAAGCTGGCCGGAAAAGATATTAAAAAACTGAAACGCGCGGGCGTGAACATCGTCCCGTTTCTGCCGCTGAAATACGGTTTTTTCAACCAAAAATTCAATTTCAGAAATCACCGCAAGATCGTCATCGTTGACGGGAAAGTCGGTTTTGTCGGCGGGCTGAATGTCGGCAAGGAGTATATCGGCAAAGACCAAGATGTCGGCTTTTGGCGGGACACCCATATGAAAGTCGAAGGAGAAATCGTTCAGACGCTCCACAGCATTTTTATGCTTGATTGGGAATACGTTTCGGATGAGGTGCTGATTGATCAGAAAGCATATACCCGCCCGGTTGCGGCAGAAAGCGGCGGCGTCTATCAAGTCGTTCCGACAGGCCCCGATATGAAGGAGCGGATGAGCGATCTGTATTATGCCATGATAGCGGCGGCCGAATCGTCTGTATGGATCGCGACGCCTTATTTCGTGCCGAATGAGCCGATCCGCACAGCGCTAAAGGAGGCTGCTGCCAGAGGCGTCCGGGTGCGTGTCATGGTGCCGGAAACCAATGACGGGTTTTTAACCCAGTACGCGACGAGATCGTATTTCCCCGAGCTTCTTCGCGAAGGAATCGAAGTCTATTCTTATCAAAAAGGCTTTATGCATCAAAAGGTGCTCATCACTGACGGAAACCTCGCCTCTGTCGGGACGGCGAATATGGACATGAGAAGCTTTCAGCTGAACTTTGAAGTCAATGTCTTTTTTACAGATCAAGAGGCGATCAAAGATCTTGAAGCGCATTACCTGGAGGATATGAAGGAGTCTGAAAAAATCAGCCCCGTCCGTTTCTATAAGCGCACATTATGGGAAAGAACGAAGGAATCCTTCGCACGGTTATTTTCCGGCGTTTTATAAAAAACGCTTTTAAAACTCCTTGTGTATAGTATAATTGAGAAATATTATCATTAAGAACGAGGCACAAGGAGGACGGAATCGTGCTGCGACAATTTTTTTCTTATTATAAACCGTACAAAAAGCTGTTTTTTCTCGACTTCTTTTCTGCCATCGCCGGCGGATTGATGGAGCTGAGTTTTCCTCTGATTGTCAATTACTTTATCGATACATTGCTCCCGGGGCGGGAATGGAGTCTGAT
This sequence comes from Bacillus sp. FSL K6-2865, assembly GCF_040311405.1. NCBI lineage: Bacteria > Bacillati > Bacillota > Bacilli > Caryophanales > Bacillaceae > Bacillus > Bacillus sp. FSL K6-2865. The sequence goes on along the minus strand of NZ_CP152036.1, from coordinate 3,768,069 downwards.
TATTTTGACTTCCGCTGCTTTATTCGGGGTCTACGCCCTCAGCTCGGCACTTCAGTATGTTGTGACGTATTGGGGCCATATGCTCGGCATTAACATTGAAACGGATATGCGGAAAAAGCTTTTCGACCATCTGCAAAAGCTTTCGTTCAAATTTTACGATAACAACAAAACGGGCAGTTTAATGTCCAAGCTCACCAATGATTTGATGTATATCGGAGAAACCGCCCACCATGGGCCTGAAGACCTGTTTATCGCGATCATGACGATTTTGGGCGCGTTCGGTGTGATGCTGTTTATTAACTGGCAGCTCGCGCTGTTGACTTTTATCATTATGCCGGTCGTCATTTGGCTTGCTTTGTATTTCAATAAAAAAATGACCTCTGCGTTTACAAAACTGAACAAAGACGTCGGGGACTTCAGCGCGAGGGTTGAAAACAATATCGGCGGCATCCGTCTTGTTCAGGCTTTCAGCAATGAAGCGTTTGAAACGCAGCGGTTTGACGTGAACAATCAGCGTTTCCGCAAAACAAAGCTGACATCATATAAAATCATGGCGAAAAACGGCTCGATCAGTTACATGCTGACAAGATTCGTCACGCTGTTCGTCTTATTGTGCGGCACATGGTTCGTGATCCGCGGATCGTTATCTTACGGGGAATTCGTCGCTTTTGTGCTGCTGACGAACGTTCTGTTCCGTCCGATTGATAAAATCAACGCGATTATTGAGATGTATCCGAGAGGCATTGCCGGTTTTAAAAGCTTTATAGAAATACTGGAAACGGAGCCTGATATCAAGGACGCCCCGAACGCGAGACATGTGTCCGGTTTAAAAGGGAATATCCGTTATGATGGTGTGTCATTCGGTTACGAAGAAAACAGTCCGGTTCTGTCGGGAATCAATTTGTCCATTCATGCCGGGGAGACAGTCGCATTCGTCGGGCCTTCGGGAGCGGGAAAATCAACGCTGACAAGTCTGCTGCCGCGCTTTTATGAGCCGTCTGAAGGCGTGATTTCCATCGACGGAATCGATATTAAGGACATGACGCTGTCATCATTGCGCGGACAAATCGGCGTCGTCCAGCAGGATGTCTTTCTGTTTTCCGGCACATTGCGGGAAAACATTGCTTACGGGCGGCTGGACGCGTCTGAGGAAGAAATCTGGCAGGCCGTCCGCCAGGCGCATTTAGAGGACTTGGTAAACGGGTATCCCGACGGTTTAAACACGGTGATCGGCGAGCGCGGCGTGAAGCTGTCAGGCGGGCAGAAGCAGCGGCTTTCCATCGCCAGAATGTTTTTGAAAAACCCGTCGATCTTAATTTTAGACGAGGCTACATCAGCCCTCGATACAGAAACGGAAGCCGCCATTCAAAAATCGCTGCAAGAGCTGTCTGAAGGACGCACAACGCTTGTGATCGCCCATCGGCTGGCTACGATTAAGGATGCGGACCGGATCGTCGTCGTCACGAAAGATGGCATCGCTGAACAAGGTCATCATAAGGAACTGCTGGCATCCGGCGGCATGTACCAGAGACTTCATCAGGCGCAATTCGGCGAGCTGATTCATTAATAAAAGAAAAAGGATAGACGAGCGGGGGCCGGGCAGCCTCCTGTCTATCCTTTTTTTTATGTAGTCCGTATTTAATGGGCTTCTTTTTGCGCAGGTTCGATGATATGTTTGAAACGGTCAACAAGCTGCACCGCTTTCTTTCCTTCCACTACAATTAAATATTCTTGTTCTTTATGGGCCATTCTGAACGTTTCCAGTTCAATGATATCTTTGATTTTGCACATCGTTTTTTTAGAGTAGATATACAGCTCGTGGCCTCCCGTGTGGCAAAGCTGATAAAGCTGAAGCATGTTTCTTAAAGTGAACTTCTTAGCGGCTATTTTCAAAGATGTAATGTTTTTCATATGTTTTCTCCTCCGTCTGATGGTCTGTTATTTCGGAAATTCCCCATATAAACGGGTGATAAACCTGGTTATGCCTTCCACCTCAGCACTCCGCCCGCCAGGCGTTTGACTCCCCGGATGGCGCTTAATTCTTCGACGAGCCGGAGCAGCGCCCGGTCTTTCTCTTTCGCCTCAATCATAAAATCGATGTCCGTATCCCATTGTCGAAACCGCTCCAGCACCGGCAGAATAAAATTCGCATCCACATAGTCCGCATGACTGCGTATGGCTGATTCTGATTTTGGCGAGGAGAGATGGACCTTCGGCTTTAAGCCGATCCGCTGCCATGTTTTGATCATCCGCGGAAGAATGTCATCTAAATCAGCGTCATCGGTCGGATTGGCGTAAAAATGGTGATAATCAAACACAAACGGAATACCTTCTTGTTCACATACACTGAGTGTTTCCTCGGACGTATATGTTTTATCATCGTTTTCTAAAGTCATCCGCTGTTTGATGACATCGGGAAGTTCTTTCAGATTCACGCGGAAACGGCCAAGCGCGCTTTGTTTGTCACCGTAAGCGCCTCCGACATGGATGTTGATGACGGAACGGTCCGCGATGTCCATTGCGTCCAGCATGTCATAATGATAGGCCATATCCTTGACCGCATTTGCGGTAATCTCCTGTTTCGGGCTTGTAAAAAGCGTGAATTGGTTCGGATGAAAGCTCGTTCTGAGGTCATATTTTCTGACCAGCCCGCCGATCTCACGAAACTCCTGGCGAAACGGCGTGACAAAATCCCACAGCACATCCGGATGGGTGGCGAGCGGCACAATCGAGCTTGAGAACCTGTACAGCGGGATGCCGTGGCTGATCACATAGTGGATGGTGCGCAGCGTATTGGTGAGATTTGCTTTCGTCACAGAAAGCAGGGCGTCTTTCCGCTCGCTGCGGGAAAGTTTGGTATAGCGCGCATATGTTAAGGTTTTTGCGGGGGACGCGTCCCAAAGGCACATGGCGTTTGCGACGAATCCGAATCTGAACAGCATATGGTTTCTCCTTTATAAAAAGTAAGATATGGCCTTTCCCAGCCATTCTGCAGGAAGCTGTCTGACGGAGCGCTGTTTCACTTTTTCTAATGTGAGAAGCTCGGATTTTTCGATGTCCTGCTTTATGGTTGAAAGCACTTCCTTTGTAAAGGCTTCATCATAAATGATGACATTCACCTCTTCATTCCAGAACAGGCTCCGTTTATCAAAATTCGGCGTGCCGATAATGCTGATGCGGTCATCAATAATGAAAGCTTTGACATGATAAAAGCCTTGATAATACCGATAGATGAGGCAGCCGGCCTTCAGAAGCTCGGGATAATAGGTAAAAGCTGTTTCCCGAACGAACGGGTGGTCTGACTTCATCGGCACGATCAAGATGACTTTGACGCCTTTTCGGCAGGCTGAAATAAGCGCTTCCTGAAGCTTTTTGCTCGGTACATAATAAGGCGTGCCGATAATGATTTTTTTCTCCGCCTTACGGATGCAGTTTTCATAATGCGATTCAAGCGAAAAACCGTCAGACGCATATGTCCTATGAGAGATATTCCCTTCGGATAATGCCGGATAAACCCCGGGTGATCCGGGTGCTTTTCCGGTGTTTCGTTTCAGATCGCTTACAAAAAGAGTCTGAAGATCCGCCGTGCCTTCTCCGGTCATCCGCAGGTGATAATCCTCCCAGTTTCCGAACTTCGCTTTTTTGCCGAGGTACTCTTCAGCGATATTAAAACCGCCGACATAGCCGATTTTGCCGTCAATGACAGTCACTTTCCGGTGATTCCGTTTTTGCAGCCTGAAAAATAGAAACGGAAATGCCGGTTTATTTAGAAAATGAACGTGAACGCCGGCTTTTTTCAACGTTTGAATGGAAGGCTTTTTCACTTGGCGGCTGCCCGCCCAATCGAGCAGCAGATATACGGAGACGCCGGCCTGGGCCTTTTCCTTCAATAAATGAAACATCTCATGGCTGACTTGGTCGTTCTTCATAATAAAAAACATCATATGAATAGAAGAGACGGCTTGGCGGATATCAGCCGTCATCTGCCGCACAAGCTCGCTGCCGCAGTGAATGAGTGTGATATCACTCTTTTTCGGGTCAAAAACGGGCTCATACGCCTGTTTTTTGTACGCCGCCCGGCCAAGCAGCATATCAAGCAGCATAAGTGCGATCAATATGATAAAAATGACAAGCAACACAAAAATGACCTTCATACCGACGCTCCTTTCCGAAGTATTCGTAGTGTGCCCTGAGAATGTGAATTTAATTATTGACTGAACACTCATTCATTATTTATGATAAAGTAAAGATATGACAATGAAGAGGGGTATCAGAACAAAGGGGGAGACAAGATGAACGCATTTCTCATGGTAAACGCGCTGCTGTTTTCAGCTGTAACCGCTTACGCCGTTTATTTATTCGTTTACCTGATCAGAACGAGGATCGCTTATATTAAGCTCGGCCAAAGGGAAGAATTTGATAAACGCCTGAAAGAACGTCTTCAGAAGATATGGGTGAATGTGTTCGGACAGAAAAAACTGCTGAAAGATAAAAAGAGCGGCATCATCCACGTTCTGTTTTTTTACGGTTTTATACTCGTTCAGTTCGGCGCAATTGATTTTATTCTGAAAGGGCTGCTTCCTGACCGCCATCTGCCGTTCGGTCCGCTTTATCCGGCGTTTACCTTTTTTCAGGAAATCGTCACGTTTCTGATTTTAGTCGCCGTAGTCTGGGCGTTTTACCGGCGCTACATTGAAAAACTCGTCAGACTGAAACGCGGGTTTAAAGCGGGGCTTGTCCTGCTGTTTATCGGCGGACTGATGGTGACGGTGCTTCTCGGGAACGCCATGAACCTTTTATGGCACGATCATTCTCTGTCTTGGACGGAACCGATCGCTTCCTCCATTGCGTTTGTGCTCGGCGGTCTTTCAGCGCCGGCGGCCGCCGCCGTGTTTTATGTTTCATGGTGGCTTCATCTGTTGTTTTTGCTCAGCTTTTTAGTGTACGTGCCGCAATCAAAGCATGCGCACTTAATTGCGGGTCCGGCGAATGTGTTCCTCAGCAGGCTGGATTCAAAAGGAAAGCTGGAAAAAATCGATTTCACCGATGAGTCGAAAGAAAGCTACGGCGTCGGAAAGATTGAAGACTTCCGCCGCTCTCAGCTTGTCGACCTTTACGCCTGCGTCGAATGCGGCCGCTGTACAAATATGTGTCCGGCCTCCGGTACGGGCAAGATGCTCTCGCCGATGGACCTCATTTTAAAGCTCAGAGACCATTTGACGGAAAAAGGCGCTGCCGTGACGTCAAAATCTCCGTGGGTGCCCGCGCCCGTTTTTCAGCACACGAAGGCGAATCAGCTCGCCGCGGCTTCCTCAGGGGGAGGATCGCGTGAAGCGGCGGCAGCCATCGATTACAACCCGAGCTTAATCGGCGAGGTCATCACGGAAGAGGAGATTTGGGCGTGCACCACTTGCCGCAACTGTGAAGATCAATGTCCGGTCATGAATGAACACGTTGATAAAATTATCGATCTGCGACGTTATCTTGTGCTTACGGAAGGGAAGATGGACAGCGACGCGCAGCGGGCCATGACTAGCATTGAAAGACAGGGAAACCCGTGGGGCTTAAACCGGAAAGAGCGGGAGAACTGGCGGGAGCAGGCTGATACAGAAATTCCGACAGTGAAAGAAATGAAAAAACAAGACAAAGAGTTCGACTATTTGTTTTGGGTCGGATCAATGGGTTCCTACGATAACAGGAGCCAAAAGATTGCCGTCTCATTTGCAAAGCTGCTTAATGAAGCGGGCGTATCCTTTGCGATTCTCGGCAATAAGGAAAAAAACTCAGGCGATACGCCGCGCCGTTTGGGCAACGAGTTTCTGTTCCAAGAGCTGGCGGAACACAACATCGGCGAATTTGAAAAACACGGGATCAAAAAAATCGTCACGATTGATCCGCACGCCTATAATATGTTCAAAAATGAATATCCTGATTTCGGATTCCGGGCCGAAGTCTATCATCATACTGAATTATTAGCCGAGCTTGTGTCACAGGGGAAACTAAAACCGCTTCACCCGGTGAATGAAACGATTACCTTCCATGACTCGTGCTATTTAGGAAGATACAATGAAGTGTATGAGCCGCCGAGAGCGATCTTAAAAGCCATTCCGGGCGTTCAATTGAAGGAAATGGAGCGCAGCCGCGAAAACGGGATGTGCTGCGGCGCCGGAGGAGGGCTCATGTGGATGGAAGAAGAAACGGGAGCGAGAATCAACACGGCCCGGACTGAGCAGGCGCTTTCTGTCAGTCCGACGGTCATCAGCTCCGGCTGTCCTTACTGTCTGACCATGCTCGGTGACGGTACGAAAGCGAAAGAAGCCGAAGACGCGATCGGCACTTATGATGTCAGTGAATTGCTCGCCATGTCTGTATTCGGCGCCGAAAAACAAGAGTCTTTATAGAAAGAAGCGGGCCGCCGGCGCATATGCCGGCGGCTTTGTTTTCGCACATCAGCCGATTTATGAAGGGACGGCTCTAAAATTTCTTAAATTACGCTGTTAAGGGTAGCATATTCTGTTTTAATTTGTTTATAATGAGAGGTATGGTTTATGAACAAAACAATACAAATTCGTTCTTATTATAGGATAGAAACAGATACATATAAGTAATAGAAAGGGAGTGTCCGACCTTGAGTATCAAACAATATTCTCAGGAACAGCTGAAGCAGATGGCTTTAGTTGAAATCGCTCACGAAATTTTCTCAGAACATAAAAAACCGGTTCCGTTCCAGGAGCTGCTGAATGAAATGATCTCCTTGCTCGGTGTTACGAAAGAGGAACTGGGTGACCGTATCGCCCAATTTTATACAGACCTGAACATTGACGGCCGCTTTATTGCTCTGTCAGACCAGACGTGGGGGCTTCGCAGCTGGTATCCGTACGATCAGCTGGACGAAGAAACACAGCCGACTGTAAAAGCGAAAAAGAAAAAAGCGAAAAAAGTCGTTGAGGAAGATCTCGACCTTGATGAATTCGAGGAAGTTGACGAAGATGACATCGATCTCGATGAAATAGAAGAAGATATTGACCTTGAAGCAGACAGCTTTGACGATGAAGATATCGATGAAGAAGATGACGACGAGCTTGAGATCGAAGACGAGATGATTGAAGAAGATGAGGAAGATTATGATGATGAGGAAGAGGATCGCAAAGACTGATTTTATATCAGCAAAACGATCTTGACTTTCATTGTCGAACTATGTAGTATGTATTTTGGGCTCTTCAAAAAGAAGAGAATTCATAAGAGTGCTACGCTCCCTTTCAAGAAATTGAAAGGGAGCTTTCTTATTTTCATCTCCCAAATTCTTTTACACATCATTTGTTTTTAGTGAAATGATTTTCTATAAAACGGCACATTTTAAGGAATGTAGCGCAGACCGAAGAGAGGAGCAAACGAAATGACGAAATATATTTTTGTAACCGGGGGAGTTGTATCATCACTCGGAAAAGGAATTGTGGCTGCATCACTTGGCCGCCTTTTGAAAAACAGAGGCATGAGCGTCACCATCCAAAAATTTGACCCTTATATCAACGTTGACCCGGGAACGATGAGCCCGTACCAGCACGGTGAGGTATTCGTTACCGATGACGGCGCTGAGACTGACCTTGACTTAGGGCATTATGAGCGGTTCATTGACATTAATCTGAACAGATTCAGCAACGTGACGACCGGTAAAATCTATTCTGCCGTATTGAAAAAAGAGCGCCGCGGGGACTACCTCGGCGGAACGGTTCAGGTCATTCCGCACATCACAAATGAACTGAAAGACCGCGTGTACCGTGCAGGCAAAGAAACAAACGCAGATGTAGTCATTACTGAGATCGGCGGAACAGTGGGAGATATCGAATCCCTTCCATTCCTTGAAGCCATCCGTCAAATGAAAAGCGACATCGGCCATGAAAACGTGATGTACATTCACTGTACGCTTGTTCCGTACATCAAAGCGGCGGGCGAGCTGAAAACAAAACCGACGCAGCACAGCGTAAAAGAGCTGAGAAGCCTCGGTATTCAGCCTAATATCATCGTCGTGCGCACGGAAATGCCGATTTCTCAAGATATGAAAGATAAAATCGCGCTCTTCTGCGATATTGACACGAAAGCGGTCATCGAGTGCGAAGATGCGGACAACCTTTACTCCATCCCGCTTAACCTTCAGGAGCAGGGACTCGATAAGCTTGTCTGCGATCATATGAAATTAGAATGCAAAGACCCGGATATGACGGAATGGAAAGACCTTGTCACGAAAGTGAAAAACTTGTCTAAAACCATTACAATCAGCCTCGTCGGTAAATACGTCGAGCTTCAGGACGCTTACATTTCAGTCGTTGAATCACTGCGCCACGCCGGCTATGCGTTTGACGCTGATGTGAAGATCAAATGGATTAACGCCGAAGAAGTGACAGAAAGCAATATTCAAGAGCTGACTAGCGGCACAGACGGAATCATCGTGCCCGGCGGTTTCGGAGACCGCGGCGTAGAAGGGAAAATCATCGCCGCCAAGTATGCGCGTGAGAATAAAATTCCGTTCTTCGGCATCTGCCTCGGTATGCAGATTGCATCCATTGAATATGCGCGAAACGTATTAGGTCTGGAAGGGGCTCACTCTGCGGAGATCGATCCGTCCACTCCTTATCCGATCATCGACCTTCTGCCAGAACAAAAAGATGTCGAGGATCTCGGAGGAACGCTTCGTCTCGGACTGTACCCTTGTAAGCTTCAGGAAGACACGAAAGCCTTCGAAGCGTATGCGGATGAAGTGGTATACGAACGCCACCGCCACCGTTATGAATTCAACAACGAATACAGACAGCAAATGGAAGAGAACGGATTTGTGTTCTCAGGAACAAGCCCTGACGGCCGTCTTGTGGAAATCATCGAGCTGAAAGATCATCCTTGGTATGTCGCTTGCCAGTTCCACCCTGAGTTCAAATCAAGACCGACAAGACCTCAGCCTTTATTCAAAGACTTTATCGGCGCTTCCGTACAAGCTGCAGAACAGAAGTAATAAAAAAAGACTTGCCTCCTTTAAAAGCGGCAAGTCTTTTTTCTGCATCAGGCATATTCCTGCATCATTTCCTTTAACGTAAAGGACAGTGCGTGATAGACATACAGGCCTGTCATTAATGAAGGAAAGCCGTATCTTGTCCCGTCTTCATCAGGCAGAAGCGGCATTTTTAATTTGCTGTCAATATGAACATCACAAAATTCCTCAATCCCGGTTTGATCTTTGATGACAGGAGATACGCCAACGAGGCCGATCCCTTTTTCATAAAGCTTTTGAGCCAGCGCCTGTTCTTCAGCCGTGCCCGGACCTGAACAAAACATCAGCACCCTGTCGCTTTCTGTAATCGAATCGGCTGTATCCGGAAACGCTTTGACGGAAGGCATCGGTTCTGAGCCGAGTTCCGCCTCGCACAAAATGCCCTGCATCTCATTTGCGCCGTATAAATAAATGGTATGGCCGCTGACGGCTGCCTGCGCCAGCAGGCGCGCGCCGTCTTCTATTGCTTCGGATTCCTTATCCTGAATGCGGGAAAAAATGCCTGCAAGCTGCGTCGTAAATATCTTTAACATGAGTGAAACCTCCTTTACACATACAAGAACAGTATACAACAAAAGAGAAAATGCTCAGAAAATGTCGGAAAGTAGACTATTATAATTAAAGGAAATGTGAAAATCAAACAGAATACATAAACAACTGCTTCCTTTTGACGAAAATGATAATATTGGGGTGTAAAATGATGAATGAAAAGATTTTAATCGTAGATGACCAATACGGTATACGCATATTGCTCAATGAAGTGTTTCATAAAGAAGGGTACCAGACGTTTCAGGCCGCCAACGGCATACAGGCGCTGGACATCGTAACGAAAGAACGGCCCGATCTCGTGCTTTTAGATATGAAAATCCCCGGCATGGACGGAATCGAAATTCTCAAGCGCATGAAGATGATCGACGAATCTATCCGCGTCATTATCATGACCGCTTACGGAGAACTCGATATGATTAAGGAATCAAAAGAGCTCGGAGCGCTGACCCATTTTGCGAAACCTTTTGACATTGATGAGATCAGAGACGCGGTGAAAAAATATTTACCTCTAAAATCGAATTAATAAAATTAGAAACAATTATGTCATTGTGTTGCCGATTTGTCGAAAAGTTGGTATCCTAGAGATGGAGAAAAAGCGATCTGTTGTTTTACATATGACAGGTTTTTATGGTCATGCTATAGGTGGAAAGCTTTTTTCGAGAAGAAGCAAATCAGGCTACATAAGGAGGACTTTCGACATGCCTTTAGTTTCAATGACGGAAATGTTGAATACAGCTAAAGAAAAAGGATATGCTGTTGGACAATTTAACTTAAATAACCTTGAGTTCACTCAAGCTATTTTACAAGCAGCAGAAGAGGAAAAATCCCCGGTTATTCTTGGTGTTTCAGAAGGCGCGGGACGCTACATGGGCGGCTTCAAAACAGTGGTTGCCATGGTTAAAGCTCTTATGGAAGAATACAAAGTGACAGTTCCTGTCGCCATTCACTTAGACCACGGTTCAAGCTTTGAATCTTGTGCGAAAGCGATTCATGCAGGCTTCACTTCTGTAATGATCGACGCATCTCACCACCCGTTTGAGGAAAACGTAGCAACTACAGCTAAAGTGGTTGAGCTTGCTCATTTCCACGGCGTTTCAGTTGAAGCTGAGCTTGGAACTGTAGGCGGACAGGAAGATGACGTGATTGCTGAAGGCGTAATCTATGCTGACCCTAAAGAGTGTCAAGAACTTGTAGAGCGCACTGGCATCGACTGCCTTGCACCTGCACTGGGTTCTGTTCACGGCCCTTACAAAGGCGAACCGAACCTCGGTTTCAAAGAAATGGAAGATATCGGCAAATCAACCGGCCTTCCGTTAGTACTTCACGGCGGTACAGGAATTCCGACTGCCGACATTAAAAAATCAATCTCACTTGGTACGGCTAAAATCAACGTAAACACTGAAAACCAAATTTCTTCTGCAAAAGCTGTCCGCGAAACATTGGCAGCTAAGCCGAACGAATACGATCCTCGTAAATATCTTGGACCTGCTCGTGAAGCGATCAAAGAAACGGTTATCGGCAAAATGCGTGAGTTCGGTTCTTCAAACCAAGCTTAATCCAATGTAACATCCATATACCGCCTGACAGGATTGACAGGCGGTTTTATGTCTTACCTTTAGAAAGCGCAATCATGTTTTACAGTTCTGAAAATTTATTACTGGGGAGGCTTTCCTTATGTTATTTTTCATTGATACAGCAAACATTGACGAGATTAAAGAAGCTTATGAACTTGGCGTTCTTGCCGGAGTTACGACAAACCCTAGTTTAGTGGCGAAAGAAGCTGACGTGTCTTTCCATGACAGACTTCGTGAGATTACGGAAGTCGTGAGCGGATCAGTAAGCGCGGAAGTCATTTCCCTGAATGCTGAAGAGATGATTGAAGAAGGTAAAGAACTTGCGAAAATCGCACCGAATATCACGGTGAAAATCCCGATGACGTCTGAAGGGTTAAAAGCCGTAAAAGCGCTGAGCGACCTGAACATTAAAACAAACGTAACGCTCATTTTCAGCGCCAACCAAGCGCTTTTGGCGGCAAGAGCCGGGGCGACTTATGTATCTCCGTTCTTAGGCCGTCTGGATGACATCGGCCATAACGGTCTTGAACTGATTTCAGAAATAAGACAGATTTTTGACATTCATGACATTGATACACAAATCATCGCAGCTTCCATCCGTCATGCGCAGCACGTGACTGAAGCCGCTTTACGCGGTGCGCATATCGGTACGATGCCGCTGAAAGTCATTCACCAGCTGGCGAAACATCCGTTAACGGATAAAGGCATCGAGCAATTCTTGGCAGACTGGAATAAATAAGGGTGAAAAGGGCGGCAAACCGGTTGATCCGTTTGCCGCACCCTTATGTTTTCCTGTTTGGCAGCGGGCCTTCAGTATCAAAGTGAAGAGTGTGTTTCCCCGGAATGTGAACCCGGCGGGCCTCTGTGCATCCTGTGTTAAAAATGCCCCGCAAAGCTTCGCTATTTTCTTCCTGTTATTTTATAATGTCCTTGTATTCTTTCTCTTCGAATTGGCTACATTTTGGACAAGAGCTTTATTTGCAGAGACAGAATAAAATGCCATTTTATTTACGCTCCGCAGCTATCTTCTTATGGAAGGAGACTATCATGGAAAAGTTGAATATTGCCGGCGGCGATCCGTTAAACGGAACCGTACATATCAGCGGTGCGAAAAACAGCGCCGTCGCATTGATACCCGCAACCATTCTGGCAAATTCCGAAGTAACGATTGAAGGGCTTCCGGAGATCTCAGATATTGAAACGCTGCGTGACCTGCTGAAAGAAATCGGCGGAAACGTCCATTTTGAAAAAGGAGAAATGGTCGTCGACCCTTCCCCGATGATCAGCATGCCGCTTCCCAACGGCAAAGTGAAAAAACTCCGCGCTTCCTATTACTTAATGGGCGCGATGCTGGGCCGCTTCAAACAGGCGGTCATCGGACTGCCGGGCGGATGCCATCTCGGGCCGCGGCCGATTGACCAGCACATCAAAGGGTTTGAAGCGCTTGGGGCGGAAGTCACCAATGAACAAGGCGCGATTTATCTGCGCGCCGAGAGGCTGAGAGGCGCACGGATTTATTTAGATGTCGTCAGCGTCGGAGCGACGATCAATATCATGCTTGCCGCTGTACTGGCTGAAGGTAAAACCGTGATAGAAAACGCCGCCAAGGAACCTGAGATTATTGATGTTGCCACATTGCTCACCAGCATGGGCGCAAAGATCAAAGGCGCGGGAACCAATGTAATCAGAATCGACGGCGTAAAAGAGCTGCACGGATGCAGGCATACGATCATTCCGGACAGAATTGAGGCGGGCACCTTTATGATCGCCGGCGCCGCGATGGGGAAAGAAGTCATTATTGATAATGTCATACCGACTCACCTGGAGTCTTTAACGGCGAAGCTCAGGGAAATGGGTTTTCACATTGAGACGAGTGACGATCAGCTTCTTATGCTCGGCGGGCAGAAGCAGATAAAACCGGTCGACGTAAAAACGCTTGTTTACCCGGGATTCCCGACTGATCTTCAGCAGCCGATGACATCTCTGTTAACGAGAGCCAGCGGCACGAGCGTCGTAACCGATACCATCTACTCGGCCCGTTTTAAACATATAGATGAGCTGAGACGGATGGGGGCCAACATGAAAGTGGAAGGCAGGTCGGCCATTATCACCGGTCCGGCCGAGCTTCAGGGCGCAAAAGTAAAGGCGAGCGATCTGCGTGCAGGCGCTTGTCTGGTCGTCGCCGGGCTCATGGCTGACGGCGTAACCGAAATTACCGGTCTCGAGCATTTAGACCGCGGCTACAGCAATCTTGAGAAAAAACTCGAAGGTCTGGGCGCCACAATCTGGCGGCAAAGACTGACGGACGAAGAGATAGAACAGCTCCAAAATTCATAGAAATGCGGACTTTTGAGAGGAGATCGTGTTGAAATGGAAAGAAGCTTATCGATGGAATTGGTTCGAGTCACTGAAGCGGCGGCTTTAGCATCTGCCAGATGGATGGGCCGCGGGAAAAAAGATGAAGCTGATGATGCGGCGACAAGCGCAATGCGTGACGTGTTTGACACGGTGCCGATGAAAGGCACGGTCGTGATCGGGGAAGGCGAGATGGATGAAGCGCCGATGCTTTACATCGGCGAAAAGCTCGGAAACGGATACGGCCCGCGCGTCGATGTCGCCGTCGATCCTCTTGAAGGCACAAACATCGTAGCGAGCGGCGGCTGGAATGCGCTGACGGTGATCGCGGTCGCCGACCACGGAACACTGCTGAACGCCCCGGATATGTATATGGAAAAAATCGCGGTCGGTCCCGAAGCGGTAGGCTGCATCGATATTGAAGCGCCTGTCATTGATAACTTAAAAGCCGTTGCGAAAGCGAAAAACAAAGACATTGAAGATGTCGTGGCAACCATTTTAAATCGTGACAGACATGAAAAAATCATCTCTGAATTGCGTGAGGCGGGCGCCAGAATCAAACTGATCAACGACGGTGATGTCGCGGGCGCCATCAATACGGCCTTTGACCATACGGGAGTAGACATTCTCTTCGGTTCAGGCGGGGCTCCTGAAGGCGTGCTGTCTGCCGTTGCGTTAAAAGCGCTCGGCGGCGAAATCATCGGCAGGCTTCTGCCGCAAAGTGCGGAAGAGCAGGCCCGCTGTGAGCGAATGGGCCTTGATGTATCCAAAGTGCTCCGGATGGAGGACCTTGTGAGAGGGGATGACGCCATTTTTGCCGCAACGGGCGTCACGGACGGAGAGCTGCTGAAAGGCGTTCAGTTCAAAGGCTCCGTCGGCACGACTGAAAGTCTGGTCATCCGGGCGAAATCAGGAACGGTCCGATTCGTTGACGGAAGACACAGCCTGAAGAAAAAACCAAATCTTGTGATCCGGCCATAAATAGAAAAAGCGGGACGGAAAGTCCCGCTTTTCTTTTGCAATAAAGAGTCATCCCTATCATTTATATGTCAAAGCATTATTTAAGTTGAATAATTTTTTGAAATGAGGTAAAAATAAAGAGTGCTGCGATTTTTCTGTGTCATTCCTTCTTTTGAGTACTGGGAAATTTTCAAATTCTACCGCATACAGACGATATAAATATTGATCTTCTCAAGTTTTTGTCCTCGCTTCCTTCAAAACTCATTAAGACATTCCTTTTTTAAAAAAGCGCCGATCATGGGTGGAAGTGTTACCGATAGAAGTTCCTGAACGTTTTATAAAAGAATGTGCTTTGGCGGAATCATGCGAAGCAGCCGATTTGAATGAAAACAGCAATACATTGACTATGAAAAGCGTGGTGTTTTTATGAAAGACGTATCTATTTCCTCTTTGGAAAATATGAAATTAAAAGAACTATATGAACTGGCCAGACATTATAAAATCTCCTACTACAGCAAACTGACTAAAAAAGAATTAATCTTTGCCATTCTGAAAGCCAACGCCGAGCAGGAGGATCTTCTGTTTATGGAAGGCGTGCTCGAAATCATCCAATCGGAAGGATTCGGCTTCCTCAGACCGATTAATTACTCGCCAAGCTCAGAAGACATCTACATTTCTGCTTCCCAGATCCGCCGCTTTGATTTAAGAAACGGTGACAAAGTATCCGGCAAGGTGCGTCCGCCGAAAGAAAACGAACGCTATTACGGACTTTTGCACGTTGAAGCGGTAAATGGAGATGACCCGGAATCTGCGAAAGAGCGCGTTCATTTTCCTGCGCTGACTCCGCTTTATCCGGACCGCCAAATGGTGCTTGAGACGAAACCGAATTATCTCTCAACAAGAATTCTCGATATGATGGCTCCCGTCGGTTTCGGCCAGCGCGGTCTGATCGTGGCGCCGCCGAAAGCCGGTAAAACCATGCTGTTGAAAGAAATCGCTAACAGCATTACGACAAATCAGCCTGACGCTGAATTGATCGTTCTCTTAATTGATGAAAGACCGGAAGAAGTAACGGATATTGAACGTTCCGTAGCGGGCGATGTCGTCAGCTCGACGTTCGATGAAGTGCCGGAAAATCACATTAAAGTAGCGGAGCTTGTGCTTGAACGGGCGATGCGTCTCGTTGAACATAAAAAAGACGTTATCATTCTGATGGACAGCATTACCCGCCTGGCACGGGCCTACAACCTCGTTATCCCGCCAAGCGGACGTACGCTTTCCGGCGGGATTGACCCGGCTGCATTCCATCGTCCGAAGCGCTTTTTCGGTGCCGCGCGAAACATTGAAGAGGGCGGCAGCCTGACCATTTTGGCGACGGCGCTCGTAGACACGGGCTCCCGGATGGATGACGTCATCTATGAAGAGTTTAAAGGAACGGGCAACATGGAGCTTCACCTTGACCGTTCTCTTGCGGAAAGACGGATTTTCCCGGCGATCGATATCCGCCGCTCCGGCACACGGAAGGAAGAGCTGCTCGTGCCGAAAGAGCATCTTGACCGTCTATGGGCGATCCGCAAATCGATGTCTGATTCTCCGGACTTCGCAGAGAAGTTTATGAGAAAAATGAAAAAAACAAAAACGAATCAGGAATTCTTCGATTTGATCAACCAAGAATGGAAGCAGGCAAACCTTTCATCATCAGCCCGCCGCTGATAAAAAATGTATTTGCAAATGCAGTAAATGACTGATATAATTCTCTCATATGCGTTCCGGATTACTCCGGAATAATAACTCTGTTTCCACACGGGATTCAGGGCGGAAGGAGATGGATACAATGAAAGCAGGAATTCATCCTAATTTCAAAAAAGCAACAGTTAAATGCGCTTGCGGAAATGAATTTGAAACAGGCTCAGTAAAAGAAGAGGTACGCGTTGAGATTTGCTCTGAATGCCACCCATTCTACACTGGACGTCAAAAATTCGCTTCTGCTGATGGTCGTGTTGATCGCTTTAACAAAAAATACGGTCTTAAGTAATAATAGATTTTACAGGCAGGCAAGAATTGCTTCTTGCCTGTTTTTTATGCCCATAAACAGGAAAAAAAGGGGAGCGGATAGCCTATGTACATAATGAAGCAAAGCGGATGGCTTGAGCTGATATGCGGCAGCATGTTCTCTGGGAAATCAGAAGAGCTGATCCGCAGAGTGAAAAGAGCGACATATGCGAAGCAGGAGGTCAAGGTGTTCAAACCTGCCATTGATAATCGCTACAGTGAGGAGGCCGTCGTTTCTCACAACGGCACATCCATGACAAGCCACGTCATCTCGTCTTCGGCTGAAATATGGGATCATATCAGTGAAAGCACGGACGTCATCGCGGTAGATGAGGTGCAGTTTTTCGGCGAATCGATCATCGGCGACTTATCCTCGCTTGCGGATAAAGGCTATCGTGTCATAGCGGCCGGACTTGATATGGATTTCCGGGGAGAGCCTTTCGGCGTGGTGCCGAATCTGATGGCGGTTGCCGAATCGGTGACGAAGCTGCAGGCGGTCTGCTCCGTTTGCGGGTCGCCGGCAAGCCGTACGCAGCGTTTGATTGACGGGAAGCCCGCTTCCTATGATGATCCGGTCATTTTAGTCGGCGCGTCGGAGTCATACGAAGCGAGATGCAGACATCATCACGAAGTGCCGAAAAAAACAGACTGATAAATAACCCTTTTCATGAAAACATCGGTAAAAAATCCGGTGTTTTTTTGACGTTTTTTCAAAAATTGTAGTTAAATAACTTAAAAAAGAGTATGAAAAAATTAAGTAATTTTCATCTCTTGAATTTTCATTTTTACAGGCATAAAATGACTAAGTAATGTAAATAGTTATGAGACATTGTTCGAATAATTGTCAAAAAAAGATATAGCAGATCGCGATCACACTAGCCAAAATGGGTAATTACTTAACTTTGTTAACTATTTGAAGAAAGAAGGAGATTTTCTTGAATAATATTAAAGTAACGAAGGAAGGCAACTTAGAAACTACTTTAAGAGGAAAAGAAGTTCTATCTATCCCTACTTTAAATAAAGGTGTTGCGTTTTCAGCAGAAGAAAGAAAAAGCCTTGGATTAGACGGGCTGCTTCCTCCGACAATTCTGTCTCTTGATGAGCAGGCAAAACGCGCATACGAGCAGTTTCAAGCTCAGCCGGACCGCCTTCGCCAAAACGTGTATTTGAATGATTTGCAAAACCGTAACGAAGTTCTTTTCTTTAAATTGCTTCAAAACCATCTTCGTGAAATGCTGCCGGTTGTTTACACACCGACTGTCGGTGAAGCGATTCAAGAATACAGCCATGAGTACAGAAGACCTCAAGGGATTTACCTTTCTATCGACAACGTGGAAGGAATCGAAGAGGCATTTGAAAACCTTCATGCCACTGCCGGAGATATTGATCTGATCGTTGCGACAGACTCAGAAAGCATCCTCGGAATCGGTGACTGGGGTGTAGGCGGTATCAACATCGCCATCGGTAAATTAGCGGTATACACAGCTGCTGCCGGTATTGACCCAAGCCGCGTTATTCCTGTCGTTCTTGACGTCGGTACGAACAATGAAAAACTTCTGAACGATCCTTTATACATCGGTAACCGCCATGAACGTATCCAAGGCGAACGTTACGAAGCTTTCGTTGACGCTTATGTAAAAGCTGCGCTTAAATATTTCCCTAAAGCTCTTCTTCACTGGGAAGACCTTGGAAACAAAAACGCGCGCAATATCATGAAGAAATACAACCATGAAATTCTTACATTCAACGATGACATTCAAGGAACAGGCGCGATTACGCTTGCAGGGGTGCTTGCGGCTATGAAGAAAACAGGCGCGTCTATTAAAGACCAGCGTGTGGTTGTCTTCGGTGCGGGATCTGCCGGAATCGGAATCGCTGACCAAATCCGCGACACTATGGTGCTTGCCGGTCTTTCTGAAGAAGAAGCCAACAAAGCGTTCTACACAATGGATTACAGAGGCTTGTTAATTGAAGGTATGGAAAACATTCTTGATTTCCAAGAGCCGTACCTGCGCACAGCTGAAGAAATTAAAGATTGGAAACGCGATGAAAATGGACAAATTCCTTTCATTGAAGTGATCCGTCAAGCGAAACCGACAATCTTAATCGGTACATCAGGCCAAAGCGGCGCGTTCAGTGAAGAAATCGTCAAAGAAATGGCAAAACACGTTGAGCGTCCGGTCATCATGCCGATGTCTAACCCGACACCGCTTGCTGAAGCCGTTCCTAGCGATCTTTTCAAATGGACTGACGGCAAAGTGCTTGTGGCGACAGGAAGCCCGTTTGACAATGTAGAGTACAATGGCGTTTCTCATGAAATCGGACAATCTAACAACGCATTCGCGTTCCCTGGACTTGGTCTCGGTTCAATCGTTGTAGAAGCGAAAGTGATTACTCCTGCAATGTTTGCGGCAACTGCTGACGCAATCGCAGAAAGCGTTGATTTTGAAACACCGGGTGCAGGCCTTCTGCCGAGCATGAGCGACTTACAAGAAGTTTCAATTAAAGTTGCGATCGCCGTAGCGGAAACTGCCATTAAAGAAGGCGTGGCAAACCGCATTCCTGAAAATGTAGAACAAGCCGTTCTTGATGCAATGTGGAAACCGCAATATAAACAAGTTGTCGCTAAATAATTTTTACGATTAATTTTACAGTCCGAGGGAAAGCTTTTATGTAAAGGCTAAAGTATACGGACATTAAGGATTTGGAGGAGAACATTTTGAGCTTCTTAGATATTTTAATCCTCCTGGCGCCGATCTTTTTCGTGATCGTGCTGGGATGGTTCGCAGGTCGCTTCGGAAGTTATGACGCGAAGTCAGCAAAAGGGGTAAGCACCTTAGTTACGAAGTACGCGCTTCCGGCGCATTTTATCGCTAGTATTTTAACCACTTCAAGAAGTGCGTTTTTATCACAGGTTCCTTTGATGGTCGCTTTGATCATTGGGATTGTCGGATTCTTTATCGTCATTCTGTTGGTTTGCAAATTTATCTTCAAGTATGATTTAACGAATTCATCTGTATTTTCTTTAAACTCTGCACAGCCGACATTTGCTTTTATGGGTATTCCCGTACTCGGAAGCTTATTCGGAGCAAGCGAAGTAGCGATTCCTATCGCCGTTACGGGTATCGTGGTTAACGCCATCCTTGACCCGCTTGCGATCATTATCGCTACTGTCGGTGAGTCATCTAAGAAAAAAGATGCTGAAAACGAGAACTTCTGGAAAATGACTGGTAAGTCTATTCTTCACGGTCTTTCCGAACCGCTTGCGGCTGCACCGCTTATCAGTATCATTTTGGTACTCTGCGGTGTAACACTCCCTGGCTTGGGAGAAAAAATGCTTGATCAGCTCGGAAGCACAACATCAGGTGTTGCGCTCTTCGCCGTCGGTGTAACTGTCGGTATCCGCAACATTAAGCTCAGTCTGCCGGCTTTCGGTATCGCTTTGTTAAAAGTTGCCGTTCAGCCTGCGCTGATGTATTTGATCGCTCTTGCAGTCGGACTTCCGGCTGACCAGATCACTAAAGCGGTATTGCTCGTTGCATTCCCTGGATCTGCGGTAGCGGCGATGATTGCCACACGTTTCGAAAAACAAGAGGAAGAAACTGCGTCCGCGTTCGTGATCAGTGCGATTTTATCTCTCATCTCACTGCCGATCATCATTGCGCTGACTGCATAATGAAAAGCTCCCTGTTTCAGGGAGCTTTTTTGATTAGAATTGAAATTTAAAAGGCGAAAATCTCGTTTTTTTTCTGGGTTTCTTATGTTCTGAAGAAGCGGCTGTTTCTGAGAGGGGAGCTGTCTGGGCAAGTTCCTGGATGCGGGAGGCCAATGTCTGCAATTCGGTATTGAGGTCGTCAATTTCCCGCCTGTGCTGAAGAAGCTGATAAGACACCCCTTCATCCGCCTTTTGTTTCAGCTGGCGTTCAAGCTCTTCTATCCTTGAAAGCAGATGGTTCTCACCTTGTTTCTCTTTCGTGAGAATGTCCAGTTTGCGCTCCAGCTCTGCCAATCTTTGTTCAGCGCCGCCATTGATTTTCGGACGCTGCAAAATGAAGCCCGTCCGTTTTTTCGGCTGCCGGGGCACTTGAACGTCCAGAAGGGCAGTGCCTTCAGAAATTTGCCGTTTGACCGATTTCAGCACATCAAGATCCTCAGGTGTAAAGGAATAATGTCCGAGCTCATTCCGTTCAGCCGGAAGATTCAGCTGCTTGACCCACCTTTGCACCGTTTTTGCGGAGACGCCGAGCTCTTTCGCGGCCATGTTTGTATTCATGATCACATACCTCCTTTTTGCTAGGTATTCGACCATGAGGCGGCGTTCCCTTCATGTTAGACAAAACAAGAAGGAATTCGCCAAAGAAAGCGGCATTTCTTCAAAAAACGTTACGCTTCATACAATTCAAGCGGAAGCTTGTCGGGATCGAAGAAAAAGGTAAACCGTTTCCCCGTCAGCGGATCGGTTCTGATCGGTTCTGTGCCGACGCCCTTTTCCTTTAACTCTCTGACGGCTGCTTCAAGATCGTTTACGGTGAAGGCGAGATGCCGGAGACCCGCGGCTTCCGGTCTGGTCGGCCGTTCGGGCGGATCGGGAAAGGAAAACAATTCAATCGCGTACGCGCCGTCCAGCGCCAGATCAAGTTTATAAGATTCCCGTTCCTTTCGGTATGTTTCTTTTATAATGCCGAAACCGAGAATCTCGGTGTAAAAAGCTTTCGACTTTTCATAATCAGAGCATATGATTGCTATATGGTGGATGGATTTCAGCATATCCGCTCCTCCTTTTTTGCTTCAGTATAACAGAGGCGAATTGCTTTTGACTGGCGATAAGCCCTATACTATAATGAGAATGTTACGCACAGGAAAACAGAGGTGAAGACCGTGTTAGACCGTTTACAGTCAATTGAACAACGATACGAAAAATTAAATGAGCTTTTAAGTGATCCGGAAGTGGTCAACGATCCGAAAAAGCTTAGAGAATATTCGAAAGAGCAATCTGATATACAAGAAACCGTTGAAGTCTATAGACAATACAGAGACGCATCAGAACAGCTTGCCGATGCGAAAGCGATGCTTGAGGAAAAGCTTGATGCCGATATGAGAGAAATGGTGAAGGAAGAAATCTCCGAACTGCAGGGAGAGACGGAAACCTTATCAGAGCGTTTGAAAGTGCTCCTCATCCCGAAAGACCCGAACGATGACAAAAACGTAATCATGGAGATCCGCGGAGCAGCGGGAGGAGAAGAAGCCGCGCTGTTTGCGGGAAATCTCTACAGAATGTACTCCCGTTACGCCGAAATTCAAGGCTGGAAGACTGAAGTCATGGAAGCAAACGTGACCGGAACGGGCGGTTACAAAGAAATCA
Organism: Bacillus sp. FSL K6-2865; assembly: GCF_040311405.1. NCBI lineage: Bacteria > Bacillati > Bacillota > Bacilli > Caryophanales > Bacillaceae > Bacillus > Bacillus sp. FSL K6-2865. The sequence goes on along the minus strand of NZ_CP152036.1, from coordinate 3,746,177 downwards.
TCTTTATGATTACGGGAAAAGGCGCATACTCCAAGCTGAAGTATGAAAATGGCGCGCACCGCGTACAGCGTGTTCCGGAAACGGAATCAGGCGGCCGTATTCATACATCCACGGCGACGGTGGCGTGTCTTCCTGAAGCGGAAGAAGTAGAAGTGGACATCCACGAAAAAGATATCCGCGTCGATACATTCGCATCAAGCGGACCGGGCGGACAAAGCGTAAACACGACGATGTCGGCCGTACGCCTGACGCATTTACCGACCGGTGTCGTCGTTTCCTGTCAGGATGAAAAATCTCAGATTAAAAACAAAGAAAAAGCGATGAAGGTGCTCCGCGCCAGAATCTATGACAAATTCCAGCAGGAAGCTCAGGCTGAATATGATCAGACCCGTAAATCAGCCGTCGGTTCAGGCGACCGTTCCGAGCGTATCCGCACATACAATTTCCCGCAAAACCGTGTGACGGATCACCGCATCGGCCTGACGATTCAAAAGCTGGATCAAATCCTGGAAGGCAAGCTTGATGAAGTGGTTGAAGCGTTAATCGTAGAAGACCAGTCAAGCAAGCTCCAGCAGGCGGAAAATTAAGATGAAGACCGTTTTTGAAGCCCTAAGCTGGGCTTCTTCTTATTTAACCGAAGCGGGAAGAGAAAAAAACGCGGCCGAGCTGCTGTTGTTAAATGATACCGGAATGGATCGGAGCAAGCTTCTCGCAAGTCTGCAGGAGCCCGTCGGCGAGGACGAGCTTTATCGATTCAGACGGCACGTGGAGATGCATAAAGAAGGTATTCCGATTCAATATATTATCGGGAAAGAACAGTTTTACGGCAGGGAATTTTTTGTGAATGACGATGTTCTCATTCCGCGTCCGGAAACGGAAGAAGTCGTCTTTCATCTGCTGGACAGACAGAAGCGGGCATTTTCCGAGGCAGAACGACTGAACGTCATTGATATCGGTACGGGGAGCGGTGCCATTGCGGTGACGCTCGCCCTTGAATGCGGACATTTTTCAGTATCGGCTTCGGATATTTCAAAAGAAGCGCTGCAGGTGGCGGAAAGAAATGCGCAAAACCTCGGAGCGGACGTGTGTTTTTTGCAGGGAGATCTGTTAACTCCTTTTATTTCATCAGGGAAAAAAGCGGATATTATTGTTTCCAATCCGCCGTATATTTCTGAAGAAGAAATGGCGGATTTGTCGGATATCGTCCGTTTCCATGAGCCGCTTCATGCACTTACGGACGGCGGTGACGGTTTGAAATTCTACAAGCGGTTTATGGAGGAGCTGCCTCTTGTCATGAAAGATAAAGCGCTTGTCGTCTTTGAAATCGGATATAATCAGGGGAAAGCCGTGAAAGACCTGTTCCGTCATTCCTTTCCGAATGCGGAAGTGGAAGTCGTACAGGACATCAACGGAAAAGACAGAACCGTATCCGCGGTCATCACATCATGAAAAAAGCCCGCCGGTGACGCACACGGCGGGCTTTTGTTACAATGGAAAGAAAATGAAAGGGGCATCCGCCTTGAAAAAAGCGTTCGCCTTCGGATGTATACTCGCCGCCGCAGCTTATGCGGCGGTGTTTGTTCTGCCGTTTGGCGTTGACATCATTTTCGGCGCCGTTACGGCTGTTCTTATCGTCACAGCGATCATCGTTTCCGGGTTGGCCGTAAGCGGAGCAGCGGGCCAATTATCATTCTGAAACAGAAGAAGGACGGCACGCCCGTTTAAAGATGGCCGCCGTTTTCTTTTGCGCCGCTCTCCCTTCAGCCGGCTGTCTGCTGATTACGCTTCTGTAGCCGGATTTTGTCTTTGCAGCAATACGGAATCCCATACCCAGTAGACGACGGCTGTTAAAACCGCAAAGATATAAAAGGCTGAATTAGAAAACAGAGATTGGCCTGACGGCTGCAAAAGACCGAAGATAATCCCGTTTGCAATGAATGACACCCCTAAATAATAAAGAAAATACAGCGGATGAAATCTCTTCGGCTTTTTATTCAGAAAGTATTGAAGCGGCAGCGCAAAAATCAAATAAGGAAACAAAAAATAAAACGCCATCGAAATGAAAGCCGCGATAATAAATTGATGAACATACAAAATAGAATAAATGACAGACATACATGCCGCCGACAGCAGCACGGTGTAATTATATTTCATCTGAAAACCTCCTATCAAAATAATATCGTACCATATTTTGAATCTGTCAATGCAGATTATCAGCTTGCTAGATTTTTTTCTTCCCGCCGGTTTAAACCTTTTCCGTCATGTCCATAATGGGACTAGATAAAAAAAGCACGGAGAGGAACGGTGGGGACCGATGAAACAGACAATGATGATCTGCATATATATTTTTCTTTTATTATCAGGAGCGCTTGCGGGTTTGACAAAAGAAGAAACGGCGCGGGCATCAGCCGATGAGCCCGTCGTCATACCGGATGAAGCGATCCGGCTCAGAATTTTGGCCAACAGTGATAACGATGAGGATCAAAAGCTCAAGCGCCAGATCAGAGATGCTGTAAACAAGCAAATCACGGACTGGGTGAAAGATATCACTTCCATTGAAGAAGCGCGGCGGCTCATTCGTTCGAAGCTTCCTGAAATTAAAGAAATCGCCAAACAGACGATGAAAGAAAAGGGTGCGCATCAATCCGTTTCAGTTCAATTCAATAAAATTTCGTTTCCGACAAAGCTTTACGGCAATATGGTCTATCCGGCCGGAAAATATGAAGCGATTTTAATTACACTCGGCAATGGCGAGGGCGCCAACTGGTGGTGCGTCTTGTTTCCGCCGCTGTGCTTCCTTGATTTCTCAAACGGCGAAGCGGTGAAAGATCAGGAAGAGGGCGGACAGAAGCAGGAAGAAACGCAGAAACAGACTAAAAAAGTGCTGGATGACGTAAAAGCAAAGGCTGATAAAGCGAAGAAAGAAAATAAAGATGACGATGATACCGAAGTGAAGTTTTTCCTCGTCGATTGGATTTCAGATCTATTTTCCTGAAGTAAAAGGCATAAATCCGGATTCGATTCATAGATTGGAAGAAAGAGTTGATCGAAACGGAGGGAAATATATGTTTTATCAGCTGAGAGTGGCAAGAGATCAAGATACGGAGGCGCTGGAGGCCTTTTTGAAAAAGGCTGATACGGCACATGCGGAAATCGATCAGCAGATCAGCCGGTTTATCGTACTGGAAGACAGCGAAAAAATGATTGCCGCCTGTCTCGGGATCGAAAAATTCAGCGGCGGAAAAGGGCTTCTCCGTTCACTCGTCATGTCGGACAGGCTGAATCAAAGCCATATCGTTACACTGTTTCAAAGTATGGATGTGCTGTGCAAAAAACATGAGATTCAAGATGTCTACTTAGTCGCCAATCAGCCCTCATCTGCTGAGTTTCTGAATGTGATGGGATTTGAAGCGTGCGCCGATGCGCCTGATGAACTGTATACGTCCGAACATTTCCGCAACTCGTTATGCACAAAAGGTTCGTTTTTAATGGTGAAAACCTCTGCCTGATCTAACTTATACACAAGGTTATCCACTTATTAAAAAGTGTTGTCCACAGTTTGTGGATAACACTTGTTTTATTAAAGGACATCTTTTATACTTTCAAAAGGAATACACGAGAGCAAATAAAGTTTTACCGCTTTAAAATAAGGAGTTTGGTTATACATGAAAACAAGAAGATGGTTTGTGGATTGTTCCGCAGAATTATCCACAACCAATCCCCAGATTACACAAGCCGCGGAATTGCTGCGGCAGAATGAGGTTGTGGCTTTTCCGACAGAAACCGTTTACGGACTGGGCGCTAACGCTGAAAATACGGAAGCCGTAACGAAAATATATGAGGCGAAAGGAAGGCCGAGCGATAACCCGCTGATTGTGCATATATCCCATATCAGCCAGCTTGATCGTTTTATCAGCCATATTCCTGAGACGGCGAAAAAGCTGATGAAGCTATTCTGGCCGGGGGCGCTGACCCTTGTTCTGCCGTGTAAGCCCGGTGTGCTGTCACCCCGTGTCACCGCGGGACTTGAGACGGTAGCGGTCAGAATGCCTGATCATCCGGTAGCATTAGCCCTCATCAGCTCGGCCGGACTGCCGATCGCCGCGCCGAGCGCCAATTTATCAGGAAAACCGAGCCCGACGAAGGCCGAGCATGTAGCTCATGATTTAAACGGCCGCATTGCCGGTATTGTGGACGGCGGCGCGACGGGAATCGGAGTGGAATCAACCGTTCTGTCCTGTACGGGGAAACAGCCCGTGCTGCTTCGTCCGGGCGGCGTGACAAAAGAGCAGATTGAATCCGCCGCCGGTTCGGTTCTTGTGGATAAAGGGCTGACCGAAGAAGATGAGGTTCCTATTTCTCCCGGTATGAAATATACACATTACGCGCCTTCTGCGCCGATGGCTATTGCCGACGGCGGCGCCCGGAGAATTCAAGAACTGGCAGACGCATATAAAAGCCGGGGGAAACGAATCGGCATTTTGACAACAGAAGAGAACGCCGATAGTTACCAGGCTGATTATATCAAGGTCTGCGGCAGACGCGCCGACCTTGAAACAGTGGCATCCGCCTTATACGATGCGCTCCGCAGCTTTGATGAAGCGGAAGTGGACATGATTATTTCTGAGTCCTTTCCGGATACCGGAGTGGGGCTCGCCGTGATGAACAGGCTGATGAAAGCCGCAGGCGGCACCGTTATCCATTAACTTGTTCTACCCCTTATCGGACATGCATAAGCTAAACAAGCGGGCACGTCCAAGGGGGTTTTTATTTCATGTCGAATCTATTCATCGGGGAACTTGTCTCCTTAAGCATCATGGCATTTGCTTTGGGGACGGATGCCTTTTCCGTCGGGCTCGGAATGGGAATGATTCAGCTGAAGAAAAAACAGATTTTTCATATAGGGGTTGTCATCGGGCTGTTTCATGTCATGATGCCGCTTGCGGGAATGGCGGCCGGGCATCTGCTGTCCGGTTTTCTGGGGATGCTTGCCGTTTACATCGGCGGATCTCTTCTTTTCATTTTAGGGGTGCAGATGATCATCGCCGCGTTTAAACAATCAGACGGGCCGCTCATATCTCCGGCAGGCTCGGGACTGTTGCTGTTTGCGGTCGGTGTCAGTCTGGACAGCTTTTCTGTCGGGCTCAGTCTCGGGATGAACGGTTCCAATCCGTTTCTGGCCGTTACGCTGTTCGGGGTTTTCAGCACCGTTTTAACATGGGCGGGCCTTTTGGCGGGAAGAAAGGTGCAGTCGTGGCTCGGCTCCTACAGCGAAGCGCTTGGCGGAGCCATTTTGATCGGGTTCGGGTTGAAACTGCTTTTACCGATATAAGATACGTAAAAAAAGAAACGAAGATGCCGTTTCTTTTTTCTTCATTTATAATAGGCAGTAAGAGGTGACGGACATGAAAATAATCTTTGTATGTACAGGCAATACGTGCCGCAGTCCTATGGCTGAGGCGCTTTTTAAATCCATTGCAGAAACGAAAGGGCTGGACGTCAGCGTAAGCTCGGCCGGCGTATTCGCGTCTCCGAACGGAAAAGCGTCAGCCCATGCCGTGGAAGCGCTGTTTGAAAAACGGATCGCTCTCAATCACAGTTCATCTCCCTTATCGGAAGAACATATCGAGACGGCTGATCTGGTGCTGGCGATGACGGAACAGCACAAACAGCTGATTGAAGGCCGATATCAAAACAGTCAGGGCAAAGTCTTTACCATTAAAGAATACGTAACGGGGGAAAACGGCGATATCTCTGACCCGTTCGGCGGTCCGCTTGATGTTTATAAACAGACGCGGGACGAACTGGAGGAGCTGCTGACCCTTTTGGCTGATCAATTGCTTGACGGAAAAAGCAAGTAATCTGTCAGAAAATCTGCAAACAGGTCATTTGCAAAACGAATGTGAAAGAGTAGAATGAAATCAACGGATTTCGTAATAAAAAGGACAAGCACACTGGGCTGTCTTCGCCCAGCCACACCTAGGAGGTAAATGAATGAAAGTAGCTATTGCGTCAGATCACGGCGGCGTCCATATCCGCGAAGAAATAAAAAGTCTTTTGGATGAATTGCAGATTGAATACATTGATATGGGCTGTGAATGCGGCGCCGGCTCTGTCGATTATTCAGACTACGCTTTTCCGGTAGCGGAAAAAGTGGTGAACGGCGAAGCTGACAGGGGAATTTTAATTTGCGGCACAGGCATCGGCATGAGCATCTCCGCAAATAAGGTAAAGGGCATACGCTGTGCGCTTGCCCATGACACCTTCAGCGCAAAAGCGACGCGTGAACACAATGACACGAATGTTCTTGCGATGGGCGAACGCGTCATCGGCCCGGGGCTGGCGCGCGAAATCGCAAAAGTCTGGCTGACGACTGAATTTACGGGCGGCCGCCACGAACGGCGGATCGGCAAAATCGCAGATTACGAAGAAAAAAATCTGTAAGAGGTGCTGGACAATGGAAGAGATGAAGCAAAAATGGACGGACATGCTGACTGAGTTTCAAGAGCAGGCAGGACTGACGGACGGCAGTCTGCTGGTGATCGGGTGCAGTACAAGTGAAGCCGCCGGAAGCCGGATCGGCACCGCCGGAAGCGGGGATTGGGCTGAATTGATATACGGCGGACTTAACCGGTTTAAGGAAAAAACGGGTGTGCATCTTGCTTTTCAATGCTGCGAGCATTTAAACAGGGCGCTTGTCATTGAAGCGGAAACGGCCGAGCGGTTCAGGCTCCCCATTGTTTCAGCCGTCCCCGTCCCGAAAGCGGGCGGAGCAATGGCCTCTTATGCATACCGGCAGATGCGTTCTCCCGTGCTCGCCGAATCAATTCAGGCTGATGCCGGGATTGACATCGGCGATACGTTCATCGGCATGCATCTGAAACCCGTTGCCGTCCCTGTCCGGATATCAAGCCGTGAGCTTGGAGAAGCACATGTGACGATGGCCCGGACAAGGCCGAAGCTGATAGGCGGAATTCGCGCCGTTTATGAATGCGAATGATGAAAATGCTTTTCCTGTATAATGTTCGTGTTTTCTAATTAAATTTTGTGATTTTTTTAAATAAGCTGTTACATTCACCTGAAAAACCATGTACAATAAGGGTGGTAAAAATAAAGAACAGGAAACGGATAGGAGAGGATCTCGCTGATGAAACATTTACCTGTACAAGACAAACAAGTGTTTAACGCCATCAAAGATGAGCGTAAGCGTCAACAGACTAAGATCGAATTAATTGCTTCTGAAAACTTCGTGACGGAAGCGGTAATGGAAGCGCAAGGCTCTGTTTTAACAAACAAATATGCTGAAGGCTACCCCGGCAAACGCTACTACGGCGGCTGTGAGCATGTTGATGTCGTTGAGGACATCGCCCGCGACCGCGCGAAAGAGATTTTCGGAGCTGAGCATGTAAACGTTCAGCCGCACTCAGGCGCTCAGGCGAACATGGCTGTTTACTTCACGATTTTAGAGCACGGCGACACGGTGCTCGGGATGAACCTCTCCCACGGCGGCCACTTAACACACGGAAGCCCGGTTAATTTCAGCGGCGTTCAATACAACTTTGTAGAATACGGTGTCGATAAAGACACGCAATATATAGATTATGAAGATGTGCGTGAAAAAGCGCTGGCGCATAAGCCGAAACTCATCGTTGCCGGAGCGAGCGCGTACCCCCGCACGATCGACTTTAAAAAATTCCGCGAAATCGCTGATGAAGTCGGCGCTTACTTCATGGTAGACATGGCGCATATCGCGGGTCTTGTCGCAGCCGGTCTTCATCCGAATCCGGTTCCTTACGCTGACTTTGTAACGACAACGACTCACAAAACACTTCGCGGCCCCCGCGGAGGAATGATCCTTTGCCGTGAAGAGTTCGGCAAAAAGATTGATAAATCCATTTTCCCGGGAATCCAAGGCGGACCGCTTATGCATGTCATCGCGGCCAAAGCCGTTTCTTTCGGAGAAGTGCTTGAAGATGATTTCAAAACGTATGCGCAAAACGTCATCTCGAACGCGAAGCGCCTGGCTGAGTCTCTGAACAAAGAGGGCATTCAGCTCGTATCAGGCGGAACGGATAACCACCTTGTGCTTGTCGACCTCCGTTCTCTCGGACTGACCGGAAAAGTCGCTGAACACGTTCTTGATGAAATCGGCATTACATCTAATAAAAACGCGATCCCTTACGATCCGGAAAAACCGTTCGTCACAAGCGGAATCCGTCTCGGTACGGCAGCTGTGACAAGCCGCGGCTTTGACGGTGACGCGCTTGAAGAAGTCGGCGCCATCATCGGCCTCGCGCTGAAACATCATGAAGACGAAGCAAAACTTGAAGAAGCGAGACAGCGCGTATCTGTCTTGACTGAAAAGTTTCCTTTATATAAAGAACTGGACTATTAATAAGGAAGAAACCCGCCGGAACCTTAATCCGGCGGGTTTTTTTATGATTTTCTTGAAACTGTTTGTCTTTTTCTGTAGAATCAATAGAAGTGTGAAAAAGTCACTCGGACAACAAAAAAGGAGCTGAACACAGTATGGGAAAGGTTTACGTATTTGATCATCCTTTAATCCAGCATAAACTGACATATATTCGGAATGAAAATACAGGCACAAAGGATTTCAGAGACCTTGTGGACGAAGTCGCATCACTGATGGCGTTTGAAATTACACGTGATCTTCCTCTTAAAGAAGTGGAAGTGAAAACACCTGTTCAAACAGCGACATCCAAAGTGATTTCAGGGAAGAAACTCGGTATCGTGCCGATCCTGAGAGCGGGTCTCGGAATGGTTGACGGCATGCTGAAATTAATCCCGGCCGCTAAAGTGGGACATGTCGGATTATACCGTGATCCGGAAACCTTAAAACCGGTGGAATACTATGTCAAGCTTCCTTCTGATGTAGAAGAACGCGAATTTATTGTCGTGGATCCGATGCTTGCTACGGGAGGTTCTGCGGTGGAAGCGATAAACAGCCTGAAAAAGCGCGGCGCGAGAAACATTCGTTTTATGTGTCTTGTAGCGGCTCCGGAAGGCGTGGAAGAACTGCAGAAACATCATTCTGACGTTGATATTTACATCGCCGCCCTTGATGAAAAACTGAATGAAAAAGGCTATATCGTTCCGGGCCTCGGTGACGCGGGTGACAGACTGTACGGAACCAAATAAATCGGAAAACCTCATTCAGGGGTTTTCTTTTTTTATCCAGATATTTGCTGAATGGGCAGAGTTCATACATTTATAGGTGAAATTGTGAACATTCTGTGTATGCTTGCGGTATAAAAAGTTTTTTAACTTTAAACAGATTGACACATGTTAGGGGCTATTGTATGCTAAACGAGGGTATTATGAGAAGGTTTTCATTCCTTTCATTTCTAGTATCCATCCTCATTTTAAATCCTCCAAAAAACCCGTTATATGAGGATTTATCTAAGCGAATGAAACAGCATCCCGTGGCATCAGGAGGATGAGTGGTTTTTTCGAACAGGCCGTTTTGCGGGACAAAAAAAGGCCTTCTGCAAAGGGTTAACCGCATGTTTTGCCGTATCCAGGAATTATATTACATTTTCATCAGGAGACAGATAGTTGATGGACGATCCCAATCTTACATTCAGCAGACAACGGAGATATGTATTTGTAATCTTAGCAATCTATTTGCTGGGATATGGTCTTACGGCGTATAAAACTGTTTTTTTAGGCCTCTTTTTGGGAACTGTTTTCAGTTTGTTTAATTTGTGGCTCTTGACCAGAAGAATGAATGCTTTTGACAAGGCCGTGGCGAAAGGAAAGTCCATACGATCACTCGGGAGCGCAGCGCGTTGGTGCAATGCGATACTTGCGATGGCTGTCGCCTTTAAATATCCCGATAAAGTCAGTGTGGCAAGTGTGATTATTGGATTAATGACAATTTATCCCGTCATTATGATAGATTCCATTATTCAGCTCAAACGTTCATCAATGGAAGAGAGGTGAAAACCCATTGAATCACGATTACAGAACTATTGATTTGTTTGGTCTTACTTTTAATCTGACAAACATTCTGATGATTACTGTGGCAAGTGTGATTGTGCTGCTGATTGCGATTCTCACTACGAGAACGCTGTCCATCCGTCCGGGAAAAGCCCAGAACTTCATGGAATGGATTGTTGATTTTGTCCGCAATATTATAGGCAGTACAATGGATTTAAAAACAGGGGCTAACTTCTTGGCGCTTGGTGTAACCTTGCTGATGTACATATTTGTATCAAATATGCTGGGGCTGCCGTTTTCTGTAACGGTCGGACACGAGCTTTGGTGGAAATCACCGACGGCCGATCCGGCTATTACTCTGACTCTAGCCGTTATGGTTGTGTCGTTAACGCACTATTACGGCGTGAAGATGAAAGGTTTGAAGGAATACTCTAAGGATTACCTCAGACCGGTTCCGCTTATGTTCCCGATGAAGATCATTGAGGAGTTTGCGAATACGCTGACACTCGGACTTCGTCTTTACGGTAACATTTTCGCCGGGGAAATTCTTCTTGGCCTGCTTGCGAATCTGGCGACGAATTTCTACTCAAACAGTTTCTTTCTCGGTTTGGTCGGCACAGTCGGAGCCATTCTTCCGATGCTTGCATGGCAGGCGTTCAGCTTGTTCATCGGTACCATCCAGGCATTTATCTTTACGATGCTGACGATGGTGTACATGTCACACAAAATCAGTCATGATCATTAAAATCATATATCCATTCGGATAACATTTTAAAGGAGGAACTTTTTCATGAATTTAATAGCAGCTGCAATTGCAATCGGTTTAGGTGCACTTGGTGCAGGTATTGGTAACGGTCTGATCGTTTCACGTACGGTAGAGGGAATCGCCCGTCAGCCGGAAGCAGGAAAAGAACTTAGAACTCTTATGTTCATGGGTATCGCATTGGTTGAGGCCCTTCCGATTATCGCTGTCGTTATCGCGTTCTTAGCGTTCTTTGGCTAAGCAAAAAAGCCTTATATGAACTAAAAATGGCGAAGATCACTCTAAGAGAACCTTCGCCATTGCTTTATGTCTGATAAGCACGCCGTCCCGAAACGGCTTTTTATCAGCAGAGAAAACCTGCAGAAGGGAGTTGCCGTAGTAGATGTCTCAATTACCTCTTGAATTAGGACTGTCGTTTAACGGCGGAGATATCCTATTCCAATTGTTAGCTATGCTAGTTTTATTAGCGCTTCTCAAGAAATTCGCTCTTGGACCGCTATTAAATATAATGAAACAGCGTGAAGATCATATCGCCGGCGAAATTACGTCCGCTGAAGAAAGAAATAAAGAAGCGCAGAAGCTGATTGAAGAGCAGCGCGTTCTTTTAAAAGAAGCGAAACAGGAATCACAATCACTCATTGAAAATGCGAAAAAATTGGGTGAAAAGCAGAAGGAAGACATTATCCAGGCTGCACGCGCCGAGTCTGAAAGATTGAAAGAAGCGGCGAGAACCGAAATTGTCAAAGAAAAAGAACAAGCGGTTTCCGCACTTCGCGAGCAAGTCGCATCACTTTCTGTCTTAATCGCATCGAAAGTGATTGAAAAAGAGCTTGATGAACAAGCCCAGGAACAACTGATTCAGGACTATCTTAAAGAGGTAGGAGAAAGCCGATGAGTGGATCTGCTGTCTCTAAACGATACGCGTCAGCGCTTTTCGACATTGCCGTTGAGACTTCTCAAATCAATGAAATCGAAGAAGAGCTTACCGTACTAAAAGAAGTGTTCCGGAACGAAGCCGGATTACAGGAAGTGTTAAGCCATCCGAAGGTATCGGCCGCTAAGAAAAAAGAGCTGATTCAGCAATCGTTCGGCGCACTGTCTGAGTCTGTGCTGCATACGATTTTTCTTCTGATTGACCGCCGCCGGTCTTCGATTGTGCCTGATCTCACAGACGAGTTTATCAAACTTGCCAATCAGGCCCGTCAGACAGAGGACGCGGTTGTTTATTCAGTAAAACCGCTGTCAGAAGCGGAAATGTTATCATTGTCTCAAGTGTTTGCAAAAAAAGCCGGAATCGCTTCGCTCAGAATCAGAAATGAAGTGCAGACGGATTTAATAGGCGGCATTAAAGTCCGCATTGGAAACCGGATTTATGACGGAAGCGTAAGCGGAAAGCTTGAGCGCATGGAACGTCAACTTGCCGGAGGAAATCGATAGAAGGGGTGAAACCTAAGTGAGCATCAAAGCTGAAGAGATTAGCACGCTGATAAAGCAGCAAATTCAAAATTACCAATCTGAAATTGAAGTTCATGACGTAGGTACAGTCATCCAAGTCGGAGACGGTATTGCGCGTGTGCACGGCCTTGACAATTGTATGGCCGGTGAACTTGTTGAGTTTTCAAACGGCGTTTTGGGTATGGCTCAAAACCTTGAAGAATCCAACGTAGGTATCGTTATCTTAGGACCTTACAGAGATATCCGTGAAGGTGATGAGGTCAAAAGAACGGGCCGCATCATGGAAGTTCCTGTAGGTGAAGAATTAATCGGACGTATCGTCAACCCGCTCGGACAGCCGGTAGACGGACTGGGTCCGATTCTGACAAGCAAAACACGTCCGATCGAAAGCCAGGCTCCAGGCGTAATGGACCGTAAATCGGTACATGAGCCGCTGCAAACGGGTATCAAAGCGATCGACGCGTTAATTCCGATCGGCCGCGGACAGCGTGAGCTGATTATCGGTGACCGTCAGACAGGTAAAACATCTGTTGCGATTGATACAATCTTAAACCAAAAAGATCAAGACATGATCTGTGTGTACGTAGCGATCGGCCAGAAAGAATCTACAGTGCGCGGCGTAGTGGAAACACTTCGTAAGCATGGCGCGCTTGATTACACGATTGTCGTGACGGCGTCCGCTTCACAGCCGGCTCCGCTTCTGTACCTTGCACCGTATGCAGGGGTGACAATGGGTGAAGAATTCATGTACAACGGCAAGCACGTTCTCGTCGTATATGATGATTTATCCAAACAAGCGGCCGCTTACCGTGAGCTGTCATTGCTTCTTCGCCGTCCGCCGGGCCGTGAAGCATTCCCTGGGGATGTATTCTATCTTCACTCCCGTCTGCTTGAGCGCGCAGCCAAGCTGAGTGACGCAAAAGGTGCAGGATCAATTACGGCGCTGCCGTTCGTCGAAACACAAGCAGGAGATATCTCCGCTTATATCCCGACAAACGTCATTTCCATTACTGACGGACAGATTTTCCTTCAATCCGACCTATTCTTCTCAGGCGTGCGTCCTGCGATCAATGCCGGATTATCCGTTTCCCGTGTCGGCGGATCAGCCCAAATCAAAGCGATGAAAAAGGTAGCGGGAACATTGCGTCTTGACCTGGCTTCATACCGTGAACTTGAAGCGTTCGCCCAATTCGGATCTGATCTTGACCAGGCGACTCAGGCGAAACTGAACCGCGGTGCGCGTACAGTTGAAGTGCTGAAGCAAGACTTGAATAAACCGCTTCCGGTTGAAAAACAGGTAGCCATTCTTTATGCGCTGACAAAAGGATATCTTGATGATATTCCGGTTGCGGATATCAGACGTTTTGAAGAAGAGTACTACATGTACCTTGATCAAAACCATAAAGATCTGCTTGACGGCATTGCGAAAACAGGAAACCTTCCTGCTGATGAAGACTTCAAAGCTGCAATCGAAGGCTTCAAACGCACATTTGCACCAAGCAACTAACCCTTAGAAGATGAGAGAAAAAGGTTCTCTTTTTCTCTCTTTTTACGCAAATGAAGAATAAAGGTGGTGAAATCTTTGGCCTCATTACGCGATATTAAGTCAAGGATCACGTCAACGAAAAAAACAAGCCAGATTACAAAAGCCATGCAGATGGTATCCGCTGCGAAGCTGAACCGTGCGGAAACCAACGCAAAGTCATTTGCTCCGTATATGGATAAGATCCAGGAGGTTGTGTTTAACGTCGGAAAAGGCGCGAAAAACGCGAAACACCCGATGCTTGTCTCAAGAGAAGTGAAAAAGACGGCGTATCTCGTCATTACGTCTGACCGCGGGCTTGCGGGTGCGTTTAACAGTTCGGTTTTGCGAAACGCTTACCGCACCATTCAAGAACGCCATCAGTCTAAAGATGAATACACGGTGATTGCAATCGGCAGAGTCGGCCGCGATTTCTTCAAAAAACGGGAAATGCCGATTTTGTCTGAGTTAGTGGGGCTTGGCGACGAGGTCACTTTTGCTCAGATTAAAGATTTGACCCGTCAGACGGTTCAAATGTTTATCGACGGCGCTTTTGATGAACTGCATTTGGTGTATAACCATTTCGTCAGTGCGATTTCACAGGAAGTGACGGAGAAAAAAGTGCTGCCTTTAACGGATTTCGGAACGAGCGGCGGGAAGCGCACGGCTTCTTACGAGTTCGAACCGGATGAAGAAGAGGTGCTCGAAGTGCTGCTTCCTCAATATGCGGAAAGCTTAATTTACGGCGCGCTTCTTGACAGTAAAGCAAGTGAACACGCTGCGAGAATGACAGCAATGAAAAATGCGACTGATAATGCGAAAGAACTCATTGATTCACTTTCGCTTTCATATAACCGCGCGCGTCAAGCGGCGATTACACAAGAAATTACCGAAATTGTCGGCGGTGCAGCCGCTTTAGAATAGAAAGATTTTGTCAGGAGGGATAGCGATGAAGAAAGGACGCGTAAGTCAGGTGCTTGGACCGGTTGTCGACGTACGTTTCGAGGACGGCCACTTGCCTGCGATTTATAATGCGATTAAAGTTTCACAGCCAGCTACAGGCGAAAATGAAGTAGGCATCGACCTAACGCTAGAGGTTGCTCTTCATTTAGGCGATGATACAGTCCGTACAATTGCCATGGCATCTACGGACGGAATTCAGCGCGGAATGGAAGCTGTTGATACAGGTGCGCCGATTTCCGTTCCTGTCGGTGATGTGACTCTCGGACGCGTATTTAACGTACTGGGAGATAAAATTGATTTAAATGAACCGCTGCCTGCGGATGCTCAAAAGGACCCGATCCACAGATCAGCTCCTTCATTCGATGAGCTTTCAACTGAGGTTGAAATTCTTGAAACGGGAATTAAGGTTGTTGACCTGCTCGCTCCTTACATCAAGGGCGGTAAAATCGGATTGTTCGGCGGCGCCGGCGTAGGTAAAACCGTATTAATCCAGGAATTAATCAACAACATCGCGCAAGAGCACGGCGGTATTTCCGTATTCGCCGGTGTAGGAGAGCGTACTCGTGAAGGGAACGACCTTTTCTACGAAATGAGCGATTCAGGCGTTATCAAGAAAACAGCCATGGTCTTCGGACAAATGAACGAGCCGCCGGGCGCACGTATGCGTGTAGCACTGACGGGTCTTACAATGGCTGAGCATTTCCGTGATAAACAAGGACAGGACGTACTGTTCTTTATCGATAACATTTTCCGTTTCACACAAGCGGGTTCAGAGGTTTCCGCGCTTCTCGGCCGTATGCCTTCTGCGGTTGGTTATCAGCCTACGCTTGCGACAGAAATGGGTCAGCTTCAAGAGCGTATTACGTCTACAAACGTTGGTTCAGTTACATCTATCCAGGCGATCTACGTGCCTGCCGATGACTACACTGACCCGGCTCCGGCGACAACGTTCGCTCACTTGGATGCGACGACTAACCTTGAGCGTAAATTAACTGAAATGGGTATCTACCCTGCGGTTGATCCGCTGGCTTCCACTTCCCGCGCGCTTGCTCCGGAAATTGTCGGAGAAGAGCATTATGCGGTGGCGCGTGAAGTCCAGTCAACGCTTCAGCGTTACAAAGAACTTCAGGATATTATCGCGATTCTCGGTATGGACGAATTAGGTGAAGAAGACAAGCTTGTCGTTCACCGCGCACGCCGTATCCAGTTCTTCCTTTCTCAAAACTTCCACGTAGCTGAGCAGTTTACGGGACAAAAGGGTTCTTACGTGCCTGTTAAAGAAACGGTACGAGGCTTTAAAGAAATCCTTTCCGGTAAATATGACCATCTTCCGGAAGATGCATTCCGTCTTGTGGGACGCATTGAAGAAGTCATTGAGAATGCAAAAGAGATGGGTGTAGAAGTTTAATCTGGTCCTAGGAGGGTAAAAGCATGAAGACCGTTAAAGTCAATATCGTTACTCCCGACGGCCCAGTATATGATGCTGATATTGAAATGGTAAGTGTAAGAGCCGAGAGCGGTGATCTCGGTATCTTGCCTGGCCATATTCCGACCGTGGCTCCGCTTAAAATCGGCGCTGTCCGCCTTAAAAAAGACGGACAGACCGAATTGGCGGCTGTCAGCGGCGGATTTTTAGAAGTCCGTCCTGATCAGGTCACTATCCTTGCACAAGCCGCTGAAACAGCGGAAAGCATTGATAAAGAGCGCGCCCTTGCTGCGAAAAAGCGGGCGGAAGACCGTTTGAACAAACGATCAGATGATACTGACATTCGTCGGGCTGAGCTTGCGCTACAGCGGGCTGTAAACAGATTGGATGTTGCAGGAAACTAAAAAAGAATCCTTCTCGGCTGTCTGAGAAGGATTCTTTTTCTATATTAACGCATAAGAGATTCATAGACGCCGATAAGCGGATGATCCTCTTCTTTTTGCAGATATAAATGTTCGCAGCAGTTGTCGGTGTGCCACGTTTTGTTTCCTCTCCGCACACCCGTCGTATAAGCGCCGTCCGTATACGGATAAGGTTTGACGACCCATTCGGCATCGTCATGGTGTCTGATGGCACAATCGATGACATACACGCTGAGCATTTTCTCAAATTCGTCAATCGGCAGGTTCCAATCCGCCAAAAGCAGCTCTTGTATGCTGCGGAAGTAAAGAGCTTCCACTTCCAGCAGGCTGCCGCGTGAATAATCAAGAGAAATGTTGAAAAACTGACATAATTCTTTCAGTTCCTCTGTTTGAGACTGTCTATAATCATAGTAGAATGCTATCGCTTCCCACTCGTGGTCAAATACGGGAAGTGTTTCTCCATACTGCTTTTCCGGATGAAAAAAGGAATGATTCATATTCCCATCTCCTTTCCAAAAAAGTATATCATGCCGGAGAACGGACATTTAAGCGGGGATTGCCCCTAATTTTGGATAAAAATTCTGATGTAAAAATGATCATCTTTCTCTCTTCTTCTTATATAATAAGAGAGGATATGAGGGGCGGAAAAAATGAAAGGAGATGGAATTTGTGAATGTATTGGGGCAGCAGGCCGCAATCAGCATCCTGGTTCACCTGGTATGCATTGCGGTGACATGGTGGGCGCTTCAGGCCGTCAACTTTGATCCGCTGATCCGAAAAGGAAAAATAGTGCAGGCGAGGCTGCTGATCATTCTTCTTACCATTGCGATCGGTACGGCAGTCGCTGACTTCTTTTTAGATTATCTTACCTATTCGAAACAGCTTCCATACTTATTTTAAGAAGTTTCGTCTGTTGAATGAAGGGAATCGCTGGGTGAGAAACCAATTTTTCTTCACCCGCTTGGCGAGTTTTGACGAAGTTTTCCATGTATTGCTTTCCCCGGCTCCGGCAAAAATGGGAGTAAGGGGGAGAGATCGATATGAAGAAAAAAAGAGCAGGCCGCATCATCTTATTTTTTGTTTTTTTAAGCGCCTTAATAGCGGTATTTCATTCCATTCATGCAAGTGAGCTGTCTCCGCTTGCCCAGATTGCCGAAGGAATGGAGCGGCAGCAGGTCACTGTAGATGAATGGACGCTTCATGCGAAAGAAAATCTGAACCTGTCACTGAGTGAATTTGATGACAAGGTAAAAGAACTGAAGACGCAGTATCCGCAATATCATTGGGAATCCGCGCGGGAAGATAAAATCGTAAAGACCGTCGGCACGTATTCTGACAAAAAAAATCACACAACTTTTAAACTGCAGCTCGTCACTACCCTCAAAAACCAGAACCCAACTTCGTATTTATTATATGAGCAAATGAGCCCGGAGCAACCGGAAAACTGGAATGATACATATGAACAGTTTGAACGGCAGGCACATGACATATTTCAAAATAAAGTATTTATTTTTACTTGTCTTAAGGGTCATTTAAATGATAATATGAGTATTGTTTTGCAAAAAAAAGCAGAACAGCTCATGAAAGAATTTGAAGCAAGTCCAGTTGAACATGTAGTTGAGCCTCATTTCGTTTCTGTTTCTGCATTTACATATAAGTGGACAGATTACATCATGACATCGAAACATAAGATGAATGTGCAAGTTGCGCTTAGAAGTGCGGGAATGGGCGAAAAACATACCGTTACGGTTGGCACACCAATCGTGACGACTGAATATTAATATAGAGAATATAGGGACGCGGAGGGGAATACCTTGGAAAAAATCATCGTCCGCGGCGGTCAGAAGTTAAACGGCACAGTGAAAGTTGAAGGAGCAAAAAATGCCGTTTTACCAGTTATCGCTGCATCTTTATTAGCAAGTGAAGAAAAAAGCGTAATATGTGATGTACCTACGCTCTCCGATGTATATACAATTAATGAAGTGTTGCGTCATTTAGGAGCAGATGTGCATTTTGAGAATAATGAAGTTACCGTAAACGCTTCTTACGCTTTAGAAACAGAAGCACCTTTTGAATATGTGCGCAAAATGCGTGCGTCAGTGCTTGTTATGGGCCCTCTGTTAGCCCGTACGGGTCATTCAAGAGTAGCGCTTCCGGGCGGCTGCGCAATCGGCTCAAGACCGATTGATCAGCATTTAAAAGGCTTTGAAGCAATGGGTGCAAAAATCAAAGTAGGCAACGGCTTTATTGAAGCAGAAGTAGAAGGCCGTCTGCAGGGCGCAAAAATCTATTTAGATTTCCCAAGTGTGGGTGCGACAGAAAACTTGATTATGGCAGCTGCTTTAGCTGAAGGAACAACAACGCTTGAAAACGTGGCAAAAGAGCCTGAAATCGTTGACTTAGCGAACTATATCAATGCGATGGGCGGAAAAATCCGCGGAGCCGGCACAGGCACCATTAAAATTGAAGGTGTCGAGAAGCTTCACGGCGTAAGACACAACATCATTCCTGACCGTATTGAGGCGGGTACTTTCATGGTGGCTGCGGCTATCACGGAAGGAAATGTATTAGTGAAAGGTGCGGTTCCTGAGCATCTTACGTCTTTAATTGCGAAGATGGAAGAAATGGGAGTCAAAATTACGGATGAAGGAGAAGGCCTTCGTGTCATCGGTCCTGCCCAGCTGAAGCCGATCGACATTAAAACGATGCCTCACCCAGGATTCCCGACTGATATGCAGTCGCAAATGATGGCGCTGCTTCTCCGTGCGAGCGGAACAAGCATGATTACTGAAACTGTGTTTGAAAACCGTTTTATGCATGCTGAAGAATTCCGCCGGATGAATGGCGACATTAAAATTGAAGGACGTTCTGTGATCATTAACGGTCCTGTACAGCTGCAAGGCGCAGAAGTTGCCGCTACGGACCTGCGTGCGGGCGCGGCGCTGATTCTTGCGGGATTAGTGGCTGAAGGTCATACACGCGTCACGGAACTGAAGCACTTGGATCGCGGTTATGTGAATTTCCATAAAAAACTTGCGGCTCTCGGCGCTGACATCGAGCGTGTCGTTGATGAAACGGCCGCTGAACAAGAAAGCAAAGAAGTCGTAACTGACCTAAACGCATAATGGCTGTAAAAACAGTATGTCAATCTGGCATACTGTTTTTTTATGGTTTATCATCATTATTATGCTCTGATTTCCAAAAAAGAATACGTTTTTCGCGTGAAAAATGGAATAAAGATTCTGTCCAAAAGGAAGTCATATTAGCTTGTCCCTGCCCATAAGATGAAGTAGAGTCGAATCCCAAGCAGGAGGCAGCTGATATATGAAACCGATTGTATTTCTACTATCCGGGCTGTGTATACTTATTCTTCTAGTCCCCACCATTCTCGTCCTTCCGTTTCAGGCAGAAAAAGGAGCAGCCGTAAACAGAGAACCCGGACACAAAACAGCACACACCACACGAGAAACAAAAGGAGCAGAAACATTGAAAGAATCACCTGTATCCATTCCGGTTTATCGGACATCCAATCATTCTGTAGAAAACATTCCGCTTGAAGAGTACGTGATCGGTGTCGTGGCTTCCGAAATGCCCGCAAACTTTAAACCGGAGGCCTTAAAAGCCCAGGCGCTCGCCGCCCGGACATTCATCGTCAGACTGATGGTCGCTGACTCAGCCGTCCAGGCGCCGAAAGGATCACTGGTGGATGATACGCAAATGTTCCAAGTCTATCAAAGCAAAAGCCAGCTGAAAAAAGAATGGGGTTCTAAGTACGCACACAACCTCAAGAAAATCACAAACGCGGTGGCCGGCACGCAAGGAAAGATTTTAACGTACGATAACAAGCCGATTGAGGCATCTTTCTTCTCTACGAGCAACGGGTATACGGAAAATGCGGAAGCCTATTGGACAAGCGCCATTCCTTATTTAAAAAGCGTGAAAAGTCCGTGGGATAAGCAATCGCCGAAATATCTTGCCACCCAGACCTTCAGTGTGCCGGAGTTTCAGCAAAAGCTCGGCGTACAGCTCTCAGGACAAAACACGGTGGGACAGATTACAGCCAGAACGCCGGGCCATCAAGTGGCAACGGCCGTCATCAACGGCAAAAAGCTGAAGGGAAGAGACATCCGGGAAAAACTCGGACTCCGTTCTGCCGACTTTGAATGGAAACGAAACGGCAGCAGCATCACCATTACGACAAAAGGATTCGGCCACGGCGTCGGCATGAGCCAGTACGGGGCCAATTACATGGCGGAGCAGGGAAAATCAGTGGCGGACATCGTCAAGCATTATTATCAGGGAGTGGACATTTCCGAAGCAGATTCATTTTTAAACAAATATATGGCGAAAAAATAGACGCTTTCATGAGCGTCTGTTTTTTTGAAAACTATTCCATAAACGGTAAAGCAACCAACAGACTCATATAACGAAAGCCTAAAGGCTGACAAATGTCGATTGAAGGCTGAGCGCCGGGTGTAAATCACTGATAAAAATGCCGCTTCTATGTGAATATACGCAAAAATAATGAGGAACGCCGTCCTATTTATTTCCCTTTTCATCTCATTTACGATAAATATTGTTCGGCGTTGAACGTAAATCTATTGAAAAGGGGAAAAAGCAATGAAAAAAACATTTTCACTCATACTCATGCTCGGATTGATGCTGACTGCTGCATCTCCTGCTTTTGCTGCCGAGAATGCAAACGAGAAGACATTTTTATTTAAAAACAATATCGCTATTTTGCTTGATGCGAGCGGCAGTATGGCGAAACGGATTGACGGCGTTTCTAAATACAATATGGCAAAAGATGAAATTGTCCGTTTTGCGGATCGAATTAAGTCTACATCACAGGTCAGAATGACGGTTTTCGGTTCGGAAGGCAATAATAAAAACTCCGGAAAAGTTCAATCTTGCGAATCCATTCGCGGTGTATACGGATTCCAAAGGTTTGACAGACAGAGCTTCCTCAACTCTCTGAACGGAATCGGGCCTACGGGGTGGACACCGATTGCAAAAGCATTAGAGGATGCGAAAGCTTCTTTTAACGGCGTTCATAAATTCGGCTTTAAATCCGTTTACCTGTTGACAGACGGTGAGGAGACATGCGGAGGAGATCCTATTAAGACAGCGAAAGAACTTCGCAAACATCATATTAAAGTCAACGTGATCGGCTTTGACTTTAAAGAAGGCTTCAACGGACAGCTTCACGCAATTGCCGGTGCGGGCGGAGGAAAATATTACGAAGCTCACAGCCAAAAAGATATGAACCGCATCTTTACCCTGGAAGCGAGTTCATTAGCGGAATAAGAAAGGTGCCGTTTAGCGGCCCTTTTTTTTATTTTTATTTAACAAAAATTTCAAGAAAAGATGAAGAGAAAACTGTAAAAAGAATCAGTTTTCGGACTTATATTACAAAAAGGGCGAAAAAGGCATTAAATCTGTCATCATTTATCCAATCTTTTTAGGATGATGCGCATAATTCTGTTCATTTTTAACGGTGTACAGACGCTTATACAAAAGGAATCCCGCCCTATATCTTTTTGCATACTCCTCATCTAGCATAGAGAAGAGCCGGGGGCCCATCGGCCAAAAACAAACGGAGAGGAATGAAGGAAATGAAAAAAATGTTCACTGCGGGGATTGTCGGACTTTTGACGCTTTCACTCGGATCACCTGTTTTTGCAGCTGAGAAAAAGCACGAAGAAACAAACGTTGCCGTGCTGTTTGATGCAAGCGGAAGCATGATACAAAAAACAGGGGGAGAGCGTAAAATAGATGTTGCGAAAGAGTCTGTCACTTCTTTTGCGGAAGTTCTTCCTGAAGACACGAATCTGATGCTTCGGGTATTCGGGCATAAGGGCAATAATAAAAACTCAGGCAAAGCCGTATCATGTAATGCGACAGAAACGTTATACGGCCTTCAGCCGTACGCCGTGACTCCATTTGAGCAATCACTCAGCAAGATTAAACCGACCGGCTGGACACCGATTGCGAAAGCGCTCTCTGATACGCGTGAAGAATTTGAGCGGGCCGGCGCCACGGGGAAAAACGTCGTATATCTGATCACAGACGGTGAAGAAACATGCGGCGGTAATCCTCAGGCCGAAATTCAAAAGCTCCGTAAAGCGAACGTCAACACGATCGTCAATATCATCGGCTTCAACTTCGGCATGAAAGGAAGCGAAAGCCTTGAAAAAGCGGCGGAAGCGGGAGGCGGCACATATGTCTCAGCTGACAGCGCGGACGAGTTCAAACAGGCTTGGGAAGACGCTGCAAAGGATTTAGCAAAAGAATAGGTTAAAAAAGGACGCCCGCGCGGCGTCTTTTTTGTTTAGAAAACGGAACCGCGGGAATGATACGGATAAAAGGAGATGAACGCTGTTGTTAAAAGGAGCAGGCATTATATTAGTGCTGGCGGCAGTCGTTTTTGTTCTGATGGGAATTTTTCTGAAGCTTGCCGCCTTCATATTCGTCAGTATATTGGCCATTATCGCCGCAGTTATTTTATTCACCATTCTGAGCAGACATCATCGCAATGAAACATAGAGTCCTAAGAGGGCTCTTTTTTTAAACCGCAAATTCGACAAAATACAGGGATTGTGGAAGAATAAAAGAGAAGGATACTGCGGAGGGGAAAACAGTGGATGAAAAAACAACAGCGGTCAGAGACATATACCGCTATGAAAAAGGGGTATTAACAAAGACGGCAGATCGGATGGTTTCAGAGTATCCGGTGACCGTCATGGTGAACGGACAGGAATTTGTTACGCTCGTCTGCACGCCTGACCATTTAGAGGAACTCGTCATCGGATTTCTCGCATCAGAAGGCGTCATTCGTTTTGAAAAAGAAATCAAAAGCTTTACTATAGATGAAAGTCTCGGGTTTGCATATGTTGAACTGACGAATCCCGGAGTGCTTGAGCAAAAAGACTATACGAAGAGGGTCATCGGTTCATGCTGCGGGAAAGGCCGCCATTTTTACTTTCAGCAGGATGTGAAAACGGCCAAAACCGCCGTCAGCCGTATCACTATAACTCCTGAGACGTGCCTTCGCCTGATGAAGGAGATGCAAAGAGGAAGCGGCACCTTCCAGGAAACGGGCGGCGTCCATAATGCGGCGCTGTGCGATACGGAAAAGCTGCTCTTCATGAGGACGGACATCGGGCGCCACAACGCGCTGGATAAGCTGTACGGCTGCTGTTTGAAAAACGGAATGCCGGTCCGTGACAAGCTGATCGTCTTCAGCGGCCGGATTTCCTCGGAGGTTTTATTAAAAGCCGCAAAAATCGGCGTGTCGATTGTCATTTCAAAATCGGCGCCGACGGAGCTCGCGCTGCAAATGGCGGAAGAGCTGAACATAACCGCGATAGGTTTTGTCAGAAACGGATCATTTAACGTATACACACATCCTGAACGGGTTGAACAATAGAAAGGGGTCTTGGGCTTATGAATACAGAAACGCGCCGGGTGACAGACAAAAGGGAAAGGCCGCTCAGGGATCTTCGTATCTCTGTAACCGACCGCTGCAACTTCAGATGCACGTACTGTATGCCAGCCGAATTATTCGGACCGGATTATCCATTTTTAAAAAAGACGGAATTGCTCTCCTTCGAGGAGCTTGAGCGGCTTGCGAAGCTGTTTGTCGGCCGCTTCGGCGTTGAAAAAATCAGGCTGACGGGCGGAGAGCCGCTCATGAGAAAAGATATGCCTGAATTGATCAAAAAACTTGCGCGCATCCCCGGACTTAAAGATATCGCGATGACGACAAACGGCTCTCTGCTTCCCGTGTATGCGGAAAAACTGAAGCAGGCGGGGCTGCATCGCGTGACAGTCAGCCTCGATTCTTTAGAGGATGAGCGGTTTAAGGCCATTAACGGCCGCGGGGTTTCGGTGAACAAGGTGCTTGAGGGCATTGAGGCGGCAAAAGCGGCCGGACTCGGTGTTAAAATCAATATGGTTGTTCAAAAGGGCGTCAATGAAAAAGATATCCTGCCGATGGCCCGCTATTTTAAAGAAAAGGGTCATATTCTCCGGTTTATTGAATTTATGGATGTAGGCAATACGAATCAATGGAATAAAAAAGATGTGATCACGAAGGCAGAGATTATTGATCTGATCAACCAGCACATGCCGACGGAGCCGATAGAAGCGAATTATAAAGGAGAGGTCGCTTCCAGGTTCCGCTATCTTGACGGTTCCGGCGAAATCGGCGTGATTTCCTCCGTCTCGGATGCATTCTGCGCCTCCTGCAACAGAGCGCGCCTGTCGGCGAGAGGCGAGCTGTTTACGTGCCTGTTTGCGTCAAGCGGCTATGATGTTCGGAAACTCGTGCGCGGCGGTCTGACCGATGATGAATTGACGGAATCCATCGCTTCTGTCTGGAGAAATCGCACGGATCAGTATTCAATTGACCGCGCGCTTTCTAAAACGGATGGGAAAAAGAAAGTGGAAATGTCTTATATAGGCGGATGAAGAAAAGCTTGCCCGGACAAGGGCAGGCTTTTTTATTCACAATATGAGAGCGGTCTGTTCAAAAAATACCGGTGACAGCCGAAATATATGATAGGAATTTTGATGCAGGACAATCAAGTTATGCAATTCCAAAGCCATACAATATGTTAAAATATAACCAATAGAAATTAGAAAAGGTTGTGAAAGGGGCATGACCGCATACGAGATTCCGTCATCTCAAGTTGGAGTCAAGATCAACAAATGGTACAAGCACATTTTAGCGTTTCAAGCGGCTGATGCCATAAAGCTGAAAGAGGAAATTGATGAGGATATAAAACGTATGGAGGAAGACCAGCTGCTGCTGTTATATTATCAGCTGATCAGCTACCGCCATCATATTATGCTTGATTACGTCAAGCCGGAATGCACCGAACAATCACAGATTCAGTACAGCGAGCTGCAAAAGACGATCGAAAGCACGGACAGCATATCGGGACTGTCTGAGTATTATTTCCATTTGTTCAGAGGGATGTATGAATTCGATCACAATAACTATGTTGCGGCTATTTCTTTTTACAGGAAAGCGGAAAAACTCCTTTCATTTGTCGAGGATGATATAGAGAGGGCGGAATTCCATTTCAAGATGTCTGAAGTGTTTTACGTCATGAAGCAGACTCATTTTTCCATGAATCACGGGATTCAAGCGCTGGATACGTATATGAAACACGATTTCTACAGAGTGCGGAGAATTCAATGCCATTTCGTCATCTCAGGAAACTACATCGACTGCAAAAACTACGACAAAGCGCTTGAGCATTTAGACGAAGCCCTCCGCCTTTCTTTGCTTGAAGGACAGCCCCGCCTGATCGGGTCTTCGCTTTACAATCTGGGGAATTGTTATTCTGAAAAGCGGGATCTGGATGAAGCGGCCCGGTACTTTAGAAAAGCGGTTCCCGTTTTTGAAGAGCATCAGCTTGAACAGCTTCCGAAGGCGCTGTTCAGCTTAACGCACACCCTTTTCAGGCTGCATGATGACCAAGCGGCCCTTACCTATTATGAAAGAGGGGTCATGATCGCGAAAGAACGGGGCGATCGATTCAGTTTAGAGAAGTATAAGTTTTTACAAGCGCTTTATTTGGAGTCGCTCAATATGGATTTAATCCATGAAGTGTTTGACTATATGAATGAAAAATCGCTGTATGTGTATATTGAAGATTTCGCCTTGGAGGCCGCCGTTTACACAAGCGCACATGAGCAATATAAAGAAGCGGCGTATTTTTATGAAAAAGCGATTCGCATGAGAGAAAACATTCAAAAAGAACAGTGTTTATACGATATATAATTTTCTTAACCATCTGATCAGCAGATGGTTATTTTTTCATGCGCATTATAACGTTTGATCATAGAAAAAAACGGAAAAATCGAAAAAGAGAGAAAAGGCATATGCGAGGGGGGGGATTTGTTGTTCGGATTTAATGATATGATAAAGTTTTTCGTATCTTTTCTCATCATTCTGCCGATGGTGTCTGTCATCCATGTGTCGGGGCACAGCTTTATGGCCATGCTGTTCGGAGGCAAGGCGTCATTGGATATCGGAATGGGGAAACGTCTTTTAAAAGTAGGGCCGATTCAGGTTCGGCGTATCTACTTCATAGATTCTTTCTGCAAGTTCGGCGAATTGCGGATAGATAACCGTCTGACGAGCGCGCTCGTCTATTCCGGAGGCTGTCTGTTTAATATCGCTTCTATCTTTTTAGTAAATCTGCTGATCATGAAAGATGTCCTCGAGCCAAACTTATTTTTTTACCAATTTGTCTATTTTTCAACTTATTATGTTTTCTTTGCTCTTCTGCCGGTGCAATACGGGGATAATAAGCTGTCAGACGGATTGGCTGTTTACAAAGTGCTCCGCTACGGGGAACGCTGTGAAATCAATAATTGAGAGTTGAAATGTTTGCTATCAGGCTGAGAGGGAAGAACACAAGTACACAACAACAAAAGGAGCTGAAGATATTATGAGTCAAGATAACGGTTTAAAAGACAAAGTAAAAGGCGGAATGAACAAAATGAAAGGGGAAGCTAAGGACAAAGCAGGCGACATGGCAGACAAGTCCGACTTAAAAGCGGAAGGTAAAAAAGACAAAGCGAAAGGCAGCCTGCAAAAGGGTGTCGGCAAAACGAAAGATAAACTCAGTGATGATTAATTTGATAGTGAAACACAGCAAAAGCCCAAAATATTTTGGGCTTTTTGTTATGAGAAATGACAAAAATTCCAGTTCATTTGGTTAATATTCACTAAATTTTTAAATATTCTATAAATTCCCCGGCGATTTCTTTATAATATTCACATAGAATGTAACCT
The DNA here is from genome assembly GCF_040311405.1 of Bacillus sp. FSL K6-2865. Taxonomy (NCBI): domain Bacteria; kingdom Bacillati; phylum Bacillota; class Bacilli; order Caryophanales; family Bacillaceae; genus Bacillus; species Bacillus sp. FSL K6-2865. The sequence goes on along the minus strand of NZ_CP152036.1, from coordinate 3,718,853 downwards.
TTCTTCACATTTGATTAAACGTTTGTTGAAGAAAAAAATGAGAAATCGGTAATTTCTGCAAAAGGAATCGGGCCGTTCACCGTCGAATAACTTTTATCACTTAACATTTCATGAGGTGAAGGGGGTGACGGCCGCCTGCATCGTTTCGGTATGACCATGCGGATTGTGTTTGACTATCACTAAGGGGGAATACAGATGAAACTGACACCGGTTGAGCAAGAAAAATTGCTTATTTTTACGGCGGGAGAGCTCGCTAAGCAGCGGAAGGCGCGCGGCGTTCTGCTGAATTATCCCGAAGCCGCCGCATATTTGACCTGTTATCTGATGGAAGGCGCGAGAGACGGAAAAAGCGTTGCTGAGCTGATGGAATCCGGCCGCAATGTATTGACGGAAAAAGATGTTATGGAAGGCGTTCCGGAAATGCTGGACAGCATTCAGGTGGAAGCGACGTTCCCGGACGGGGTTAAGCTTGTCACCGTTCATCAGCCGATCAAAGCGGAGGTGAAGTCATGAAGCCGGGAGCGATTCAAGTCGCAAAGGGGATCATCACCATTAACGAAGGCCGGAAGACGCTGGAGGTGTCAGTCACCAATAACGGAACACGGTCAGTGCAGGTAGGATCGCATTTTCATTTTGCCGAAGCCAACGGCGCCCTTTCCTTCAATCGGGACAAAGCAATCGGCATGCGCCTTGATATCCCGTCAGGCACATCTGTCCGTTTTGAACCGGGAGAAGAGAAAACCGTCACGCTCGTGGAAATCGGAGGGCGAAAAACGGTCAGAGGTCTCAACGGCATGGCCGATACGTATATGGATGAGCGGGGAAAAGAGAAGACTCTGTCAAATCTTAAAAAAGCCGGATGGATGGAGGAGGCGATCCGATGAAAATGTCACGTGAGCAATACGCAGAACTGTTCGGACCGACAACGGGAGACAAAGTCAGACTCGGAGATACGGATTTATGGATTGAAGTCGAAAAAGATTTCACGAATTACGGTGAAGAAATGATTTTCGGCGGAGGGAAAACAATCCGGGACGGCATGGGGCAGAACGGGCGTATCACCGGGAAAGACGGAGCGCTTGATCTGGTCATTACAAACGCGGTTATCCTGGATTATACCGGAATCGTCAAGGCGGATATCGGGGTGAAGGACGGCCGGATTGTCGGCGTCGGGAAAAGCGGCAACCCTGATATTATGGATGGGGTGGACCCGCACATGATTATCGGTGCCGGAACAGAAGTCATTTCCGGCGAAGGGAAAATCGTAACGGCCGGCGGGGTGGATACGCATATCCACTTTATCTGCCCGCAGCAGATGGAAGTCGCGCTTTCTTCAGGCGTGACCACGCTTCTCGGCGGCGGAACGGGTCCTGCGACGGGAAGTAAAGCGACGACTTGTACATCCGGTGCATGGTACATGTCGAGAATGCTGGAAGCGGCCGAGGAGTTTCCGATCAACGTCGGTTTCTTAGGAAAAGGGAATGCATCCGATAAAGCACCGCTGATCGAGCAGGTGGAAGCAGGCGCGATCGGCCTGAAGCTGCATGAAGATTGGGGATCAACGCCAAGCGCCATTAAAGCTTGCATGGAAGCGGCGGATGAGGCGGACATTCAGGTGGCGATCCATACAGACACGATAAATGAAGCGGGCTTTTTAGAAAATACGCTTGATGCGATCGGCGACCGGGTTATCCATACATATCACATAGAGGGAGCCGGCGGAGGCCACGCACCGGATATTATGAAACTCGCATCTTACGCCAATATCCTGCCGTCCTCTACGACGCCGACGATTCCATATACCGTCAACACGATGGACGAGCATCTTGATATGATGATGGTCTGCCATCATTTAGATTCAAAAGTGCCTGAAGACGTGGCGTTCAGTCATTCACGCATCAGAGCGGCCACCATTGCGGCGGAGGATATTCTGCACGATATCGGCGCGATCAGCATGACATCATCTGACTCGCAGGCGATGGGCAGGGTGGGAGAAGTGATTATCCGGACATGGCAGGTGGCCGATAAAATGAAAAAACAGCGCGGCGCTCTATCAGGAGAAAACGGCAATGACAATGTGCGCGCCAAACGCTATATCGCCAAATACACGATCAACCCGGCCGTCACTCACGGCCTGAGCCATGAAGTCGGTTCCGTTGAAAAAGGAAAGCTCGCCGACCTCGTACTATGGGACCCGGTTTTCTTCGGCGTCAAACCTGAACTTGTGCTCAAAGGCGGCATGATCGCCCGCGCCCAAATGGGAGATCCGAATGCTTCCATTCCGACGCCTGAGCCCGTGTTTATGCGGCAGATGTACGCATCATACGGTAAAGCAAACCGAAATACCTCTATTACATTTATGTCCCAGGCCGGTATCGCAAACGGTGTGCCGGAAAAGCTCGGCCTTGAAAAAATGATTTCTCCCGTACGGAATATCCGTAAGCTGAGTAAGCTCGACATGAAGCTGAATGACGCGATGCCGAATATACAAGTCGATCCGAAAACCTATCAGGTGTTCGCCGACGGAGAAGAGCTGGCATGCCAGCCCGTCAGCTATGTTCCGCTCGGACAGCGTTATTTCTTATTTTAATCCCTCTCCGGCCGGTTTCCCGCCGGCCTGTTTACACCTCTATTGCCAACTTGATTTCATCCTGCCGCCCGTTTTAGTGTATATTAGTAGTTGACAAACAAATGAAATGTAACTATTGTGGTTACAACGGTGGTGAAAAACATGATTAACAGCCGTCTTGCTGTGGCCATTCACATTCTATCGCTGATCTCAACGGATGAACGGGCGTCATCGGATATGATTGCGGGCAGCGTAAACACCAATCCCGTCGTCGTGCGGAGAACGATCAGCCAGCTGAAAAAAGCGGGTATTCTGACATCCCGGGCGGGTGTTCCGGGAGCCAGCCTGAAAAAAGATCCGTCGGAGATCACCCTCTTAGAGGTTTACAGGGCGGTGCAGAATAAGGAAGAGCTTTTTGCGGTTCACGACAATCCGAACCCCGACTGTCCGGTCGGAAAAAATATTCAGCGCGCGCTCGATGAGACGTTCGGAAGCGTACAGCGGGCAATGGAGAATGAACTTGCGAGCAAGTCCCTTTATGATGTAATGAATCATCTCTTTTGTTAAAAAGAGATGGGTTCATGCTGCTATAGGTGTAACAAAAATGGTTACAAGTTATAATGAGGAAATCACGGTTTTGGCTCCATATTCAGACACGCCTGGATGCGGATTGCGATCTGTTTAATGAAGAAATCCTCCGGAACTAAAGGAGGCGGTTACCGGGATATTTTTATTTTGCTTAAGACTTATGTGAAGGTGTCAGCTGTGAGCAAGTTAAACAAAAAATGATATCCTGCCTCCGGCAATGCCAAAACCGTTCGCCTCTTAACAATGATTATAAAATTTCTCTAGGAACGATCAGCAGCCCGTTAGCTGCCCCTAATTAAAGATGAGCTGTTACCACACTGTTACATTAGAACTTCCGCTGCTTTTATATCCTTCTGTCGCTAAGACTTGATAAGCCCAATTACTGCCCAGATTCATTCCATGGCTCTTCCATGCGTTAACATGATTGCTGAAAGTGATTGCAGCGTTGCTTCCGGTCGGTCTCTTCGACTGGCGAACACTCCAGTACTGCGTAAAAGTAGTGTTATCGCCATCAATGGAAGGTGCGTTATAACGTGTCGTTGTATATATGTCATATGTACCTCCATCACTCTTTACAGTACCTTTATACGTTCCGGTAGGTCTGTAAGTACCCCATGAATCCACTACATAATATTCGATGAGAGGTGCTCTCGTCCAGCCATATAAAGTCAAATATCCATTGCCATTCGGCGCCCAGACTCCGGCATTATAGTTTATTGTTCTAAATGGCGAGCCTGTAGTCCAGCCTTTACCAACAACGAAATTTCCGGTATTAGACCAATTAACACTGTAATTCCCGCCAGATCCATTGACAGCGTTGACTGTTCCGCCCCCATCAGTCCAATTTTGCCAGTAATCTGTGCCAGCTGCAGAGGCGGTTGCCGAAAACATGCTGATACTCATGAAAGCAGCCGTTAATCCAACTAAGAATTTCTTTTTAAACTTAAACATATGTTACCTCCTATACTATTTTTTCTGACTTTGACATGAGGCAGCACTCGTAAATATTTAACGAACGCCAACGCTTTTGATCGTTCCTTTCAATATAATAGCATGAATACATGAGTGAATATTAAGAACAATTGTAATTTAATTACAAAGACCCAAAAAACTGTATGATGAGTGGTCTTGTTCCATCAGGGCTTTTATCCTTATTTTGCAGAATCACAATTCTTGCTTCTAAACCTGATCAGGAACAGTCGAACAATTGAGTGATTTCAGTTGAAACTCTGAGGAAAAGTTTTTATTTGAATAAACTTTTTTGAGCTGAAGCCGGAATGTCTGAAGGAATATTTGCAGACAGCTGCATCAGCTGCGCCATTATGCCATCGTCGTATTGAACGAATTGCATAATCCGAAGCACAAAAACGAACGCTTTACCGTTATCGAAGAAGCGGAATAAGAAAAAATCCCGGGCGGATGCGCCGGGATTTTCCTTTTTAATATGTATTGGCATCAATATTATTAAACACGCCGTCCACGATGCCGAGCGTCATGAGGACAATGAAGAGAACGATACCGAGAACGGACAAGCCGACCGTCACAATCAGGTAGATCCCCTGCATTTTCACGAACTTTGCATAATTCTCCAGCATATGTTCCTCTGTCAGTTCATTGAACTGCTCCGCCATCTGTCCCGCTTCATTTGCCGAGCGCATCAGAAAAATGCCGGCAATGATCTGCAGAACGCCGGGAATGGCTCCGATTAAAAAGAAAAACGCGCCCGACAGCGCCGCAAACGCACCCACGATAATAAATAAAATACCTGTCGCTTTTCCCCATTTTGAAATAGCAATAAGCGAACGATTCACTGATTCAGGTTTCAAACTATGGCACTCCTTTACAAAAAAATACTCACTTTTCATTTATACACTATTGGGTCATTCTTTTGAATATAAAATGTGTTTTTTCGTGCCGTGTCCGTTTTGTATCAGAAAATTCCCGAGAAACACCCCGGGAATTACAAAATCGGCGAAAGAAGTCTTGAAATCGATTCTTTAATGCGGATCCGCAGCGAACGCTCCTGATATTCTTCATACGTATATTTTCTGGAGACGAGCAGATCTTCTTTAAATGAGGAAATGAGTTTTTTCGCAATGGTGACGTCATAAATAAAGGCGTTGACTTCAAAATTAAGTCTGAAGCTTCTGACGTCGATATTCGCCGTACCGACTGAAGCCGTCTCATCATCGACGACAATCGTTTTTGCATGAATAAAGCCGTTATCGTAAATGTAGACTGAGGCTCCGGCTTTCAAAAGATCGCCGATGTAAGATAAAGTCGCCCAGTAAACGAAAGCGTGATCCGGCTTGTTCGGAATCATGATTTTGACGTCGATGCCTGACAGACAGGCGATCCTGAGGGCATCTAAAAGACTTGAGTCAGGAATAAAGTAAGGCGTCTGAATCAGGATTGACCGTTTGGCCGTTGAGATCATCTTGATATAGCCGTTTTTAATTTGTTCCCATTCTGAGTCCGGTCCGCTCGTGACAATCTGCATCCCGACATTGCCCTTCGGCTCGCATTCCGGAAAATGATTCGGAACGTATGTGAGCGTATGATGATGGGAGGCTTGGTTCCAATCGAGGATAAACCGTGTCTGAATGGCGTGTACCGCCGTGCCTTGAAGCCTGAGGTGCGTATCGCGCCAGTAGCCGAATTTCGGATTCAGGCCGAGATACTCATCTCCGACGTTAAAGCCGCCGACATAGCCGGTTTCGCCGTCAATGATGACGAGCTTGCGGTGATTCCGGTAATTGAGCCGCAAATTAATCGGACGAAGCCTGGAAGGAAAAAAGACTTCCACATGGCCGCCGGCGTCCCGCAGCGGTTTGAAGAATTTTTTTCTGAGTGATCTTGAACCGAGTTCATCATATAACACTCTGACTTTTACGCCTTCGCGTGCTTTTTTCACTAAGGCATCGCGCAATTTTTTTCCCAGTTCATCACCTTTATAAATATAGTATTGAAGGTGAATGTGATCTTTTGCGTTGGAAATGTCCTTCATTAAGCGTTTGAACTTATCGCGCCCGTCCGTCAAAATCTCCACCGAATTATCCTCTGTAAAGACTGCGTGGTTGTTCATGACAAGCATATAGATGAGGTCTTTATTATCCACAGTCGCCCTGTTGTTAAATTGGAATTGCCTCGACTTCAGATCCTTCAGCTGAGACTTCAGCAGCTTTTCAATCCCGATTTTTTTACGGTCTTCCCACTGAAACAGATGCTTGCGTCTCAGGTTATGGCCGAATAACAGGTATAAAATAAACCCTAAAATGGGAATAAAAAAAAGAACCAAGAGCCAAGCCCATGAAGCGCTGGCATCGCGTCTTTCTTTGAAAATCATGATGACGGCCAAAAGTATATTTAAAACGAAAAAAAATCCGAATAAAATAAATGAAATGCTCACTTTGCAACCCCGCTATATCATATTTATCAAGACTGTGCCCATTAGTATTCCGACAAGTGCAGCAATCTGATTCCCATTTCAAATTATAACATTGACATTTTGAAAGAATAAAGAGCCGGAATCAAAGATGAATGCAGTTTTCTTTCAAAGAAAGTTCCGGGTGCGGTAAAATATGCATATATGAAAAAGAAGACAAAAATGACAGCAAAGGGGAGAGGGCATGAAGCTGGAGCATGCGGAACAATTGCCGGGATTCATAAAAAAAGAAATTCAGAAAATACAAATCGCCATTGCGCCGCTGATGAAAAAAAGCATCATTTACCGTTTTCTTGCTTTCCCGCTCGCCGCTTTTAGTCTGTTTCATCTGGCATCGCTTTTGATTCAGGCCCCTTCCGGGAGAGGAGCTCTCGTGTCGGCCGGCATTTTTGCCCTCCTTGCGGCCTGGGGTCTTGCGTTGTTTAAGGAAGCCGGCTATCAGCGGAAACAGGTGCAAAAAACGATCCGCCTTTATATGCTGAACAGAATCAGAAAAAGCGATATTCTGTCCGAGGAACGGAAAAGCGCCTATACCCGTCTGATTGCCGAGGAGCCGTCTGCGATGAAGAGCTTTATTGAATTTTTAACGGAAGAAGACCGGAAAAAAGAAATGCTTTATTAAAAAAGAGCTGACGCGCGATCAGCTCTTTTTGTCATTCAAACACCGGGTCGTTCTCATAGTAATATGAATCAGGCGTGTCATACGTATCAGTGCTGTGATAAGCGATAATTCCGATGACAGCGAAGATGACGACTAAAATAAAAGCGAGAATGCCCAATACCACACTGGATGCCGCGTAAAAAAACTGCATTTTGATAAATGACGCGTAATGTGCAAGCATATTTTCTTCCGCGTTTTCTTCTAGTCCTTCCTGAAGGGCGGCAGCCGCTTTTGCCGAGCGCATCAGCATGACGCCGGAAATGATGAGCAGAACCCCCGGAATGGCTCCGAGCAGCGTCACAATGGCTGACAGAGCGGAAAGAGAGCCCGTGATGATCAGAAACACGGCGGTGATCTTTCCCCATTTGGCGATGTCGGCAAGGGAACGGGCTTTTTTATTGAGCGGCTGGTTTTCGTCTTTGTCTTTATCAATGGTGATCATGACAGTTCTCTCCCTAAAATGTTCAAGTCATATCGTTTTCCGTCCATTTCGGCGATACCCGGGAATACGCCCCATTCGGTAAAACCGAATTTTTCAAACAGCTTAATGCTCGGCACATTATGTCCGAAGATAAAAGCCATCAGGCTGCGGATGCCGATTGCCGGAGCGAGTGCCAGGGCTTCTTTCAGCAGAAAGCTTCCTGCTCCTTTGCCGCGGCAATCCTGATGCAGATAGATGCTGATCTCCGCCGTTTTGTCATAGGCCGGACGGCCGTAAAACGTTTCAAAGCTGATCCAGGCCGCCACTTTGCCGGTTTCATCTTCCGCGACCATCAGCGGGCGCCGGTCCGTGTGCCGCAAAAACCAATCCATCCGGTCTGCGGGCGTCACTTCTTCCGTATCAGCCGTTACCATTCGTGAGGCAATCGTCGAGTTGTATATGGCCACCACCGCATTTAAATCCTCCAATACGGCTTTGCGCAGGGTCAAATTCATATTCCGGGATCTCCCTTCACATTTCATTACATAATTAAGTGCAATCTGCACATACTATTTCCAAAAAAGTTTTTTATGGATGTGTATATATTTTCAGAAAAGTGTTCAGAATGTTGCTGAGGTGATGAACAAATGAGAGAGGAAGAAAAGAAAACTTCTCAAGTCAAAAAACTTCAGCGGTTTTTTCGCAAACGCTGGATATTCCCTGCAATCTACTTAGTCAGTGCGGCCGTCATTTTAACAGCTGTCCTTTGGTATCAATCCGTTTCGAATGATGTGAAGGACAATCTGACGAACAACGGCGGAAACTCCGCGTATGACAGCGGCAAAGACGATGCCGTCGAAGTAGGCAAGTCAATGGAAAACGTCGCAATGCCGGCTGCTCATTCTGAAAATGTTTCTGTTGTGAAAAAGTTTTATGAAACTGATGCCGCAAAAAAAGAGAAAGAAGCAGCACTTGTTAACTATAATAACACGTACAGCCTCAGTAAAGGAATTGACTTAGCTGAGAAAGACGGAAAATCATTTGATGTTTCTGCTTCTCTGAGCGGTACGGTTGTTAAAGCTGCTAAAGACCCGGTACTGGGATATGTGGTTGAAATTGAACACTCAGACGGCCTGTCTACTGTCTATCAGTCTTTATCTGAAGTCAGCGTGGATCAGGGCGACAAAGTAAAGCAGAACCAGGTCATCGGTAAATCCGGAAAAAACCTTTACAGTGAAGAAAGCGGAAATCACGTGCACTTTGAAATCCGCAAGGACGGCGTAGCGATGAACCCGCTCAATTTTATGGACAAGCCGGTAACATCTATTGAAAAAGCGGCGGCTGAAGAGAAAAACGCTGTGACAGAAGAAACGGAAGGGTCAATTCAGCAGTCTTCCGAGAAAAAAGATGTGATGCCTAAAAAAGAAACCGAAGAAAAACCAGGTGACAAAGAGGACGGCACAAAAGACAAGACAGATGGTAAAGATGACGGCTCAATGAAAGATTCGGGCAAGTAATCTTGATCCCAAAGCGCCTATCAGCTCAGATAGGCGCTTTTCATATTGCCGCATGTGCCTTTATACTAGTAGAAAACGAAGGAGATGCTGAATGAATAAATGTCTGGCGGCCGGGTGGCTCGTCTTTGTTTTCGTTTCGGCTTTGACGGAAAGCTTTCACGATATGATTGTGTCACAGACGGTGTCCTTCCGTTTCACGCCGCATCCGGATGTGTCCGGTTTCTTTGTGTTCGATATGGCGGAGCTCGCCATATCGGAAGCGGCGATTCAAAAGCTCGGGCACGCGTTTTCATTTTTTGTGCTCGCCTATTTGTTTTTCAGAGAGCGCAGGCGCATGAAGAGGGCGGTGCTGTATGCATTGGCCGCCGCTTTCCTGACAGAAATCGTCCAGCTCTTTTTCGGCAGAAACGGATGCCTCCGCGATGTGCTGATTGACAGTCTCGGCATTGCCGCATTCTGTGCTTTACAAAGGAAAAAGCATACAGCCAAACATACAAAAACCGGCAGTCTGTGACAGACGCCGGCTTTTTTTATATATTATGGTTTGTCGATTTGCTTTTATGAACGATACTTTCATAGATTCGCACGATCAGATCGACAATCGGACGAAGCACATTTGAAAATCTGAACAGCAGGAATCCGACAATGAGGGAAACGATAATGCTTCCGAGCACATCGATCGGATAATGGTGGCCGACCCAAATTCTTGAGAAGCCGGTCAAAAGGCCGAAAATCACAAGCGGCCAGCCGAGTTTTTTGTTGCGGAACAGAATCGCAATTGAAATCGCCAAAGCGCCTGTCGTATGGTCACTCGGAAATGAAGCATCCGCGGCATGAGGGATCAGCGTATGAACCGTATGTTCGACAAAGGGGCGCGGCTCGACATAGACTTTCGTGATGAGGTAGTTGACGATAAGCGCTGCAACACCCGTGAAGCCCGCGTACAGGGCGTTTTGTCTGCCTTTTGTGCTTCCGAACAGCCACATGGCAAGCAGGAAAAGGGCGTAGGCGTAAATGGCGTATTCCGTAATAAATACCATGATAGAGTCGAGAATGGCACTATGGTGCGACAAACCATTGATCGCTTTAAATAGTTCGTAATTCACAAATATCACCTTTTATCTTTATTTTATATGAACAGTGTAATGCTTTTTTCTATGAGACACAATTGGTATTAAAAATAATCATAAAAAAGTAAACAGAATGAAACGTGACTGTATTACTGTGCGTCAAGTATGCGGGAAAAGAATAGCCGAAGGAGTTTTGTCCGTTGCTGAAACGTTTGAAAAACGCCGATCTGCCGCTTGTGTTTGTCATTATGCTGCTTTGCGGATTCGGCTTGTTAATGGTGTACAGCGCCAGTGATGTGATGGGATCTCAGCGGTACGGAGATCCATCCTATTTCTTCCATAAGCAGAGTGCCTCTTTACTGATCGGATTATGCTTATTTCTATTTGCCGCCTGTCTGCCGTATAAGCGGTATGCGCGGCTTGTACCGCTGTTTGTGGTCGGTTCGCTGGTATTGCTGCTGCTCGTATTGATACCGGGAATCGGGCTGGAGCGGAATTTTTCCCGCAGGTGGCTGGGAGCGGGCCCGCTTGTCGTACAGCCGTCTGAATTGGCGAAGATCGCGATGATTTTGTATTTCGCTTCGATTTATACGAAAAAGCAGCCGTACATTCATCAATTTGTGAAAGGGGTTCTGCCGCCTTTAGTGATTTTGGGAACTGCTTTTCTGCTGACATTGGCGGAGCCTGATTTAGGGACGGCTTCCTTAATCCTGGCGGCGTGCGGGTCGATTTTATTATGTGCCGGCTTGAAAAAGCGCCATCTGTTCGTGCTCGGCGCGACGGCGGTGTCGGGGGTTGTTTATCTCGCATTTTCCGCTTCCTATCGTGTGAAGCGCCTCGTTTCCTTTACCAATCCGTTTGGTGACGCGAATGGGGACGGCTATCAGCTGATTCAATCCTATTTTGCTATTTCCGGAGGCGGGTTTTTCGGAAGAGGGCTTGGAAACAGTGTTGAAAAAATGAACTATCTGCCTGAGGCGCATACCGATTTCATTATGGCCGTGATCAGCGAAGAGCTGGGGATATTCGGTGTTCTGATCGTTTTGGGATTATATTTTGCGTTAATGCTTCTCGGCGTAAAAACGGCCGTGCGGGCTGATGACCCGTTCGGGAAGCTTCTTGCCATCGGAATTACGTTTCAATTAATGTTTCAGGTTGTATTGAATTTGGGAGCGATGAGCGGACTTCTCCCGGTTACGGGTGTGCCGCTTCCGTTTATCAGCTACGGCGGTTCTTCATTGATTATGACGCTGTTTTTGTGCGGCATACTGGTCAATATCAGTACATATGCGAAAAAACAACCCGTACGGCATAAGCGGCCTGTCCCGCATGAAAAAAAGGTTTCTTCTTTTTAATGAAGCTGAAAAAACGCCCGGGACATTTCTGTCCCCGGGCGTTCTGCCTGTTTATAAAGCTTCTGGTCCTTCTTCTCCGGTGCGGATATTAATCGTGTTTCCGATTTCATAGACGAATATTTTGCCGTCTCCGGGCTCTCCCGTTTTCAGCACTTTCTTCGCCGTTTCCACGACTTGATCAACGGGGACCTTGCTGACAACGATTTCCACTTTCAGCCGTTCATACACATTGCTCTCAATTTTGACTCCGCGGTACAGTTCGGTGTGGGCTTTTTGAAGGCCGCAGCCGTGTACGTTGGAGAAGGTCAGCGATGTGACTCCGATTTTACCGAGTTCCTGTTTCAATGTTTCAAACTTAGCCGGACGCGTAACGATTTCTACCTTGAACATTTGACCGCTCATCTAAGCCACTCCTCACTTTATAAGTCCTGATATGCTTTTTCCCCGTGCATTGTTAAATCAAGCCCAAGTGACTCTTCTTCTTCACTGGCGCGCAGGGGAATGAACAGACCTACAATTTTAATGATAACGAAAGTGACAATAAATACAAATACATAGGTTGCCGCAATGGCCGCAATCTGCTTCCAGAGCAGTCCAGGATCGCCGTAAAACAGCCCGTTTGCCCCGCCGTCATTGACGGAAGTGGTGGCGAATAAACCGGTCGCGATGCCGCCCCATGTGCCGCCGATCCCATGCAGGCCGAAAGCGTCAAGCGCATCATCATAACCGAAAGTCTTTTTGAGCCAATAAACGCCCCAAAAGCAGACAAGCCCTCCGATGAAACCGATTACGATTGAAGAGAAAGGCGTAACGAACCCGGCAGCCGGCGTAATGGCGACAAGCCCGGCGATTGCGCCTGATACAGCACCCAGCATGGTCGGTTTTTTATTCAGCATCCATTCGATTAAAATCCAGCCGATAATTCCGGCTGCAGCCGCGGTGTTTGTGTTAATGAAGGCAAACATCGCGATACTGTCAAGCGTGAGGGCGCTGCCGACATTGAAGCCGAACCATCCGAACCAGATGAGCGCTCCGCCCAAGAACGTGTAAATTAAGTTGTGAGGCGAAGCCGCCGTGCCGTCCTTGCGTTTCCCGAGCACAATCGCCAGCACAAGCCCGGCGACTCCGGAAGAAATGTGGACGACGTTTCCGCCTGCGAAGTCAAGAGCGCCCATTTGGCCGATCCAGCCGCCGCCCCATACCCAGTGCGCAACGGGCGTATATACGAGGGAAGCCCATAAAAAGGAAAATACAAGAAAAGCACTGAATCTCATGCGTTCAGCAAATGCTCCGGAAATAATGGCCGTCGTCAGTACGGCAAACGTCATTTGGAACATCATGAACAAGGAATGCGGGATCGTATCACTGTAACTTCCGGGTTCAAAGCCGACCCCCTTCAGCCGGGCCCATTCAATCCCGCCAAGCCATGTATTGCCGGGGGCAAAAGCAAGTGAATATCCGTACAAAACCCAAACGACGGATACGATGGCGAGAGAAGAAAAACTATGCATCGCCGTGCTGAGCACGTTTTTGCTTTTTACCATTCCGCCGTAAAACAAAGCCAGCCCGGGGGTCATCAGCCACACGAGTAAAGCGCAAAAGAACATAAATACTGTATCGCCCATCTGCATGTTGTATTCCTCCGTCTCATTCAGAATGTAATTGTGATTAATTCATTATTATAGAGAAAAAAGAACGATAAAACATTTTCATGTAAGGTTATCTGACATGGTTTTTTGCGTTCATAATGCTGCTTTTTCAAATGGGTGTCGTGCGACTTTATATCCATAAAAAGAGCGCCGGAGCACGGCGGAAGAAATCCTGTCCGGGAAAGAGTAAAATAAACGGGGTGAGAAACACTAACTGCATCAGGAGGAATCATTATGACAACATCATTAAATCTGCAATTTGAAAAAACGGCTTTGGTCCTTATTGATTTACAAAAAGGTATTGTGCCGATTGATAAAAGCGGTACCGTTGTGCCGAACGCGAAAAAATTAATTAATGTGTTCCGGGAAAAAGGCGGATTTATCAGCTTTGTGAACGTGGATTTTCATGACGGAGCGGATGCGCTGAAGCCGCTGACGGATGAAGAGGCGGCGGGCCATTCGGCTCCGCCGGCGGATTGGGCTGAAGTTGTGCCTGACATCGGAGTGAAAGAAAATGATTATACGGTAACAAAACGGCAGTGGGGCGCGTTTTTCGGCACGGACCTGGACCTTCAGCTCAGAAGACGGGGAATCGACACGATTGTGTTATGCGGGATTGCGACAAACATCGGTGTGGAAAGCACGGCACGAGAAGCTTTTCAGCTCGGGTATCAGCAAGTTTTCGTAACTGACGCGATGGCGACATTCAGCGATGAACAGCACGAAGCGACACTCAAGTTTATCTTCCCGAAAATCGGCAGAAGCCGGACGACGGAAGAATTTATCGCACAGACAAAATGACAATCTCCAAAAAAAGCCGCGTCCTGTTCTTGACGGCCGTGGCTTCGGGGACGATGCTGAACCCATTGAACTCGTCGATGATTTCTCTTGCGCTTCACAGTATTCAGCATGAATTTCACCTGTCGTTTACAACGGTGTCCTGGCTGATATCGTCCTTTTATCTGGCCAGCGCGGTGGCGCAGCCTGTTACCGGGAAGCTCGGTGATATGCTCGGCAGGAAGAAACTGTTTTTGATCGGGCTTCTGCTTGTTGCCGTCTCGGCGGTCGGCGCGCCGTTTGCGCCGACTTTTATGACTTTGCTGATCATGCGGCTTTTTCAGTCGATCGGAAGCAGCGCGATATATCCGTCCGGCGTCGGATTGATCCGTTCAAATATACGGGAGAAGCAGGCTTCAGCGCTGGCCGTCCTGTCAATCTTTGCATCAGCCATGACGGCGCTCGGTCCGACTCTCGGCGGTTTTCTGATCGTTTGGGGAGGGTGGCCGGCAATCTTTTTCGTCAATCTGCCGTTTATCATTCTCAGCTTTTTTCTCGGAATGTATATGTTTCCGAAAGATGAAAAACGCGAGATCGGCGGCTTGAAAGGCGTGCTCCGCCAGCTTGATACGATCGGGATACTTCTGTTTGCCGGAGCGATTATCCTTCTTTTGTCGTTTTTATTGTCCTTCAGTACGAAGCCTCACTATACAGAAGGCGTATTCGGGCTTTTGTTTGTCGGGCTGTTTATCTGGCGCGAGCTGAAAACGGAGAAGCCGTTTATTGATGTCAGGCTGTTTAAAACGCATCGGAAACTATCGTCGGTGTATATTCAATTTATTTTGCTGAATATATTCTTTTACTGCATCTTTTTCGGGCTTCCGAGCTATTTTCAGGATGAAATGCATTTGTCCGTTCAGACAAGCGGATTGATTATGCTGTTTATGTCGGGCATGAGTATTCTGGTGTCGCCTCTGACCGGAAAATGGATAGATAAGAAAGGGCTTCTTCAGCCGATTGTTGCCGGAACCTGCCTGACCGTGATCGGGGCGGTGCTGTTAACGTTTTTCTTTCTTCAGGCGCCCATGATAGGAAAAGGGCTGATCCTGTCCGTGCTGGGTGTCGGCTACGGCTTCGGAAATGTCACGTTTCAGGCGGCCATGCTGAAAACGAGTCCCGCCGACATGGCCGGAACAACGTCCGGCCTGTTTCAGACCTGCCGGTATCTCGGTTCGATTTTGTCTTCTGTCATTTTGGGCATTCTTTTCGGAAAAGAAATTACCGCCGGCCATTTTCATATGCTTGGGACGATTCTTATCGTTGTCGGCGCTGTAAGCCTTTTGATGGCGTTCCGGTTTTCGGTTCTCCTCAAAAAAGCCTCTTAACGGGCGCAAAAAAAGAGACGGGCTCTCCCCGTCTCTTTTTTTGTGTAATGTGCTCAAAAATCAAAACGATTATTGTCGACAGCGACCAATGTTATTTACGGAATTTTCAGTTATATTTTTTCACATGTGATGTAAGGAAAACGTACATGCGGGAGGGAGAATATGAAAAAAACAACGAGTGATCGGCTAAGCAACAAAGATTTACTGCCTTTAGAAGACGGCGAACGGACATGGAAAGCGGTGAATTTTGCATCCATCTGGATGGGTTGTATTCATAATATCCCGACCTACGCGACTGTGGGCGGGCTCATTGCGATCGGCCTTTCTCCGTGGCAGGTGCTCGCCATTATCGTGACGGCGTCACTCATTTTGTTCGCCGCTTTGGCCTTGAACGGCCATGCCGGAACGAAATACGGACTGCCTTTTCCGGTCATTATCAGGGCTTCTTACGGAATATACGGGGCTAACATTCCGGCGCTTCTCAGGGCGTTTACAGCCATCATGTGGCTCGGAATTCAAACATTTGCCGGGAGCACGGCTTTGCACATTCTGCTTTTGAACATATGGCCGGGCTGGGGGAGTCTCGGCGGAGATTGGAATATACTCGGGCTTCATCTGCCGGGTTTTCTGTCGTTCATTTTCTTTTGGGGCATTCATCTGCTTGTGCTGCGGCACGGCATGGAATCGATCAAAAAATTTGAAGTGTGGGCGGGCCCGCTTGTTTATCTCGTCTTCGGCGGCATGGTCTGGTGGGCGATAGATATTGCCGGCGGACTCGGACCGATTTACTCACAGCCGGGAAAATTCCACACCTTTTCTGAAACGTTTTGGCCGTTTGCCGCCGGAGTGACGGGCATTATCGGAATATGGGCGACGCTGATTCTGAATATCCCTGACTTCACCCGGTTCGCCGCGTCGCAAAAAGAACAGATTCGCGGCCAGTTTTACGGGCTGCCGGGAACGTTTGCGCTGTTTGCGTTTGCAAGCATCACGGTGACATCCGGATCTCAGGTAGCATTCGGGAAACCGATTTGGGATGTGGTGGAGATTTTGGCCCGGTTTGATAATCCTTTTGTTATCGCTCTTTCGGTCATCACACTTTGCATCGCCGCCGTCTCGGTTAACGTGGCGGCAAACATCGTGTCACCGGCCTATGACTTGGCGAATGTCCTGCCGAAATATATTACATTCAGGAGGGGAGGGTATTTGACCGCCGTTTTGGCTCTGTTTACAGTACCGTGGAAGCTGATGGAGAGCGCCACGAATGTTTATGCGTTTCTCGGGCTCATCGGCGGGATGCTCGGACCGGTGGCCGGGGTGATGATGGCTGATTATTTTATCATCAGAAAAAGGCAGCTCTCAGTTGAAGACCTTTATTCGGAGACCGGACAGTACACTTATTACAAAGGCTATAATTACCGGGCCTTTGCCGCGACCTTTCTCGGCGCGTTTATTTCTTTAATCGGGATGTACGTCCCGGCGTTCGCCGGCATCTATGATATCTCCTGGTTTGCGGGTGTCATTTTGTCATGTCTCGGTTATACGGCGCTTATGTATATTCATCCTCCTTATGTAAAAGCGGCAAGACGAATCGCGCGGGAAAGAGCGGCCGAATAAAAAAAGCCGGGGTTGCCCCCGGCTTTTTGTCATATTAGTCTGCGATTGAAACGTTTCCGTCCGCTTGAAGCGGCGTTCTTTTTTTCTGGCTCCAGCCATACAGGAGTAAAGCAATCAGGACGAACAGCCCTGCTGCCAGATAAATCGAATGGAATCCGGCCGAAGCGACGAAGAGGCCGAATACATAGGACCCGCCGGCAATCCCGCTGTCAAAGAAAGTGAAGAAGGTAGCCGTCGCAAAGCCTGAACGGTGTCCGGGCGAGTTCTGAATCGCCAGCGTCTGCATACACGGTACGATAGAGCCGTATCCGAGACCGATTACGGCACCGGATAAGAGAAGCATGAGGGCGCTGTTTGTCATCGCCAGCATGCAAAGCCCCGCGGAGAACACGATAATCGACGGATAGATGACGATTCCCGGCCCCACTCTGTCAAACAGCTTTCCTGTGAAAGGACGGGCGGCCATCATCGTCACTGCGAAACAGACGAAGAAATAGCCGCTGACATCCAACAGGTGGATCGTCTTGGCATAAACGGATAAATATGAAGTCACACTTGAATAACAGAAAGAAATGGACAACCCGACAATCGCGATTTTAAGCGCGCCTTTTTCAAACATGTCGGAGAAAGAAAAACGGAAGACAGTCGTTCCGCTGTTGTTTTGATCCGGCACACGAATCATAAAAGCAATCAGCAAGCCTAAAGAAACA
Source organism: Bacillus sp. FSL K6-2865 (assembly GCF_040311405.1). Lineage (NCBI taxonomy): Bacteria > Bacillati > Bacillota > Bacilli > Caryophanales > Bacillaceae > Bacillus > Bacillus sp. FSL K6-2865. Next base: position 3,701,089 of record NZ_CP152036.1, on the reverse strand, counting down.
AATACGGCAAAAATCGTAAAGAAAACCGGGAACGAAATGACTTTCACAAGACTCAGCCCGAGAAAAGGACCGATCGCCATGGCAAGGTTCATAGACATCGCAAAATAACCGAGCCCCTCGCCGCGCCGCTTGGCGGGAATAATGTCAGCGGCAATTGCGCCCGTAACCGTCGTTAAAATGCTGAACCAGATGCCTTGGAAAAAACGCAGTCCGAGCAGCAGATAGAAATTGTGTAGCGGCAAATACAGATAAGAAGACAGGGCGAACAGCGCCAAGGATACAATCGTCATTCTTTTCTTGCCGAACCGTTCAATAATCGCCCCTGAAAAAGGACGGGTGATAATAGCAGATAACAGGAACAGGCTGATCAAAAGCCCTCCTTGCGATTCACTGCCGCCAAGCTCCTGAATCATATAGATAGGCAGCACGGCCAAAAATGTATAAAAGAACACAAAGACAAATAAATTCACGAGTACGACCATAATAAAATCTTTGGTCCAGATCGAGTCAGATTTACTCAAAAGTACAGCACTTCCCTTTCTTTTCTATTTCGTTAAAAACACATTCAGAAACTCAGAAAAAGCTTCCTTATCTCCATCTTGGAAATCCGCAAGCATGTCTTCCTCGAACTTCAGCATCTCTTGATTAATGCTGTCGTATTTCAATTCAGCTTCCTTCGTCAGGACGACGAGCTTTTCCCGCTTGTCTTCTCCCTGTTCCCGCTGAATCCAGCCGTTTTCTTCAAGGCGTTTGATCGTTCTGGTAACGGTCGGCGCCTCTACGTTCAGATAGGACCAGATTTCTTTTTGGGTCATCGGTCCGATCGTTTTTAAGCAATATAGGATTGACCATTGAGAGGAGTACAGGCCGAATGGTTCCAGCCGTTCATTGGCTTTCTTCGTAATCAGGCGGGCGCATTGATTGATTTGGTGAATGAGGCGTCTGTTGACGTGGATCATTTCCGTTCTCCTTTTCAAAAAACTTACCTAAGTAACTAATTGTGCTGTTTCATTCTACAGCAGGATCGCGCGGATGTAAACCCCCCGATCAAAAAGCAGAAAATTATGACCCGCCCCTTGTCCTTATTGAGTTTTTAGCATATTCCCAATTCATTGCTAATACACTGTTACAAACCTATCAAAGAGAGTGTTTGAGGTGAGGGATCGTGGGCATATTTCTAAAACCTTCTTATATAATCGGACAACGAAGAAGCTGCATCATCAGTGAATCTGTTACAGAATACGGATCTCATTTCACACTTCTCACATCCAACTGGGGAGGTCGAGTGGTGTGCACGATTACATCAAAGAGCGAACAATCAAGATTGGCAAGTATATCGTGGAGACGAAAAAAACCGTTCGTGTCATTGCGAAAGAGTTTGGTGTTTCCAAAAGTACCGTACACAAAGATCTGACAGAGCGCCTGCCTGAAATCAATCCTGACTTGGCGAATGAAGTAAAAGAAATACTCGATTATCATAAATCCATCAGACATTTAAGAGGGGGAGAGGCGACGAAATTAAAGTACAAGAAGGATGAAATTCTTGAAGGGGAGCCCGTTCAGCAGCCGTAGCGCCTGACGTCTGCCGGGCCCTTTTTTCTCCTCCCGGGCGGTTTCGCGAATATCCGCAAAATTTTGTCAAGAACTTATATCGTTCAGCAGCTTTTTTTTGATAAATTATGATAATATATATAATTAGGGCACAATGTGGATATTTTACTGTGAAACAGATATCAAGGAGGATATAAATAGATGTTTGCAAGGGATATTGGAATTGACCTCGGTACTGCAAATGTACTGATCCATGTAAAAGGAAAAGGAATTGTTCTGAATGAGCCTTCCGTTGTGGCACTTGATAAAAACAGCGGCAAAGTGCTGGCTGTCGGTGAAGAAGCCAGACGAATGGTTGGACGTACACCTGGGAATATTGTTGCGATCCGTCCGCTGAAAGACGGCGTAATCGCAGACTTCGAAGTAACAGAAGCCATGCTGAAACATTTCATTAATAAGCTGAATGTAAAAGGACTTTTCTCAAAACCGCGCATGCTGATCTGCTGCCCGACGAATATTACATCCGTTGAGCAAAAAGCGATTAAAGAAGCAGCTGAAAAAAGCGGCGGAAAGCATGTGTACCTTGAAGAAGAACCGAAAGTTGCCGCTATCGGCGCGGGTATGGAAATCTTCCAGCCGAGCGGTAACATGGTTGTTGACATCGGAGGCGGTACGACAGATATCGCAGTTATTTCTATGGGCGATATTGTCACCTCCTCTTCTATTAAGATGGCTGGGGACAAGTTTGACATGGAAATCTTAAATTATATCAAACGCGAGTATAAGCTGCTGATCGGTGAACGTACCGCTGAAGATATTAAGGTGAAGGTCGCAACGGTTTTCCCAGACGCACGTCATGAAGAAATCACCATCCGCGGCCGTGACATGGTTTCCGGTCTGCCGAGAACGATTACAGTAAACAGCAAAGAAGTAGAAGAAGCCCTTCGTGAATCAGTTGCCGTCATTGTGCAGGCCGCCAAGCAGGTTCTTGAAAGAACACCGCCTGAATTGTCCGCTGACATCATCGACCGCGGCGTTATCATTACCGGCGGGGGAGCGCTGTTAAACGGGCTTGACCAGCTTCTTGCCGAAGAGCTGAGGGTGCCTGTTCTTGTTGCTGAGAACCCGATGGATTGTGTTGCGGTCGGAACCGGCGTCATGCTGGATAACATGGACAAGCTTCCAAAACGCAAACTGAGCTGATGATAAAACCTCATTCTGAAAAAGAATGGGGTTTTTTTCTGTCAAACCCTTCACGAACGGGAATGTAAATCCGATAATAAGAAAAATGCTGATTTTCATTATAGAACAAATGTTCCGGTGAGGCAACTGGAAATAATGCTATTTCAGAGGTGGAAGACTTGTTAAAAGGATTATATACCGCAACGTCCGCAATGATTACACAGCAGAGAAGAACGGAAATGCTGTCAAATAACATCGCAAACGCGAATACATCAGGGTACAAAGAGGATCAAGGTTCAATCCGCGCCTTTCCCGAGATGCTTCTGAGCCGAATAGAAGGCGACAAAAAAACGAAAATCGGCTCCGTCAACACAGGCGTATACATGCAGGAGCTGAAACCGTTGTTTACGCAGGGAAGCCTGAAAACGACCGATCAGCCGACGGATATCGCGCTTATGGAGAATCAGGTTCCCAAGAATGCCGAAACGAATGAAAACGCCGAGCTGTTTTATCCCGTGCAGACCGCAGGCGGCGTCCGCTATTCAAAAAGCAGCACTTTCTCATTAAATGAAAACAATCAGCTTACGATAAACGGAAACCTTGTGTTATCAACAAACGGACAGCCGATTACAGTCGACAATGAAAAATTCACCGTATCAGAAAACGGAACGGTCACGACAAACGGCCGGCCGGCGGGGCAGATTGATATCAGAATGGAAGAAGACGTGCGCAATCTGAAACGGGACGGCAATGACCTATACAGCACGGCCGACGGCTCTGAACTGCCGAGCGCGGCGGCGAATCCCCAAGTCTCGTATTCATTAAAGCAAGGCGTCTCGGAGCTTTCAAACGTGGACGTGACGAGCACGTATACAGAGATGACGGAAGCATACAGATCATTTGAAGCCAATCAGAAAGTCATTCAGGCTTACGATAAAAGCATGGATAAAGCCGCAAATGAAATCGGCAAAGTGTAACAAAATGGGGGACATTCAATTATGATGCTCAGATCAATGCTGACGGCTTCAACAGCCTTACATCAGCTTCAGCAGCAGATGGATACAGTCAGCAGCAACCTTTCAAACAGTGATACGACAGGCTATAAAGCGAGGGACTCCCGCTTTTCCGAGCTGATCAGACAGCAGTATGACCATATAGATGACAAAAAGGAAAATTCGCCGAACATGCGGAAAACGCCGCCCGGCCTGCGTCTCGGCGCCGGAACGGTGATGACTCCGCAGCTGGACTCAGGGCAGGGAAGCATCAAAAAAACCGACCGTGACCTTGATATCGCGTTCACATCACCTTATCAATATCTTCAGGCAGAAGCGGACGGACGGCGGGTGTATACAAGGGACGGCTCACTTTCCCTCAAGCCGGCCGGCGGAAATGACCGGCTGCTTCAGCTGATGACAGCGGGAGGCAATCCCATTCTCGATGAGAACGGTCAGCCCATACAAATTGACAGTTCGCTGACTCAGCTGAAAATCAGCAAAACCGGAACGCTGACTGCTTCAGACCAGGCGGGAACCCGTTCGCAGACGTTTAATCTCGGCATCGTCAATGTCAATAATCCGCAGGCGCTTCATGCGGAAGGGGATAATCTGTTTTCCGTAAACGGCGCGGGGGCTTCAGCGATTGAAGACCTTACCGGCGCAAACCGGCAGGCAATCGGCATGGAGCAGGGCGCGCTTGAAGGTTCAAATGTCGATATGTCAAAAGAAATGACCGACTTAATCGTGTCTCAGCGTTCCTATCAGCTGAACAGCCGCACGATTACATTGGGAGACCAAATGCTGGGCTTAATCAACTCAGTCAGATAAAAGAAGGGGCGTTCTGATCAGCCGCGCATGATAAAAAATGCGGCTTTCTCAAAATCGCCCTTTTTTTTGTAGTAATCAGTAATATCCTGAAGCAGCACTTCCAAATCCACCCACGCTTCAATTTTCTGCAGCTCCAGCACGAGCTTCTGCAATCGGTCGTACGGGTCCTCCTGAGCGGTGTACAGTATGTTGAGCGCGGTCAGCTTCAATTTCATAATCTTGTTCTGCACTTTTTCAGATATGTATAAACCTTTCTGCAGCACGGTTTGTCCTTCGGCGGCAGATCCGGTTTTAAAAAGTGCTCTGACCGCTTCGTACACACAATGAAGGTAGGAAACGGGAGACTCTTTCTCGAAACGCTGATTGCCCAATACCTTTTTGTAAAAAGGGAGGGCCTCTTTATCTTTTTTCTGGGCGGTCTTTAAAAAACCAAAATTATAATAGGCGTGGCACAGCAGGTTATTGTCATTGATCCGGTCCGTTATCTTTATGGATTCATTGAAGAGCTGTTCCGCGTCGTCATAGCGTGCCTCGTCTATATAATTCACGGCGAGAAGCAGCCGGCAGCTGAGCGTTTTTTTGATGTAGCCGGCTTCATCTTGATAGATTTCCAGCGCTTTATTGACATATTGAATGGAGAGCGCAGGCGACTTCATCATGTAATATGCACCCGCTGTTTTATAATAAAATTCAGCGGCTTCGAAACGGTCCTGAATGGCCGGCAGGTACTGTTCAGCTTCTTTAAAGCGGCAGACAGCACGGTTCGGAGCGCCATTCACCATATGGAATAACCCTTTGAAAAAATAGAAATAATAAGTTAATTCATGATCCATCTCATCTTTGCGCCGCTTCAGCTCGCAGAACAGCTTATTCAGACCGTCTTTTTTCTCAAACAGCAGCTGAAACCGTGCGAAAAACAGCTGATATCTGAGTTTGAGCTTTGCATTCTTTTGTAATTTGGGGAGATGCTGATTGATTTGTTCGTGAAGGGAACGGGCTAGATCGAATTGGCGTTTTCCCATGGCGTCATACCACTCATTCAGCATCACCAGCGTACGTTTTTCAGTAAACTTAGCAATCATCTTCCAACCTCTTTGCATAGGGTAAAAGTCTTTATTTATCATAACACATTAATGGACGAGGCTCATTGCCAGCTGGTTACAGTTTACAGCGCGGTTGAAAAAGAAATTGATTCATAATATACTTCCAAATGTACAGATTGGTTGCCACATATGCCTTCTATACATACTATTGTCGATGAAGGAGATGTCAAGAGAATGCTTGATACTCAGCAAATTAAAGAAATTATTCCCCATCGCTATCCGTTTCTTCTGGTAGACAGAATTACGGAAGTCGAAGAAGGAAAACGGGCGGCGGGATATAAAAATGTGACGGCGAATGAAGATTTTTTCAACGGCCATTTTCCTGAATACCCTGTTATGCCGGGCGTATTAATCGTAGAGGCTTTGGCGCAGGTCGGAGCGGTTGCGATGCTGATTAAAGAAGAAAACCGGGGCAGACTCGCATTTTTTGCGGGGATTGATAACTGCCGTTTCAAAAAGCAGGTAAAACCGGGTGACAAGCTGGAGCTTGAGGTTGATATTACCCGCGCGCGCGGTACGATCGGACGCGGCAAAGGCGTTGCCAAAGTTGACGGCGAGCTCGTGTGTGAAGCTGAATTAACTTTTGCGCTCGGAGAATAAAAGCAAACAAATGGGCTTATAAAAAAGCCCATTTTGTATAGAAAGAGGTGAATGTAATGTGGTCAGAATTTAAAAGCTTTGCGATGCGGGGCAATATCATGGATCTGGCTATCGGTGTCGTCATCGGCGGCGCTTTCGGCAAAATCGTGACGTCGCTCGTTGAAGACATCATCATGCCGCTTGTCGGCCTGCTTCTTGGCGGTCTTGACTTTTCAGGACTGGCCGTGACATTCGGCGATGCTCATATCAAGTACGGAAGCTTCATTCAAACGATTGTGAACTTCTTTATTATTTCATTTTCTATTTTTATCGTGATCCGCACAATAGGCAAGCTGAGACGTAAAAAGGAAGCAGAAGAAGAGGCTGAAGAAGCCGAGGAAACAGATCAGCAGACAGAACTGCTGACTGAAATCAGAGATCTGCTGAAACAGCGGGCTCCTCACAATGACTAGGGCACAAAAAAAGGCTGGATGATTAACGTCCGGCCTTTTTCATGATTATAATTTTTGTTTAAACGCTTCAATCAGCCGGCTGCCCGAGTAGCCTTCTTTCACGAGCGACTCCAGAATGCTTTCTGATCCGGGGTGGTTTCTTGACACCATTTGACCGTAAATTAAAACTTGTATACTTCTTTCCAGCTCGACGATATTTTTGATGCTTCCCGTCAGCTGGGCGGGGCGGTTGCTTTTTTTCGTAATCGTTACAAACACCTTCGCTTCTTTCTGGCTTTTCATCAGCATGTCAAAAAAAGACAAGTGTTCGGCCGGGACCAGTGCTTCAATTAACCAATGATTTTCTCCGTCCTCTTTATTGATAATCAGTCCGTCTAAAAGGGGAAACTGCTCAATCGGCTGATCGTCTTTATCTAAACGTTCCACATTCAGATCAACCAGTTTAAAGGTTTTCATCTCTTATTTTCACCCCTGTTGTCCATGTTTTTCGTTCATTTATTATAACACATATCATTTTTCCCGGGAAAATGCTGTAAGACATGCTTCATCATTTTTGTAGGCGGTCAACATTTAATCATTTCTATTTTTTCATTATAATGTAAAAGAATATGGTCATGGAGAGATGCTTATGAATCAATTGCGCCTGAAGGAAATCTATATAGAAGACGGTTCAAGGCGAAAAGACGATCATTCCTACTTGGTATGCAAAAAGGAAGATTGTGAGGTGCATATTAACAGAAGGGGAAATGTCGTCTTTTTATATGAAACAAAAGACCGCATGGAACAGTATAAAATTCAGCTTTCACTGACTGATAAAAAGCTGAGTTTTTACTGGTTCGCATGGGATGGCGGAAAGTTTGTCCGCATGTTTGAGAAAGACTGGCTCAAAACGAAACTTTTCTCGCGGCTGCTCAAAAATACATATTACATAAGCGGTCAAAAACAAAAGTTTTTTTTATCAGAAAGAAAAACGAAAACATAAGAGCAGCCTGAACGAATAACGGCTTTATCCGCTTTTTGCTTTCACGAGCCCTTGTACTACAATGAAGCCAGCCTCGAAAAAGAGAGGAGGATACGGTTTGTTTAACCACGTTGTGCTTGTCGGCCGGCTGACGAAAGACCCGGAGCTCCGTTTTACAGCAGCGGGCATTCCCGTCGCACATATTACGTTGGCGGTAAACCGCAATTTTAAAAGCGCGTCGGGTGAAACCGGAACCGACTTCGTCAACTGCACCATCTGGAGAAAAAACGCTGAAAACACGGCATTGTACTGCCAAAAAGGGTCAATGGTCGGTGTAAGCGGCAGAATCCAGACGAGAAGCTATGAAAAGACAGCCGGCGTAAAAGTTTATGTGACCGAGGTCATGGCTGATACCGTTCGGTTTATGGATCAAAAACAGAAAGAGCCGCTGGCTGAATAGCATTCTTTTTTCCTCGATTTCCCGCCTTTCAGCGGGCCCCGCAATACCTCCTTCCCACTCGCCAGTCGAAAGACTGGTTTTTTTGTGCGGGAGCTAAAAAATGGTTAAAAAGAAGTGATTTCGCTTATGAATACTTAAAAACATTGAATATATTGGGATAAAAACTTATAATTACTTACAGATAAGTGACGAAAAAGGGAATGAGGACGTGTATCAAGAAGAAAGACTGATTGCGATAATGGAATATTTGAAACAGCATCGGCGGATCACCGCTGATCAGATATGTTCGCTGCTTCATATTTCAAGAGATACCGCAAGAAGGGACCTTGTAAAGCTGAAAGAGCGCGGGGCCATTATCAGAACACGGGGCGGCGCGATTCTGCCGTCGGTGAATCAGGAAGTTCCGGGCTATTCGGGCCGGCTGAAAACCGTTTCTGAAGAGAAAAACAAAATCGGCAAGCTGGCCGCATCCCTGATTCATAAAGGAGACCGGATCATCCTGGACACTTCGACAACCGTGCAGGCCTGCGCGGAGCATTTAAATGTCACCGGCTGCACTGTTATTACAAATTCGATCAATCAGGCCGATATCCTTTCCGCAAAAGAGGGAATTGATATTCACCTGCTCGGCGGAAAGCTCCAGAAGGAACACCGGTTTTTATACGGGGCTTCCGTCGTAGAAAAACTGGGGGATTATCACGCCGATAAGGTGCTGATCGGCGTTGTCGGCATCTCGGAAAACGGCCTGACGATTCCGCATGAAGAAGACGGCATGGTAAAGCGTAAAATGATCCGACAGGCGGAACAGGTGATTGCGCTGAGCGATCACTCCAAGCTTGGCCGTACGAGTTTTTATCAGTATGCAGCTCTGCATGAGATTGACCTGCTGATTACCAATCGGCTGCCTGATCAGGATTTTTGCGATCTGCTCGACCGGCACGGCGTAGAATTGCTTGTAACTGAATCTGAAGAAGAGGATGAGGACATGTGAAACTGATTGCCATAGATCTGGACGGCACACTGCTGAACAGCAGTCATCAAGTAAGCGATGAAAATGAGCGGGCTTTAAGGGAAGCCCGGCAAGCGGGAATTGAAATCGTGGTTTCCACGGGACGCGCGCATTTTGATGTGCACTCCATATTCGAACCGCTCGGCATAAAAACATGGATTATCAGCGCAAACGGAGCCGCCATTCATGCTCCTGACGGCAGCCTGTACCACTGTGATGCGATTGAAGAAACAAGAGCCCGCGGCATTTTGTCATGGCTTGAAGAGAATCAATATTACTATGAGGTGTTTACAAACAAAGCCATCTATACGCCTGAAACCGGCAGGCAGCTGCTCGATATCGAAATTGACCGGGTGAAAAGCGCCAATCCGGAAACCGATCTTTCCGTTTTGGAACAGGCGGCTTCAGTGCAATACAGCCAATCCGGCTTTGCTTACATTCATTCATACCGTGAGCTCTTTGAGAAAGAAGAGCATCTGGATTTTTATAATATTCTCGGATTTTCGTTTGATGAGCGGAAGCTGAAAGCGGGCTGGGACCGATTCAGCGGTCAGAAAGATCTCACCCTTGTCAGCTCTGCCGATCACAACTTCGAACTGGCGTCTCGAAACGCCTCCAAAGGGCAGGCGCTCAAACGGCTGGCGCAAAAGCTCGGCATTCCGATGGCTGAGACCGCCGCGGTCGGTGACAGCTTAAATGACTATTCAATGCTTCAGGCGGCCGGAAAAGGCATAGCGATGGGGAATGCGAGAGAAGATATTAAAGAGATCGCTGATGCCGTTACATTGACAAATGATCAAAACGGCGTTGCGCATATGATCAGGAATTTACTGTGAAAGGTATGGCGATACTGTTCATGACTGGCGTGACGCATTCATGGCAAATGCGGCGTAACAGTAAGGACGACATAAAAGACCGGCTCTTCTGAGAGAGCCGGCCTTTTTGCGTTTAATGTGATTGCGCCGATGCGCTGAGGGTGAATAGTTCTTCAAGCTCAGCGGATGACAGCTCGGTAATCCAATTTTCACTTTGGATAATCTGATCGTTCAGCGTTTGTTTCGTTTCAAGCATGGCATCAATTTTTTCTTCAATCGTTCCCGTCGTAATGAGTTTGTGAACATGGACGAACCGTTCCTGGCCGATTCGGTAGGCGCGGTCGGTCGCCTGGTTTTCCACCGCCGGATTCCACCATCTGTCATAGTGAATGACATGATTGGCAGCCGTCAGGTTCAGGCCGGTTCCGCCCGCTTTCAGTGACAAAATCAGCGTCGGGTATTCTTTCTTCTGGAACCGTTCGACGAGAGAATCGCGTTCCTGCTTGGATAGGCTTCCGTTTAAAAACTGAACCGGTTCTCCGAATGCTTTTTCCAGGAGGCGCTTCATCATGTTGCCCATCTGAATGTATTGGGTGAAAATGAGGCAGCTTTCCCCTTGTCCGCGGATCACCGCCATTAAATCAAGCAGCTTTTCCAGTTTGACGGATCTCCCGTTTAACAGCTCTGTCTGTTCTTCCTTCAAATAGAGCGCAGGATGGTCGCATATTTGCTTCAAGCGGCCGAGCATGCTCAGAATCAGCGCTTTCCGCTGCATCCCGGTCAGAGAAGCCATATGTTCAAATGTATCTTTGACAAGCTGTTCATAAAGGGATGCCTGTTCGGCTGAGAGCGGGATAAACTCTTTTTGTTCCAGCTTGTCAGGAAGATTAAGCGCCACTTCTTCATCCCGTTTTGTCCGGCGCAGTAAAAACGGCCGGATTAACTGCTGAAGCTGGTTGATTCTTTTTTCGTCACGGTCTTTTTCAATCGGCAGCACATAGCGTTTATGAAAGCCGGTCAGACTGCCGAGATAGCCTTTGTTCATAAAATCAAAGATCGACCAAAGCTCTGTCAGGCGGTTTTCCATCGGTGTTCCGCTCAGCGCGATATGATGGACGCCTTTCAGCTTTCTGATCGCGCGGGACTGCTTCGTATGCGCGTTTTTAATATTTTGCGCTTCATCAAGGCAGATGGTGCTCCATGTCACGGAAGAAAGCTCTTCCTGATCGGCGTGCGACAGGCCGTAAGAAGTAAGAACGACGTCCGCGTCCTGATAGGCCGGGACAAATGCTTCCCCCTTCGGCCGGCGGGGACCGTAATGAAGCACGGCCTTCAGCTGCGGCGCGAAGGTCTGGAGCTCACGCTGCCAGTTGCCGAGCACCGATGTCGGCGCAATGATTAAGGCAGGCGCTTTTTGCCGGCCGCTTTCCTTCACATGGAGAAAATAAGCGATCATCTGAATCGTCTTTCCCAGTCCCATGTCATCTGCGAGACAGGCGCCGAAGCCGTTTTCCCGTAAAAACAGAAGCCAGTTCATGCCGTACATCTGATAAGGGCGGAGCTGGCCCTGAAACGCGGCGCTGACTTCATGTTCCGGCAGATCCCGGGCTTCCGTCAGTTTGCGGATCAGGCTTCTGAGCTGCTTTGATAATTCGATCTTGATCCCGGCAAATGCCGATGAGTCAATGATGTCCGTGTCCTCGGCTCCGTTTTCCCCGTGATCCATCAGTTCGCGCGCCAGCACGTCGGACATGTGAAGGCCCTCAGATTCCGCTTTTTCCATCAGTTTTTTCATCTGTTTAATAAATTGCGGATCAATTTTCACCCATTGGCCGCGGATGTTGACGAGACGTCTGTTGTTTGCGACAAGCTCATTGAATTCATCCTCTGTCAGCTCAATACCGTTTGTGGCGAATCTCCAGTTGAAATCAAGCAGAGCGTTCATGCCGACGAAAGACTCGCCCCGCGGCGAGGATGACACTTTCGCCTTGAGCATCATATTGCTGTCCCGGACAATCTGCCACCATGATGGGAGAAGAATCTCCACACCCATATCGACAAGCGTCTCACTCGCTTCCGATAAGAAGATCCAAGCCTCTTCTTCAGAAATCAGCGTCGTTCCTGAATCAAACGAAAGCCAGGGAACCGTTCTGCGGAAGCGGTCCTGTTCGCGCGCGATTTTTCCGCTGTATGCCTGCCACGCTTTTTTCAGTCCCTTCAGTCCGTCAAAAAAGGTGATGGAGCCGGTTTTTTTCTCACGTAAAAACATTTCGATTTTCCAGTCGTCACCGTCGAAATCAGGCTCGTTTAATCGGAGCCCGACGGTAAACGGCGTCAGATCGTCATGCCAGCCGATTCCCTCGAGAAAATCATCTTCATCCAAAAAGGAGCCTTTAAACGTATGAACGGCCGGCGAGCGGGTTTCGATCTGCCGCCATTTTTCCAGCAGGTCATCATTGTACTGAATGTAGTCCTGGACCGCGGCTGAGAACCAGTCTGCCGTAAAGCCTTCCAGCAAAAGCTCGCGGTCTTTGAAGCGCAGGACGCCATTTTGCCAAGCCTCATAATCCGGAAGAAAATCGCCGTCGGCAATAAATTCGTATATCGTCGAAGCCGCTTCGATTAACGGTTCCGTTTCCTTTGTCAGCTGCACGGTGCTGAATGAATTGAACGAGTTTTTTCCGAGCAGCTCGACGGTCATCCACGGGCTGAGCAGAACGGCCGGGGTGCCGATGAAGCTGACGTCTTCAAGAAACGTTCCGTAAAAGGTGGACTCATGCCATTGGAACAAATGAGTCTTCATCTGACTGAGAGTAAGCGGCTGCTCCTTCTCATCATGGCTTGACAGCGTAAATGTCCAATCTTCCATTTGTTCTACATGAATGAAAATTTCCTTAAGACTCGCCATCAATCAACTTTCCTTTCTGCAATTCTTCTTGAAGGGCGCGCAGCCTCTTGTAGCTTGCGCTCAGCCGGCTGATATACCGCTCCCATACCTGCTGTTTTTTTGCCTTTTTATAAAGCGTCCGCAGTTTTTTCAGATGGCGCGCAGCCTCTTTATAGGCGCTGCGGTTTTTTTGGTCGATAAAAAAGGCCGCCGCCCGGTGATAGGAGGGGATGAGCGCTTCCGGATCACTGGCGGCAATTTCCTTCAGGATGTCCTTTTCGATTTCCCAGACGGAAAAACCGACGAGGCTGTGAATCTCCACCCACTCCGCGTACCGTCGCTTTTCATACAGGTACTGGCTGTATTCGCTAAAGGTATAGGGAAGGCAGCCGGAAGCAAACCGTTCAAACAGCTGATCATCCCGTGAGTGCCGCGCATAATCCGCCAATAGCGCAAACAGCTCTCCGATAATGTCGCGCATTTCTTTAAACGGCTTATCAAGCTTCGTATAGTTCACGGCAAGCGGCTCGATCCGGCCATACCATGCTTTCAGCCGTTTCCAGTCTTTTTTCGCGGTGAGTTCACCGAGCCATTGAAAGGTATACGGCAGCGCTTCAGGAGGGAAGCGGGACATATCTTGGAAGACCGCTTCATCATCTTTTTGCAAAAAGGCCAGATGAAGCCGTCCGAACCGCACTTCCGGCGAAAAACGGCGCCCGCTTTCCTGTGCGAGAATCTCCTGTTCACGCGCAACCCATTTCGGCCGGTTCAAAAGCGCGCTCCACATTTCACCGAATACCCGGAGGCGTTCGTATTGAAAAAGCTCTTCTTTCACAAGCAGTCTGCGAAGCACCGGGGGCGTCCGGTCTAAAAAGGGATCGAGTGAAAAAGACAAAGCGTACGTTTTCAGTCTGTCAATGGAGGAATAAATCGTATCCATCAGCTGTTCCACGTATGGATTGATGCTGTAATAATCTTTTTCGGCATCCAATCTGCCTGACTCAATCAAAGTGAACATGTGAAGCCAGACGGCAAGCGCCGAATGAATCTGATATAAGCTTTTAAGCTCGGGTTTTTTCGGGGCGTGTTTTTTGAGCGCTGACAGATAGCCGTAATAAAGGCCCTGCATCGTCTGGCTTCCGGCCGGCGTCCGCGCCTCCCACAGCGAGAATTCCGAATCAAAAAAAGCGAGCCAGCTTGACAGCGACTCTTCATTCGGCAGCACTTTTTCCTGAAACTGCCGGCGGACAAGCTCCCTGCTTTCCTCAAGCTTTTCTCTTTCCAGCCAATGTTCGGTAAAGGTACCGACCCGCTCGAATTGGGCATATACGTAAAGAAAAACGGCCAGCACGTGGCGGCAGATCGCCTCAGACGGGCATGCGCAGCCGCTTTTCACCATGAAAAATAAGTTCAGCGTGACCCTTACAGGCACAACATCCTGCACATATGCGGAAATCTCTGTCGGGGTTTGAACCTGTATACGATAGACGGAATCCTGCCGATATAAAATGAGTGCTTTCTTCATCAGCTGAACATTGTCTTCATTGTAAGGAAGAAGTTCTTTAAGCTGTTCAGCCGCTGCGAGCACATCTTCTTTAACAATCATATCCTGAAGCATGATTATCGCTCCTAACGAGTCACAAAATAAAAAGATTCCAATTCCTCTATTATATCGCAACACATGGCCCGGAAAAAGTTTTTCCTAAAAAAGGACATAAAAACCCGAATGTGTCGAATGATGTATTAGAGATTGCAAAACAGCACCCGACAGCATATAATAATCTTGTTTTCAATTTAATGGAAGCCGAAAGGAAACGAATGATGAAGAAAACGAAGTTAGATCAAGAGGAGTTTCTGAAGATTTTAATGCATGCGCACGACATTGGTGAGCAGTCCTCTGAGATGACCACAAAAGAAATGCTTGAGAATTTGATTTCTTATATTAAAAATGGATATGCAACATAAAATCCCGCAGGCTCTTGGCCGCGGGATTTTTTAATCTTCCTGTGACACCAGTATTTAAAGCGCTTACAAAAATAAAACAGATTGAAGTGATTGTCTATTTTTGTCGAATTTTGTCATTTGAAAAGGTTAGAAATGACAGTTTAAAGCTGTATAATCGTAATTGGAAAAGATCATTGGAGGGAATGGGAATACGCGGAAAGTGATATGGAGGTTATATGGGAGAATCGACAAGCATAAAGGAAATATTCGCAATACTGAGAAAGCGTCTGCTGTTTATACTTATTATTACCGCGGCGGCAACTGCCGCAGGCGGACTCATCAGTTTCTTCGCTCTTACGCCGGTCTATGAAAACTCAACTCAAATTTTGGTCAGCCAATCCAAAAACAATCAAAAAGAAGTCCAATTCAATGATGTTCAAACCAACCTCCAATTAATCAACACGTATAATGTCATCATCAAAAGTCCGGTCATCCTCGATGAGGTGATTAAACAGCTGCATCTGTCCATGACTTCGAAAGAGCTGGAATCGAAAATCACGGTGTCCAGCGAGCAGGATTCACAAGTCGTGACGATTGCCGTGCGGGATACGGATGCTAAGCGGGCGGCCGTTATGGCAAATGCGGTTGCAGCCGTTTTTCAGGACAAGATCACCGCCATTATGAACGTGGATAATGTCAGCATCCTTTCAAAGGCCGAAGCGGCGGACAGCCAGTCACCGGCAGAGCCTAACCGTAAGCTGAACATCGCGATTGCGTTTGCCGCCGGACTTTTGGGCGGAATCGGTCTCGCCTTTTTGCTGGAACATCTGGATAATACGATCAAATCGGAAGAACAGCTGGAATCGCTGCTCGGTATCCCGATCCTGGGAACGGTTACTTCAATCAGTACTAAAGACAGCGTTGCCAAAAACTTGAGGATGGCGGAAACCAAACAAGCGGGGGGCGGACATGTTGACGCGTAAAAAAGACAAACCCGGAAAACGAAGCGTGATTGCGATGTCTGAGCCGAAATCCATCAACTCAGAACAATATCGCACGATCCGCACAAACATTGAATTTTCTTCCGTTGATACGGAGGTGAAGTCCCTTTTGATCACATCCGCCGGTCCGGAAGAAGGAAAATCGACAACCGCGGCCAACCTTGCCGTCGTATTTGCACAGCAGGGGAAAAAAGTGCTTTTAATTGATGCGGATCTGCGCAAACCGACGGTTCATTTCACCTTCAAATTGGATAACGGAACCGGATTAACGTCGCTGCTGTTAAAACAGATGCCGTTTCAGAAAGCCGTCCTGCCGGCTGATGAAGCAAACCTGGATATTTTAACGAGCGGGCCGATCCCGCCGAATCCGGCGGAGCTTTTATCGACGGGTGCCATGAAAGATCTTCTGTCAGAAGCCGGCGCAGTTTATGATAAGGTGATTTTGGATACGCCTCCCGTTTTGGCCGTAGCCGATACGAAAATATTAGGCAGCTACACTGACGGGGCCATTATGGTGATCTCAAGCGGGAAAACGGACAAGGAAAAAGCGGCCAAGGCAAAAGAAGCGCTCGATTACTGCCCGTGCAAGCTCCTTGGGGCCGTGATGAACGGGAAGAAACAAACGAAACATTCGGACTACGCCTATTACGGACAATAATGTCATAATGGGCGCGGTCCATTCTTTTTAAGGAGGGATTGAAATATGATAGATATCCATTGTCACATCCTTCCTTCCATAGACGACGGCGCGGCGGATGATACAGAAAGCCTGAAGATGGCGAGAGAAGCGGTCAGACAGGGGATTGATACGATCATCGCGACGCCGCATCATGTGAAATACCGCTATGACACGGACCGGCATACGGTCAACGAAGCGGTCAGCCTGTTAAACAAACGTTTGAACAAGGAAGGCATTCCGCTGACTGTTCTGCCCGGCCAGGAAATCAGAATAGACGGAGATCTGCTGGCAGGTCTTCAAAGCGGCTCGCTTGTCCCGCTCCATAATACAAAGTATGTGCTGGCGGAATTTCCGGCGGATCATGTCCCGGCCTACGCTGAAAGGCTGTTTTATGAACTGCAGCTGAACGGATATGTCCCCGTCATCGCCCATCCGGAGCGGAACAGGGAAATTCGCGAAAACCCTTCCGTTCTATACAATCTTGTGAAGAAAGGCGCGGCCGCCCAAGTGACGGCCGGCTGCATTGCCGGAGCATTCGGGCGGAAAGCGAAATCCTTTTCGCTGCAGCTGATGGAAGCGAATTTGATTCACTTTCTCGCATCTGACGCCCATAATCTCGGCCCGAGAAATTTTTATTATCAGGAGGCGCTCGGCGTTCTGAAAAAAGAAGCAGGGGCGGAGCTGATTTACATGCTCACGGAAAATGCGGCGCTTCTCGCTGAAAACAAAGCCGTTTATAAGGAACCTCCGCTGCCTGTGGCCCGCCGTAAGCGCTGGGGTCTTTTTTAATCGTCGTCTCCATCCCGTTTAAATGAAGCGTAAGCGGCTGTTTTGCAAGATGATTCTTTTATGCTTATGCTATTATCAGCGGCCGGCGCCGTTTTTTCCTATCATGACCTCAGGCTTCCGGCATTCAGCCGGCGCCGGGATCATATGATAATAACGGTAAGCTGCCCAGCAGCAATTTCTAAACGGTTGGGGGAACACGATGAAAATAACAGTGATCGGAACAGGCTACGTCGGTCTTGTGACAGGAGTGTCTCTTTCAGAAATCGGCCATGACGTAACATGCATAGATATTGACGAACGTAAGGTTGAGCAGATGAGAAAGGGCTTGTCCCCTATCTTTGAACCGGGTCTTGAAGATATGATGAAACGAAATATCGGCCGGCATCGACTGGCATTCGAAACGAGCTACGAAAAAGGGCTTGCGGAAGCGAAGGTTATTTTTATAGCGGTCGGAACGCCGCAAAAAGAAGACGGGCACGCAAACCTTACTTATATTGAAAATGTCGCCGAACGGATTGCCGAACATATCTGTAAAGATGCGATCGTCGTGACAAAAAGCACGGTTCCCGTGGGAACGAATGACAGGATCAGCGAAGTTATTCATTCACGGCTGAAAGCGGACGTGAACATTTCAATCGCCTCGAATCCGGAATTTCTCCGTGAAGGTTCGGCGATTCACGATACCTTTCACGGAGACCGCATCGTGATCGGGGCTGAAGACCGGCAGACGCGGGAAACGCTTGACCGGGTTTTCGCGCCGCTTGCGATTCCGGTATATCATACGGACATCAGAAGCGCTGAGATGATCAAATATGCGTCAAACGCATTTTTAGCGGCGAAAATCAGTTTTATTAATGAAATTTCTCATATATGTGAAAAAGTCGGTGCGGATGTGGAATCAGTCGCACACGGAATGGGATTGGATAAACGGATCGGCAATCAATTCTTAAGAGCCGGCATCGGTTACGGCGGTTCCTGTTTTCCGAAGGATACAAACGCCCTCGTGCAGATTGCGGGACATGTGGAGCATGATTTTGAATTGCTGAAGTCCGTCATTAAAGTCAACAATAACCAGCAGTCCATGCTGGTTGATAAAGTGCTGAACAGGCTCGGCGGTGTGACGGGGAAGACCATCGCGTTATTAGGGCTGTCTTTTAAGCCGAATACAGATGATATGCGGGATGCCCCGTCCATTGTCATTGCGGATCGTCTGGCGGCTCTTGACGCCCGGATGACAGCGTACGATCCGATCGCTTCATTCCGGGCTTCCGGGCTGCTTCCGGCTGCGGTTTCCTATCGGGAGTCCATAGAAGAAGCCGTCAGGGGAGCGGATGCCGTCCTGATTCTGACAGATTGGGAACAAATTAAGCACTTCCCGCTTGAAGCGTACAAAGAGCTGATGGAAACCCCGGTTATTTTCGACGGGAGAAACTGCCACTCGCTTGAGGAAGCGGAACAGGCGGGCGTGGAATATATCTCAATCGGAAGAAGAGCCGTCGTGCCTCAGACTGATTCTGTCACTTGAAAGGCCGGCGGACCGCGCCGGCCTTTTATCATACAATCATTAGAGACGAAGGGGATATTAATCGTGGAAAAAACATGGAAACTGCCGAAGCAAATGGAATCATCCCGCGATCTGCTGGAAACGTCAGCACGGCCTTTTATCAAACTGCACGTCAAAAAAGCTGAAACGGGACGGTATGACAGTAAAATTGCAGGAGACCCCTATTTTCCGAAACATGAACCATATCCTAAAGATGAAAGCGGCAGGCCGATGAAGCTTCTCGCTCAAATCAATTTTGCGGATATGCCCGGACTCCCTGATTTTCCGGCCACCGGCATTCTTCAGTTTTACATATCGGTCAGTGATGACGTATACGGTCTGAATTTTGACGACGGGTGCGTGCAAACGGGTTTCTGCGTCAAATATTTTGAACATGTGACAGCAGAAGAAGCGGAGCTCATGGATGATTTTTCTTTCGTTCAGGTTGAAGAGGAGTACGATTTTCCGATTCAATCAGAAGCGCTGATCACCCCTGAGCTATCTGCTGAATGGGTGCTCCCGTCTGATTTTCAATTCAGGCAGTATGCCGGGATGGATGCCTTTGACTATTTCGAGCAGTTTGACGATGAGGTGTATGACGAATATACGGCGAACGCATTCGGCCATAAAATCGGCGGCTATGCGTCCTTCACCCAGGAAGATCCGCGGTCTTACTCCTATCAAAACCATACGATTCTGCTTTTGCAAATTGATTCAGATGATGACATTGATTCGATGTGGGGAGATGTGGGAATCGCCAATTTCTTTATCAGACCGGAAGATTTGAAGAAAAAAGATTTCTCAAACGTTTTGTACAACTGGGACTGCAGTTAACGACAGTATGATGATCATGATACAAGGCAAAGGAGACGGTTAATCACTGTCTCCTTTTTTTTTTAGGGAATTTATCATGGATACATAGAGGAGATCGATGAATGGATATGCCGTTTATGTGAGTCTTTTGGCGTTAATGATGAGCATCTCGGCTGTTGAAAATAAGCCATTTAACCTATTTAAGCTGCTTTCTGTCTATTTTAAAATATAATATATGGAAATATAGTATGGAAAAGTCTGTGCTTTTTGTACGACTTTTTGCGTAAGACGAGGTGAAAACAGATGAGCCATTCAAGCACATTAAGCCATATTAACAGCACGATCAGCCATAAACTGGGCGAGGTTGAACACCAAATTGATAAATTAAAAGAAGCGAAAAGAGAGATAGAATCTCTGCAGGAAGAGGGCGTATCTGAAATCAGGGACATCCTCAGGCCGCACCTGGACCATCATTGGACCGGCACTTTTTCTGAAGAATTTGATGACCGGCGCGATCAGGCCCATACAGAAGCATACAGAATCGTCACAGACAAATACGACGGTTATATTTACCGAATCGGCTTAAAGATGACACAGCTTGAAATTGAAAAAGGAGGGCTCCTTGCCGCCAGAAGCATCGCGAGAGAGGCAGAGCACCTGCTGACGCTGGGAGAAGAAGCCCTTGACACGGTCGGAGAAAAAATACAATCAATCAAAAAAAGCTGGAGTTGGTTTTAATGGCAGAAATAAAACTCAAATACGGAGCTGTCATGAAGCAGCTTGAATCCGTCAGCAGCGCTTTGGAGGCCGTTTCGATCGGGAACGCCGGTTCAAACGGAAAAAACAAGCTCGACTATACCTCCAAGTACCAATCCCGCGAGGCAAAGCTTGTATCGATGATCAGCGAATACAAGCAGGCCGTTCATAAGAATATTGCGGACGTTAAAGACAACGTAGATTCTTTGAAAGAACAGGACGAGGCGATCGCCGTAAAATAACGAAAGAAAGGACTTGCCGATGAGCAAAGTGTTTGAATCACAATCGTTAACGGACGAAGCAGATAAGAGAAAGAAACAATACGAAGCCCTTGAAGAGCAGCTGCGTGCGCTCAAACAAGCCTTTCAAGGCATGGCTGATCTGGGTGATGCTTTGAAAGGGAAAGGCGCAGACAATATAAAAGATTTTTTTCAGGGACAAGCGGAAATCGCCGACAGCTGGTTGACGCTTGTCTCTGCTCAAATTGCGTTTTTAAATGGCATTTCAGGTGACATTAAAGATCAAGAACTCAGCGATACATATGTGGAGACTTCATTTTTGGAGCATGAGCTGCCCAACGCGGATTTGAAAGCTTCAGAGATTGTCTCCGCTCATAAAGCAGAAATCGATTCAATTTTGTCAGGCATCAGCGATATTATTCATCTCGACACATATACGCTGGATGATTACGCTGACAAAATGGGCGATGCCCAGAAAACCAGACGTGACACGATCACGGCAGTCGATACGATTGATGAATCCCTGACTGCTGAATATCAAAACTTAGAATCTCTGGACAACGCAGTGCTCAGCAAATATTCCGTTCTCATGCAGGCCACCAGCAACGGGAAAAGCGCATCCCCTATGTACTATGACAAAAAAGCCTTCCACAGCAATGAAATCTACAAAAGCGTCACGGCGACAGAAAAACAGGGAACGGACTATATTGACGCAAAAGCCCAGCAGGCCGAAGCAAGACGGCTTCAGGAAAAGGCTGAAGAAGAAGCCAATAAACCATGGTACGAAAAAACATGGGACGGCATCTGCAACTTTACCGGCGAAGTCACCGGCTATTATGATTATAAAAGAGCAGCCGAAGGCGTTGATCCGGTGACCGGAGAAAAGCTCTCCACCGCAGAACGCGTCACAGCAGGAGCGATGGCCGCCGCCGGATTCATACCGGTCGTCGGCTGGGCGGGCCGCGCTTTCAAAGGCGGAAAAGCCATTTACAAAACCGGAAAAACCGTCATTGCCGCAGAACATGCTTTAGATGCCTATAAAACCGGAAAATCCTTAGACATTCTCAAAATGACAGAAATGGGCGCATACGGCCTTGTCGCCTCAAACGGATTCTCAGAAGCCGTCACAGGCAGAGATATGTTCGGAAACAAAGTGTCCGAGGAGAAGCGGAAGCAAGGGGCACTGGAAGCTGCGCTGAGTTTGGTTGGAGCCGGTGCATTGGCGAAGCATGTAAACAAAGGCATACCGCTTGCAAAATCGCCACAAGCATCAAAAGTTGAAAAAGGGAAAAAGATTCTAGACCAACTGAAAGAATTCAAAGTACCGACGAATGTAAAAATTCGTGTCCAAAAGACTGTCACACCGGATGGCGCAACTTTCCCAATCATTCATGCTGATGTGAAAACCAAAGCTGTGAAAGATCTTGGGATTGTGAAGATGGTGGGTAGTGGTAAAGGCACTAAGGGTCCGATGATAGAGCAGAAGAGGAAAATACCAGGACGACCGGGTCATACAACAAAAAGCGATTCAACTGAACTTGGGAAAAACTTGTTAGAATCTATGGGATTACCGCGGTCATCAAAATGGACTGGATACCAAGCCCAACATATTATTCCTGGAGAGCTATATAACCATCCTATAATTAAAAAAATAGGAATGGAAACAAATCATGCATCGAATGGTATTTTCTTACCAATACCTGCAGAGGCAATAAGTACTTTGTCTAGACATAGAGGTTATCATAGTGTTTATAATAATGTTGTAAAAAAACAGTTGAATAAAATGGACATTAATGAAAGTGTTGAAGTTTTAGAACAACAAGTTTATGAATTACAGCAAAAACTAAAATTAGGGGTAGAAAAAGGAATACCTCTTTATAAATCGAAAATCAAAAATATGGGAAAGTTTTATAAAAAAGGTCAAAACAAAAAGCTCCCTATCTGGCAAAGAGGCGGGGGAGCTACAGAGGAATTATGGGAAAGGTGGTTAAATAAATGAGTAGTTTCGGTGAATATAGCGATTTAGTGGAAGAGGTAATTGACTTTATTAAGGATGGAGAATTATTTAAAAATAATAATCGGAATTTGTCTGATATTACAGTTACAGACGATTTTGAGATTGCACAACAATTAGCATGGTCTCAAGATACTGATGAAGTTGAAGTAATTTGGCAAGATGTCAAATCAAATGAAACCGGACAGTTGCTGGGTATAATTTTAAATAATGATCACTTAAAAACAATAGATGAAGAATTATCGAATATTTTCAATTCTGATGATAACTATTCTGAAGATTTCATTCCTATGGATTTTTGGGATATTGCTGAAGAAGTAGAGTCAGATCTGTATAAATGTGCAATCAATCGTCTGGTAAACGGTAATAAAGACAATCTTTTTGAGAAAATGTTTCAAGTATATAAATCCGGCGGATGGCCTTGTGGATGGAAAGGTATATATCCTGAAGGTCAATTAGTCGCTTTTATACCCCCGAAAGCTATGAATGATTAGTATATTTATTTGGGTTGTACCGATAAGGAGATTGAACCTTATTAAAATTAAAGATTAGGAAATGAATAGTTACTAACAGAGGTTCTCATGGTAAGAAAACATAATAAATTAGATGTTCCAAAAGCGAATATACATCCCAGAGAATAACATTAGGAGATGCCTTGTTTACTGATGTATTAGAATTGCTATAGTTAAGAGCTTGCCGTGTTGTCATCGGCAAGTTTTTTTATAGATAATATAACAATGTGGAATACAAGGAGAAGCAGGATGGACAGAGATCAAATTTCTCAATTGCAGCCATTAAAAATCTGTAATGGCTGGTCTGTAGTACAGAACAATTTAAATTCAGAAAAAAGAATGGAAGAAAAATATGAACTGCTAAAACTACAAAATGAAAAACGTAATGCTGTTATTAAGGTAATATTTCAAAATGATCAATACCATCTCATAGTAGCGGGCTTGAAAAAGGATAAGATTTATAAAGAAGACTCTTTTAATGAAATGGAACAATTATTGGAAGAGTTAGAATATCAAATCTGGACTGTGGGAAGTGGGGTTTTAGAGGGTTTGCAGCAGCTAAGCCAACATGTTCCCAATTTCTTAAGGCTTAAGATACCGGCGGGCTGGACTGTTGATTATATTACATTAAAAGATACTGACCCTAAAACTCTAGAGGAAAATGATGATGCTTGGTTATTTGACTTTAATCAAGACCTCCTCCAGATTTCTCGTAAAACTAAAAATTTGCTGCTTGATGTAGGGTGGTACCCAGAAGGCGATCCAACCGGCAGTTATGGCATTGAACTGATAAAAAACGAAGATTGGGGAAATCCTTTAGAAGATATTATGTGTACTGAACTTAAAGAATTACTTAAACAATTGGACCTTATTTTTATGAAAGAAATGAAAAATGAATTTTAATAAAAGATATAATTTGTTGAAGGAGTCTTCGCTAGATCGACACACAGGACGACTGAGAGCGAAGACTATTTTAAGAGAGGAAAACAAGTAAAATGAAAATACATCAAATTCACGATTTTGATCTAAAAGATGAATCGGATTTTGTTCAAACACAACAATCCCTAATACATAGAATCAACCTATCCCCCGTCATCCATCCAGACTCCGTCAACACATGCGCAGGCGTCGACCTCGCTTATTGGGAGCAGGACGGGGAACCGTACGGCGTATGCAGTATCATCGTGATTGACGCTGATACAAAAGAAGTGATTGAAAAAGTGCACAGCATGGGGAAAATCAGTGTGCCGTATGTGTCCGGTTTCCTCGCGTTTCGCGAGCTGCCGCTGATCATCGAAGCGGCCAAAAAGCTGGAGGCGGAGCCGGATGTGTTTTTGTTTGATGGCAACGGGTATCTGCATTACAATCATATGGGCGTTGCCACCCATGCGGCTTTTTTTCTGGGTAAGCCGACGATTGGGATTGCGAAAACCTATCTTAAAATCAAAGGCTGCGATTTTGAGATGCCCGAAAATGAAGTCGGCGCCTACACCGATATTCTCATTGACGGCGAGGTATATGGCCGGGCGCTTCGGACACGGCGGGACGTGAAGCCTATCTTCTTGTCTTGCGGACATAACATTGATTTAGAAAGCAGCTATCAGATCACAATGAAAATGATCAATCGAGACAGCAGGCTGCCGATCCCTGTCCGTCTGGCTGACCTTGAAACGCATGTTTTGCGAACGTTTTATCGGAAAAATCACGTGTAACACTTGCAGTCCGGGAGGCTGCAAATGTTTTTTATTGATCAGGCCATCTGGGGGGATGACAGGAACCACATGTAAGAAGCATAGACGAAGAAACAGTTATCTATATCGAACAGCATATCGGGACTGAAACAAAAAGCACCTGTCCAGGTGCTTTTTTCTATAAATGAGGAACCACAAGACCTCCATACAAAAACGCCGCGATAATCAGGAAGGCCGGATGCATCTTGAATTTTGTCAAGGCAAGGAGGGAAATCCCCGCAATCACTATCGCTTGAACCCAGCCGATCGCTTTGATGCCGTCTGCGCCGATTTGCCAGGTAAGAATGAGCATCATGACGGCGATGACGGGCTGGACGGACAGCGTCATGCCTTTGATGACGGGTGATTGGCGGAAGCGCTGAATGATGCGCAAGAGGACGATCAAAGCGAGCGCCGACGGTACGACGGTGGCGATCAGCGCAATCAGGAACCCGGGCCATCCGCCTGCGCTGTAGCCGACATACGCCGCGATTTTGGTTGCGATCGGGCCCGGCAATGCGTTCGCAAGCGCGAGCATATTTGAGAATTGATCGTTTGAGAGCCAGCTGTATCTGTTGACGACTTCTTCAAACATCAGCGGGATCGACGCCGGTCCGCCTCCATATCCGAGTACGTTTGCGACAAAAAACGCCATAAATACATAAATCATGATCATGAGGCAGACATTCCTTTATCTTTTGAACGTTTATTTGTGATTTTGTCTTTCAATTTAAAATGAAACGCGCCGTATGCTAAGAAAATAATAATGACAAAGCCGGGATTGATCTGCAGCGTTTGCAGGCCGATAAAAGCGATGATAAAAAACAGAATGCCCGTGACCCAGCCGAAACCTTTAAGCGCTTTTTGGCCAAACTCGTACGCCATAATGCCGAGCATGACGGCGATTACCGGTGTTACGGCGCCAATCATGCCGGCAACAATTGCTGAGTGGCTTAAGACATTGACAGCCGCAAACAAGCCTACCATAGCAAGACATGTAGGCAGAATATGGGCAAGGGTTGCCACGATTGCGCCTAACGTGCCTTTCAGCTTAAAGCCCAGATACGCGGCCATTTTTGTGGCAATCGGTCCGGGAAGCGCATTTGCGATCGCTAATATTTCTCCGAATTCATCATCATCTATCCATTTGTATTTATTGACGGCTTCATGGCGGATGAGCGGGATCACCGACGGGCCGCCCCCGAATCCGAAAATGCCCGTTCGGACCATCGCCGCCGTAATGTCCCAATAGGGATGTTTCATGGCTATGTCCTCCTTACAGCTTCATGCCCGTTCTGCTTTTATACCGTTTAATCAGCATTTGGCAGTCGACGCTGACGACGCCTTTTTGCGTATAGAGCCGTTTTGTCAAAAACTCTTCCATCTCCTGATCATTTGCGAAAATGCCGTGCATATGCAGCTTGCTCGGTCCGGTCATATGATAAAGGCTTGTCACGGCCGGCTCCTTTTCAAGCTTTAATGCGGTTTCCTCCAAATACTGCGGCTCCACCTCCACATTAAAAAACACGGACACATGGCGGCCGATTTTCGCCGGGTTGATGACAGCGGTGAATTTTTCAATCACACCGGCATCGAGTAAATGCTGAATGCGGTGCTGAACCGCCACTCGCGACAGGTTAACCCGCTTTCCTACGTCTGTATAGGAAATCCTCCCTTCCTCGTGCAAAATCGAAAGAATCTGTTTATCCGTTTCATCAAGGACAAGATTCGGAATGCTGTATTCATGTTCCAACCCGCTTCACCTTCCTTCATTTGGTAGACATTATTGTATCATGAAACGTTACGGTATGAAGGGAGAAATTTTTTATTGTTTTCGATACGTAATAACTTAGAATTATTTCTTATCGAAAAGTAAATAATGTGTGAGATTTTCTTTCAGGAATGTGGATGGCCGCGAAGCCGCTTTTTATACTTGAGAAAATTTGTAAAGGGGCTTGCCATGAATACTTCAACCATCGGAACGAAACAAATGGTCGTCAGTCCGCATTATCTCGCTTCTCAGGCGGGGGCCGGCATTCTGGAAAAGGGCGGAAACGCATTTGACGCGGCAGTGGCGGTCAGCGCCTGTCTGGCAGTCGTGTATCCGCATATGACGGGTCTTGGCGGGGATTCATTTTGGCTCACTTACCATAAAGAAACGGGACGAATCAAAGCTTATAACGGGAGCGGCCGTTCAGGGAAGCATGTGACGAGAGACTTGTATCGGGGCAGAGAAGCGATCCCTCTGCGCGGGACAGAAAGCGCCATTACCGTTCCGGGAATGGCGGACAGCTGGGATGCCGTGCTTTCGGCGTACGGGCGTCTTTCGCTCGCTGAGGTGCTGAAGCCAGCTCTTGATTATGCGGCAAACGGATTTCCGGTGTCCGCCGACCAGTGCGCCCACACAGAACGTAATCTCGCTCTTTTAGCCTCGGTGCCTTACACCTCGGCCATTTTTACGAGAAACAAAAAAGCGCCCATGCCCGGTGAACGGTTTGTCCAAAAGGATCTGGCGGCCAGCTTGGA
Source organism: Bacillus sp. FSL K6-2865 (assembly GCF_040311405.1). Lineage (NCBI taxonomy): Bacteria > Bacillati > Bacillota > Bacilli > Caryophanales > Bacillaceae > Bacillus > Bacillus sp. FSL K6-2865. The sequence goes on along the minus strand of NZ_CP152036.1, from coordinate 3,673,700 downwards.
GCAGCTTGCCCAGAAAGGCAGAAGCGCTTTTTATGAAGGAGACCTCGCTCAACGCATCACATCCTTTCTGCAAAACAACGGCAGCCGTCTGACACTTGATGACTTTAAAGCCCACCGCGGCGAGTGGACGAACCCGGTATCCTCCGATTACCGCGGGTGCAAAATCTATCAGGCTCCGCCGAATTCACAGGGTTTTACAGGCTTAATGACGCTCAATATATTGGAAAACTATGATTTTTCTCAGATTGAACACGGTTCCTTTGACTATTATCATCTGCTGATCGAGGCGCTGAAGAAGAGTTTTCAGCACCGGAATGAAGTGCTGACTGATCCGGCATTTTCTCATATTCCGCTGGATCGGCTGCTTGATAAACGGTATGCAAAGCAGCTCGCGGAAGAAATCGGTAACGTGGCTGCGCCGGCGGTAAGCCGGCCGGTCGGAAGCGACACAGCTTATGCCGCCGTCGCCGATGCGGAAGGAAATGCCGTTTCCTTTATTCAGAGCCTCTATTTCGAGTTCGGATCTGCCGTTACAGCGGGGGAGACGGGCATTCTGCTGCAAAACCGCGGGTCATTTTTTTCGCTGGACGGATCCCATGTCAATACACTTGAACCCTGCAAGCGGACGTTCCACACCCTCATGCCGGCGATGACCTGTAAAGAAGGAAAGCCTCACATCCTGTACGGAACCCAGGGAGGAGAAGGCCAGCCGCAAACTCAGACAGCGATGATTACGCGCATCATTGATTACAAAATGGACCCCCAGCAGGCGATCAATGAGCCGCGCTGGGTCTGGGGACGGACATGGGGAGAGGAGTATGAAGGGCTGAGGGTTGAAAGCAGAATCAGCCCTGAAACGAGAGAAGCCCTAAGGCAGAGCGGCCACCGCGTCGAGACCGTTGGTGATTTTGACGGGCTTATGGGCCATGCGGCAGCGATCGTCATTGATGAAGAAGGCTTTCTCCAAGGCGGGGCCGACCCGCGCGGCGACGGAGCGGCCGCAGGAGTATAGACTACGCTAACTGATGAAAAAAATAAGCACGCCAAGCGCGGCAGAAAGACCCGCGTAAAAAGAATCGTACACATTTTGCTTTTCCTCCCGCCGGTGCCGCCATTCCATTAAGCCGCTGCAGAAAAATAGCATGAAAACAACTCCCGCAAATACGTACATTTCATTGAAAAAAGTCACCGCTGCGATGCCCGTAATAAGCAGTGTGATTTCGATTAATCGATGTGTGCCGTTTATCGGCTTCTGCTTTTTAACAGGCTTTGGCAAATTGAGAACTTTGACGGCAAATACTTGAAACATAAGGCTGAGCAAAATAAATACGGCTGAAAAAACCAGTAACTGAATGAAATCCATCGTCTGCCTCCTAAAAATGTGTCACTCGTTTCATACGGGTGAGGGCCTTGTAAGTTTCGGCATTCTATAAGACATTAGGCTGAGTTACATGGTAAAAGACTCAAAAAAGACCCCTTACGAAAGGGGTCTTTTTGACTAGTTTCTTCTATTATAATGGTTCCTGCTTCAGGTCGGGCGTACAAGTGTATATGTCTTCCCGAGTCTGGCGTATTCGTTCCCCGCGAGCCTTGCCGCAGGCTTCAGCTCATCTGTCCGTATGTAGCCTTTATCGGCGTCATATACTTGGTCATTCAAATGAAAACAAACGACTCTGCCGATGATGAGGTCTGTCGTCGTTTCTCCGCTGTCATTTTGGAACGGAAGATGGCGTTCGAGTATACATTCAAACCTCACTTTTGCTTCTTTTATACCGGGAACGCTGATGCAAGCGCTGTCTGTCACAGAAAAGTCTGTCATGCCAAGTTCGCTGACATCAGGATCAAGTCTTGCCGCCGTTTTGTTAATGTCTTCAATAATGGACTCATCACTGACGTGCACCACGAATTCCCGATGAGCGATTGCGTTTCTCGCGGTGTCTTTCTGCCGACCGTCCGCGCGGCTGACTGAGATGGCCAGAAGCGGCGGTTCTGCGGAGACAACGTTATAGAAACTGAAGGGCGCCGCGTTTACGGCGCCGTTGATGGATGACCGCGTAGTGACAAATGCGATCGGCCGGGGAACAACTGTGCCCGAAAGCAATTTGTAAGTGTCTTTTGCGTTCAGTTCGTCTGCTCGTAAGATATGCATGATTTCGGCCGCCTTTCTTTATCGTATGACCTGATTATACAGAAAGAAAATTCGGAAACACAACAAAAGAAAACCGGCTGCATATCTTATCACGTGGCATATATCTGATTGAGGAAAAAGGCTTCCGTTTAGCCGGCAGCCTATTTACGAATGGTGTTACTTGTAGTTTTTCTTTACAACCCAGATGTTCCCGTCTTTCCAGTACTCTGTTTTGCTGCAGTAATCGTCTTTTTTGCAAGGGTCTTTTTTATGAGGACGATAAGTTTTTTTCTGCGTGCGTTTTTTCTTGCGGCGGCATGATTTTTTGTGGCTGCGAGATTTTTTGTGAGACCGGCATGATTTTTTACGGCTGCGAGATTTTTTGTGAGAGCGGGATTTTTTATGGCTGCGAGATTTTTTGTGAGAACGGGATTTTTTATGGCTGCGAGATTTTTTGTGAGAACGGGATTTTTTATGACTGCGAGATTTTTTGTGAGAACGGGATTTTTTATGGCTGCGAGATTTTTTGTGAGAGCGGCACGATTTTTTATGGCTGCGAGATTTTTTGTGAGAACGGGATTTTTTATGCTTGCGAGATTTTCTCTTCTTACTGCTTTTTGGTTCTTGGTACAAATAATCTTCCAATCCCTCGGTGCTTGCGGACTTTACTGCTTCTTCGATATCAGAATGGGAATAGTGGCCCATTTTGAAACCTCCTCATGATATATGTTTTAAGGATGCGATCCTTACTACCACATAGTACGCATGAATGAAAAAAGTGTATGTGTGATTCGCTGAGTTTTATATAAAAAGCACAGCCTAAATTAATACAGGGAGGTTTACTGATGAAAGACCAATCAACATTGCCTCTATACCAGCTGTTTATTCACCCGAAAGACTTAATGGAGCTGAAAAAAGACATTTGGGATGATGATCCGGTGCCCGCGGTGCTGAGAGTGAATCAAAAACGGCTTGACATTGATCTGGCGTACCGCGGCTCTCATATAAGAGATTTCAAGAAAAAATCGTATCACATCGCTTTTTATTCGCCGAAAACATTTCGCAGGGCGAAAGAGATACATTTAAACGCTGAATACAAAGATCCGTCGATGATGCGGAATAAGCTGTCTCTCGATTTCTTCGCGGAGCTTGGGACGCTGTCACCAAAGGCGAATTTCGTAACCCTGCAAATCAATGGCAGACATGAGGGGGTGTATCTTGAGCTGGAGTCAGTGGATGAATATTTTCTGGCGAAACGGAATTTGGCGGACGGGGCTGTTTTTTACGCGGTTGATGACGACGCCAATTTCTCCCTCGTCAGTGATCTGGAGCGGGATACGAAAACATCGCTCGAACTTGGTTATGAAAAGAAAACGGGAACGAAAGAAGACGATTTATACTTGCAGGATATGATCTATAAAATTAATACCGTGCCGAAGTCAGAGTTCAAGGGGGAGATCGTCAAACACTTGGACGTCGATAAGTATTTGAGGTGGCTTGCGGGCATCGTGTTTACCTCAAACTACGATGGATTTGTTCATAATTACGCTTTGTACCGGAATCATGAAACGGGACTTTTTGAAGTCATTCCGTGGGATTACGATGCGACGTGGGGAAGAGACATTCATGGTGATCGGATGGAGGCCGATTATGTCAGAATACAAGGGTTTAATACCTTGACTGCAAGGCTTCTGGATGAACCGTATTTCCGCAAAGCGTACAAACGGCTTTTGGAAGAGACGCTTCAGACCCGGTTTACCATTGAACATATGAAGCCGAAGGTCATGTCACTGTATGAGCAGATCAGGCCGCATGTCGCGAAGGATCCATATAAGAAAGAAGAGATTGATTGCTTTGACCGGGAGCCTGAAGTGATTTGCGAATACATTAAGGAGCGGTCAGCCTTCATCAGCAGTGAGTTAGAGCGGTGGAATATCTGATTTGGAAATGAAGAAAGATTTTTTACAAATAGGCTGGTGAATCAGTTCCCGAAAATAATCGTGATACGTATATATGCATTATGCTTTTTACATTATGAGAAAAATGACTAGGAGGACAATAGATGAAACGCAATACGAAGCGGCAGCGGTCTGATGACAACTTTTTGCATGCAATGGAAGGAAAAGTGATTACTGTCTACCGGGGAGGCCCGGAGTCCAAGACAGGGAGATTAGCAGACATTCAATCGGATTATATCGCTCTTCAGGTTGATAATAAAATCGTTTATTATCAATGGAAACACGTGAAAAGTGTGACGGAAAATACGAGTGAAACCGTATCGCCGGCCGAAGCGGCAGAATGTGAAAAAGCTGATGATTTTCAAGACCTGATCAGCCGGATGACCAATCGCACGGTGCAATTGAATCAGGGAGGTCCGGAATCGAAAAGAGGAAAGCTTCACGAAACAGGGGATGATTTTCTCGTGCTGGAAACAGAAGATGACGGAATTGTATATTTTAACGCCGACCATGTCAAAAGCATCAGCGCGGAACAAGAAGAGGACGGCCAAGAGGAGGAGCGCCCGGAATTTGAAATGGCTGATGATTTTCACGGCATATTTAAACGCCTGATCCACAAATGGGTATCCATCAACCGCGGAGGTCCTGAAGCCGTTGAAGGTATACTTGTGGATAATTCCGACGGCCACTACACTCTTGTGAAAGATAAAGAAGTGCTGCGGATCTATCCTTTTCATATCAAGAGCATCAGCGAAGGGGCAAAAGGAGCAGCTAAAAAAGAGGAGAATAAAGACGACGAGAATAAAGGTGAGAAAGAGAGCGCCGAAGAAGAAAAGCCGCATGAAGAAGAATCACGCGAAGAGCAGCGTACTTCCTCTAAAAAGTCGAAAAGGTCGTCAAGATCCGTTCGATCCTCAAAACGGGAGGAAGAGAACTCTTATAGCTATGCCACTGTATTAAGGACAATAGATTATCGGTGGAAACACGGCCGTAAATGATTGGAAAGATTGTCCGTAAACGCGGGAGAGGGGGGAATGAAATGGCTGGATTAAGCAGATTTCTGGATAAACAAGTCGATATTGAGATATCGGGGAATACGACATTTTCAGGAACTCTTTTGGATATCGGTCAGGATATCATTGTGATTCATGACGGCCGGACGTTTCTTTATATTCCGCTGCTGCACCTTCAGAGGATGACATTGACGCTCCCGGACGAAGAGAATAAAGAACCGTACGCAAGAAAAAAAAGTCCGCATCCCGAAAAACAGGAACATTCCTTTTCTTACCGGAATACCCTCCAGCATATAAAAGGCAGATTCACAGAAATATTTGTTACGGGAGACCGTTCCATTCATGGGTATGTGACAAGTGTTTTAAATGATTATTTTGTTTTCTTCTCTCCGGTTTATAAGACTCTTTTCATCTCGATGCATCATTTGAAATGGCTGACACCCTATTCCGATGAGCAGACGCCGTATACATTAAACAGTTCAGAGCTTCCGGTTGTTCCCGCTAATGTGCCCCTTGTCCGGAATTTTGAGGAGCAATTAAAAAGATATATCGGGAAGCTGATTATTCTGGATTTAGGAGATATACCGAATAAAGTCGGGCTGTTGCAGGATGTCTCAGATAATATTCTTGAATTGACCAATGCAGACGGCGATACTGTTTTTTGGAAATTGAATCATTTAAAAACCATGCACCTGCCATAAATGATAAAACTGCCTCTCTTATACAGCAGGCAGTTTTTTTCATGGGAGCTAAAGGTAAATCCAACTGATCCAAACATATAAAACGGTAATGGTAAACACGACGGTGAGAGGGACAACGATAATGGTCGTTTTGATATATTCTGACCAAGAAACTTTTTCGCCGTGCTGTCTGATGATATGCATCCAGATCAGCGTGGCTAATGTCCCGATCGGCAGAAGCAATGATCCGATATCACTGCCGATAATATTAGCCAAATAAATGATTTTTACGGTTAATGGGTCGATGGACATTTCAGTTAATGTCAAAGTGCTGATCATTAAGGCGGGATGGTTATTGAACAAATTAGAGAGGACGGATGTAGCAATGCCCATAATAGATGCGGCGTGGGCAATGCTTTGTGAGACATAAGGCTCAATAGACTGAACAAGCAGCGCCGTCAGTCCGATATTATGCAGTCCGTAGATGATAATGTACATCGTGAAGGCAAAAATAAAGATATGCCAAGGCGCTTTCCTTAATAAGTCTGCCGGTCCGATTTTTAAATAAATCCATCTCCAGCCAAGCAGGATGACTGAACTGATGACAGCCACGAGCGAAACGGATATGCCGTTGTAAGAAGCTGCAAACAGACTGATCCGGACGAACAATACAAATGCCAAAACACAAAACATGATGTTCGTACGGCTGTTTTGGGTCGGGTCCGGCGGAGGCTGAAGCGGATGATATCGTTTGTGTTCCAGCGAGTCAAAATGAACCGGAATATCGGGGAGCTGTTTCGGCAAACGGCGGTAAAAAACGGCAAACAGCAGAAAGGCCATAAACACCAGTCCCAGCGTGCCGGGGATAAACATCATATTGGTGTACAAATAAAGGTCCATGCCTATCATTTTGAGAGAAATTAAATTGACGATATTACTGACGCCGATCGGGGTGCTTGCGGCTGTCGCAATTAATACGCCGCTTATTAAATACGGTGTTTTCTGATGTCTTTTAAGTCCGAGATATTGTAAGACCAATAGTAAAATAGGAGTGGTGATTAAGACGCTGCCGTCATTATTCAGAAAAAGCGTCATTGAAAAACAGAGCAGGTTGGTCAGCCAAAAAAGCCGGATGCCCGATCCCTTGGCGCGGTGAAGCAGTTTGGCCGCCGCCCAGTTAAAAAAACCGAAGCTTTCCAGCGCGATCGCCATAATCATTGTGGAGATAATGGTGATTGATGCTCCGGTGACTTTTGACCCTATATCCCCCAAATCATGAAAGGAAACGGTTCCGCATAACAAAACGAGAATGGCGCCCAGCGACGCCGGAACGGCTTCATTTAATCCCCCGGGTCTCCAAAATATAAAAATAATGGTCACAAAGAAAGAAATCAGGGTCAAAATGACGGTAATATGTGTAATGTGTTCTGCCTCCTTTTAGATGGGTCATTGCCGCCCCGTTATTTTTATCCCTCCTGATCAGTTGTACTGTATGTATACGGGTACAGGTCGTAAGGTGTACTGAGCGTTTCTACCAATTTAGTAAAAATCCATAAAAGCACAAAAAAAAGAGGCTGCTTTCGGCGGCCCTCTTTTTTATGCATTTTCCTTATCCGCCTGCAATAAAGCCTGGCGTTTATTCATAATAGCTAGAAAATGTTTCAGAATCGGATTTTGATTATCCTTGCGGTAGGCAATGACCCACTCGGCAGTGAGCTGCACCTGATTAATGCCGCGGTAGGCGACTTCGAGATTAAACAGCTTTTTAGCAGAAGAAGGCACGAAGGTCACACCGATGCCGGCACTAACCAATCCGATCACCATTTGATACTCCGTCGCTTCCTGAACGATTTTCGGTTTGAAGCCCGCCTGCTCGCAGTAGTTTACAAACTCTAGGTATAAAGTCGGCCATGTTTCTTTCGACAGTGTGATAATCGGTTCATTTTTTAAATCCTGAATGTCGATTGTCTGTTTAGCGGTAAGCGGGTGCTGCTTCGGCAAAGCCAGAATGCACGGGCTGCTCTGCACCTTTTCCATATGTAACGCGGAATGCTGTAAAGGCGGATGAAGGATGCCGATATCAATGTTCCCCTTCAGAAGTTCTTCCTGCTGTCTGAAAGAAGAAATTTCACGCAGATCAAGCTTGACGGAGGGGAATTTTTCGCGGAATTCCCGAATGATCGGCGGCAGAAATTCATATGTGGCCGAGCCGACAAAACCGACGACAAGGCGGCCGAGCTCTCCCCGCGCCGTTCTCTGCGCCATTTCAATCGCTTTGTCTATTTCTTCGATCGCGTTTCTGCTGTGTTTTAAAAAACTTTCTCCGGCAGCTGAAAGCTCTACAACCCGTTTCGTGCGCTTTAATAAGGTCACGCCGACTTCCTTCTCAAGCTGTTTGATCTGCTGGCTGAGAGGCGGCTGTGTCATATTTAACCGAAGCGCAGCTTTGCCGAAATGAAGTTCTTCGGCAACGGCAATAAAGTATTGAAGATGGCGAAGCTCCATCCTTATCCATTCCTTTCTCTTTGTTAATTATTCGTGAAACATATTAATCATACGGCGAATTGATATTGGAGGTCAATTTCCAAAGAGTGTATAGTGAATAATATCACAAATTACTTAAAATTTTATATTTAATATGCATAATAAGGAGTGAGGGTGTTGGCAAAAGCAACAAATGAACTAAAAACCTCTGGAAAAAATCGGGGGGCGGAGCTTGTTGTTGATTGCTTAGTGGAGCAAGGTGTCACACATGTTTTTGGCATTCCGGGTGCAAAAATTGATGCAGTATTTGATGCGTTAAAAGATAAAGGACCTGAACTGGTTTTATGCCGTCACGAACAGAACGCTGCATTTATGGCTGCGGCTGTCGGAAGACTGACTGGAAAACCAGGCGTTTGTCTCGTTACTTCAGGCCCGGGGGCATCCAACTTGGCGACCGGCTTGTTAACGGCTAATACAGAAGGTGATCCGGTAGTGGCGCTGGCGGGTAACGTAATTCGCGCAGACCGTTTAAAACGGACACACCAATCATTGGACAATGCGGCGCTATTTCAGCCGATTACAAAATACAGTGTAGAAGTACAGGAAACAGGGAATATACCAGAAGCGGTAACAAACGCCTTCAGGGCAGCGTCAGCAGGTCAGGCAGGCGCGGCTTTCGTGAGCTTTCCGCAGGATGTTGTGAATGAAATCACAAATGTGAAAAACGTACGCAGCGTGCCGGCGCCGAAACAAGGCCCTGCACCGGAAGAAGCGGTCAGCGCGGCTATCGCGAAAATCCAGACGGCAAAACTTCCCGTTCTGTTAGTCGGCATGAAAGGCGGAAGACCGGAGGCGGTAAAACAAATCCGCAAACTGCTTGCCAAAACAAAACTGCCTTTCGTAGAAACGTACCAAGGGGCCGGCACATTGTCCAGAGAGCTGGAAGACCAATATTTCGGCCGGATCGGACTGTTCCGCAACCAGCCGGGCGATCTTCTGCTTGAACAGGCGGATGTCGTAGTAACGATCGGTTATGATCCGATTGAATACGATCCGAAGTTCTGGAACGTAAACGGTGACCGTGCTATTATCCATCTTGACGAAATCCAGGCCGATATCGATCATGCCTATCAGCCGGAATTAGAATTATTAGGCGATATCGCCGCTACGGTTAAACAAATTGAACACGACGCTGTGACATTTGATATGGGCAGCCGTGAACAAGAAGTGCTGAGCGAATTAAAACAGATGCTCACAGACAGCGAGAAGGCGCCAAGCGACCATAAATCCGACAGAGTGCATCCTCTGCAAATCGTCCAAGAACTGCGCAATGCAATTGATGACGACGTAACCGTCACTTGCGATATCGGTTCTCACGCGATCTGGATGTCCCGCTACTTCCGCGCTTATGAGCCGCTGAAACTGTTGATCAGCAACGGCATGCAGACATTGGGCGTAGCGCTTCCTTGGGCGATTGCCGCCACATTGGTGAATCCGGGTGAAAAAGTCGTATCCGTTTCAGGAGACGGAGGATTCCTGTTCTCTGCAATGGAATTGGAAACGGCAGTCCGCTTAAAAGCGCCGATCGTTCACCTTGTATGGAATGACAGCACATATGATATGGTCGCATTCCAGCAAATGAAAAAATATAACCGTACATCATGCGTAGATTTCGGAAACATTGACATCGTAAAATATGCAGAAAGCTTCGGCGCCACCGGCTTGCGCGTTGAGTCACCGGAACAGCTGGCAGACGTGCTGCAAAAAGGCTTGAACACAGAAGGCCCTGTCATCATTGACATTCCTGTCGATTACAGTGACAATGTCCATTTATCAAGCGACATGCTTCCGAAGCAATTCAAAGAAAAAATGAAAGCAAAAGCTCTCTAGCACTCTGCGCACCATGACCTGTTTTCTAAAACAGCCCAATTTAAAAGGAGTGAAGGGAATATGAAAAACGCAAGCGACATCCATATGATGAGCCGCGGAGAAAAAGGCTCACCTGAGGATCAGATCTATCAAGTATCAACAATGACATCTCTGCTGGACGGAGTATATGACGGAGATTTTGATATGGCTGACATTCCGAAGTTCGGTGATTTCGGAATCGGCACGTTCAACAAATTGGACGGCGAATTAATCGGATTTGACGGAGAATTTTACCGTCTGCGCGGCGACGGAACGGCTACGCCTGTTAAAGGCGGAGACCTGTCACCATTCTGCTCATTCACATTTTTCACGCCTGATATGACGCATACGATCGACGGCGAAATGACCCGTGAAGAATTCGAGCAGGAAATCGCCAGCCTTCTGCCTAGTAAAAACTTATTTTATGCGATCCGTTTAGACGGCGTATTTAAAAAGGTGCAGACAAGAACGGTAGAACGCCAGGAGAAACCGTACGTTCCGATGATCGAAGCGGTGAAAACACAGCCTGTGTTCAACTTTGACGACATTCAGGGTACAATCGCCGGCTTCTGGACGCCGGGGTACGCAAACGGCATCGCTGTTTCCGGATATCACCTGCACTTCATTGATGAAGGACGCAATTCCGGCGGACACGTGTTTGACTATGTCATTAAAGATTGTAAAGTGACCATTTCTCAAAAAATGAATATGAACCTCAAGCTTCCGAATACGGCGGACTTTTTCAACGCAAATTTAGATAATCCGAATTTTGCGAAGGATATCGAAACAACCGAAGGAAGCCCGGAATAAATTAAAAAAGAAAGCTCCATTTTTCTCGGGGGCTTTCTTTTTATTTGGCTGAACCGGTAAAGATTAGGTAAAATACAGTCAAAAGGGAAAGGTGTGGTAGCTGTGAAAGTATTGGTATTAGCGGTTCATCCTGACATGAACAACTCAGCGGTCAATAAGGCGTGGACAGAAGAATTAAAAAATCATGATGAAATCACGGTCCGTGAGCTTTATAAAGAATATCCGGACGGGAAAATAGATGCGGAAAAGGAACGGCAGCTGTGTGAACAGTATGACCGGATCGTATTTCAATTCCCGCTGTACTGGTACAGTGCGCCTCCGCTTTTAAAAACATGGATGGATCATGTGCTGGCGTATGGCTGGGCTTACGGTTCCAAAGGAAAGGCGCTGCACGGCAAAGAATTGCTGCTGGCTGTTTCTGTAGGTGCCGGAGAGGATGCATATCAGGCAGGCGGGTCCAACCATTTTTCACTGAGCGAGCTCTTAAGGCCGTTTCAGGCAATGGCTAATTTTACGGGTATGACCTATTTGCCGGCTTTCGCTATGTACGGGGTAAGCAGCGCCGATGCTGCGGCTATTCGTGACAATGCAAAACGCCTGGCGGATTACATAAAGAAGCCATTTTAGAGTCGTATGCATTCATCTTCATCCGACAATATTTCCTGAGAAATATTTCGAACCTTAGACGTTTCTGACTGCCCAAGAAAGAAAAAACGGATTTCGCGCTGAATTTGCGAAATCCGTTTTGCTATTATGTCAGTTTTTGCAGATCTTTTGTGCTGATATATCCCGTTGCGCCCCCGTAATCGACAAGCGCCCAGCCGAAGTCAATGCCGCCGCCGGCTGTCTTTTTCCATCCGAGGAAAGAAATGCTCGTGTTTTTAGCAAGGGAAGCTTTGACCGCTTGTTTGTCTGTATATACTTTTGTTTTTGCCGTCGTTTTTACGGTTGTTGCTTCTTTAACAATATAATGAGTAGATACAAATCCTGTTTTTCCGTTTTTATAATGTACTTTTGCCCAGTCAGCGTTCTGGAATGAAACCATCTTTAAGCTGTCGCCTAAATGAAGGGTATCAGCTCTCGGACTGGCTGCTGATGCTTTTGTTCTGACGTTCAATGCTTCCGCGGAAACGAGATAAGAGTCAAGCGGGTAGCTGTACAGATCGTCAATTTTGACCGCTTCTTGCGCGTGTGTCTCCGGAAGAGGCGTTATTCCGGCAGCTGAAGCCGCTGTTATTCCCGCTGCAAGGGTCAGAATGGATGCCGCTTTGGCTGTTTTCTTCATCTGTATCTCTCCTTTTACTTCATCCTTTCACGTTTTACCGAAAGTCTAAACATCGGCCGGTTATTTTTGTGTTTGAAGTTTCAATGGAGCGGAAATGGTTTTTTTGACTTTTTCTCCTTTGAGCACCTGCTCCGCCGCTTCGGCCGCCAGTTTTCCGATCAGCTCCGGCTGCTGGGCGACCGTGGCTGTCAGCTTTCCGTTTTTAATGGAAGAAATCGCATCTTTATTTCCGTCGAAACCGACGACCAAAATGTGTTTGCCTGAGCTGTTAATCGCTTCGAGCGCGCCGAGTGCCATTTCATCATTATGGGCGAACACGGCTTTAATATCCGGATGTCCCTGCAGCAGGTTTTCCATGACGGTCAATCCTTTTGTACGGTCAAAATCCGCCGCTTGCTTTGTTACGACATCCAGCTTTTTGTCGGCAATATGATGAAAGCCCGTTCCGCGTTCCCGTGTCGCGGATGCGCCCGGCACCCCTTGCAATTCCGCCACTTTGGCGCCTTTTCCGAGCTGGTCGGCGAGGTAGTCAGCCGCCATTTCTCCTCCTTTGACATTGTCAGATGCGACAAGCGTTTCGACTTTGCCGTGTTCGGCTGAACGATCAAGCGCAATGACGGGAATGCCGAGGGAATTTGCCGATTCGACGGCTGTTGAAATCGCTGAGGAATCGGTCGGGTTGATCAGCAGCGCATCGACTCCCTGCTGGATCAAATCTTCTACGTCATTTGACTGTTTAGATGAATCATTTTGGGCATCGACAATAATGACCTTCATGCCCCGTTTTTTGGCTTCCTTTACAACGCCTTCTTTTAATGAAACGAAGAACGGATTGTTCAATGTGGAGACGGAGAGCCCGATAGTGAATTCTTTTTTATGTTTTGTGTTTGACGGTTTTGCCCATTGTGGCGGTTCAAGTGAACAGGCGGACAGCAAAAACAGTGATAATGCCGCGATCGTGATGATGGCTTTCTTCATAATGGTCCTCCTACTATGCCGATTTTTTGCGGTCCAGCAGCACCGCGATTAAAATGACGATTCCTTTGACGACGAGCTGATAAAAAGATGATACGCCGAGAAGGTTCAAGCCGTTGTTCAGCGTACCGATAATCAAAACCCCGATCAGTGTACCGATGATGCGCCCTCGACCGCCGGACAGGCTCGTTCCGCCGAGAACGACCGCTGCGATGGCGTCCAGCTCGTATGATTCCCCGGCCGTCGGCTGTGCGGAATTTAAGCGTGATGTCAGAATCGCTCCCGCCAGCGCCGATAATAAACCTGTCAGAGAATAGATCATGATCTTGATGCGGGGCACTTTGATTCCCGATATCAGCGCCGCTTTCTCATTGCCGCCGATGGCGTATGTCCGGCGGCCGAACGGTGTTTTGTGCAGAAGAACCCACAGGGTTGCAAATGCAATCAGCATCGTAATGGCAGGTACGGGAATGCCGAGAAAATAACCGCGCCCGAATAATTGAAATGCGTAACTTGAACCGAGTCCCGTAATCGGATTTCCGTCCGTATAGACGAGGGTCAGTCCGCGAAAGACGGTCATTGTCGCCAAAGTAGCGATGAACGGCGCCATTTTTCCTTTTGTGATTAATAATCCGTTTATCATGCCGAGTACGGCGCCGATTACGCAGCCGATGATGACGGCTAAGATCGGGTCGATGCCTGAGACCATCATACCTGCGACCAATGCGCTCGATAAGGCGAGGATGGCTCCGACAGAGAGATCAATGCCTCCCGTTAAAATGACAAACGTCATTCCGAATGCAATCAGAGCGTTAATCGCAACCTGCCGAAGAAGGTTGAGAATATTGAGGGGTTCAAGAAAACTCGGGTTTAAAACGGAAACGATCAGCACAAGAATCAGTAAGCCGAGAAACGGACCGAGTTTTTGTGTGAAGGTGTGAATGGAAAATCGCTTTTGTTCAGTTGATGTCATTGGTTCAGTTTTCATACTGCTGCCCTCCCGTGGCAAGTGTCATGATGTGTTCTTGTGTTGCGCCGGCCGCATTGATTTCTCCGCTGATGCGCCCTTCGTGGACGACGATGATTCTGTCACTCATGCCGAGAACTTCCGGCAGCTCGGAAGACACCATGATGATGGCGACTCCGCGATCGGTCAGTTCATTCATTAATGAATAGATTTCCCTTTTCGCGCCTACGTCGACGCCTCTTGTCGGTTCATCAAGGATGAGAACTTTCGGGCCGATTCCGATCCATTTGGCGATGACGACTTTTTGCTGATTTCCTCCTGATAAATGCCGGGCGGCGGTTTCCGGAGATGCGGTCTTAATGGTCAGACGCTTGATGAGCAGCTCAACGAACTCCGCCTCGCGTTTTCGGTCAATGATGCCTTTCGGAGAGAAGCTGGTCAGGTTCGGCAATGAGATATTTTCACGAATGGACGTATCCAGCAGCAGCCCTTCATCTTTGCGGTTCTCCGTAATCAGGCCGAGTCCCTTACGGATGGCATCGTACGGACCCCGAATGCCGGTTTTTCGGCCGGAAATCCAGATCTCTCCGGAATCGAGCCTGTCAATTCCGAACAGCGCCCTCATGATTTCTGTCCGTCCGGCACCCATTAAGCCGGAAACGCCGAGGATTTCTCCGGCGCTCACATGGAAACTGATCTGTGAAAAGCTTCCTTTTTTTGAGGCGTTTTTCACTTCGAGCACCTTATCGCCGAGTGACGGCGTGCGAGTCGGATACCGATCGGTCAGCTCCCGCCCGACCATTTTTTTGACCACTTCATCAAAATTAGAGTCTTTAATATGCGCCGTATCGACAGTGAGGCCGTCCCGCATAATGGTGATCCGGTCGCAAATCGAAAATATCTCTTCCATTCGGTGCGAAATATAGACGATGGATACGCCGTCCCGCTTTAACGCCGTCATCACGTCAAACAGTTTGCTGATTTCCCGTTCGGTCAGCGCCGCGGTCGGTTCGTCCATAATAATGACTTCGGCGTTTGTCATCAGCGCTTTGGCAATCTCAATCATCTGCTGCTGTCCGACGGAACATTGTCCGGCTTCCCGGTCAAGAGGAAGAGAGACTCCCAGTTTTTCAAGCTGTGATTCTGCTAGCGCTTTCATTTTCTTCGTTTCCAAAACGCCGAACGCCGTCGTCAGCTCTTTGCCGATAAAAAGGTTTTCAAGCACCGTCATGTCCGGCCATATATTCAGTTCCTGATGGATAAAGGCGATTCCGTGCTTTTCGGCTTCCTTTGGATTGGAGAAGCTCATATTTGTTCCGTTTATCGTAATGTTTCCCTTGTCGAGCCGGTAGAGCCCGGTGAGCAGATTCATTAACGTCGATTTGCCCGCTCCGTTTTCTCCCATTAAAGCGTGGATTTCTCCCGGCAGAAGCTCAAATGAGACGCCGGAGAGCACTTGGTTTTTGCCGAATGCTTTATGAATGTCTGTCATGCCGATGTGCATGCTGGATCCCTTCTTTCTAGAAAATCACACCCGCCTGCAGGATGCAGTTGGCGTATGGTGTCATTTCACCCGTTCGGATGACGGCTTTTGCTTTCTGTGTGAGCCGTTTGAATTCCTCATGGGACATGTACTCGATCGTCTGCGCTGAGAAATGGCTTTCTATGAAACTTGCATTCTCAGGATTTGCGTCTTTGATCTCGGAAGCGGCGATCACCTTTTCGACTGCCATCTCCCCGGCTACCAGGCTGGTCACGTCCCGAAAGGCGGGAACGCCCGCCGTTAAGGACAAATCAATTTTAGGGACGCCGTCAGGGACGGGGAGACCCGCATCGGCGATTGCGATGAGGTCTGTATGCCCGAGATCAGCTAATACTTTGGCAATGAGGCTGTTTAACATTCCGTGTTTTTTCATGACAGCAGCTCCTCAACTTCTTTTCTGGCCGGCATGCCGCCTTGGGCGCCGAAGTGCTGCACGGACAGGGAGGCGGCGCGGTTGGCAAACAGGAGCGCTTGCTCAATGTCCCGTCCTTCCGCGAGTGCGACGGCAAGTGCCGCATTAAAGGTATCGCCGGCTCCCGTCGTGTCGACCGCTTCTGCAGGGAAGGCGGGAACAAGCCGTTCCGCGGTGCCGTCTGAGTAGCGCACGCCTTGTTTTCCTTCGGTAATGAACAGTTTGCCGGGATAGCCGGCGAGCGCTTCTTCTTTCGTCCGGTCAGGAAATAAAATGGACGCTTCATGTTCGTTCGGCGTAAGATATGCGGCATCCTCAATCGTCGATTGTTTCAGCGGCCGGGCCGGCGCGGGATTCAGGATAACCGGAATTTGCTGCGCGCGGCAGTAGCTGCACACTTCTTCAACGGTTTCTTCAGGAATCTCCTGCTGGATCAGCACGATATCAATGCCGGGAAGTTTTGCTAGCGCACTTTTGGCATAATCGGGGGAGATGTCATCGTTTGCGCCTTTTACGACGACGATGCTGTTGTCTCCTTCAGCGAGCACAATATGAGCCGTTCCGCTTTTTTTATGTGTAACCGTTTCCATATAGTCCGTATTGACACCGTTTGCCTTCAGGTTTTCAATAATCGCTTTTCCGTAGCTGTCATTGCCTGCTTTTCCTACCATATATACGTTTGCGCCCAGGCGGGAAGCGGCTACGGCCTGATTTGCGCCTTTTCCTCCGGGCACGGTTTGAAAGTCTGTGCCCAGTACGGTTTCTCCGGCTTTCGGACGCCGTTCAGATGTGACGACCAGATCCATAGAACAGCTTCCGATAACACAAATTTCACTCATGGTGATCATCCTTTCTTGTCGTTTGTCTTCTTATGTAAGTCACGGGCATTTGAATGGCCGTCTCTTTCGGCGGCTCTTTCTTTATCAATTGCAGCAGCAGGTTTGCCGCTTGTTTTCCCATCTCATATGCAGGCTGGCGGATGGTTGAAAGCGGCGGAAACAAAAGCCTGCTCTGCGGAATATCGTCGTATCCGATGATCTGAATCTCCTCCGGAACTTTTTTGCCGAGCCGCAGTGCCTCATGGAGGACGGCAGCCGCCGCAATGTCGTTGCTGGCAATGACTCCGTCGGTTTCAGGGTATGCTGCAAACAATTCTTCTGCTAAAATGGCGGCATCCTTGATGGAAAATGAAGCGGCGGAGATGACATTGAACTGCGCGTTCGCTTTTTGCAGCACGTTAAGTGCGCCGTTAAAACGTTCCTGAGCGGTCGGAAGGTGGGCTGGGCCTTTGACAAGCGTGATGCTTGTGCTTTTGCCGCGAAGCATTTCCTCAGCCGCCCGTTTTCCGCCTGCCCACCCGTCACTGAATACGGATGGGGCGCCTTCTTTTGTCCGATCCAGAAATACGACCGGGTAAAGGCTGCCGCTGTATTCGGGAAGGTCGGGGTAATGGGTGGCCGCCAAAATACCGGCAACTTGATTTTGTTTAAATGTTTGCAGGTAGTCGAGTTCTTTTTCCAATTCTTCATCGCTGTTGCCGATGATCAGCCGGTATCCTTCCCGCTGCAACTCGTCTTCAGCGCCGCGGGCAAGCTGAGGGAAAAAGGGATTCGTAATATCCGGCAGCAAGAGCCCGACCAGTCTGGATTCTCTTTTATAAAGAGAACGGGCAACTTCATTCGGATAATAATTCAGCTTCTCCATGGCAAGCATGACCTTCGTTCGTGTATCTTCATGCACGTAGCCGTTGTCATTGAGGACACGTGAAACCGTGGCAACAGAGACGCCGGCAGCGCCTGCGACATCTTTAATCGTTGCCAACAAACACTCCTCCTTCAACTATGTAACCGTTTACATAAAAAGAGTAACACGAATCATTTCGGTTGGCAACAAAAAAAGAGACCGGGGTCTCTTTTAGTTCACGATGCCGATTTGTGAGATATTCACTTTAATATCAGGGATTATCTCGATGGAAGGATAGACCCCACGCCAATTGAGCCGCTTGCCCCGCTCATAATAATGGGTTTGATATTTCCGGCCGATGCCGAGGATATCCGAGTTGTGCTCCTGAATATGGCTGATCACCGATCTGGCCTGGCTGTTCAAATTTGCTGAGGCTTGTTTGTTTATTTGGTCGATTGCCGTATAAGAATTCAGCTTGTCCTTTGGATATTCCAAGACGCGTGCATTCAGTTTTAAACGGATTTTCACTTTTATATGCTGCGGATCTGTATCTATAAATACAATCTTTCGCGTGGCATCCGTGATGCCGAGAGAAAGATAATTTTCTATATCCATTTTGTATTTGTCCCACAGCTTCAGATTAATATTAGCCGATTTATTAAATTGCCCGCTTAAAAGGGTCAGGAGGGTCGAATCCTGACCGAGCACCTCAGTCACTTTTCGCTGGCCGCTGAACAGGGCAGAACCCTCTACCTTTATCGTCTGTCCGTTAATCGATAAATAAGGAAGGGCGAAATCCTTATCAGCCGTCAGCATGCTTGAACGGATGGATTGCAAATTTTCCATGCTGATATTTGATTCCGCATTAGCGCTTGTTAATAAATTCGTTAAATACTTGCTGACGATCAATTTCTGCCGGACGATCAGCTTCAGCACTTCAATCGCCTCGCCGTCTTTTACAACCGCCGGATGAGCGAGAAGCGGGCTTTTCGGATCTCTGTAAAAGACATCGAGATAAGGAAAAAGCGGTTTTTCCGCCATTTTCTCACCGATTAATAAGACTCTTTGCTTGGACGTGTCAATGCGCTGATCGACAAGCTTATCCAATTGAAACCGCGCTTCACGGATGGTGTGCCCGGAAGCGCTGAGCACCGTCGTAATGAATGAGCCGCCCGTTTCCTGTTCCGCCTGGGAGGACTGAACCTTCCGATAGGTGATGCCGATTTTATTTTTACCGTCATGATCAACATCAAGGCTTGCGGTCAGCACGAGAGAAATATCTTTCAGCAAATTTTGATCCCAGCAGCCCGCAAGTGTCAGGCTTGCGCACATGAGACTGATAAGAACCGCTTTTTTAATGCGCATGGCGGACACCCTTTTTGCGTACAAGGACAATCAATACCATAAACAACGGAAACAAATACACAAACACAATATCGGAAATGCGGAAAAACTGATCCAGCTGCTGTATCGTTTTATCTGTGCTTGTGGCCCAAATAGACAGAAGGAAGACGAGCAGGGCCAGCGGATAAACAAACCGGCTGTGATCTTTTTGATTGAACAGCTTGGCAATGCCGGTGCTTGCCAAGTAAAACACGTTGGCCAGCGTTGAAAAGACGGTCACGAACCAAAACGTCAAAAAGAGCAGATCCGTCCGTTCGATAATTCTGAATGAAACGGTTTTTAACAGGTACAGCACAGGCTCCGGGATCATTTTTATTTCTTCGGGGCTGATTGTGACAAAGCAAGTAAGGGTGATATACAGGTAATAAAGGATAATCAAGATGTTTGAAATCGTCAGTATTTTGTAGCGCTGGCTGACGGTGCAGTTGATTAGGGGCCCGATCACGAGCGCCGTCTGAAAGCCGGTAATGCTGACAAGTGTTTGCTGCACCCCGGTAAGCATGTCTTTTGCGGTTCCGTGAAAAATCGGCATAATGTATGTGATATCGGCTTTTCCCAGCGTGTATAAAAGCGGCAGAGAGATCAGCAGCAAAAACGGCGTTAAAATAAAGCTGAACCTGGCGATCGCATTCAGCGGAGCCTGGGCGATATAGACAGAACCGAGGATCAGCATTAAGCTGATCACCCAATTCGGAGTCTGAGGGAGCACCCAGATATCCAATATCCGTGTAAATACAGAAAGAATGAGCGTGCAGAGAAACGCGAAGTATAAAATATACAGCACCTGCACCCCTTTGCCGGCAAGTGTTCCGAACACCTCCTCCAGCATTTCGTACAGGTTCAGCTTCGGAAACCGGTGAAATAATATCATATACAGGCTGAATGTAAGCTGGACGAGCAATCCGGTAAGCAGAATGGAAATCCATCCGCTGCTTCCCGATTTCATCATCAGTAAATGGGGCAGCGCCAAAATGCCGATGCTGATCTGCGTCTGATTAATGAAAAACACGCCTTGAAGCCGGCTGATTTTTTTAGGCTTCATCTTTTCTCCACCCCCGAACATGTTTCATCTGCTTTGAGTCTTGCGGTCTCAAATAAAAAGGCCTTCTTTTAATAAACCAAGCCGGCAGCCGGATAAATGCATCCTTCAAGTCACTGAAATGAAACGGCGTCAACGATGATAAATAAGGAACGCCGAGTGATTCAAGCTTGCACAGGTTCATCAGAATAAGCCCGAAGCCGAGTGCGATGCCGATAAAACCGAACGAGGATGCCAGAAACATAAGCGGAAATCTGAGCGTTCGGATGGACGTGCTCATTTCATATGAAGGAAGCACAAAAGAAGAAACAGCCGTAACGGCTACGACGATAATCATCATATTAGAAATGAGTCCCGCCTGAACGACTGCGTCACCGATCACGAGACCGCCGACAATGCCGATCGTCTGACTGATCGGTCTCGGCAGCCTGATACCGGCTTCGCGGATCAGTTCAATCGTAATTTCCATAATCATGGCTTCTATCAGCGGGGGAAAGGGAATATCAACAATCGAATTTTTCATGGTGATAATCAGATCGTTGGGAATGACTTCAAAATGAAACGCAATCAGCGCGATATAAAAAGCGGGCAGCGTAATCGCGATCATAAAGGCGAAAAATCTCAGCACTCTTAAAAAACTGGCAGAAATCCACCTCGTGCTGTAGTCGTCCGGAGATTGAAAAAAAGAAAAGAATGTGATCGGCGCAATCAAAGCCGACGGACTCCCGTCCATCATGATCAGTACACAGCCTTCCATCACGCATGCTTTTGCTTTATCCGGCCGTTCCGTATGAATGATCTGCGGAAAAATGGAAAACGAATTATCTTCTATTGATTCCTCGATAATCCCGGGCGCAAGCACGCTGTCTATACGCAAGTATGACAGGCGCCGCTTCACTTCCTCGACAATCTCCGGATTGGCGATATTCTCAACAAAGATAACCGCAACCTTTGATTTGGCTCTTTCCCCGATATCCATATAATGAACGGAGAGATGGCGGTCCTGTATGTGAAACCGCAGCTGATGAATGTTCGTTTCCAAACTTTCCACAAACCCGTCATGGGCGCCGCGGACGATACTTTCAGATTCGGGTTCCATAATGGAACGCAGCGGATTCTGCCCGACAGAAAACAGCTTCGCTTTCCTTGATGCATCGCTGAGAAAAACAACCTGGCCGGCCAAAATCCCGTCAATGAGTTTTCTGGTTTCATCCGTTTCCGCACTGCTGACGGCATTCATCGTTTCCTCAAGCGGGCCGTTCTGCAGGGTGTCGCTTAACAGAAACTCATTCAGCTTCTGTTCTTCTATCATTTGTTCAATATAAAAGAAAGCGGTATGACGGTCCTGCAGTTTGATCCTTCGTATTTTAAAATCACCGCAAACACACATCAGCTCCTGCATTTCCCGTACAGCCGATTCAAAATCGCCGGGAATCCGTTTGTTTTGTTTATCCGCAGACATCAGACCGCCTCCTTCCCCGGTTATCTGTAGTTTTCAGCGGGTATTCCTTTTTTATGCATTTTATAAAATAGAGGAGTTCCTCGATGTTTTACCAAGAACTTCACAATTATGGATGAATATTTCTTGAACGAATATAAAGATTTATTAAAATTATTTCAAAAGAGTGATAAACGTCCTGTAAATGGTTTAAAAGGAGAAAGGCTTTCCGCATATAAAATGTGTATTTCTTGTAAACACTCCGGACCCGTCTTTTTCTGTCATGTACCAGTCATTCCGCTAGTTATTTTGGAATGGGACTGAAAGCAGGATACGGGGGAAAAATGAATGACTTTAAGACCTTATCCTTAACAAAACAGGCAGTCTGCACACAGCGGACAGAGAGTCCCGAAACGTATGCGCAGTGCGGAAAACGCTGATACAAACGGGCTGGAAAAGATGGATTATCATTACATCTTTTTCTTCCGGAACGCGAATAGTTCCATTGGTCCAAATGAATTTCTGTGTGAAAATGTAAACGCATTCATTTTTCTTTTGAAAAATTGAAGTAAGGTTGAAGTCCTGCCTATTCCCAAAAAAAGCAATTCGATAATAGGAAGAATAGCGTCACTAATAGAGAAGTTTGGCTCAGTGAAAGCGGGAAGATTATGTTACATAATGCCGATTGAGAATTCATAGTGAAGCTATATACTGATGAATGAATTTATCAATACAGAAGGAGATGTCAAAAATCAATGTGGTTACTCATTATAGCCTGTGCTGCCGTACTAATCATCGGAATCATTGAAAAAAGGCGGCATCAGAAGAATATCGATGCTCTGCCAGTACGCGTCAATATTAATGGTATCCGCGGAAAGTCAACCGTAACGAGGCTGACGACCGGAATACTGATGGAGGCGGGCTACAAAACAGTCGGAAAAACGACGGGAACAGATGCAAGGATGATCTATTGGGATACACCTGAGGAGAAACCGATCAAACGGAAACCGCAGGGTCCGAATATCGGCGAGCAAAAAGAAGTAATGAAGGAAACCGTAGAACGGGGCGCCAATGCCATTGTCAGTGAATGTATGGCGGTAAACCCGGATTATCAGATTATCTTTCAGGAAGAACTCCTTCAAGCCAACATCGGCGTCATCGTGAATGTGCTTGAAGACCATATGGACGTCATGGGGCCGACGCTTGATGAAATCGCTGAAGCATTTACCGCGACGATACCGTATAACGGTCACCTTGTCATTACAGACAGTGAATACACAGACTTCTTTAAAGAAAAAGCCGCAGAGCGGAATACCGAGGTCATTATTGCGGATAACTCTAAAATTACAGATGAATACCTTCGAAAATTTGAATATATGGTCTTTCCTGATAACGCTTCCCTTGCGCTCGGCGTTGCCCAGGCTCTTGGGATAGATGAAGAAACGGCGTTTAAAGGAATGCTGAATGCGCCGCCTGATCCTGGCGCCATGAGAATCCTGCCGCTGCTCAGCACGAAGGAGCCCGGTCATTTCGTAAACGGCTTTGCCGCAAATGATGCATCTTCTACTTTAAATATATGGAAACGTGTAAAGGAAATCGGCTACCCGACAGATGAACCGATCGTTATCATGAACTGCCGCGCCGACCGTGTGGACAGAACGATTCAGTTCGCAAACGACGTGCTTCCGTACATTAAAACGAAGGAACTCATACTCATCGGCGAGACGACAGAACCGATCGTCAGAGCTTATGAAGAAGGCAAGATTCCTGCCGATACATTGCACGATCTGGAATATAAATCAACAGACGAAATCATGGACGTGCTGAAAACAAGAATGCAAAACCGTGTCATATATGGCGTGGGCAATATCCACGGTTCAGCGGAACCATTAATTGAAAAAATTCAAGAGTATAAGGTGAAACAGCTCGTTAGCTAGGAGGAAAAGGATAAATGTTCGGATCAGATTTATACATCTCACTTATTTTAGGCGTGTTAATCAGTTTAATTTTCGCGGAAAAAACAGGTATCGTACCTGCCGGTTTAGTCGTGCCGGGTTATTTAGGGCTCGTTTTTAACCAGCCGGTCTTTATTTTACTCGTATTGTTAGTGAGTCTTCTTACATACGTGATCGTCAAATACGGTTTATCCAGATTTATGATTTTGTACGGACGCAGAAAATTCGCAGCTATGCTGATAACGGGAATCTGCTTAAAAATCGCCCTTGATTTCCTTTACCCGATCGTACCGTTTGAGATATCAGAATTCCGAGGAATCGGTATCATCGTACCGGGTCTGATCGCCAATACCATTCAGAAACAGGGATTAACGATTACATTTGCCAGCACGCTGTTCTTAAGCGGCGCAACTTTTGCCATTATGTTTGCTTACTACTTAATCTAATGTAAGGTGTGTCAAACGATGAAAAAACAATTAAGCTTTCAAGAAAAACTGCTGAAGCTGACCAAACAGCAGAAAAAGAAGACCAATCTTCACGTTTTTATCGCGCTGCCGATCGTCTTTTGCCTGATGTTCGTCTGCATCCTGACAGGGAAGGCGGAAACGCCGAGTGTGAAAAGAAATGCCGATGACCTTGTATCAGCCTCATTCGTCGGAGATATTATGATGGGCCGGAATGTCGAGAAAGTGACAAAGCATAAAGGCACGGAGAGTGTCTTCCGTTACGCAAAGCCATTCTTCGAAGCATCCGACTATGTGTCGGGGAACTTTGAAAACCCGGTTACATATAAAAAGAACTACAAAGAAGCAGAAAAAAATATCCACCTTCAATCAAACAAAGATGCCGTAAAAGTATTGAAGGACATGAATTTCACCGTTCTCACGGCAGCCAACAACCATGCGATGGATTACGGCCCTCAAGGAATGCGGGATACGGTTGAAGAGTTTTCAAAGCAAAATCTTGAACTTGTCGGTGCGGGCCTCACGCTGAAGGAAGCCGAGCAGAACATTTCGTATCAAGATGTAAACGGAATCAAAATCGCAACACTGGGTTTCACTGATGTTTCCGGAAAAGGCTTTGCAGCTAAACGAAATGCGCCGGGTGTGCTTCCGGCCGATCCAGAGCTGTTTATTCCGATGATTTCTAAAGCCAAAAAGAAAGCAGATCTTGTCATTGTTCAAACACACTGGGGACAGGAATATGATAATGATCCGAATGACAGACAGCGCCAATTGGCAAGAGCAATGTCAGATGCCGGAGCGGATATTATCGTCGGACACCATCCGCACGTGCTGGAACCGATCGAAATGTACCACGGCACCGTTATTTTCTACAGCCTGGGCAACTTCGTATTCGACCAGGGGTGGACAAGAACGAGAGACACGGCGCTTGTTCAATATCATCTGCAGAAAAACGGCACGGGACGCTTTGAAGTCACGCCGATGAATATTCATGAAGCGACGCCTGCGCCGGTTAAAAAAGGCAGCATCAATCATAAAACGATCGTACGTGAACTGACGAAAGAATCGAATTTCGATTGGAGCGTCAAGGATGGAAAATTAACGTTTGATGTGGATCACAGCGATATCTTAAAAAAGAAAGCGGAGTGAAAAACAAATGAAAATCATTAAAGCGGGATGGCCGTTTGCCGCGATCATTATGGTATTTATGTTTATGTCTGCGTTTAAATACAATGATCAGCTCACAGATCAGGAAAAACAAAAAATTGACACGGAAATGCAAAAAATTCAGCAAGAGGACACAGCGGGCGCAAAATAAGCGCATGATTCCGCTTGCCGGCATATTGTTTGTTCCGAATCCAGTAAAGAATGCCCATAACGGGCATTCTTTTTTTGTGTGCTCTCCTAAACATTTGTTAAAAGTTACCGATGTAAAAACTACTAAAAATGAGGAGAGTGAATAGAAAACATGCTCACAAGCTGGAGGAAGTACATCCTTGCCGGCCTTATGATTTGTCTTGTGGCACCCGCAGTAACGAGAACGGAAATTGCTGAAGCGGATTCTCAAGTTTCTGTCCTGATGGTTTCAGACGCGCAAAAACTTGTCGGAAATAAATATGTTTACGGAGGCGAAGAGCCTGAGGACGGTTTTGATCCGTCCGGATTGATGCATTATCTTTTCAGCAGGCAGAACATCCATCTGCCGAGAACGGTCAGTGATCAATGGAAAGTCGGAGCCGCCGTCAAAGAAAATGACCTTTTACCGGGAGATCTTGTGTTTTTCAAAAAGTCGGATTCAACACAAAACGCGCCCGTCCATAACGGTCTTTATATCGGAAACGGAGAGATGATACACAGTTCTCCGTCAGAAGGCGTAACCGTCACACGCTTTCAAAAAAGCAGTTATTGGATGAATTTATATCTTGGTGCAAAGCGGATTACAAAAGATCCGGAACTGGCTGATGACCCGATCGTTCAGGAGGCAGCCCGTTACCTCGACATTCCGTATGTATTCGGCGGAAGCACGCCCGAGGAGGGATTCGACTGTTCGGGGCTGGTCCAATATGTTTTTGAAAACAAGCTTCACATTTACCTGCCGAGATCAGCGGAACAGCAGTGGCTGGTCGGTGAGAAAATCAAACTGAGCGGCATAAAGCCCGGGGACGTGATTTATTTCAGCGACACGTATAAAAAAGGAATTTCCCATGCGGGCATTTATGCGGGAGAAGGAAGGTTCATCCAAGCAAGCCGCTCCGCAAAAGTCACCATTTCTTACTTGTCGGAAGATTACTGGAAAAAACATTTTACAGGGGTGCGCCGATTCAGCAATTTAGCCATTTCTAAAGAAAATCCCGTTGTGTCCACAGCGGCCGATCATATCGGAATTTCTTATCTGAAAGGCGGCGTTTCACCGGAAACCGGCTTTGATACGGCGGGATTTGTTCAATACATCTATCAAAAAGCGAAAGGAATCAGCCTGCCGCGTTATGCGGACAAGCAGATGCAGGCGGGCGTTCCGGTCGATAAACAAGATCTGAAGCCCGGCGATCTGGTCTTCTTTAAAGCGGAAAGCCTGAATCCGGCCATTTATATCGGGAACGGACAAGTGATTCATGTCACCGTGTCCGCAGGCGTTACCATAACAAATATGAACACAAGCGCTTATTGGAAGGACAAATATGCGGGCGGCATCCGGCTTCCGTAAAAAAAGACGTCAGAGAGTGTCTCTGACGTCTTTTTCTTTTACCGTTTCGGCGCTCTGTATCCGGCCGCTACCGCATCCTCTACGGAACAGAACATTTCCGCGGGATCTGTCGTCCGGTCGTAGTATGTACTTCCCGGCGTGTGATAAATGCCGTTCCGGCTGCCTTTAATGTCGCATCCCTGTGAGGTGCCGGCTGCTTTCGTTTCGGCATGTCCGCCGGAGGAAGGGGCATTGTTTTGCGCCGTTTCCGCGTTTTCGGATGTTTTTGTTTCTGCTTTCTGCCGCTTTAAAGTTTTATTTTCTGACTGAAGCGTTTCAGCGGTCTTTTCGAGCTTCTTTTGTGAATTTTTTAATGTCTCATTGTCTTGTTTGAGTGATTTGTTTGTTTTTTTCAGCTCGCTTATCTCTTGGCTGAGTTTGCTGAGTTTTTCTTCATTGCCGGCTTCGGCTTCGGATTTCTCCTTTTCGGCCGCGGCACTGATGCTTTCATATTTTTTCTCAAGCGCCTGGTGTTCCTTCGTCAATTTTTGATAAGCGGTATCAAGGGTGCTGTATTTCTCCTCTGCCTTCACGGCCGAGGCGTCCGGCTCTGCGAGGGAGGCGCCGGTCAGAAGCAGGATAAATCCGCCGATGAGAAGGGGCCAAAACAGCTTTTTTGAAAAACGTTTTTCTTTTTTGGCAGCTTTGCATATGAGGTGGAATATTCCGTATCCGACTGCGCAGAGAAAAGCTAAACATCCTATAATAGCGATTGCATTCGACATCATGAAACTCCTTTTTTCTTTATATTACAATTTATTTTCATTTTTGGGAATTTGTTTTTTGGGAAACGTGAAAAGCCAGGCCGTGAAAGACCTGGCTTTTTCCTTTTATTGATCGTTGTCGAGAAGCCGGTTGATGAAATATGCGACGCCGTTTTCATCGTTGCTTTTTGTAATATACGTGCTTTTTTCCTTCAGTTCATCAATCGCATTGCCCATGGCGATGCGGTTTCCCGCCGCTTCAAACATGGAGAAATCATTCGGGCTGTCGCCGATGGCGTAAATATCCTGTTTTTCAATTCCGTACAGTGAGGCAAGCTCCGTCAGAGCACGTCCCTTTCCGGAACCGGCAGGGAGGATTTCGATAATGTGTTTTCCGGAAGATGTCTGGGATAATTTCGGATGATGTGTAATTTCTTCTTTGGCGTTTCTCAGTTTTTCCATATCAAAAGAGAAACAAAGAAGCTTATAAACATGTTCGTCTCCGTTAAAAATCGCCTGTATATCCTCTACGGGTTTAATGCCGAATTGTTTGAACTGCGTCTTTGCGCCCTCCCATAATGTCTGAATATCTTCCTTGGGATTGGCGCTTTTCAGAATATCCAGTTCTGCCTGCAGTTTGGACTCGCCGTCAAATGGGGACAGCAGATGATCATCTGTATAGACCTCAAAGTAAATGTCTTTGTCCGTTAAATAAGCGGCGATATCCTTCCCGGCCTGCTGATCCATTAAGAGCCGGCTGACGAGGCGGTATCCTTTGTCATGGACTGTCCCGCCGTTTGCCGCAATGATCGGAATATCCAAATCCTTCAAGAGCGCTTTTACATCAAACGTGGCTCTGCCCGTGCAGATGGCCACGAGAATGTCCGCTTCATCCGCTCTTTGTAAAGCCGCTCTGTTTTCCGGAGAAATCACACTGTCCGAGTTCAGTAATGTGCCGTCTAAGTCAATGGCTATCAATTTCATATGTATGGATGCCCTCCTTAAAAATAAAGCTGCTTCATGTAGTATGTTCAGCTTTGTGCGAAATCAGCAGAAAGCCTTCAGTTAAAAGGCTATACCTTCATGTCCTTTTTTTCAACAGAAAAACGGCGGGATTTGCTAATCCCGCCGTGACGTCTTACGCGTTTAAATCATTTTTTAATTTCGTTTTCACTTCTTGAAGGTTTTCCTCATTCAGCTTGAAGTAATAAATATTTTTGCCGTACTGAGGAGTGTAAATATAGCTGTCTGAACCTGTCAGCTGCAAAGAATCCACCGATTTCAGCGATGTGATAAACGGGAACAGACCGATGGCGTCATTAAGAGATAAGTTCATTTTTAAGTTTTTCCCTAAGCTGTCGACGATATCGTCATAAGATGGGATCGAGCTTAACGATTTAGATTTTTTAATAATGGCGCTCAGCACTTCCATCTGTCTTTGTCCGCGCATCAGATCGGTGTCCGCTTTGCGTGTTCTTACATAAGCCAGTGCCTGCTCACCGTCAAGCGTCTGGACGCCCGGCTTCAGCACGACTTTTCCTTTTGTATCGACTTTAATACGATCGGCAACTTTCTGGCTTTTCACATTTACCGTAACGCCGTTCAACTCATTGACGACATCGCGGAACGCGTCGAAGTTGCTCTCAACCACATAATCTACCGGAATATCAAGCATGTTTTCTACTGTTTTATAAGTTAAATTATAACCGCCGTAAGCATGTGCGTGCGCGAATTTGTCATAGCCGTGTCCCGGGATGTTGACATAGGAATCCCGCGGAATGCTGAGCATCGTCGCTGTTTTCTTTTTCCGGTTGAAGGTGACGAGCACGTTGGCGTCACTTCTTGCGTCATCTACTGATTCGCCCTTATTGTCACGGGCGTCTATTCCTAAAAGCAATACGGTGAAAGAATCCTTCTTCGGGTCAAATTCTTTGATCCGTTTTACGGACTGGTCGCCGCGGTCAAGGCTGACGTGCGCTTCTTTGGTCGCATTATTCAATTTCACAAATGCGTAGGTGCCGACGGAACCGGCGATCACCAATAAGAAAGCGGCGAATACCAGTACAAATTTCACCCATTTTCTGAGGCGTCTTTTCTTTTTTCTGCGTTGAGATCGTTCTTCCATATCATTACCTCTCGTTTCTATTCTTTGTGAAGCGTACCATAATTGTTGACTTGGAGCAACTCTGCAAATGAGAAAATTCAAAATCTTTCTCTCTATTTCGACAACATCTACTGTTATTTTTGCATCAGGTTCACATTATATTGGACGGCAGGAAGCGGGAAATGTTTCGTCGCTTTGTAAAAAATAATTAGTAAAATAATGGATATTAACGGTGCGGAAGGTTTGAAACGGACGAAAACAGGTAAAAGAAGCAGTAGAACAATTCCGCGCGGATACAGCGTTGGATGAAGGGAGTCTACATAACATGAAAAGCATACACTCGAATAAATGGCTCTATTTTTTCGGCGCACTCGGCGGCGCGTTATACGGATATGATACCGGAGTCATTTCCGGAGCTATTTTATTTATGAAAAAAGAACTGGGACTGAACGCCTTTACAGAAGGCCTCGTCGTCAGTTCGTTATTGGCGGGGGCGATTCTCGGATCGGGGTTTGCCGGCAAACTGACCGACCGGTTCGGCAGGCGGAAGGCCATCATGGGAGCGGCGCTGCTGTTTTGTATAGGCGGTTTAGGAGTCGCTTTTGCCCCGAATACAGAGGTGATGGTTCTTTTCCGGATCATTCTCGGACTGGCTGTCGGAACATCTACAACGATCGTTCCGCTCTATTTATCGGAGCTGGCTCCGAAGCATAAACGAGGGGCGCTTTCTTCGCTGAATCAGCTGATGATTACGGTCGGAATCCTCGTTTCTTATATCGTGAACTATATATTTGCCGATGCGGGCGCTTGGCGCTGGATGCTTGGACTTGCGGTTGTGCCGTCAGTCATTCTGCTGATCGGAATCCTATTTATGCCGGAAAGCCCGCGCTGGCTGTTTACGATCGGCAAAGAAGAGAAAGCAAGAGAAATCCTTTCATCATTGCGGGGAACGAAGAATATTGATGATGAGATTGAGCAGATGAAAGAAGCGGAAAAGGAAAACGAAGGCGGCTTGAAAGAATTGTTTGAGCCGTGGGTGAGACCCGCGCTGATTGCCGGCCTCGGACTTGCCTTTTTGCAGCAATTCATCGGGACAAATACAATTATTTATTACGCCCCGAAAACATTTACCAGTGTCGGGTTCGGCAATTCCGCGTCTATATTGGGAACGGTCGGAATCGGCGCCGTCAATGTCATCATGACGCTTGCGGCTATTAAAGTCATTGATAAGATCGGCCGGAAGCCGCTGCTGCTGGCCGGTAATGCGGGCATGGTCATCAGTCTGCTCGTATTGGCCGCGGTCAATCTTTTCTTTGAACATTCAGCAGCCGCATCATGGACAACGGTGATTTGTTTAGGCCTGTTTATCATTGTGTTTGCGGTCAGCTGGGGGCCTGCCGTATGGGTCATGCTTCCTGAATTATTCCCGCTGCATGTCCGGGGTATCGGGACGGGTGTCTCCACTTTAATGCTGCATGCCGGAACATTGATTGTCTCATTAACCTATCCGATGTTAATGGAAGCAGTCGGCATCAGCTATTTATTTCTCATTTATGCCGCGATCGGGATACTGGCATTCCTGTTCGTCCGGTTTAAAGTGACCGAGACGAAGGGGAAAAGCCTTGAAGAAATTGAGCAGGATCTGAAAAGCCGTAACGGAGGCTCGGGATCAGAATCAAATCGGCGGACAGTTCATCCGTAATATTCAGTTTTAGGGGGGCGGTTATTCACCGGCCCCCTCAAAACGGATGCCGAGCGGGCGCCCGGTCACATAAATGACGGGGATATGTCATACGTTGTATAAAGTCACGATAAAGGCGGGGATGCCGGTGAAAACGAGTATTATTATCCTTACATATAATGAACTTGAGCTGACGAAAAAATGTCTGGCCAGCATTGAACGATACACCGACAAAGATAAGATTGAACTGATTATAGTTGACAACGGTTCCTCAGACGGAACGAGAGAATACATATCAAATCTGCCTGACGTCAAAGTCATCCTAAATGAAAAAAACCTCGGGTTCGCCAAGGGGTGCAACCAGGGAATCGAAGCGGCAGGGGGAGAAAATCTGCTGTTTCTGAACAACGATACGATGGTCACGAAAAATTGGCTCACCTCCATGCTGAGGGTGCTGTATCAATCTGAAAAAACCGGTATGGTCGGGCCCGTCAGCAACTATGTCAGCGGCGCGCAAATGATCCATGACGCATATCAATCGCTTGATGAGCTGGAGTCATTCGCGGAGGCGTATTGCGAACGGGAAAAGCATCATACAAAGCGGGTGCTGCGCCTTGTCGGCTTCTGTCTTCTGGTGAAAAGAAGCGTCATTGAAGACATCGGCCCGTTCGATGAACAATTCGGATACGGTTCTTTTGAAGATGATGACCTATGTCTGCGCGCACTGCAAAAAGGCTACAGCCTGCACATCGCCCTCGATGCCTTTGTGCATCACCACGGACATGCGACGTTTACGGCTAATCAGGATATCAATATCAATCAGTTATATTCGGAGAACCGCCAGCGTTTTAGGGAAAAATGGGGCACTGATTTTACGTACTTTACTCATCCGAGACCGGAAATTGCGGAGCTCGTTCCCCGGGAGGCGAAACGGATACTTGATGTCGGCTGCGGCGCGGGGGCTACGGGGCTGGAACTTCAAAACAGACAGCCTTGCGAACTGTACGGAATAGAGCTGCACCCGCTGGCGGCGCAAGCGGCAAAAGGACACTATGAAGCGGTGCTGCAGGAAGATGTCGAAGAAGTGAAGCTGCCTTATCCGGAAGGCTTTTTTGATTGCATCATTTTCGCGGACATCCTTGAGCACTTAAAAGACCCGTGGCGCGTCATTGAAACGTACTCATCCTATTTGTCGCCTGCCGGATCAATCGTTTGCAGCATTCCGAATATTTCCCACGCCGAAGCGCTGTTCCCGCTTCTGCTCGGTGACTGGACATACAGAGACGCCGGTATTCTCGACCGCACCCACTTGCGGTTTTTTACGCCGCAGACGGTGCGCACGCTCTTTCCGGAAGAGACATTTGACGTGAAAAAGCAGTCCTATACGTATGTTCACGTGGATGAGCGGGTGCAGCTGTTTTTACAGGAAATCACACGAATGGCGCAATCGATGCAATTTCCGGTGACACAGCTGCCCGAACAAAGCCGGATTTATCAGATTCTCCTCCGTGTCGAAAAAAAACGCTGAAGGCTACCGTCCCATCGTTCCGAAGTTGGTAATCTGAATGGAAACATCATAGTCAAAAGCCGCTTCGGAGAAGGTCTCATCCCAATGATGCTTTACTTTCTTCCAATAGTCGGGATATTGAATGCGGACTCTGTCAGAAAAGAATACAGGGTCCGTTTCATATTGATTCTGCAGCTTATCGATGACTTCTTTCACATCGCTTTTCAGTTTTTTTTCGAAAATCTTTTCCAGCCCGTTTAAATAGTGCTGATCGAATGAATCTTCTCCGGCATATTGGTCCTCTGACAAAAGTCCTTTTGTTTTTACCGCTACATGAAATGACAGCTTCCCGTTTTTCAGCCTGGGAGTGATGGCGGATGTTGATTTTTTGATCTCGAAGGTAATCGGGTGCCCCCCTTTATCCAAAGCGGGCAGCACGCCGCCCCGTATCGTCCCCATCAGCCAATTCAGGCTCTGTATTTCGTATGATGACAGAAAGCCCGCCAATCTGTTTTGTTTTGCGTTTTTGATAATGGCCGCTCCGTCATACACCGTTTTTCCTTTTTGATTGCTGACGGCCTGAATGAGAAAACTGAGTTTATTATGGCAGTAAATCGAAGCTCTCCCGATTCGGAGCGGTTTTAAAATCTTCCCGTTGTAGCCGCCGTTGTTCGTAAGGTCGATCAGCTTTTCCGCGGCCATGGGCTGCTGCTGATTCGGCGTCGGCTCCGTCAGAATATCGGACGCTTTTCCTCTTGCCGCGAAGAGATAGCTGCTCCGCCGTAATTCATCATCGCGGATAAAATGATTCATCATCTGCAGTATATTTTGGTCGGCCAGCAATTTGTCGCTGAATATCAGCACTTTTAAGTGATCGCTGTAAACAGGCGGATCTTTTAAAGCGACTTCACTGACGGCTTCAAGAATGGTATCCCCCCGCGTCGTCACATTGACAAACACGGGCCGGCCGGAAGCCTGGCTGTTTTCGCTTTGGGGCAGCAGGTTTTGATAGGTTAATTTATATCGGCGGTCACTCGTCTCGTCTATCGCCAGCCCCCGGGCGAAAGACAGCTTTTCGACTTCCTTCGCGTCCCAGCATCCTGAAAGCGTCATCAGTATGAAAAGCGCCGCCGCCCATTTTATGAAAAGTGTCATGACGTCTTTTTCCTCCCGGCTATTTTTTTCATCCAGCTGACAAACCAGATGAGAAAAGGAATCATAATGACGGCAAAAAACGCATATCCGAGA
This sequence comes from Bacillus sp. FSL K6-2865, assembly GCF_040311405.1. Taxonomy (NCBI): domain Bacteria; kingdom Bacillati; phylum Bacillota; class Bacilli; order Caryophanales; family Bacillaceae; genus Bacillus; species Bacillus sp. FSL K6-2865. The sequence goes on along the minus strand of NZ_CP152036.1, from coordinate 3,639,567 downwards.
ATATTCGCGAATGCAAACACACTGTTGATATCATCGGGGTACATTGAAAGGCCGAATGTCACTGCCAATAAGCCTCCCAGCAGCCAGGCATTGTTTTTATTTTTCAGTTTGAAAATGGTGTTTAATCCGAGATGCGCTCCTTTAAAAGAACCGAGCATACAGGTGAACTGCTGGCATGTCCACGTGATTAAAAGAAAGATATCAAACCGCTCAATGAAAATACCCCGGATTTCCAAGGCGTGAATCAGGGAAATGGTCGGATACGTCACCGTTTTGGCTTCAGCGACCGACATACAGCCGATGACGACAAGCAGCGTAATGCTGTAAAATAAGCCTGCGCTGGCGATGCCGAAGACAGCAGCCTTTTTCGCCTGCTTCGGATTTTTCATAAACGGCACCAGATACAGAATCACCTCAAGTCCTGAAAAATACAAAAGGGTCCGCGGAAACATCTCAAAAAAGCTTTTGTAGCCTCCTTCCATGACCGGGCGGACGAAATCCAGCTTAAACAGTCTCAGGCTGAATATAAGCAGCGTAATCAGAATGACGATCGCAATCGGAAACAGATAGGCATAAAGCTTTGAAATGGGATAGACCCCGCCGGTCACATGGTAAATGCCGACCGCCAGAAAGATGAATATGACGACACCCATCGGCGTATTTTTCAGTAAAAAGTAATTGATGACTTCACCGAGAAATCGGGCTTGAAAACAGACGGTGACGACAAAATAACAGCTGATGAATAAATTCAGAAGAGAACCGATAGCGCGGCCCATGATGCTTTGATTCAGCTCATAAATGGTTTCCCCGCTGTTTTTCTGCAAAAACGGCATAAAGAGCAGGACGATGCCGATAAACACGACACTCTGCACAAGAATAATGATCCATCCGCTCGGACTGTCCGCTGTTGCGGCGGAGCGCGGCAGTGTTAACACGCCCGCTCCGATCATTGTTCCGCTTACCATGAGAAGTGTCTGCATAAACGACAGCTTGTCTTCCGGTTTTTTCATGGGGATCACCTTTGCTTGATTTTATCTTTCGTCTCTTTTCTGGTCGGCCGTTTTTTCAAAAGAGGCGTCGGCAGTCTGACGATCGTATCTTTTAAGTCTTGGCCAGGCTGCGCCATGATCGGAATGATATAATCCTGGCCGAAGCTTTTCAGGCGCATCAGATGGCCGATGACAAGCAGATAGCACATGATCAGTCCGTATAAACCTAATATCGCCGACAGAATCATTGAAAAAATACGGATGAGCCTCAGCGGAAAATTGAACGCATAGGAGGGCGCCGTAAAAGAAGCCAATGCCGTAACGGATACGACAATGACCATCATCGCGCTGACGATGTTCGCCTGAACGGCGGCCTGCCCGATCACCACGCCTCCGATCAGGCCGATCGTCTGTCCGATCGGCTTCGGCAGCCTGAGTCCGGCTTCTCTGATCATCTCGATCGTAAAAATCATGATGAACGCTTCAACAAAAGGAGGGAACGGGACATTCAATCTGCTTCCGGCAATCGTAACCGCCATTCTCGTCGGTAAGAGCCCCGTGTGAAACGTAACGAGCGATATGTAAAGGCCGGGTAAATAAATCGTGATTAAAATGCATGTATACCGAAGCAGCCTGAGAAAGGTAACCGGAACCCACCGCTGATTATAATCGTCAGGGGAGTGGATAAATTCATCAACGGTAGCCGGCACCAAAAGGGTAAAAGGCGTTCCGTCTACAAGAATGGAAACCCTTCCTTCCAAAAGAGCGCCCATAACCCGGTCGGGCCGTTCGGTCGTCAAGACGGTCGGGAAAATAGAATACGTGTTATCTTCAATAAGCTGCTCGATCGCTCCTGATTCCGGAATGTCGTCAATGGTGATGGACTCCAGTCTTTTCATCACTTCTTTTACAACATCATCAGGGGCAATATCCCGAATGTAGGCAACGGCGATCCGCTTTTTTGTCCGTTCGCCGAGTGTGATCTCTTTGATCTGGAGGTTGGGATCACCGGACTGCTCGCGCAAAAGCGCCGTGTTCGTCCGAAGCTTTTCGACAAAACCTATCCTCGGCCCCCGTTCAAGCACTTCTGAAGACGGTTCTTCAATATCACGCATTTTAAATGTTTCCGTCTCAAACGAAAGAGCTTCCTCCCACCCCTCCGCCAGCAAAACCGATTTGCCGGAGAAAATGTCTGCCTCCGCGTCCTTAAGTGAAGAAAGCCGGGTATGACGATAGCCGAAAGAGATGGATGACGGCGGTGTTTCAGCCGGTTCCTCTTGATGCCGGGCGGCCGCCTGCACGGGCGAAATAATATATTCCGCAAGCAATTGATTGTCGGTCAGTCCGTCTATATAGATAAGACAGGCGTCACATTTGCCGTTTCCGTACGTAAACGAATAAAACATCATGTCATCGCTTTGGCCGAATCGTTTTTTCAGCGCTTCAAGGTTTTTGCCGAGCTCCGCATGTATCGTCACAATGTTCCCCCCTTTTTCATCAGTTATTTTAATTTGCGACAAACAAGGCATTTTATTCTGGAATAGGAAATGACTGAGCATTCCGCCCCATCCGAATGGTATAATGAGCAGGTCAGCCATTTTATACATATTGTTTTAACCGCGGCTCCCTCCGTGTTTTAAAAAAGACACAGGGGGAATGGGATATGAGCCGCTTTTTAAGGGGAGGGGAACGAACATGACGCAAGAGCCGATTTTTTTACAGCCTGTATGTAAAGAAAAACTATGGGGCGGCACGTTATTACGCGAACGATTCGGATATGACATACCTTCAGAAACAACCGGCGAATGCTGGGCGGTATCAGCCCATCCGCACGGAATGAGCACGGTCAAAAGCGGTCCGTATCAAGGGAAAACCTTGATGGAACTGTGGGATCAGCATAGAGAATTATTCGGCGGAACGGAAGGGGACCGGTTTCCGCTGCTGACGAAAATACTGGACGTCAAACATCATCAGTCTGTTAAAGTCCATCCTGACGATTATGACGCCGAGGAGCATGGACAGGGTGAAACGGGGAAGTCTGAGTGCTGGTACATTATCGACTGTAAAGAAAATGCGGAAATCATATACGGTCACACGGCCCGTTCGAAAGCGGAACTTGTCACCATGATTAACAGCGGTGACTGGGAAGGCCTGCTGCGCCGCGTGAAGATCAAACCCGGTGGTTTTTATTATGTGCCGAGCGGTACCATCCATGCCATTTGCGCGGGGGCGCTCGTGCTTGAAACACAGCAGAATTCAGAGGCCGCCTACCGGATATATGATTACGGGCGTACAGATCAAAACGGCCAGGCGCGTGAGCTGCATATCCGCGATGCCGTCAACGCCGCCACCGTTCCTCATGTGGACGGATTTTTAGATGAATCAACTGAAACGAGAAAAGGCGTCACCATCAAAACCTTTGTGCAGGGAGAATATTTTTCTGTATACAAATGGGATATCAGCGGGACGGCGGAAATGACCCAGGACGCTCCGTTTATGCTGTGCAGCGTCACAGAAGGAAGCGGCTCCATCATCTGTGAAGGCAAGTCCGCCGAGCTTGAAAAAGGCGCGCATTTCATACTGCCGGATCAGATGCCTGACTTTACGATAAACGGAGATTGCACGCTCATCGTTTCTCATATATAAAACCAAACTTAATCCCAGTCTGGGATTAAGTTTTTTTTATATATATATTTCACTTTAAAAATTGAAGCACTTTCCGATAAAAGTAGTAGTGTGATAGATAAATATAGAGAAGGAGGAGAGGTAATGAAAAAAAGTTTGGCTGCCGCAATGTTATTGTCAGCGGTTACTCTTGAATTTTTCACGATAACAGACTCAGTAAAGGCAGCTTATATTGACAATTCCATTTATCAGTTAGAAACAACACAAAAGTTTGCTTCTGAAAGTGAGGCTTCTCAGGCAGTTGCAAAATTGAAAAAAGATACCGGATGGAAAGCAGACTATCAAAAGAGCGGAACGTCTAAGAACTATCAAATATCTGCTTCAGGTCTGACAAGCGAAACGAATGCTAAAAGCGTACTAAGCGATTTTACGAAGCAGACAGGCATTAAAGGAACATCAAGTCCGACGGGCAGTAAGCAGCCCTATTATACTGCAGTTTCCGGAACTATTTCAGGTGAACAGCAGGCTAATAACTTGCTTGATAAAATGAAAAAGGAAACAGGATTAACCGGTACTGTTAAACCGAATGGTGTGAAGCAGCCTTATATAAGCATTGTTACATCTGAACTGACAAGTGAGGCCAGTGTAAAGGCAGCTATTCAAGAGTTAAAGAAGCAGACTGGAGTCAATGCTAATTATCAAAAACTTGAACAGGAACCGGAGATCATTCAAATTCTATCCGGAAAAATTCAAGGAGAGAAAACAGCATCCCAAGTGAAAAGCAGTTTTCAAAAAGATTCTGGGCTGAATGCCACGTTAAACATGACTGATAAAGGCCAGTCTTACTACATTGTTACAACGAATTCTTTGATTAATAAAGCAGATGAGGCGAAAAGTCTTATCAAACAGCTTGAACAAAGCACAGGCGTCAAAAGCAGTTACAAAACCATCAATAATAAAAAAACTATCACATCGTATAATATAGAAACGGGTTATTTTAATGGACTGAGTATGGTTAAGAATGCCATCAGCCAAATAAAAAATAACACTGGAATTAAAGGGACCTACCAAAAGGTTGGGGCTACAAATAATTATTTTGTGAAAATGAAAGATGTCAGCCCGGAAAAACTAAAAAGTCTTCAAGCCTTTTTTAAGAAGAAAAGATGGCATATGACTTATACAGCTGTAAAGAAAACGTCAACACAAACAACTTATCAAGTGATAACAAATGCTGTAACAAACGCACAGGCAGATAAAGCAGTAAATTTTCTTAGCAGAAAAAAATTAAAATCATCAAAATCAAATTCAGGAAAAACAGCTGCTAATCAATATCAGCTGTTATCACAACAGACTGCTGACAAAACAAAAGTAACAAAAGGTTTAAACTCTTTAAAGAAAAGCGGTATTAATGCAACTGCCAAATCTATAAAACAACCAAAAGGAATAACTTATAAAATTAAGACAGAAGCCTTGCTGGACACAGCTAAGATTAATCAAGTCAAATCTTTCTTCAAGACAAAAAAATTAACGGCAGTAAGTGAAAAAACCGGTAAATCCGCTTATACGCAATATCAAGTCACTGTTAGTGACTTATTAAATCAAAAAGATATAGATCGTGTGTTAACTTTTTTTAAAACAAATAATGCGAAAGGCAACGCCAAACAAAATGGCAAAAGCACATACACGCAATATAAATTAGTTACAGATCAAATCAGCACATCGTCGGCTTTAAACAAAGGACTGAGTTTCTTTAAGGCAAAGAACTTATCAGCAAGCTACACTACTAAAAACAATCCAATATACAGTATAGTGATTACTGAACAATTTACAGGAAAAAACAATGCTGATAAGGCTGCAAGCAAAGTGAAGCAGCTTTATGGGTGGGCAGTTTCAAGTGTTGAGGTGAAAAGCGGTCCTCAAATAATGGAAACAAATTATAATATTACGATGAGTGAAATGGTCGCGAAGCAGTTAAAAGCGAACCCGCAGACGGATTCAAGTGCCTACGTATCTCTATCTTATATTAATAGTGCAAATTCTACCGTAACCGCAGATTTTCTTAATGTCAGGTCCACTCCAGAGGTAAAGAGCAATAATATTATAGGAACAGTGACAAAAGGTTATAAGGTTAATATCATTAGTGTAGAGAATAACTGGGCAAAAATTAAAATGGGTTGGCGGAAAGCAAGCGAGGAAGAAGTTTCCTACTATGTAAACCCCGCAAACTTTTCTGTGTCAGATAAAAGTTATTTTCAGTTTTTGAAGTTATCGAAATATGCAGGACTGACAGCATCAGAAGTCAATACGAAGATTTTAAAAGGGAAAGGAATTCTTGAAGGAAAAGGTGAAGCTTTTATTAAGGCAGCTGAATCTAACAGTATTAATGAGCTCTACCTGATTTCTCACGCTTTATTAGAGACCGGAAACGGTACCTCAGAGCTGGCAAACGGTGTGACCTATAATGGGAAAAAGGTATATAACATGTATGGCATAGGTGCATATGACGGAGACGCTGTGAACAAGGGTGCCCAATATGCATATAACCAAGGATGGTTCAGTCCTGAAGCAGCGATTACTGGAGGGGCCAAATTTATCGGACAGAGTTATATACACAATGCCGTATACAACCAAGATACCTTGTATAAAATGAGATGGGAGCCTTCTGTAAGCCACCAATATGCATCTGATATTGGTTGGGCGTATAAGCAGGTAAACAGAATGTACAGTCTCTATAGTCTGTTAGATAACTATCAGCTTTACTATGATATTCCTGTCTATAAATAAACGTGTTAAAGAGCTCGGAGTCATACTTCCGAGCTTTTTTCAATATTAAATTGGACAGATGTCTTTTTGTTTGTACGATTATTTTTAAGCACTATGGAGGCAATGTAAATATATAAAACACCCGTTCAATTGTGTGAACAGGTGTTTTTGTATGTTATTTGTTCTTCTGCAAATTGGAGCAGTTTGCTGCTCGAATTCCCATCTGAATACATATTCCATTTGTCCGCGAACCGCTTCATTTTTTCTGCATGAAATGGCTTTTTCGTCATTTCCTCCAGAAGGGCTTCGCTGTCATGACAAGCCTTTCCGGGGATGACGGAAGTATAATTGTCGATTAAACCGCGCTTTTGATCATATTCCTCCAGATCATACGTGAAAAAGAAAATCGGTTTATTTAAGAGCGCGAATTCAAAAGGCACGGAAGAGTAATCCGTAATTAAAATATCAGCCGCTTTCAAGAGATCATGAAGACGCATGTCAGACACGTTCTTGATCAGTTCGCTTTCAAACGAAGCCGAAATCTGATGCAAAACGGCAGGATGAAGCTTTACAAGCAGCATATACTCTCCGTTTAACGCGTTTGTGAGCTGTTCTTCGGTGAATGGCAGCCGAAAGGATTGCATATCATAATCCCTGAATGTCGGTGCGTACAGGATGATTTTTTTCGGCCATTTGTGCTTCAGTTCGGGCTTGTGTTCTTCATAATAGACGTCAGTCAGGGGGACACCCGTTTTTAACAGCTGGCCGTCCCGTATGCCGAACGACTTTTTAAAAACGTCAGCCATCGCGTCTGAACCGACGGTGACAAAGTCAAACGAGCGGTACACTTTTTTAAACCGGCTGATATCTGATGCCGGACGGTTTTGATTCGTCACATCCTCAAGGCCGAACTTTTTCAAAGAGCCGTTCGCATGCCACACCTGAATGCATGTCGTCTGCGGCCGGCGGTTTAAGACGCTTGTCATGAGGAAATAGTTATCCGTTATCACCGCTTTGCTCTTAAAAAGGATCAAAACCGCCTTCAAAAGATGCAGCGGATGTTTTTCGTTTAGATAAAAAGAGCCGATACCTTCCAGCTCTTCTTTCAGACTGACGGCATGTCTCGTATACAAAACCGTCATTTCATAAGAAAGCGATTCAGCGTGCGCTTTGTAAGAACGGATGAGAGCCTGCGCATTTTCTTCAAAAGATACCAGCAGGGTCAGGTGGTTCTTGGGCTTTACAGGCTTGAACAAAACGCCGAGAACAGACAGATATATAGAATAAAAAGCGGCGAATAAAGATCGCAAGTTCATAGATTACCAATCTCTTTTGCTGTTTTATTTGTTTAAAGCTGTTTCGTTTGATCTTCTGCCTGCTTGGAATACAGGCTTTTATTTGATTTATTATTTCTCAAAACGGTAAAAGCATACTTCGGAATGTTCAGCATCCTTTTCCATCTCCACGGATTCGTCACCAGTCTGTACAGCCATTCCAGATTCGTTTTGATCATCCATTCAGGGGCGCGTTTCACCGTTCCGCTGAACACATCAAAGCTTCCGCCCAAACCGATCGATACAGCCTGAGGGAAAAGATGTTTGTATTCATAAATAAATTGTTCCTGATGGGGATATCCTAAGGCGACAAACACGAGATCGGGTTTCGCCCGGGAAATCTGTTTGGCGACGAAGCGTTTATCCGCTTCATAACCGTTGCTGGCTCCGACAACCTCAATATTCGGATACTCTTTGCTGATCCGGTTCAAAACGGCGTCAAGCACGTCTTGTTTAGCTCCGTATAAAAATATTTTTTTAGACTGCCGGTTTGCGAGGCCGAGCAGCGCAAGAAACACATCGAATCCCGCAATTCTTGATTTCAGCGGGTGCTGCGTCAAACGTGACATTAACACGACGCCGATACCATCCGGCAGGACGAAATCCGCGGAAGAAATGACTTGATGATAACCTTTGTCTTTCGCCGCAGCGTATCCGATCTCAGGATTGACCGTCGCAATGACGGCTCCTTGCTTCTGTGCGATATAATAAGTGTCTAAATATGAAATAAACTCCTGTAAATTTCCATTAACATAAGAAAGGTTGTGCACCATTTCAGTCTGCATCTGCCGTCCTCCTTTTTGTACGGGATTTTCTTTCACTTTTTCGTGAATTAGGCTAAGCTTTATTTTAACATAATACCTTCAGATAAACTTAACAATAGTTTTACAAAAATATAAATAAGATAACAATTTCTTTAATCATACGCGCAAAAACCCTGCTAAACTCCTATTGTAATAACATTTGTTAATAAGTGGAATGTAACTTCGTTTTACATTGGCTTAACCTTTTCAGGGCTATGTGATATAATGAGATTCCATGAGTACGAAATTGGCACTTTAGTGATTAAGGATACAGCTGCGCAGCATTTCAGAGCAGTTGCTTGTTATACGTATGATGATAGAAAGGAGCTTTTGTTTCATGAAGAAGGTCATTACTTACGGAACGTTTGATTTACTGCATTGGGGTCATATTAAACTGCTTGAGCGCGCAAAGCAGCTTGGAGATTACCTTGTTGTTGCCATCTCAACAGACGAGTTTAACCTGCAAAAACAAAAAAAGGCCTACCACAGCTATGAACACAGAAAGCTGATTCTGGAAACGATCCGTTATGTCGACGAAGTCATTCCGGAAAACAGCTGGGATCAAAAAGTACGTGACGTAGCGGATCACAACATCGACGTGTTCGTAATGGGAGACGATTGGGAAGGCAAATTCGATTTCCTTAAAGATCAATGCGAAGTCATCTACCTCCCTAGAACCGAAGGCATTTCCACCACACAGATTAAAAAAGAAATTGCCGGGGTGTAATACGGAATTATTGAATGTATGAACTGTTCAAAGTACTTCTTATTTGCTGATAAGGAGTACTTTTTGATGCTTAAATAGGTTTGTTATAATAATCTGAGGGAATAGTATTATTTTGCAGTGTTTTACTAAATTCCATATGGTGAAAGGGAGAAAAAATTTGTCCAATCAGCCTATTAACGATAATAATGAGCTTCCCGATATGATGTATTATTTTATCTCAGGAGGCCTCCCGGATGATTACGGAGGTCTGACCAAATCACTATTATTGCGTTCTAAACTATTCGGAGAAGAGAGTCAAAAGAATACCGCCTTTCTTACTTTTAAATTTGATTTGGAATTTCGGAGAAAAAAAAACGAACTCTTTGAAAGAAAGAAAACGGACCCTCAATATACACAAGTTATCAACATGTACGATGACTTTCTAAGTAAAAGAACAAAAGGCAAGCGGATTTATTCGGAGAAAATTGAGCTGAATCAAATAAAAAAACATGTCAGTAAGGGGAAAGTAAGCAAAACTATCTCAAAAATGTTCGGAAAATCATCAAACGATTATAATCTTTCAAATTATTCAGGCAGTGATGACGTGCGTTACGTAGATTACCTGAATGATGAAAAACAAGTAATCAAAAGGGAAGAATACAATAAAGAAGGAAAACCCGTCATTGTCTCTCATTTTGATACAAAGACGAATCAAATCTTCCTTCAGGAGTTTATCAACAACGAAAATGTCGTTTATCTGGAAAAGCACTTCATGTGGGATGACCAAAGTGAAGCAGTCAAATTCACACATTTTACTTGGTACTCAGAAGAAGACCCTTTAACATTTAAGGATGAATTTGAGTTGCGCAGGCATTGGATTGATATTCTCCAAAAAGAAAACGATCGGCCTAAACTATTTCTGGTCGACAGCAGACTACAGGATAAACATGTCTTCAGAGTGAAAAAAGCGCCGTCATCTTATTATGCCGCGATTATTCACAATAAACATTATGGTGATAATAAGTTCCAGATCAAAGGACGCTATAAAGAACTTTTCGGTCAAATAAATAACCTTGATGCCGTATTTTTTATCACTGAGGAGCAGATTGCAGATTTCAGTTTGATTTCAGGGGAAAAAGAGACATTCTTTTTTACGCCACATACGATTAATAAACCGCTTGATGAAGAGGTTTTGAAAGTTCCGAGCGAACGAAATAAAGCGGTTATTATCTCTCGGATTGTACCAATGAAAAACCTGACGCATGCCGTTAAAGCGTTCAAACTTGTTGTAAATGAAATCCCGGATGCGAAACTGGAAATATTCGGTTCTGGAGGAGAAACAGAGAAAATCAAAAAGGAAATAAAAGCTCAAATCCTCAAGAATAATGTATTGCTGAAAGGCTACACGAACAACCCTGATTACGAGTTTCAAAAAGCGTGGCTGACAATTTCAACTTCTCACTTTGAAGGCTTCGGTCTGTCCAATATGGAAGCATTGAGCAATGGATGCCCGGTCGTAACTTACGATTACGATTACGGTGCCAGAAGCTTGGTAGAAGATGGAGTAAACGGCTATGTAATTGAACAATATAATATAGAAAAGCTGGCTGAGGCCATTATCTCTTTAATGAGAGATGACAGCACTCACAAACAATTTTCACGTCTAGCCTTTAAAATGGCGGAGAAATACTCTAAACCAAACTATATTAAAAATTGGTCATATGCTCTTTTCAAAATGGTTGAAGTGAGAAAAGAAAAGGAACGGCTTGCTGAAAAAGTCGGTTCTAAAGAACACCCGATCACATCTTTTGAAAAAAATGCCAGCGGATTAGCGATCAGCGTTTCAGTGTCTGACCAGAATGATGCATTTGAAAAAGTCCGAATGGTTGGGATTGATCGGAAAAACAAATCTGAAATCATATCCGTATCCGCTGATCAACCGGCTCAGCCATTTTATATAGATTTTGAAAAGGACATCCAAAAAGAAAAAATTGACGCAAATCATACTTCGGTTCTTGACTTTTACATTCAATATATAACAGCTGACCATATCCGTATTCTAAGAAGGGTATCCAGCCGTGAAGTCAATTTCGGCGAAAAAGATCGGTTTATGAATAACGGATATACTTTCGAACCTTATACGACTGTGAAAGGGAATTTCTCTATTAAATTAAACAAAAAGGATCACATCGATTAAGTGAAATCGGTTAAGTGAAGAGCTTTAATTCAGAGGAGCAGAAAATAAGTATGGATGAAAATACCGTGAGCAAATGTATTTTGAAAAGCTTAAAAAATAATGTGGGAGACCTGGCACTCTCTATTTCACTTGAAAGCGAAGAACCGTTAGCTGAGGAAGTGAAATGTTATTTAAAATTAAAAGAACGGCGTTCCGGAGCCGAGGATGTTGTTATTTTAGAGAAAGAGAGCCCGGCTCAATACAGTGCATCAATTAATATTCACTCGTTTCCTGAACCTTTAGAAATGGGACAGACTTATGATTTTTATGTGGTACTGGGGGAACCGGCAGCGGAAGAAGAACAGCCGAAGCAGGTGCGTTTATCTGTGGAAGCTGAAGCGATTGAGCGTGCCTACCACCTTGATCATACGACTGAGCTGTTAATTTTACCTTATACAACCGATAAGGGCAATTTCTCTTTAAAGGTAAAAAGAGAAGCGAAGATTGTGAAGTTTGATGAGATTCAGCTGAAGGCAGAAGAGATTATAATTTCAGGGTATGCAGGGTATCTAAGTTCGGAGAATCAGCTTTCAGTTAAAAACCTGCAATTTGTCATTAAAAAAGGGGGAGAAGACCCTGTAGAAAAACATTTCCCTATTGAAATGACGAAAAAAACGGAGAATATTGAACAGTTTCGGGAAGATGCATTCACCCCTGAAATTTTTGATTTCCAAATAAAAATTTCATTAAAAGATATTCCTTATTCTCTGGAAAAACGATTTGTCTACCGTATGTTTATGGAGTTTCATTGTGAAAACGACGAAGCTGAACCTATTGTTCTCAGCAGCACTCCGCTTGTGCTCGGAGACAGAAAAAATAAACTGAAAGGCCTCATAAGCGTTGTGAATAAAGACAGCGGACCGGTCAGGTATGAGGTATATAAAAAGAAGAAAAAGCAGACTGTTTGTATCCGTGTGAACGACTACAGCCTGAAAACAAGGATGAGATACTTCATAAAAGGGAAGAAAAAACGTTTCATTTCCAAAATGAAAAAACTGAAAAAACGCAGAAATTCCCTCATTACGAAAGGTTATAAAGTTGTTTTCAGAATGGCGAGCAAAATGCCTGTTAAAAGCAAGACCATTATTTTTGAAAGCTTTAACGGCAAACAATACAGCTGTAATCCGAGAGCCATTTATGAATACATGCAAATCAATCATCCGGAATATAAAATGTATTGGAGCGTAAATAAACAGTATGCAGCGCCTTTTAAAGAGAAGGGCATTCAATACATTAACAGGCTTTCTATCAAGTGGCTGTTTGCTATGGCGCGGGCAGAATATTGGGTCGTCAACAGCCGTCTGCCTTTATGGATTCCAAAGCCGGAACATACAACCTATCTTCAAACATGGCACGGCACGCCTTTAAAAAGACTTGCAATGGATATGGAAGAAGTTCATATGCCGGGTACTAATACGAAAAAATATAAAAAGAATTTTATTAAAGAGGCATCCAATTGGGATTATTTAATTTCCCCTAATGCCTACTCGTCTGAGATATTTGCGCGCGCCTTCCAATTCAATAAAACTATGATTGAATCAGGTTATCCGAGAAATGATTTTCTTCATAATGATAATAATAATGAGACAATCACAGCGATAAAAAGAAGGTTAAACCTGCCTGAGGATAAGAAAATCATTCTTTATGCGCCGACATGGAGAGATGACCAGTTTTATGCTAAAGGCCGTTATAAATTTGACCTTGATTTAGACCTGCATAAATTAAGGGAAGAGCTCGGGGATGAATATCTCGTTATTCTGAGAATGCATTATCTTGTGGCCGAAAATTTTGACCTCGGTCCGTTTGAAGGGTTTGCTTACGACTTTTCTGCACACGAAGATATTCGGGAATTGTATATGATTTCAGATCTGTTAATTACCGATTACTCTTCTGTATTTTTCGATTTTGCAAATCTGAAACGCCCGATGCTGTTTTTTGTTCCCGATATTGAAACATACCGGGATAAACTCAGAGGGTTTTATTTCGATTTTGAGAAAGATGCTCCTGGTCCGTTAGTGAAAACGACAGAGGAAACGATCGAGGCAATCAAACATATTTCATCACCGGATTATCAGCACCCGGTTTCATTCAAACCTTTTTATGACAAATTCTGTTACCTTGAGTCAGGACATTCTTCTGAGAAAGTCGTAAAGATTGTGTTTGAATCTGAATAATAGAAAAACCCCTTTGTATCAAGGGGTTTTTCTATTATGCTTTACAAACCTTTTAGCAGCATTTGCATGCGGCTTGAAAGTGAAAAAAAATTTGATTTCTGGTACAATTATCAGCGATGCTTTATAAAATCAAATCAACCTAAGGAAGATTAAAATGAATGCTGTAGTGAAAATACTAAAAGAGCAAGTAACATCATTTCCTTTAATCATGCGATTAGCGGCCTATGAAACAAAGTCTAAATATCAAATGAATTATTTAGGCGTTTTATGGCAGTTTTTAAATCCTCTTATTCAAATGCTCGCCTATTGGTTTGTTTTTGGATTGGGGATCAGAAAAGGGGGGCCGATGGCTACAGGTGCCGGAGAAGTGCCTTTTATTCTGTGGATGCTTGCAGGTCTGATACCGTGGTTTTTTATAAGCCCGACAATACTGGACGGATCAAATAGTGTATTTAAAAGAATTAAAATGGTTGCTAAAATGAATTTCCCAATCAGTTCTTTGCCGTCTGTCGCCATCGCTTCTAATTTGTTCAGTTATGCAATTATGATGGTGATCTATATCATTGCATTGCTCGCCAGCGGAATCTATCCGAGCCTTCATTGGCTTCAATATATTTATTATTTTGTTTGTCTGATGGCTTTCTTATTTTCGTTCAGCTTGTTTAATTCGACAATCAGCGTGCTGATCCGAGACTATCAGTTTCTTCTGCAGGCAGTGACAAGACTTTTGTTTTTCCTCCTGCCGGTTTTTTGGGATATTAACTCAAAGCTGGGGGCAGCTCACCCGGAATTGGTTCCTGTCTTGAAGCTGAATCCGCTTTTTTATATAATTGACGGTTTCAGGAACAGCTTATTAGATGGTCAGTGGTTCTTTCAAGATGTGAAATATACACTGTATTTCTGGCTGTTCACCTTATTTTTGTTAACAGTCGGTTCTGTTTTACACATGAAATTCAGAGATAAGTTTATTGACTTTCTTTAATACGTAAGGAGATTGTACGATGAAACTAAAGGTTTCGTTTCGAAATGTTTCAAAGCAGTATCATCTTTATGAAAAACAGTCGGACAAAATAAAAGGTTTGTTTTTCCCTGCTAAAGATAACGGTTTTTTCGCTGTGCGAAATGTCTCCTTTGATGTATATGAAGGGGAGACAATCGGCTTTGTGGGAATTAACGGATCGGGTAAATCGACGATGTCCAATCTGCTTGCAAAAGTGATACCGCCGACAAGCGGTGAAATTGAAATGAACGGCCAGCCGTCGCTGATTGCGATTGCAGCCGGTTTAAATAATGCTTTGACGGGCCGGGATAACATAAGACTTAAATGTTTAATGATGGGGCTGACAAATAAAGAAATCGATGAGATGTATGAAAGCATAGTTGAGTTTGCTGAGATCGGTGATTTTATTAATCAGCCGGTGAAAAACTATTCAAGCGGTATGAAGTCCCGCCTTGGTTTTGCTATTTCCGTGCATATAGATCCGGATATTTTAATCATTGATGAAGCCCTCTCCGTAGGAGACCAGACATTTTATCAGAAGTGTGTTGACCGGATCCAGGAATTTAAAGAACGAGGAAAAACCATTTTCTTTGTGAGTCATTCCATCGGTCAGATTGAAAAAATGTGTGACCGTGTGGCTTGGATGCACTATGGTGAATTAAGAATGTTCGACGACACTGAAACCGTCGTCAAAGAGTACAAAGCATTTATCGATTGGTTTAATAAACTCTCCAAAAAAGACAAAGAGAAATATAAGAAAGATCAGGTTGCTGAACGTAAAAAAGAATCGCCTGAGCAGCAGGCAATTGTGAAGGAACAAAAGAAAAATAGTAAATCCGGATCAGCAGTCAATGCTATTCAAATTGCTATTTTATCAATACTGCTTGTGTTTATGGCAGGAACCATGTTTTTCAGCGCCCCGCTTCGTACGATCGCTTCCTTCGGTAAGATCGGATATCAAGATGATGTTAACAAGGGGAAAGACCAGATATTGGTGAACAAAAAAGGTTTCGTATTAAAAGACCAGACGCAGGCCTATAAAGATACAGAGCTGAAAAAAAAGGCGGACTTCCTTATTCCGTTCGGTGCTCAGGTGAAAGTGGTATCTGAAGACAGGCAATCAGCAAAGATTGAGGTCAATAATAAAACGTACTATATCCCGGAAAATGCAGCGGTCTATAACGAAAAAAGTTCAAATGTGAAAGCATCCGCTTTTTCTCCGTATGTAAAGCAGGGTGATACTGATCAACTTGTGTCACATCTCGGTGAGCGCGTTAATGATATTCAGCAAGAAATGAAAGAGCTGCAGAAAGAAGTAGTGAACGGCCGGGAGACGCTATATCTTAAAAATGGCGAGGTCAGTTATGCAGTGAATAATGGCAAGGCCGAGCAGCTTGTTTTCAGAGGAATATCAGCTATTACTCCGACAGATCTATCCCTGAATAATAAAGATGTTATAAAGGGCAGCAGTGATCGGCAATTTATTGCGGCAAATGATAAATACGCTTTTATTATCAATAACGATAATCAAACTTTAACCTGCATTATAAAATAAAAAGCTGTTGGAATAAATCCAACAGCTTTTTTTCTTATAATTCATCTTTTCTTAACAGGTCTTCCATGAAAGGGATAAGGTGATCACGCAGTTCACGATCCTGCATCGCAAATTCTAATGTAGTGGTAATAAAACCTAGTTTTTCACCAACATCATATCTTTTGCCCTCAAAATCGTAAGCAAAAACCCGCTGGATTTCATTCAGCTTTTGAATAGCATCTGTAAGCTGAATTTCCCCTCCGGCACCAATTTGCTGTTCTTCAAGATACATGAAGATTTCAGGAGTGAAGACATAACGTCCCAGTATTGCCAGATTGGACGGAGCAGTCCCTTGAGCCGGCTTCTCAACAAAGTTCTTCACCTGATATCTGCGGCCTTCACTTGTCAGCGGATCAATAATTCCGTAACGATGGGTTTCTTCTTCAGGCACTTGCTGAACCCCTATAATAGAAGAAAGTGTTTTTTCATATTCATCCATCAGCTGGCGAAGCCCTGGTTTTTCAGCTTGAACGATATCATCTCCGAGAAGGACGGCGAATGGCTCGTCACCGATAAAATTACGTGCGCACCAAACGGCATGTCCAAGACCTTTTGGCTCCTTTTGCCGGATATAATGAATGTCAGCAAGATTAGAGGCTTTTCGGACTTTTTCTAAGAGTTCGACTTTCCCTTTTTCTTCTAGGTTTCTTTCCAGCTCTGGTGAGTAATCAAAATGGTCTTCAATGGCTCTCTTGCTTTTTCCCGTAACAATAATAATGTCTTCAATACCCGCTTCAACCGCTTCTTCAATTATGTATTGAATCGTTGGTTTGTCTACAATCGGAAGCATCTCTTTCGGCATGGCTTTTGTTGCCGGCAGAAAGCGTGTCCCTAAACCTGCAGCGGGAATTATGGCTTTGCGTACTTTTTTCACTTTAAAGCACCTTCCTTAGCGTCACTTAAATATAAGTTAAGATATCTATACAGACTCAGGCTTGCTGATATTTTCTGTATACCCGATATTTCATTTTTAACACTTTTAATGATATAAGATAAACCATTATTAAACAAGTTTTATCCGTAAAGCCTTAATGATATATCCTTTTTCATTTATGGGAAAAAATTATACAAGATATTTAACCGGCGGATCATATCGTGTAAAATGGGTTGATAATGAAAAATGATCACAAACTTGATACAGGAGAAAGAGATATGAAAAAACTTAAAGTCATGACGGTATTCGGTACAAGGCCTGAAGCGATAAAAATGGCGCCCCTTGTGCTCGAATTAAAAAAACGCCCTGAAATAGAATCATATGTCACTGTGACTGCCCAGCATAGACAAATGCTGGATCAAGTTCTTCACGCATTTCAAATTAAGCCTGAATTTGATTTGAATATTATGAAAGAACGGCAGACGCTGGCTGAAATTACTTCAAACGCCCTGGTAAAACTGGACGGCCTGTTTAAGGAAATCAAACCTGATATTGTTCTTGTTCATGGTGACACGACAACAACCTTTGCCGGAAGCCTTGCAGCTTTCTATCACCAGATTGCAGTCGGACACGTGGAGGCCGGATTGCGGACGGGCAACAAATATTCACCTTTTCCGGAAGAATTGAACCGCCAAATGACCGGAGCGATTGCTGATATCCACTTTGCTCCGACTCAGCAAGCGAAGCAAAATTTATTGAATGAGAATAAAAAAGAAAGCTCCATTTTTGTTACCGGAAATACAGCGATTGATGCTTTGCATACAACGGTTCACTCTGAATATTCCCATAACATTATTGAGAAAATCGGCAATGACAGAATGATTTTACTGACGGCGCATCGCCGGGAAAATTTAGGTCAGCCGATGGAACATATGTTTAAAGCCATCCGCCGGATCGCAGATGAATTCAGTGATGTGCAAGTCGTTTATCCGGTACACCTGAATCCTGCTGTACGTGAAGCTGCTGATAAGCACTTTGGTGATTCGGAGCGCGTCCATTTAATTGAACCTCTTGAAGTGATTGATTTCCACAATTTTGCGTCAAGGTCGTATTTTATTTTAACTGATTCAGGAGGCGTTCAGGAGGAAGCTCCTTCCTTAGGAAAGCCGGTTCTCGTATTGCGCGATACGACTGAACGGCCCGAAGGAGTGGAGGCGGGCACTCTGAAATTAGCCGGTACTGATGAAGAAACGATTTATCAGATGGCAAAACAGCTGCTGACAGACAAGCAGGAATATGAAAAAATGTCGCGGGCATCTAATCCCTATGGAGATGGCATGGCGTCAAGAAGGATTGCTGAGGGACTGCTCTATCAATTCGGACTGCGTTCAGAGCATCCTGATTCTTTTGAAGTGTAACAAAAAAGCAGCTCCGCATAAAGTATGCGAAGCTGCTTTTTCTGCATTAGTTTAAAGGTTGAGGCTGCTTCTCAATTCTTTAGTAATGGAAGCAAGACCGTTTTCATCTGCTTTATAATAGTAAATTCCGTTGATTTTGGTGCCGTCACCCTTCAGCTCATGCTGAATCACTTTCTTGCGGGCATCTTTATAGCCGGATTGAATATCCCACATATCATCAAAGGTTAAATTCGTTTTTACATTGTTCTCTACTACTTTAAACATATCTCCGAATTTCGTGACAGAAGAGATACTTGCCCCTTTATTGATAATACCCTCTATAATCTGCCGCTGTCTGTCTTGGCGCCCGAAATCCCCTTTAGGATCTTCTTTTCTCATTCGTGAGTAAGCGAGGGCTTCATCACCGTTTAATGAAATATTGCCTTTGCTGAAGGAATAACCGTCATAGTTGAAAGCGAATGTACTGTTGACAGTGATGCCTCCTAAAGTGTCAACGACATCTTTAAAGCTTTCCATGTTTACTTTAATGAAATAATCTACAGGCAGGTTCAAGAAATTCTCCACAGTATCTACTGCCATTTGCGTACCGCCAAATGCATATGAATGATTGATTTTATCCATCGTGCCCTTGCCTATAATTTTTGTATAAGTGTCACGCGGAATACTGACCATTTCCGTTGTTTTTGTCTTTGGATTGACTGTAAGGTAAATGAGCGAGTCGGCCCTTCCTTTATCATTTTTACGTTCGTCTACTCCCATGATCAAGACAGAGAACGGTTCGTGTTTATTTATTTTCACCTCAGTCCTGCGTTTATTCGATTTGTTAATGTCTTCGTGGATGCTTGCGACGGTTGATGCCGCTTTATGCCATAGGTAGTATGTAAAGCCGCCGGAAACTAAAATAAAAATGCCGATGATTGTCAGAAAGACCAGTAACAAAGTCTTTTTCTTTTTTCTTCGTTTACTTCTCATCTCAATACACCCCATCTGTTTTAAATTGGAAATTTAACTCCCAGTAAATGCAATATTTAATAATAGAATACAATAAATCCTAATATAGTCGAATGTTATCGAAAAAAGTTTCAATGTTTCTTAATTTTTCTTTAAAATAGATAATATATTGTCGATAATCCATAATGAGGTGAAAAAAATGAAAAAAATTTTTGGATGTTTGTTCTTTATACTGCTTCTCGCCGGGTGCGGAGTTAATAATGAAAAATCTCAGGGCGAGGATGCGGGTGAAAAGCTGGTAACGAAAGAGGGCACTTATGTAGGACTGGCGGATACTCATACAATAGAAGTCACTGTGGATCATGAACCGGTAAGTTTTGATATCACTGAAGAATCAGCCGACGATGTTAAGAATTTGGATAATGGCGACAAAGTGACAGTAAAATATCAAAAAAATAGCAAGGGACAGCTTATGCTGAAGGATATCGAACCGGCAAATTAATGAACAGGGGGACGCTGTAATCTTGAAAACTTGCAAACATTTAATAGGACTGACTCTAGCTGTTGTTATATTGCTTATACCGGCGGTTTCCTTTGCGGCAGATTCAAATATATCTGTTAAGCTGACAAATTACATAGGAAATCAATCAAGCATTTCTTTATCTCCAACCGGTTTTTATCAGGTTACCGGTGATCATGTGTCTGTAACCAACCGCTTTTCGGGGGCATCCCGATATGAGACGGCGGCTCTTGCATCTGACTCCCAATGGACGAATCCTAAAACCGTTATTCTCGTCAATCGTGATGTTTTTATCGATGCATTACCAGTAATTCCTCTGGCAAAAAAATTGGATGCGCCGGTGTTATTTACACAGCCGGACACTTTGACAAAAACAACAGAAAAACAGATTGCTAAGTTCAATCCCGATAATATTCTGGTCATCGGCGGGGCTAAAAGTATTTCAAAGGACGTTGAAAATAAGCTTAAGTCTTATGGAGCTGTGAAAAGAATCAGCGGGAAAAACCGTTATGTTCTATCTGAAAACATTGCAAAACA
This sequence comes from Bacillus sp. FSL K6-2865, assembly GCF_040311405.1. Taxonomy (NCBI): domain Bacteria; kingdom Bacillati; phylum Bacillota; class Bacilli; order Caryophanales; family Bacillaceae; genus Bacillus; species Bacillus sp. FSL K6-2865. The sequence continues at coordinate 3,619,043 of NZ_CP152036.1, read as the reverse complement.
AATGGGAAATTACGATAAAGCAATTGTTGTAACAGGTAATGTTTTTCAAGACGCTTTAGCCATTGCTCCGTATGCCGCTGCAAACGGCTATCCCATTTTACTGACTGAAAAGGATAAATTGCCGGATTATGATCTTCCGAAGCAAGTCATAATTATCGGGAGTTCGTTCAGCGTGAGTGATGCTGTAGAAAATCAAATTAAAAAAACTTCAAATGTGCAGCGAATACCCGGATCAACACGGTATGAATTGACTGCTAATATCATTAATCAGCTAAAGTTGAAGGCTGATAAAGTCGTCATGACTAATGGAACGAAATATGCTGATGTCCTGGTTGGCGCTTCTTTAGCCGCCAAAAAAAACAGCCAAATATTATATATCAAACAAGATGATGTTCCTTCAGCAGCTAAATCAGTGACAAAAGAGAAGGCGTCGTATGCATACGACTTTATCGGAAGTACAAGCTCCATTTCCGCCGGGGTTGAAAATGAGCTTTCAAACCATTTTTACTTAGCCGGCGGAAGCACATACAACTTACAAATCAATAATGGAAAGTTAAATCTTAATCATATTAAAACATATGGGAATTCATTGAGAATAAAACCGGAAACGTACAATGAATCCAACCGGATCAGTTTGAATGGAAAAGAATACTTGGGGACGGTTAATTTTTCAATAGAGTCAGGCAAATATATCAGACCTGTAAATGAAAACATTCCTTTTGAAGATTATTTAAAAGGTGTCGTACCGAATGAAATGCCTGCAAGCTGGTCTCTTGAAGCGCTGAAGGCGCAAACGGTTGCGGCAAGAACATACTCAATTACGAAGACCGGGAGCACTGTTGCTGATACTACTGCTTTTCAAGTATATGGCGGGTACAGCTGGAATGCCAATACAACGAAAGCGGTGCAGCAGACAAAAAATAAGGTGCTGACTTACAAAGGGAATTTAATTACGGCGGCTTATTCATCGAGTAATGGCGGTTATACAGAATCAAGCGGCGAAGTATGGGGTTCAAGCGTTCCTTATTTAACTGCGAAAAAAGACACAAAAGATCCTCAAACTGCCTGGAGTCTGACGCTTTCTAAGCAGCAAATCAATCCGGATTCAATTGATGTAAATAAGCCGGCCTCTTGGTTTGCTTCAAAGAATGAGACAAATGCAGCTCAACTGAGCGGTATTAAAAATTGGATTCTGAAAAATAAGGAAACGGGCGCTTCCGCCATTAAAATTTTAAAAATAGAAGATCTTACATTCAGCGGAACAACTAAAGGACAGCGGGCTAAAACAGCAACTTTGAAAGTGAATTACGCTGTCAAACAAAACAATGGAAATTACGAGGCAAATAAAACATCTGCAATGACTGTGCCGGTGACTGAACTGAGAACGATGATCGGAGCCTCCGTGTTTAAAAGCACTTATGTGACCGTCAGTCAAAACAGTTCTGCTTTTACAATCAGCGGAAAGGGATATGGACACGGCATCGGTATGAGCCAATACGGCGCTAAGGCAAGAGCGGATTCGGGAGATTCATATAGTTCAATTTTAAAATTTTATTATCCGGGCACCACATTGACTGACTATTAAATAAACGAGAGCAGGAGGAAGGCAATTGCGTTCTTATCTTAAAGTCCTGATCATTTCTATGCTGGGACTCATCTTATTTATCCCGTCAGCCTTAGCTGACAACGCGGTTAAAAGAGTAGGGGGAAGCAACAGGTACGGTACGGCTGCTGCGCTTTCCAAGCAGGTGTATTCAACAGCGAGTACAGCTGTTGTCGTCGGAGGAGGTTCGTATGCAGATGCTATATCTGCTGCCCCGATGGCATATCAGAAAAATGCGCCGCTGCTTTACACAAACAAAGATAATTTGTCATCAGAGACGAAAACCCGTCTGAAAGAATTAAAAACAAAAACGGTCATTATTGTCGGCGGAACGCCTGCTGTGTCAGCAAATACAGCAAATCAAATCAAAGCGCTCGGCATCAGTGTTAAGAGAATTTCAGGAAGCAACCGATATGATACGGCAGCTAAAGTAGCAAAGGAAATGCCTGCCGCCTCAAAAGCCGTTATTGCAAACGGATTTTTATATGCTGACGCAATAGCTGCAATTCCATATGCCGCAAAGAACGGATATCCAATTTTGTTTACGAATAAAACAGCTATCAACAGTGCCACAGCAGGAGCTATAAAAAGCAAGGGGATCAAAAGCTCTATTGTAGCAGGGGGAACCGGGAGCATAAATGCCTCTGTCTTTAAAAAACTCCCTTCTCCAAAAAGAATCAGCGGAAGCAATCGATACGAACTTGCGGCCAATCTAGTTCAGCAATTAAATCTTCCGACAGGCAATGTATTCGTCAGCAATGGTTTCGGGTATGCAGACTCCATAGCGGGTGCTGCTCTTGCTGCAAAGAAAAAACAATCTATCATTCTGACAAACGGCAGCAATCTTTCAAAAGAAACAAGAGTCTTTATCGGGAGAAAAAAATTAAGCAGCTTTACCATTATAGGGAATACCCCGGCTGTCAGTTCAAATGTTGCAAACCAGCTGAAAAATCCGGCAGCAGGAAAAACAATTTTAATTGATCCGGGTCATGGAGGAAAAGATTCCGGTTCTATAGGTAACGGCATTTTAGAAAAAGACGTCAATCTTGATATCGCTAAAAGGCTGAATACAAAATTAAATGCTTCAGGTGCTCTGCCGGTCATGACGAGGTCTAATGATACATTTTATTCCTTGCAGGAAAGGGTAAATAAAGGTGCAACCGCAGGAGCGGATTTATTTATCAGCGTTCACGGCAATGCAAATGATGCAACTTCTGCAAACGGAACTGAGACCTACTATGATGAGACATATCAAGCCGCTGCAAGCAAACGCCTGGCAGGACAAATTCAGCCTAGGGTTGTTAATGCATTAAAAACAAGAGACAGAGAGGTTAAAACAGCTCCGTTCTATGTCATTAAGTATTCCAAAATGCCTAGTGTATTAGTAGAGACGGCTTTTATTACGAATCCGTCTGATGCAAGTAAATTAAAGCAAGCATCCTATAAGGAAAAGGCAGCTGCAGCCATCAATGATGGAATCGTGTCTTATTATAAGTAAAACTTTTATATATTTGTGTACGAGCCTGCTGGTCAAAATTGATCGGCAGGCTTTTTCGTTGTGATCCTTTTCAATTATAGTAACCGCCGTTTATGGATATGAATAGATTTACAATAAAAAAACAATAATCGAAACATTCTAATAAACATTAACGCTTCCTTTACTTCCAATTAACATCCATCTGCTAAACTCACGGCATAGGTCATCAAACATCCCAACAAATCGTGAGGTGTGTGTCAGTGGGAGCAGAGAAAAGCATGAATGTAAATAATAACTATGCAGTGCGGCAGGGGACTTCCGCTGCCGTTACGGAAAGAACGGCCCGTTATTTGGCTTTTAAGCGATTCATGGACATTGTGTTTGCGCTTGCGGGGCTCTTGGCGGCGCTCCCGGTGATGGGCCTGTTCTCCATACTGATTCGTTTGGAGTCGCCCGGCCCTGCTTTTTATAAGCAGGAGCGGGTAGGCAAAGACGGGAAGCCGTTTTATTTGTATAAGCTCCGCTCTATGAAAATAGATGCTGAAAAATCGGGGGCGGTCTGGGCGCTGAAAAAGGATCCCCGCGTGACAAAGGTCGGCGCTTTTATCAGAAGGACCCGTATTGATGAGCTGCCGCAGCTGGTAAATGTGCTTCGGGGAGAAATGAGCCTGATCGGCCCGCGTCCCGAGCGTCCCGTGTTTACGGAACAGTTTCAGGCTGAGATTCCGGGGTTTACGGAGCGGCTGGCCGTTAAGCCGGGATTAAGCGGCTGGGCGCAGGTCAACGGGGGATATGACATGACACCGAGGGAAAAACTAATGTTTGACTTATATTATATCCGCAACCTGACCTTTTCATTGGAACTGAAGATTATGCTCAAAACGTGCAAAGTGATCTGGACCGGTGACGGGGCGCGATAAAAATTCTGGTCAGCAGACAAAAAAGTAGGGAAAACGATGCCTAGTATTACAAATCAAATCTTGAGCGGCGCCAAATGGACAAGTATTTCGACAGCGTGTATTACGGTCATTCAAATCGTCCAATTCGCCCTGCTCGGGCGGGTCATGTCACTGGCTGAATTCGGCCTTGTCGGCATGATCACAACGGTAGTGGTGTTTGCCCAAATTGCGCTGGATATGGGTTTTGGCGCCGCGCTCATTCAAAAAGATCATGTGACTGATAAACAGATGTCTTCCTTGTACTGGCTGAATATCATAACGGGGCTTGCGCTGTTTGCGCTGCTGTTTTTCAGCAGTCCGCTCATCGCCGATTTTTATCGGCGGGAGGAGCTTGTCTATTTAATCCGCGTGCTGGCCGTTATGTTTTTAATCGCGCCGATCGGTCAGCAATACCAGTATATGCTGCAAAAAGCGCTGGCATTTAACACGTTAAGCAAGATTGAAATCTTTTCAAATGTGCTGTCCTTCGTGTATTTGGCGGCCGCGGTTTTTTATACGGACCCGATTCTCGCCTATGTGATTTCTCAGGTGCTGCTGCAATCGTCGAAAGGGATTCTGTACTGGATGGCCTGCAGAAAAACATGGAGACCGGCGTTGGTTTTTGATCTGAAAGGAATGAAAGGCTTCTTTTCTTTCGGGGCCTTTCAGCTGTCTTCCCGGCTTGTGAACCGGCTCGGAGCGAATATTGATATGATTCTGATCGGCAGTTTTATCGGCGCTGAGGCGCTCGGCATTTACAATCTGGCCTACCAGATTGTCACGCTTCCGGTATTAAAAATTAATCCGATCATTACGAGAGTCGCGTTTCCCGTCTTTGCGAAAAACAAGCATGAAAACAGCGTTATCAGAGAAGGATTTCTCAATATGACCAAAATACTCGCGCTGATATCCTTTCCGCTTTTGCTCGGTTTGGTTTCAGTGTCGGATGCATTCGTGGCTTCGGTATTCGGAGAAAAATGGCTGGCGGCTGTCCCGGTTTTAAACGTTCTCGCCATCGTCGGGATTTTAAGGGTCCTGATGAATCCGAACGGATCTGTGCTGCTCGCAAAAGGGCGGGCCGATCTGGCGTTTTATTGGGACGCCGGGGTGATGCTGCTGTATGGTGCATCTTTGTACGCCGCCGTGCTGTCCGGAAATCTCTTGACGGTAGCCTGGACGTACGCTTTCATCAGCATCCTGAATTTCCTGATCGGGCGCTGGCTGTTGGCATATGTCATTAAGCTGCGGCTGTCGGCTTACTTCAAAGCCGTGGCCAAACCGTTTGTGCTTACGGCGGCAATGGGTGTCATCGCCTTTACAGCCAGCTTCGGCACGGAGCGGATCAGCCTTGATGTCAAGCTGCGGCTGGCGATCTCCGTAGCCTGCGGCGCGTTGTGTTATTTATTCCTGTTAGGAAAAGCTTATCCGCATATGAAAAGTAAATTAAGAAAAGGACGTTTGCTATGAAGGTATTGTGGATGACAAGTGTCTATCCGAGCAGTGAGAAGCCGGGAGAAGGCGTTTTTCATGAGACGCAGGCCCAAGAACTGAGAAAGCTTGGCGCGGAGATGACCGTCATTTGTCCGCGGCCGAAACTCGCCGCGCCATTCCGGGTGCTGAAAAAGACGTATCAGCAAAAGGATATCAGGCCGGCGCATGAATGGCGGAAAGGCGTGTCCGTCCACCGGCCGTTTTATCAGGCGGTTCCCGGGCAGCTGAAATGGGCGCAGCCGCATAAAAGAATGGCGGAATCCATTCTTTCCGAAATTAAAAATCATGGCCTGAAGCCCGATCTGATTCACGCGCATTTCGCCATGCCGTCAGGCGGAGCGGCCGCCATTGTGTCAAAGGCTTTAGGCATTCCGTATGTGCTGACCTTGCATGGCAGTGATGTCAATGTCTATCCGCATTACAGCAAAAGCGCTCATCGCGCATTTACATTTGCGGTGCGGGAAGCAGCCGATATTTACGCTGTGAGCGGCAGTCTGCGGGAACAAATGAAAAAGCTTATCGAAGCGGAGTGCACCGTGCTTCCGATCGGCATCACGCTTGACGCCTTTCGAAAAAGGAACGAGACGAAAGAAGCCGTCAGAAAACGCCTCGGCCTTCCTCCGGATAAAAAACTGATCGTGTTCATCGGCAGGCTTGTCAAAGAGAAAGGTGTTTTCGACTTATCAAAAGCCGTTCAATCATTGGATGAAAGATATGAAGCCGTCTTTGTCGGTGACGGTCCCGCCGCATCTTCATTGCGTGAAGCCGCTCATATCGTCACGGGGCAAGTGCCGAACGACAAGGTACAGGACTATCTGCTGGCTTCGGATGTAATGGCGCTGCCGTCCTACAGCGAAGGCATGCCGACTGTGGTCATTGAGGCGCTCGCTCTGAAGGTGCCGGTGATCTGCACCGATGTCGGAGGATTGGCTTCTTTATTCGGGAAACACCGGGGGTTGCTGATCAAGCCGGGTTCACCTGAGACGCTGGCAGAATCGATTCTGCAATATGACGAAGGAGAGGCTTGGACGCCGCAAACAGCCGAGGAACTTTATCAAACCGTCCGCACGTATTTTGACGCAAGCCAAAACGCGAAAGCGCTGAAAGAGAAATACCGATCCGTAATGAACCGGGCCGGGCAAGAGGAGAACCTTTCGAAAGAGGGATGAAGCTGTGAAAAAAATCGCTGTATTAGGAACAGGGTATGTAGGTCTTGTATCTGGAACTTGTTTTGCGGAAATCGGCCATCATGTGACTTGCTGTGACATCAATGAAGCGAAAATCAGAAGCTTGAAAAACGGAGTCATCCCGATATATGAACCGGGGCTTGAGGAATTAGCTGAAAAAAATGTCAGTACCGGACGGTTATCCTTTACAGCCGAAATCGAGCCGGCTGTGAAAGCCGCTGATATCATCTATATCGCCGTCGGTACGCCGATGTCAAAGACGGGTGAAGCCGATCTGACCTACATTAAGGCAGCGGCGCAAACAATCGGAGAACAGCTGAACGGATACAAAATCATTGTCACCAAAAGCACTGTTCCGGTCGGGACAGGAAAGCTCGTTTACCAAATTGTCAGCGAAGCGTCAAAGGGAAAATATCCGTTTGATGTCGCGTCAAATCCTGAATTCCTCCGCGAAGGTTCGGCGGTGCGGGATACGATGCAGATGGAGCGGGCGGTCATCGGCGCCACAAGCGAACATGCCGCTTCGGTCATTGAAGAGCTTCATAAGCCGTTCCGTACGAAGATCGTAAAGACCAATCTTGAAAGCGCGGAAATGATTAAGTATGCCGCAAATGCTTTTTTAGCCGCCAAAATATCTTTTATTAACGATATCGCCAATATTTGCGAACGTGTCGGGGCGGACATTTCCCACGTGTCAGAAGGCGTCGGTCTTGACAGCCGGATCGGGAATAAATTTCTCCAGGCGGGCATCGGATTCGGCGGATCCTGCTTTCCGAAGGATACAACGGCTTTATTGCATATCGCAAACGCCGCCGGCTATCCGTTTCAAATGATGGAAGCCGTCATTGAAACCAATGAGAAGCAGCGGGTCCGTATTACGGAAAAATTGAACCGCGCCATCGGTCCCTTAAAAGGGAAAACCGCGGCCGTACTGGGGCTGGCCTTTAAACCGCACACAAATGACGTCCGCTCTGCCCCGGCTCTTGATATCATCACAAGCCTTAAAGAGCAGGGCGCTCACGTGAAAGCGTATGATCCGATCGCGATTCCCGAAGCGTCAGCGATATTAGGAGACGGCGGCATTGAATATCACACAGAGCTGTACAGTGCCATCAAAAACGCGGACGCATGCCTGATTACAACAGATTGGCCGGAAGTCAAGGAGATGGATCTTCAGAGAGTGAAGCAGCTGCTCAAACAGCCGGTCATCATTGACGGCAGAAATATGTTTCCGCTGGAGTATATGAGGGTTTCAGGATTCACTTATCATTCCGTCGGACGTCCGGCGGTTCATGCCGATCGGCAAATAAAAGAACTGGCAAGATAGAAAAAGATTTGTCTTCAGGCTCTCGGCAGCCCGGCTCGGCTGCCGGTTTTGGAAAGGGGTTTGCCATGTGAGTATCAAACGTTCAGCGGCACATGTTCTTGTGCTGCTTGCCGCTCTCATTACAGGAGGATTCATCATGCTGGAGGCGGTCAGGGCGGATGCCGGTTTCGGAAAAATCACCGTGCTGCTGTTTGCCGCCATGATCGGCTTTGCCGGACTTGCTTTGCTATCCGCCTTTACAACAAACGGTCAGATGTTTATGGGGCTCATTTATATACTGATCGCGTGTACATTTTTAAACCAGGCCTTCTTTGCGGTCCATCTCGGATTTTTCAGCTTATTTATATACCGGCTGTTATTAATCGGAGCAGGCGCCCTTCACGTCGCCGGCATCCTGACAAACCGTCATCATATTGACAGATGGAATCGGGTGAATGTAAAAGGGGTTCTGATGTTTTTCGCCTTATGGTTTACATACGGTCTCCTATCGTTATTGTGGGCAAAATCCGTGACGTACGGGATTAAATATTTAGCTTTAATGGGAATGGGCATGTTTCTGATTTATCTTATTGTCATGTTCATTCAGCGCTTTGATCAGCTGATGGTTTTTTACGGCATATGGCTTGTGATGACCATTTTTGTGATGGCGATCGGCTTTTACAACCATTTTACACACCACCATCTGCCGAGCTCCACGCTTTATAACGGCCCGCAGTACAAACAGCATTATCCGACGTCCGTTTTCTTTAATCAAAATGATTTCGCGACGTTTTTGTGCATCAGTTTCTTTCTGTATGCGGCGGCGGTGAAAAATATGAAAAACGGCTATGTGAAGGCCGTCAGCCTGCTCTTTGCGATCAGCGCTTTGTATTTAATCATTTTGACCGGTTCGCGCGCGAGTCTGCTGGGCATATGCGCGGGGGCGGCTGTATACGTCTTCATTCTGCTGCCTTCCCTGTTGAAAAAGCTCGCGTTGTACGCAGCGGGAGCGGGTGCAGCGCTGTTTGCGGTTTTATTTGCGGGCCGTATCACCAACGCCGTCTTGAATCTGTTTTCAGCTCCGCAGGCGATGCCGGGACAGCAACCGCTTCCTTCCAACCTCGCGAGGGCGAATCTTTTAAAAAACGCCTTTCACTATGTGATTGATTCCTGGGGGTTTGGAGTGGGTGCCGGAAACGTCTCTTACTATTTAAAAGCGGAGCCCGTTTATGATACGGGCGGCGTAGTTGAGGTGCACAACTGGCTCGTCGAGATTATGGCGAACTTCGGCGTGCTTACGATGCTCGGTTACCTGACAGTCTATTTGTTCCTTTTTTGGACACTTTATAAATGTCATGAAAGAAAATCGGAAAATCAGTCAAGACTGATCACAGAAGGACTTATCACGGCGATGGCCGGTTTTTTGGTAAGCAGCATCAGCCCAAGCTCCGTATCAAATTTATTTTTCCACTGGGTATTTCTCTCGCTCGTGATCGCGGCGGTCAATATATTGAGGCGTTTACAAAAGGAGCCTGCCGTCACGGCGTACTATGAAAAACAGGGAGATGCGAGATGAAGGATATGTTGACAAGAATAACCCGGCGTATCAAAAAGAATATTATTTGGATCATTGCGCTGCCCGTTGTGTTAGGGGCGGCGGGATATGTATTGCCGTCAAAAATCAGCGGGAGCAGCAGTTTTACATCAGAAGCCGCGATCGCCGCGGGAAATTATGATCATCCGCTTTATAACAATACAAAAGAAATCCCGCTCCTTTTGACGAGCGATGCCTTTTTAAAGCAGGCTTTGCCTGATAAAACAGACGAAGAAAGAGCGGCCGTGAAAAGTAAACTGACTGTCGAAACACAATCAGATTCATTGATCACGGTCAGCTACAGCGGCCAAAACAAACAGGAGACCGAATCGGTGTTTCAAGCCGTCATAAAAACTTTTCTGAAGAATGATCAGGACCTGTTTGAAAAACGGGCAAAAGTAGTGCGGCAGAGTATTGCTGCGCTTGAAGGAGAAACCGTCAGCGCGGACGCCAAAGTGGATAAGGAACGATTTTTATACGAATTGAAAAATACGCAGCTGAACCTGAAAGCGGCCGGCATCATCAATTCAGAGCCGATGAATGAAACGGCGGGAGAAGGCATGCCGCCGAAAAGGAAAGCGGTTCTGGGCGTTTTCATCGGCATTGCAGTTGCATTTATGTTCATTGTCATTCCTGAGTTTTTTAGAGAGTCCTTGTAAAAATCTGCGATGGAGATGTGACCATGACAAACTGGAAACCTTTCGTATCTGTCATTACACCGTCTTATAATGCAAGTGAATATATCGAAGACACGATTCAGTCTGTTTTACATCAAAGCCACCCGCATTGGGAAATGATTATCGCGGATGATTGTTCAACGGACGGAACGAGAGATATTTTACGGCAATATGAACAAAAGGATGAGCGGATCCGCGTCGTTTATTTAGATAAAAACGGGGGAGCCGCAGCTGCCAGAAATACAGCCCTTAAACATGCCAAGGGCCGTTATGTCGCATTTCTGGACAGCGATGACAGATGGAAAAAGGAAAAGCTTCAAAAACAGCTTGCGTTTATGGCAGAGCGGTCCTGCGCTTTTTCATTTACGGGCTACAGCGTCATGGAGCAGGACGGAACGCCGACGGACAAAACGATTCAAGCCCCTGAAAGCCTGTCATATGATGAAGCTTTAAAAAACACGATTATCGGATGTTTAACGGTCATGATTGACAGAGAGCAGACGGGGCAGATTCAAATGCCTGATATCAGAACGCGGCAGGATTTAGCGACATGGCTTTCCCTGCTGAAAAGGGGATTTACGGCTTACGGCCTGAATGAGTGCCTTTCAGAATACAGGCTTGTGCAGAATTCGATTTCAAGCAACAAGTGGAAAGCCGCAAAAAAAACGTGGTTTGTTTATAGAGAAATTGAGCGCCTGCATTTTATCAAGGCTTCGTGGTGTTTTATGCAATATGCGAAAAACGCGGTCATGAAAAGACTGTAGGCGTCAGAGGAGCTGGGTGATGAAGGTGGAACCGATTATTCACGTAATCGTCGGAGCGGCGGAATGGGGGCATGACCGGCTGAGATACAGACGGCACCGGCTGGCTGAATTTCTCGCCCGGCAAAAAGAAACGAAAAGCGTCATTTGGGTATGCCCGTCTCCGCGAGCCAATGATGGTCAAATGGCCGGGATCGCCGAGGGAATCCGGCAGTTCGCGGTAAAGGATCTCTTCAGGCAAAAAGCATTCCGATTCGGCAGGTATACAGACATGTGCTACAGGCATAAGCTTTCACCATTGGTGAACATGCTGAAGGAAGAAGGAGAAGGGGCCCGCTGCTGCTTATGGTACACCTTCCCCGGTTTTCCGCTTCTGGCAGATCTGTTTCCTTGGGATGAAGTGATTTATGATTGCAGTGATCTGTGGGCCGCTCCGATCAGCGGCCGGTCCGGGGTGCTGTCAAATGTTAGAAGAAACATCATTAAACAGGCGGAAATGAGAATCATTCAGCGTGCCGATTCCATTACGTGTACATCTGACTGTCTGCACCAGGAGGTCGGAAAAAAGCTGGAGAACCCGCACCAGAAAGTGTTCACCATTGAAAACGGAGTGGAATATGACCTGTTTTCACGGGAAAATAAACAGCCGGATGAAGACATTTTACGAGGACGGAACGGAACGGTTCTCGGTTTTATCGGCGGAATCAAGCCGAAGCTCGATTTTGCGCTTATGGCGGAAACGGCAGATGTGAGGCCTGACTGGACGATTTTATTGGTAGGCCCGAACACGGCTCAGGACGATCCGGATTTCAAGTCGCTTCTGGAGCGTCCGAATGTCATCTGGACGGGACCTGCCGCGCCGAATGAAGTGCCGTCCTATATGCAGCTTGTCGACATCGGCATCATGCCGTATAAAAATTCACCTTATAATGACGCGGTATTTCCGCTTAAGCTTTTTGAATTTTTAGCCGCCGGCAAACCGGTTGTCGGCTGCAACCTTTCTTCTACGTCAAAAATCAAAAGGCCTTTCGTCTATGAATACGTTGAAGGCAGTGACCCCGCAGATTTCATCGCGGCCTGCGACGCGCTTCTGGCAGCGGACCGCAGCGGATCATATGAGGCTTTGCGCCGTGAATTGGCCCGGAGACGGGATTGGAATGTTTTATTCGGCCGAATGCTCGAATGCACGGGTATATTGAAAAATGCGCAATCCCATTAAAAGGGAAAGCGCATTTTTTGATTTGCGTGTTTCTTTTTGATGATGCTTGTTATAATAACTAGTAAGAATTATAATGGAAGGAACGGTTCAATATCAGAAAAGACTTCATATAATTCCAAAGGAGACTTCTTTATGCTTGACGAACGCATGTTTCGCATAGTTGTTGCGTTTTTTGTCTCTCTGCTAACGGTTTTAATCCTAACTCCTATCGTAAAAAAAATTGCGATCAAAATAGGTGCAGTTGACCAGCCCAGCAACCGAAAAGTACATGATAAAATAATGCCCCGTATGGGCGGCCTGGCCATCTTTATCGGCGTAGCGGCGGGTGTTCTCGCGGCCGGCATATATAATGAAACGAAAATGACCGCCATTACAGTGGGTGCGTTTATTATTGTTATTTTAGGAATCCTTGATGATAAATACCAATTAAGCGCAAAGGTAAAGTTTTTCGTCCAGCTGGCCGTGGCCATTATGATTGTGAGCACGGGACTGAAAATGGACTTTTTCTCCGTACCGTTTTTAACGGAACGTTTAGAATTGGGATGGGTCGCTTACCCGCTGACTGTGTTATGGATCGTCGGTATTACGAACGCGATGAACCTGATTGACGGTTTGGACGGACTCGCTGCCGGCCTGTCGGTCATCGGACTCTCCACTATCGCCGTTATGGCGTTATCCGGAGGGAAAATCCTTATTCTGTCACTTTCACTTGTCGTGATAGGAAGCACACTCGGATTTTTATTTTATAATTTTCATCCGGCAAAGATATTTATGGGAGATACCGGATCGCTCTTTCTCGGATACGTCATCTCAGTACTCTCATTATTAGGTCTTTATAAAAGTGTTACTTTATTCAGTATCATCATTCCGATCATCATTTTGGGCGTGCCGATTTTTGATACGACATTCGCCGTCATCAGGCGGATTTTAAACAAACAGCCGATCTCAGCGCCTGATAAGTCACATATACACCACCGGCTGATGGCCTTCGGGCTGTCACACCGTACGGCTGTCATTATCATCTATTTAATCGGCTTTATTTTCAGCGTCAGTGCCATCCTGCTGAAAAGCGCGACCATATGGCTTTCGCTGTTTATTATTTTTGTATTGATTGTATTTATGCAAATCATAGCAGAGGTCACAGGGTTAGTAAATGAACAATTTAAACCATTTACCAAGTTTTACAAGAGATTGGTAAAGAAAAATTAAAAAGAGCAGATCATGCGAATGGTCTGCTTTTTTGCTATTCTCTTATTATATAGAAAAACCCGATCCTGCTCAAAGGATCGGGTTTACTCTTAATAGCCTGTTGTGCCGCCGGACTGTGTGCTGCCCGTACCGTTTTCACCTGCAGTACCGCTGGTTGAATCGGTCGTGCCGCTTGTTCCTGTGCTGCCGGAAGGCGAATCAGCCGTACCGCCTGTTCCCGTGCTGTCGGAAGTCGAATCAGTCGTACTGTCCGTTCCGGTGCTGTCAGAAGCAGGATCGGATGCCGTGCTGTTTCCGGACGGGTAATCCAGATGTTTCTGCAATTCCTGCCGTATTTTTTCGAGATTGGTTGGATCCGGCTGGAAATAATATGTTCCGCGCGTAGTTGCGGTTCCGCCTAAATATAAATCTGATCCTGTTATGGTCAGTGTATCAACCTTTTTGCTGGTAAAGCCGCTGTAAATCTGCTGAAGAGCGAGTCCTTCAGTGATTCGGATATTCGTTTGGACGTTATTGCTCGCTGTTTCAGCGATTTTATCAATTTTAGCAATATTTCCAGCTCTGGACATTTGGTCGATCAGTGCGTTTAAGATTTGCTTTTGGCGGTCATTCCGGCCGAAGTCTCCGCGCTTATCCTGTTTTCTCATCCGCGCGTAAGCCAAAGCCTGCTCACCGTTCAAATGCATGTTTCCTTTCTTGAAATAGATCCGTTTCTTTTTACTGACGTCACTCATCTCGTCGAAGTCAAACGGCACTTTTACATCGACCCCGCCTACTTCATCAATAACATCCTTAAAGCCATTGAAGTCGACAGTGACATACTTATCAATCGGTATGCCTAATAAGTCTTCGACGGTTGAGACGGTTTCATCCGCTCCGCCCTTAGCAAAAGCCGCATTGATTTTTGATTTTTTACCGGTTGTGTCGCCGGCAAGCGTCACCCGCGTATCACGCGGAATACTCAGCATTTTCATTGTTTTATTTCTCGGATCAAGGGTAACGACAATAAGAGAATCTGATCGTCCGCCTTTTCCGCTGGTGGCATAATTTTCGATCCCCATAAACAAAATGGAGAACGGTTTTTTCTTCATATTGATGACTTTATCCCGTAATTTTGATTTGTCTCCGCGGGAAAGGGCATCATATGCATTATCTGCCGCATTGATCGTTTTGTATACTTTGTATCCGCCAAACCCGGCAGCGACTAACAAAACGAGGGTAAGCAGCAGCAAAATCCGTTTGAATATGATCTTTCGTTTGCTTTTCTTTTTCTTTCGAACACGCACTCTTACACGTTCAGCCATTACATTAGTCTCCTTTAGGGCTGACGTCTGTTTCTAAATACGTCAGTTCTCCCTCTGTATTCTTACTCTTGCCGTTCGTCAGTTCTGTCATCCATTTTAGAAACGCTTCTTTGTCTTTTTCTTCAACGTACGTTTCAAATTCGACATGATCCGCATAATGGATATCTTTCAGTAAAAAAACTGATTCTCTCAGTTCGTTCTCTATCTTGCCGAGCCACGTATAATCCGCTGATGTATGCATAATACGCATCAGCTTCCGCTCCGTAACTCCTATATGATTTAAGCCTTCAGACACTGACTTCCCATATGCACGAATCAATCCGCCTGCACCGAGCTTTATTCCGCCGAAATACCGGGTAACCACCGCGCAGGTATCTTTCAGACCGCGTTTTTTCAGCACTTCCAGCATGGGGACGCCGGCTGTGCCGCTTGGTTCTCCGTCATCATTCGCCTTTTGTATATGGTCGGTTTCGCCGATCAGATAAGCTGAGCAGTTATGAGTCGCATTCCAGTGCTGTTTTTTTATCTTTTGTATAAATTCCTGCGCTTCCTCTTCAGAAGCAGCACGGCTCAGGTGACAGATAAAACGCGATTTTTCAATCACAATCTCATGTTCACCCGTTTCTTTAACTGTTAAATAGCTGTGCAGCATGATTGCTGGACCCTCCTGACAAGCATTAAAAGACTTGTTTCTACAAATTCGAACAGACTTTAGAATTTTTGCGCATATTTTGGTATCATGAAAGAGTAAGATACTATATAAAAATGTTTTTTTCTAGAATATACGCATTCTTTCATTATAATTCGACATAAATTGCAGTTCAATTACATTTATAATAAAAATACATAACAACACCGTTACGGAGGGAGACAGATGAATAAATCGAAGATGGACTCCAAAGTTTTGGATTCTATACTTATGAAAATGCTGAAAACCGTGGACGGGAGTAAGGACGAGGTTTTTCAAATCGGAGAGCAGTCGCGCCAGCAATATGAGCAGCTGGTTGAAGAACTCAAACAGATCAAACAGCAGGTCTACGAAGTCATTGAGCTGGGCGACAAACTTGAAGTTCATACGCGGCACGCACGAAACCGCTTGTCTGAAGTAAGCAGAAATTTCCATAAGTTCAGCGAAGAAGAAATTCGCAACGCCTATGAAAAGGCGCACAAACTTCAAGTGGAACTGACGATGATCCAACAGCGTGAAAAGCAGCTGCGGGAGCGCAGAGATGATTTAGAACGCCGGCTTTTGGGGCTTCAGGAAATCATTGAACGGTCAGAATCATTGGTCAGCCAAATAACCGTCGTTCTGAATTACCTGAATCAAGACCTTCGCCAAGTAGGGCTTCTTCTTGCCGATGCGCAGGCTAAACAAGATTTCGGTTTAAGAATCATTGAAGCCCAAGAGGAAGAAAGAAAAAGAGTTTCCAGAGAAATTCATGACGGTCCCGCGCAAATGCTGGCAAATGTCATGATGAGATCGGAATTAATTGAACGGATCTTCCGCGACCGCGGCACGGAGGACGGATTTCAGGAAATCAGAAATCTGCGGCAGAATGTGCGGAATGCCCTTTACGAAGTCAGAAGGATTATATATGATTTAAGACCGATGGCATTGGACGATCTCGGGCTGATTCCGACACTGAGAAAATATCTTTATACAACTGAAGAATACAACGGAAAGGTGAAAATACATTTTCAGTGTATCGGAGACACAGAGAACCAAAGGCTTGCCCCGCAATTTGAAGTGGCGCTTTTCCGTCTCGCTCAGGAAGCCGTCACAAATGCACTCAAGCATTCAGAATCAGAGGAAATTACAGTAAAAGTGGAAGTAACCGCTGATTTTGTCGTTCTCATCATTAAGGACAACGGAAAAGGCTTTGATATTAAGGATGCTAAACAAAAGAAAAACAAGTCATTCGGCTTGCTGGGAATGAAAGAAAGAGTAGATCTGCTTGAAGGAACGATAACGATAGACTCTAAAATAGGTCTTGGGACATTTATCATGATTAAGGTTCCGTTATCTCTCGGCCTATAATTTGTTAAATAGAGCCAAAAGACATATTGACCGAACAGCGGCGTATATAGAACAATAGGATAAGGAGGCGTAGCGTGTGACTAAAGTAAATATTGTTATTATCGACGACCATCAACTATTCCGTGAGGGTGTAAAAAGAATATTGGATTTTGAACCTACCTTTGAAGTGGTAGCAGAAGGTGACGATGGAGATGAGGCGGCTCGAATCGTCGAGCATTATCATCCCGATGTTGTCATAATGGACATCAATATGCCGAATGTAAATGGAGTAGAGGCTACTAAACAGCTTGTTGAGCTGTACCCTGAATCTAAGGTGATTATCCTCTCCATCCATGATGATGAAAACTATGTGACTCATGCTTTAAAAACTGGTGCAAGAGGCTATCTCCTGAAAGAGATGGACGCAGATACTTTAATCGAAGCAGTGAAAGTGGTAGCCGAGGGCGGTTCTTACCTTCACCCGAAAGTAACCCACAATCTTGTCAACGAATTCCGCCGTCTTGCGACAAGCGGAGTTTCTGCTCATCCTCAGCATGAGGTTTACCCGGAAATCCGGAGACCATTACATATATTAACGAGACGGGAATGTGAAGTGCTGCAAATGCTTGCAGACGGAAAAAGCAACCGCGGAATCGGTGAATCATTGTTTATCAGTGAGAAAACAGTGAAAAACCACGTGAGTAATATTTTGCAGAAAATGAACGTTAATGACCGGACACAAGCCGTTGTCGTGGCCATTAAAAACGGCTGGGTAGAGATGCGTTAGTCATGTGTGAGAAGACTTGCCTGTTATGGCAAGTCTTTTTTTACAGCTGCATATCTATTAAAATACTTATTAAGTACTTAATAAGGCAGGTAAAGTGATGAAGATTGCAGTTGTAACAGACAGTACAGCATATATTCCGAAAGAGATGAGAGAAGAACATCATATTCATATGATTCCTCTCCAAGTGGTTTTCGGTGAAAAAACATTCCGCGAAGAAACAGAACTCGACTGGAGAAGTTTTTATAAAGAAGTAAAAAATCATGATGAGCTGCCGACTACGTCTCAGCCTTCTTTCGGTGAATTAATCGCATTGTACGAAGAACTGGGCAAAACATATGACGCAGTCATAAGCATACATTTGTCCAGCGGAATCAGCGGAACATATAACAGCGCCGCCTCGGCAAACACTATGGTTGATCATATTAAAGTTTATCCCTTTGATTCAGAGATCAGCTGTTTGGCACAAGGGTTTTATGCGTTAAAGGCAGCACAGCTCATTAAAGACGGTGTTGACTCACCGGAAGAGATTATAAAAGAGCTGGAAGAAATGAAAAAAACAGTCCGTGCGTATTTTATGGTGGACGATTTATCACACCTCCAGCGGGGCGGGCGTCTAAGCAGTGCTCAGGCTTTTATCGGCGGTCTGTTAAAGGTAAAGCCTATTCTTCATTTTGACAATAAGGTAATTGTTCCTTTTGAGAAGATTCGGACACGCAAAAAAGCGATTTCGAGAATTTTTGAGCTGTTTGGGGAGGATGCAAGTAAAGGAATCCCGATGCGGGCCGCTGTCATCCATGCAAACAGGGAAGAAGAAGCGGCGGCTATTATACAGGAGTTAAGCGGTAAATATCCTCATGTCGAATTCTATAACAGCTATTTCGGCGCCGTGATCGGAACCCATTTGGGCGAAGGCGCCATCGGAATCGGCTGGTGCTTTAAAAACTAAGTGAAAATCTCCGTTTTCAAGGGCGGAGATTTTTTTATTTTTTAATTTTCGCAATTCGACAAGTGGGTTCCCGACAAGACATACTTTGAGCAGAAAGGAGGCAGGGAGATGTCCGAAGGTGCTTCAGAATTTTCAGAGGTGCGGGATTTCTTTTACGGCCGGCATTTATTGAGATCTGAGATACCGTTTTCAGACCAGCGTATTAAGCGTTTTACAGAAAAAGAATATATAACGGCCGAGCCGTCAATCATCCGCCGGAAAAATCGTTACGTCTGCCAACGATGCGGTCAGTCTGATCAAGCCTGCTTTGCGGCATTTTGGGCGCCCTCTGCCAAAAGGCAGATTACCTATTGCCGTGCCTGTGTCGTGATGGGAAGGGCTGATGAACTGACATCATTATATTCTTGGAATCAAGCCCATGAAAACAGCTGGGAGCCTGTAAAGCTTTCTTGGGAAGGAACACTGACAGACGGACAGAAGCGGGCGGCCGCCGCGCTTACAGATGCGATAAAAGAGAGACAAGAGCTGTTAGTATGGGCGGTTTGCGGATCGGGGAAAACAGAGATGCTGTTTCCGGGTATCGAGTTTGCTCTGAATCACGGTTTGCGCGTCTGTGTCGCGACTCCGCGTACAGATGTCGTACTTGAACTGCTGCCGAGATTGAAAAAAGCATTTGAGAAAGTCGAAGTTTCTGCTTTGTACGGCGGCAGCGAGGACAAAGGCCGTCTGACTCCGTTAATGATTTCAACCGCTCACCAGCTGATGCGCTACCGAGACATTTTTGATGTCATGATAATAGATGAAGTAGATGCGTTTCCTTTTTCAGCCGATGAGACATTAAGATTCGCTGTTGATAAAGCGAGGAAGAAAAACAGCGCCCTTGTTTATGTAACGGCAACTCCTTCAGACACATTAAAAAAGAAGGCTGAAGCCGGTTTGCTGAAAAGCGTCCGCATACCGGCCAGATATCATCGGAAACCCCTCCCGGAGCCGCGTTTTTTGTGGTGCGGCAATTGGAAGAAGAAGCTTCAGAAAGGAAAACTGCCTCGCTCTGTAACCGATTGGGTCCGCCAAAAACTTCAATCACAGCTGCCGGTTTTCTTATTCGTTCCGTCTGTACATGTATTGAAAAAGACAACGGATTATTTTCAGAAATTAAATGTAAGGGCAGAAGGCGTTCATGCGGAAGACACATTCAGAAAGGATAAAGTGAAACGGTTCAGAGACGGCGGGCTTGACCTGCTGGTAACGACTACGATTTTAGAAAGAGGGGTTACCGTGCCCAAAGTTCAGACATGTGTCCTCGGCGCAGAAGCACCTATCTTTACCGAGAGCGCGCTCGTACAGATCGCGGGCAGAACGGGAAGGCATTATAAACATTTCAGCGGTGATGTCGTCATGTTTCATTTCGGAATTACAAACGGAATGAAAAAAGCAAAAAAACATATAGAACATATGAACAAATTGGCACAAAAAAGTAAATTGTTGGACTAGTTAATTTCAGAAAACGTGATACAGTATACTCATACTTTCCTATGAGGAGCTGTCAGCATGCTTGTCAATTCTAAAGAAATCATATTAAAGGAACTTCTCGACCGCCATATGCCTAAGCTTCATATGAAATGCACATGCCGGGTATGCAAAAATGATGTACTGGCACTTTCACTTAACCGGGCTGAACCGGCATATGTTACAGATAAAAAGAAAGTTGCTTATGCAAAAGCAGAGATAGTTGATAAACAGAAAAATACAGCGCTGCTTGTCATTCTGGCTGAATCAGCGGCGATTGTTTCGGTTAATCCAAGCGAGTTCTGTGAAACTCGGGAAGGAGCGTAATATCTCTGAATTGTTTATTGTGTGACTCACCAATTTCAAGTTCATTGACTTGGAGATCTCTGTTTTCTCTGGCGCCCGAGCAAGAGATATGCAGCATATGCAGCAGCCAATTCGAAAAAATTGAAGGCCCCGTATGCAGTATATGCGGGAGGCCTCAGGAATCAAATGAAAAATGCGCTGATTGTGCGGCCCGGGAATCAAAAACGGAAAAGCGTTTTTTGCTGCGGCAAAACCGTTCGGTATATTTATATAATGATGCGATGAAGGACTCATTGGCCCGTTTTAAATTCAGGGGTGATGCGAAAATCATTCAAGCATTTGAACGTGACTTTGCTGCCGGCTTTAAAGCGGCATATCCATCAAATACACATACTCTCATCCCTATTCCGCTGAGCGGCGAACGGCTGGCGGAACGCGGATTCAATCAATCCGAGCTGCTGGCCTCTCTGCTCGGAATGCCCGTCATTTCCCCCCTCATCCGACTGAACAACGAAAAACAATCCAAAAAGAGCAAAACAGACAGGCTGTCTGCAGAAAAAAAGTTTTCAGCAGCCGAAAACTCCGCCGAAGGTATGAACGTCATTTTAATAGATGATATTTATACGACGGGCGCCACACTTCACCAAGCCGCCGAAGTCCTGCTGACAGCGGGCAAAGCGTCATCGGTCTCCTCTTTTACTTTAATCAGGAGCTAAATCATTCTTTTTTTCTGCCGATATAATTGATAGAAATATAAGGCAGATTAAAGAAGGAATAGGAGTTAATACGATGGGTGAATTGGCGAATTGTCCAAAATGCAATGCTTTATTTTTTAAAACGAACCTGCAGACCGTGTGCCAGGCATGTATTAAAGAAGAAGAAAAAGCATTTGAAACCGTCTATAAATTTTTGAGAAAGCAGATCAACAGACAGTCGACGATGCAGCAGATCACTGAGGAAACAGGTGTGGATGAAGAGCTGATCCTCAAGTTTATCAAACAAAAAAGAATTCAGATCAGCCAGCTTCCGAATTTGGCATATCCTTGCGAAAGGTGCGGAAATCCAATCAGGACGGGGAAATTTTGCAAGTCCTGTCAGACAGATATTGAGTCGCAATTAGACCATATGAACCAAAAAACAGCCGCTGAATTCGAAGATGAAAACAGTACAAAAGACACATACTATGCCTATAATACCAAAAACACCTGATTCCCTAAACTAACTGATAACGCAGTCGATAAAAGAATTAGACTGCGAACAGAAAGCGAGAGGAATCCTATGAAAATCAATCAGTACGGAACACAATCCGTTAATCCATACCAAAAAAATTACGAAAAGCAAGCCGTACAAAAAGAGGCTGCAAAGCCGAAGGACAAAGTGGAAATTTCTTCTCATGCAAAAGAGCTTCAAAATGCGTCAGATGCGGTCACTAAAACACGACAGGAAAAAATCGCTCAGCTTAAAGCGGATATAGAGAGCGGAACATATAAAATAGATTCAAACAGCATCGCTGAAAACATAGTAAATTTCTATAAAAAGCAATAAAAAGGAGAAAGCCAATGTCAGCAAAGCCAATTATTGATCAACTGAAGCGACTTTGCGCACTGCATGAACTTCTGCTCACGCTGTCTGAGGAGAAAACGGAAGCGCTGAAAGCAGGTAAAACAAAAGAGCTCTCCAACATATTGACCAAAGAGCAAAAGTATATTCAGGCAATCGGGCAGACTGAGGAAGAACGAATCAGGTTAACTTCTCAGTTTCTCAGCCGCGGTGAGGACAATACAATTGCTGCATGCATCTCCAGAACTTCAGGCAGTGAAAAACAGGAGCTTGAAGGGTTATTTCACTCTTTGTCTGCGCTTCTTGGCCGTCTGAAAGAAGTGAATGAGATGAACAAACAGCTCACGATTCAGGCTTTACAATTCATCTCCGGGGCATTCGATATGATCATGCCGGGTGAAAAAGAGAATATGAATTATAAAGAGCCGCAAGCGGCGCGCAAGCCTGTCAGCCGTTTGACATTATTCGATTCAAAAGCTTAGAACGGAGGATTTTCAATGCCATCGACTTTTATGGGGCTCGAAACAGCAAGGCGTGCATTGAGTGCGCAGCAGACTGCATTGAGCACAGTTTCAAATAACGTTGCAAATGCAAATACAGAAGGATATACGAGGCAGCGCGTCACATTACAATCGACGAGCCCTTATCCCGCAGTATCAAAAAACAGTGATCTGACAGCCGGCCAAATCGGAACAGGAGTAAAAGCCGGTTCAGTTGAGCGCGTCAGAGACAGTTTTTTAGACTATCAGTACAGAACTGAAAATACAAAATTAGGGTACTATACAGCCCGTTCCAATTCATTGTCGCAAATGGAAGGCGTCATGAAAGAGCTTGACGATAACGGATTAAACGGATCGCTCAGTTCGTTTTGGAATGCCCTTCAGGATCTGGCGACGAATCCGGAAAATACGGGAGCGCGCTCAGTTTTGCAGGAGCAGGGGAAATCTCTTGCCGAAAGTTTTAACTATATATCTACCTCTTTGACTAACATTCAGGGTGATATTAAAAAGAACCTGGATAACACAGCGGATCAGGTCAATTCCATTCTCAATCAGCTGAATGACCTTAACAATCAAATTGCAGCAGTTGAGCCGAGCGGTATGCTCCCTAATGATTTGTATGACCAAAGAGACAGATTGATTGATCAATTATCTTCTATGGCAAATATTAAAGTTTCATATAATAAGTCGGGCGGACATGCCTTGGCGACTGCTGAGGGCACGGTTAACGTCGAATTGCTGAACGGAAACAACAATTCTCTCGGTACGCTGCTCGACGGTAACACAAAAACAGTTTCAGAAATGAAAATCAACTACGACAAGGACAGCGGCCTCGTGTCGAGTGTGTCAGTCGGCAGCAGTACGGTCAATGCGGATGCATTTACCGGAAAAGGCTCACTCTTAGGTCTTATTGAATCATACGGCTATATGTCAAACGGAGAAGAAAAAGGTCTTTATCCTGAAATGCTGACGGCTCTTGACAATATGGCGCTATCCTTTGCTGACGCGTTTAATGCAGTTCATGAAAAAGGGAAGACCTATACAGGCGAACAGGGTGCAGCATTTTTTGATTTCAGCGGTGATGAAGCGGTGCCGGCAAAAGGTGCGGCTGCGAAAATAAAAGTCAGTGACAAAATTCTTGCGTCTACTGATAATATCGCAGCGTCGTTAAACGGAGAAAAAAGTGACGGCACAAACGCGACAAATCTTGCAGCTGTACAGAACAGCAAGCTGACTATTAACGGTGAAACCACTACAATTAATGACTTTTATGAATCCCTTATCGGAAAGCTGGGCGTTAATTCACAAAAAGCGGCCAATCTTATGAACAACTCTGAAAGCAACACCCTTTCAGCCGATGAACGGAGACAATCAGTCAGTGCAGTGTCTTTAGATGAGGAAATGACAAATATGATTCAGTTTCAGCACGCTTATAATGCGGCTGCGCGGATCATAACGATGCAGGATGAAATATTCGATAAAATTATTAACGGTATGGGCACCGGAGGAAGATAGGAGATAAGTAAATGAGAGTAACTCAAGGGATGATCGCAAAAAATTCTCTTCGATTTATCGGCTCAAGTTATGACAAGCTCGATCGGCTTCAGCAGCAAGTGTCTACGGGGAAAAAAATCACGAAAGCTTCTGATGATCCGGTCGTTGCAATGAAGGGAATGCAGTACCGTACTCAGCTTGCGCAGGTAAACCAGTATCAGCGGAATGTTTCGCAAGGCTTTACATGGCTGGAAAACTCGGAATCAAGCGTAAACTCGGAAACGGATATTATGGGGAAAATCCGGGACTTGATGGTTCAGGCGAAAAGTGATTCGAACGGTGAAACAGAATTGAAAGCAATCGGTACAGAAATCGGCCAGCTGAAAAAGCAGCTCGTTTCTGTCGCGAATACTCAGGTAAACGGACGTTATCTGTTTAACGGAACAAATTCAGACGTCCCGCCGATCACTGAAAATGCCGACGGCACATATACGTACAACTATGAGAATTATACAGGTGCTTCGGATGTTAACATCAACATCTCGAACGGAGCAGTGCTGAAAGTGAATTCTGATCCAAAATCAGCTTTCGGAGGCGTCGCACAAAATGGAGATAATGTATTTGAATTTCTCAACTCCTTAGAAGCTTCTTTAAGCAAAGGCACACTATCCGAAGCAGATTCAAATCAAATTCTGTCAGATATCGACGGTTTTACTGACAAAATGAATGCTGAAAAATCCAATATCGGCGCACGCACAAACCGGTTGGAACTCATTCAGACAAGATTGGAATCACAAGCGGCAACCGCTGAAAAAGTATTGTCCGATAATGAAGATGTAGAAATGGAAGATGTAATTGTTGATTATTTATCTCAACAGACGGTTCATAGAGCAGCGCTGTCAGTGAATGCGAACATCATTCAGCCGTCACTGATTGACTTCCTGAAATAATATAACTGATCGTCTTCAATATATAAAAAAAGCGACTCACAACAGGGAGATCGCTTTTTTTACTAAAATACTATAAACAGGAGGGATCTCTGTGCAGATGCCGAGATTGATTATTGACAGTGTGCCTGCTAAAATCGGTATAACCTTTCAAAAGGAAGAAATCGAGATGGAACAGCCGCCCGCTGACCTGGAAATTGAGCAGCCGCCGGCAGAGCTGAACATAGAAAGCACGCCGGCCAAACTGACGATTGACCAGACGAGGGCGTGGGAGAACTTGAATCTCAAATCATTTGAAAAGCTGAACGCTGAAGCCGCCCAGAAAGGTGCGGAAGCCTGCAGCGAGTTTATTGCAAAAACAGTCAGGGAAGGGAAGGAAATGGCGGCTATCGAAAAGAAAACGGGCAATGTGATGGCCCGGCAGGCAGCAGATGTCAGACCGCCCGATCCATTTGGCGAATTCAGCGACTTTCTGCCTGCGCAGTTTCTCGTCGACATTGACTGCATTCCTTCAAAGCTTACGATTGATATTGAAGCCCGTAAAGCTTCAATTGAAGCAGCCGTCAATAAACCTGTATGGAATTATACGCCGGGGAAAGTTCAGATTGATATGATGCAAGACCCTAAGGTGACGATTTCGGTTGACGATGGCAACGCAGAATAAAAGATGAAAGTGGTAAAGGATTGTGAAGCATGATAATTAAAACAAAATATCACGGAGAAATCAGAATAGACGAAGGGCAGATTATCTCATTTGAAAACGGCCTGCCGGGATTTAATGACGAGACTCAATTTGTTGTTCTTCCTTTGTCGGAAGATTCACCGTTTTTGGCGCTGCAGTCTGTCAAACAGGAGCACATCGCCTTTATTGTCGCCAGTCCGTTTATTTTCTTTAAAGGGTATGAATTTGACATTGACCATGCGACGCTTGAACTTTTGCATATTGAAGATATAGAGGACGTCGAAGTGATGGCGATTTTAACGCTGGAAGAGCCTTTTGAAAACACGACCGCCAATTTAAAAGCGCCGATTATCGTCAATAAAAAGGAAATGAAGGCGAAACAAATCATTTTACATGATGCTTCCTATGAAACAAAACATCTGATAGGAGGAGGATCATGCTAGTTCTCTCAAGAAAAGTGAATGAGTCCATTCAGATCGGGCCGGATATTGAAATAAAGGTGATCGCCATCGAAGGAGAACAAGTGAAGCTGGGAATTGAAGCGCCTCAGCACGTAGATATTCATCGGAAAGAAATCTACTTGTCGATCCTGGAAGAGAACAACAGAGCCGTATCTTTTAATACTGATTTATTACTTAACTTATCCTCACAAAAAAAGTGAGGATTTTTTTATTTTCAATATAAACAATAGAAGCGGCTGTCCGATATATATATTGTAGCCAATGAGAGGAAAAATTTTCTTCGGAAATGACGCTGCGCAAATGCACAAGGACGTGCGAAAAACAATTCAGGGAGGAAATACAAAATGAGAATCAACCACAATATCGCGGCTCTTAACACTAGCCGTCAGCTGAATGCAGGTTCAAACTCTGCTGCAAAAAACATGGAAAAATTATCTTCAGGTCTTCGCATCAACCGCGCTGGTGATGACGCTGCGGGTCTTGCGATCTCTGAAAAAATGCGTTCTCAAATCCGCGGTTTAGACATGGCGTCTAAAAACGCTCAAGACGGAATCTCTCTTATCCAAACGGCTGAGGGTGCATTAAACGAAACTCACAGCATTCTTCAGCGTATGAGCGAGCTTGCTACACAAGCGGCGAACGATACAAACACCACTTCTGACCGTGACGAGTTACAGAAAGAGATGGATCAGCTTTCTTCTGAAGTGACAAGAATTTCTACAGATACTGAGTTTAACACAAAGAAATTGCTTGATGGCACGGCTGACAAACTGACTTTCCAAATCGGTGCTAACGAAGGTCAAACTATGAGCCTTTCAATCAACAACATGAACGCTGATTCTTTAAAAGTTATTGGCCAAGTTGGCGAAAAGACAGCACTTGATGGAAACTCTGAACTCGAAGTAAGAAATGATCAAGGAGAAGCCGTTAAAATTTCATTCACTGCGGCTGGAACTTCTGATGTAGATAAAACAACTGCGTCTTATGATGAGACTAGCAAAACAGTAACTGTAACATTAGCGCAAAAAGCTGATGGTACTATTACTGCTTCACAAGAAGACGTTCTAAATTCTTTAAATAAAACAGGGGCTGTTAAAGCTACTGCTATTGATGGCGCAGACTTAACTAAAAAAGCTACTGTAGGAGCTGACACTACAACTTCTACTACAGTAAATAAAGACGCTACAAAAGGTATCGACATCTCATCTTCAGCTAAAGCTGCGTCTTCAGCTCTTACAACAATCAAAACAGCTATCGACACAGTATCTAGCGAGCGCGCTAAACTTGGTGCGGTTCAAAACCGTTTAGAGCACACAATCAACAACCTTGGTACTTCTTCTGAGAACCTGACTTCTGCTGAATCACGTATCCGTGACGTAGACATGGCTTCTGAGATGATGCAGTACACGAAAAACAACATCCTTACTCAGGCTTCTCAAGCTATGCTTGCGCAAGCTAACCAACAGCCTCAGCAAGTTCTTCAATTGCTTAAAGGTTAATGACGGAAAGATCCTGGTTCTCCAGGGTCTTTTTTTTATTTCTTCAGCTATCTCCCCCTTCAGCAAGCCAAAGAACCCTATTGACAAAATGAAACAATATATTTTGCAGTTAAATTATTGAAAACCTTTTAATATGACCGATATAAGAATAAGATCATACATTTATGGAGCTATGATATGATAAACAGTCGGAAACTCACTGTTGTCATAGAGCCGTCTACGACTAAACGCCGAAAAGGAGAGGGTACATATGGTCACAAGAATCACAGGCCTTAATTCCGGTCTTGATGTAGATTCTCTGGTGAAAAAAATGATGGATGCCGAAAAGCAGCCGCTAAATAAATTAAACCAGCAAAAGCAGACGCTTGAATGGAAGCGCGATGCTTATCGGGAAATGAATACCCAGATTGCCGACATGTATTCTACTACATTTAATAATATGCTGATGTCTACAAACTGGAATAAAAAAACAGTAACAAGTTCGGATTCCAGTGTCAGCGCGGTGGCCGTCAGTGCTGAGCAGAATATTTCAACGAGTATGTCTGTACAGCAGCTGGCCACGCCGACGACATATAAATCATCGGGCGCCATCAATTTCACTTCGGGTCAAAGCCAAACATTGAAATTCAATGTCACAAATCCGGGTGAAACGAAGCCGACTGAGGTAAACGTCACGATCGCCGCAACCGATACGATTGACGATGTCATTTCTAAACTGAACAGCTCAGGCCTCGGAGTGACGGCTTTAAAAGAAAAAATCTCTAACGGCACGGATTATGTGGACACGATTGCGTTCACTTCCAATAAAACGGGGGAAGGATTTACCCTTTCAGCAGGTGATGACGCGACCAAAAGCTTTCTGAAAGATCAGCTCGGTTTTGCCGTTGATGATGCGACAAATGAACTGACGGCCAATGCCGAAGGGAAAAACGCGAAATTTACGTTCAACGGGCTTGAAATGACAAAAACGTCCAATAACTTTACGATCAACGGCATCAAATACACGCTGAACAGCGTGACGGACAGCAATAAAACGGTTACGATTAACAGCACGACTGATACGGACGGGATTTTTGACAACATTAAAGATTTCGTTGATAAATACAATACGTTAATTAAAAGCGCAAACGCGAAGGTGACAGAATCAAAATACCGCGATTATAAGCCGCTAACCGATGAACAAAGAGAAGCGATGACCGATAAGCAGATTGAGCAGTGGGAAGCAAAGGCCAAAAGCGGTTTATTACGGAGCGACAGCACGCTGCAGAACGGGTTGGCGGAGATGCGGCTTGATCTGTACTCAACGGTTACGATTGACGGGAAAAAATATCAGCTTGCAGATTTCGGAATTGAGACGTCTGATAGTTATACGGATCAAGGAAAGCTTGTCATTAAAGACGAAGCGAAACTGAAACAGAAAATTACCGAGAATCCTGCTCTCGTGGCTAAACTGTTTAATGCAGACAGCCCTGATACAGCGAAAACCAAAAACCCGGAGGAACAGGGGATTGCCCGGAGATTAAAAGACACATTAAACAAAATGCAGATTCAAATTTCAAAACAGGCGGGTACGGAAAGCTCGGTATCAACCAGCTTTACCATCGGAAAAAGCCTGGATGAAATAGAAACAAATATTTCCAATATGAAAACGAAGCTGGATGACATCGAGACGAGATATTATAAAAAGTTCAGCGCACTGGATACGGCATTGGAGAAATTGAACAGCCAATCTTCATATCTCACGTCAATGTTAGGATCTTCAACATCATAACCTTGGAGGTTTTATAAAAATGGCAATAAATAATCCTTTTGCTGCTTATCAGCAGACATCCGTCTTTACAGCCGCTCCGGAAGAGCTGACTCTTATGCTTTATAACGGCTGCCTGCGATTCATTAAGCTGGCCAGGCAGGCGATGAAGCAAAACAACCTTGAAGCCAAAAATGAAAATATCGTAAAGGCGCAAAACATCATTCAAGAGCTCAGCATCACGTTAAACCGGGAGATTGAGATTTCTGAACAGATGTCATCCATTTATGATTACATCCGCCGCCGGCTGATCGACGCGAACGTGCAGAATAACGGAGAATTTTTAGATGAAGCGGAAAAGCTCGTTACTGAATTTCGCGACACGTGGAAGCAGGCCATGCAGAGTGAACGGAAAAACAGCCATGGCGCGGGCGGCCTTGCCTGATGAACAGCAATGTCTTTTCTTTGTATAACGAAACGAAGAACATGTACGCCGCACTGAAGGACGCCCCGGAAAGCGACGGTCTTATCAGCAGCGTTACGGCATTTACGGAGAAAAGGGAGGAGATGCTTGCGGGCATAAAGCCGCCTTTTTCCGAAGAAGAAAAAACGCTGCTTCAGCAGGTGGCCGCGATGGACCGTCTGATTACCGGCGAAGTGAAACGGATTCAGGATGGTATCCGAAATGAAATAAAAACGCTTAAGAAAAAACGAATCTACCATAATACGTATTTCAATCCGTATCATCAAACGACAAGTGACGGCCGTTATTACGACAAACGCAAATAGGTGAGTGTTTTGAGAAGTTTGAACGATTACCATTTGGTGTCAGCCTATTACCAGCTTCTTTTTACGATTGATGAGGGGCTTTGCTACCTGTTGGACACGCAGGATGATTTTTTTAAGACGGAGGGCGAGCGGATTTACAACGATTTGATTCAGGCTTTTTTTCATCTCGATTCCTCTCATGCGCTTCTGCTGTCTATCATTGAGTGCCGATGCGTGGAGACGGCGATCCGCTCATTTGACGAGATCTTTCAGGATTTCAGCATGTTAAATGATTATGATTTCCCGTCCGCCCCTTTTCAGGAGTTTTTAAAAACCATCTTTCTGCCGCATTATAAGCTATGGATGGAGCAGACGCACGACTGCATCAAACCGTATGTTCTTCACTAGACCTGCTGCAAGCGGCAGGTCTTTTGCCTGCGTCCTCCGCATATACTTATAATCCTGGCGGAAGCTGCCGGATAAAACCGACACCATTCGTCATCGTTCACCGAATTTACACATTATTTTAACGTTTCAGCAGGGATCAGAAGGGGTAAAAGAGAAATAGTTACATATCCTTAGATAAAGGGAGGCGTTCTTTGATGAACTACAATATCAGAGGAGAAAACATTGAGGTTACACCTGCGTTAAAGGATCATGTGGAGAGAAAAATCGGCAAGCTGGAGCGATATTTCGAGCAGAGCG
Source organism: Bacillus sp. FSL K6-2865 (assembly GCF_040311405.1). NCBI lineage: Bacteria > Bacillati > Bacillota > Bacilli > Caryophanales > Bacillaceae > Bacillus > Bacillus sp. FSL K6-2865. The sequence continues at coordinate 3,588,349 of NZ_CP152036.1, read as the reverse complement.
TCAATGCCGATGTGAACGTCAACTTAAAATTCTATAATGATAAGGAATCCAAAGTTGAAGTCACCATTCCGATGACTGATCTGGCGCTTCGTTCTGAAGTGCATAACGAGGATATGTACAATGCAATTGATCTCGCAACAAACAAGCTGGAACGTCAAATCCGAAAGCACAAAACAAAAGTCAACCGAAAATTCCGCGAGCAGGGTCTTCCGAAACATTATTTCGAGAACGGCAGCGCTGCTGATACGGGCGTAGCGGTTCAGGACGAAATTGAAGATGACAGCCCGGAAATTGTCCGTCAAAAGCGTTTTAATTTAAAACCGATGGATAATGAAGAAGCGATTCTCCAAATGAATATGCTCGGACATAATTTCTTCGTATTCACCAACGCGGAGACGAATCTCACAAATGTCGTTTACCGCAGAAATGACGGCAAATACGGATTAATTGAACCGACTGAATAAACCATCCAGCCTTCCGTGAACGCGCGGAAGGTTTTTCTCTATCTTTATCTGCAAATTCTTTGGAAATGGCAAAAGGTATGGTATGATAATGAGAGGTATACATGGACAGAAAATTATCATTTATTCCATGCAAAATCTGCATGTGAACATAGAGGAGCGTTATAGATGCTTGGGATTTTAAATAAAATGTTTGATCCGACCAAACGTGCGCTGAACAAATATGAAAAAATAGCAAATGACATTGATGCCGTAAGAGGAGATTATGAAAATCTCTCTGACGAGGCGCTTAAACATAAAACGGCAGAATTTAAAGAGCGGCTTGAAAAAGGAGAAACGACGGATGACCTTCTTGTCGAAGCGTTTGCCGTCGTTCGTGAAGCTTCCCGCCGCGTAACCGGCATGTTCCCGTTTAAAGTGCAGCTGATGGGGGGCATCGCCCTTCATGAGGGGAACATCTCCGAAATGAAAACAGGGGAAGGGAAAACGCTGACGTCCACGCTTCCCGTGTATTTAAATGCCTTGACGGGAAAAGGCGTTCACGTCGTAACGGTCAACGAATATCTGGCGAGCCGTGATGCCCAGCAAATGGGAGAAATTTTTGCGTTTCTCGGGCTTACAGTCGGCCTGAACCTGAATTCGATGTCAAAAGACGAAAAACGCGAAGCTTACGCAGCCGATATCACGTATTCAACGAACAATGAACTCGGCTTTGATTATTTGCGTGACAACATGGTGCTCTATAAAGAACAAATGGTGCAGCGCCCGCTTCATTTTGCCGTTATTGATGAAGTCGATTCAATTTTAGTCGATGAAGCGAGAACGCCGTTGATTATTTCCGGACAAGCTCAGAAGTCCACAAAACTGTACGTGCAGGCAAATGCGTTTGTCCGCACACTCAAGAAAGATCAGGATTTTACGTATGACGTCAAAACGAAAGGCGTTCAGCTGACGGAAGAAGGAATGACGAAGGCTGAAAAAACGTTCGGCATCGACAACCTGTTTGATGTCAAAAACGTGGCCTTGAACCACCATATCAACCAGGCTTTAAAAGCCCATGCGGCGATGCAGAAAGACGTGGATTATGTTGTTGAGGACGGCCAGGTCGTCATCGTTGATTCCTTCACCGGCCGTCTGATGAAAGGACGCCGCTACAGCGAAGGTCTTCACCAGGCGATTGAGGCGAAAGAAGGCCTGGAGATTCAAAATGAAAGCATGACATTGGCGACGATTACGTTCCAAAACTATTTCCGTATGTACGAAAAGCTGGCCGGTATGACCGGTACCGCAAAAACGGAAGAGGAAGAATTCCGAAATATTTATAACATGCAGGTTGTATCCATCCCGACCAACCAGCCGGTCATCCGTGATGACCGTCCGGACTTGATCTACCGCTCAATGGAAGGGAAATTCAAGGCGGTGGCGGAGGATGTCGCCCAGCGCTACATGACCGGACAGCCGGTTCTTGTCGGTACGGTTGCCGTTGAAACGTCTGAATTGATTTCTAAACTTCTGAAAAACAAAGGGATTCCGCATCAGGTGCTCAATGCCAAAAACCATGAGCGTGAAGCTCAGATTATTGAGGAAGCGGGACAAAAAGGCGCTGTCACGATTGCGACCAACATGGCGGGACGCGGAACCGACATTAAACTCGGCGAAGGCGTAAAAGAGCTTGGCGGCCTTGCAGTCGTCGGTACGGAACGCCACGAATCCCGCCGGATTGACAATCAGCTCCGCGGACGTTCAGGACGTCAGGGAGACCCGGGCATCACACAATTTTATCTTTCAATGGAAGATGAATTGATGCGCCGTTTCGGAGCTGAACGGACGATGGCGATGCTTGACCGGTTCGGTATGGATGACTCCACGCCGATTCAGAGCAAAATGGTGTCACGCGCCGTGGAATCATCTCAAAAACGTGTCGAAGGAAACAACTTTGATTCACGTAAACAGCTTCTTCAATATGACGACGTGCTCCGTCAGCAGCGCGAAGTCATATACAAGCAGCGTTTTGAAGTCATTGACTCTGAAAACCTGCGTGACATTGTGGAAGGCATGATCAAGTCTTCTCTGGAGCGTGCGATTGCCGCTTATACGCCGAAAGAGGAGCTTCCGGAAGAATGGAATCTTGACGGCCTCGTGGAGCTGGTGAATTCAACGTATCTTGATGAAGGCGCACTTGAAAAGAGCGATATCTTCGGAAAAGAACCGGATGAAATGCATGAGATGATCATGGACCGCATCATGACAAAATATAATGAAAAAGAAGAGAATTTCGGCACAGAGCAGATGCGTGAATTTGAAAAAGTCATCGTATTGCGTGCCGTTGATTCAAAATGGATGGATCATATTGATGCGATGGATCAGCTGCGTCAAGGGATTCACCTCCGCGCTTATGCGCAGACAAATCCGCTGCGTGAATATCAAATGGAAGGCTTCGCAATGTTTGAGCACATGATTGAGTCCATTGAGGACGAAGTTGCGAAATTCGTCATGAAGGCCGAGATTGAAAGCAATCTGGAACGCGAAGAAGTTGTTCAGGGCCAAACGACGGCTCATCAGCCGCAGGACGGCGATGAGGCCAAACAAGCGAAAAAAGCGCCGGTCCGCAAAGTTGTGGATATCGGACGTAACGCGCCTTGCCATTGCGGAAGCGGAAAAAAATATAAAAATTGCTGCGGCCGGACAGAATAGTCTCGACTGTATGAAGCGAACATGACCGGGTCTGCGTCTTATGGCGCCCCGGATCTTTTAATGAGGTGAATGGAATGGAATTATCAGAAATCAGGGCAGAGCTCGAAAATATGGCTTCTCGTTTAGCGGACTTCAGGGGGTCTCTTTGACCTCGAATCAAAGGAAGCCCGCATTGCAGAATTAGATGAAAAGATGGCGGAACCGGAATTCTGGAATGACCAGCAGAAGGCCCAAACCGTCATCAATGAAGCGAACGGTCTGAAAGAATACGTGAACTCCTATCATCAGCTGAGCGAGTCTCACGAAGAGCTGCAAATGACACATGATCTTTTAAAAGAAGAACCTGACCAGGACCTTCAGCAAGAGCTTGAAAAAGAGCTGAAGTCATTAACGAAGGAATTGAATGAATTTGAGCTTCAGCTGCTGCTCAGTGAACCATATGACAAAAATAACGCGATTTTAGAACTTCATCCGGGGGCCGGCGGTACGGAATCCCAGGACTGGGGTTCCATGCTGCTCAGAATGTATACCCGCTGGGCGGAAAGACGCGGTTTCAAAGTTGAAACGCTTGATTATCTCCCGGGAGATGAAGCAGGAATTAAGTCAGTCACACTGCTTATTAAAGGCCACAATGCATACGGCTATTTAAAAGCGGAAAAAGGCGTACACCGCCTCGTGCGGATTTCTCCATTTGATTCATCAGGCCGCCGTCACACGTCATTCGTGTCATGTGAAGTCATGCCTGAATTCAATGAAGAAATCGACATTGATATTCGTACCGAAGATATTAAAGTTGATACGTACCGGGCGAGCGGTGCCGGCGGACAGCACGTCAATACGACTGATTCAGCCGTTCGGATCACCCACCTGCCGACAAATGTAGTCGTCACGTGCCAGACGGAACGTTCACAAATCAAAAACCGCGACCGGGCGATGAAAATGCTCAAAGCGAAGCTGTATCAGCGCAGAATTGAAGAACAGCAGGCGGAGCTTGACGAAATCCGCGGCGAACAGAAAGAAATCGGCTGGGGCAGCCAAATCCGCTCGTACGTCTTCCATCCGTACTCCATGGTGAAAGATCACCGCACCAATACGGAAATGGGGAACGTCCAGGCGGTTATGGACGGAGATATCGATATCTTCATTGACGCCTATTTACGTTCTAAACTGTCGTAATCCGGGAACACACCTGCCTTTGGCAAGGTGTGTTTTTTTATCCGTTCTCTTTTTCCATTTTTCACAACAGCGCTTTAGCAAATTAATACGGTATTTGGCTGTTATTTACTTCTAAGCCGGGAAGACTTAAAATGCTATCGAGAGAAAATCGGAGAACGGAGGATTTTGCATGGATGTGAATCATAATAAGCCGCTCCGTCTGATCAAAGATTATATATATATCATGATCGGCGCGGCGATTACGGGGGTCGTGTTTAACGTATTTTTGCTGCCGAACCGTATAGCAGCGGGGGGAGTAAGCGGGATCAGCACCATTTTAGAAACGTTTGGTTTTGAACCGGCTTACGTGCAGTGGATTATTAACATCCCTTTGTTTATCGCCGGAGTGATCATTCTCGGCGGGAAGTTCGGAATGAAGACACTGGCCGGTTCCATCGTTCTGCCGCTCGCCGTCTATTTAACAAGAGATCTGCCTGCCGCGACGACCCATGAACTGCTGGCGGCGATTTTCGGAGGCGTCGGGATCGGAACGGGAATCGGCATCGTGTATCTCGGCAAAGGCTCCACGGGGGGAACGGCTCTGGCGGGCCAGATCATTCACAAATACACGGGGCTTTCGCTGGGAACGTGCCTCGCCATCATGGACGGATTAATTGTGCTGAGCGCGATGCTCGTTTTCGGAGTGGAGCAGGGACTGTATGCGATGCTCGGGGTATTTATTTCAAGCAAAACGATTGATGTCGTGCAGGTCGGGTTCAACCGCTCCAAAATGGCTTTAATCATTACGCAGCATGAAGAAGCCGTCAGATCGGCTGTGTTTAAAGAAATCGACAGGGGTGTGACGAAGATTTCCGCAGTCGGCGGGTATACGGAACATGACCGGCCGATCTTAATGTGTGTCGTCGGCCAGACCGAATTCACAAAACTGAAACAAATCGTCAAACAAATTGATGAGTCAGCCTTTGTCATTGTCGCAGACGCAAGCGAGGTGCTCGGCGAGGGTTTCAAACGCGCGTAAACGGGGTTATAATAGCGAAGGGGTGCATCTTACATATGAAATCAAAATGGGCGCTGCTGGCGCTGGTTCTGACCATGTCCGTCCTGCTGGCGGCATGCGGCGGATCCAATGAATCGAAAAAAGAAAGCTCTGACAGCTCAGGCGGATCAAAAGCTTCTGCGTCAGCAGGAGAAGAGCTTTATCAGCAAAGCTGTATCGGCTGTCACGGAAAAGACTTAGAAGGCGGCGGAGGCCCGAATTTACAGGAAGTCGGCGGGAAGTATGATGAAGCTAAAATTGAAAGCATCATTAAAAACGGACGCGGCAATATGCCGAGCCATCTTGTAAATGATGAGGAAGCCGCGAAGATCGCAAAATGGCTGTCACAGAAAAAATAACAGAAAAACCTTGCCTGTTATAGGGGCAAGGTTTTTTCACGGTCTGGGAATGAAAAGAAACTGTAATAGTAATATGTCTAAATTTGACGTATAATGAAGTGTACTGAGGAAAAGGAACTTTCAGATTTTTCATCTGTTTCCTGGTAAACCGGCCATAAACCGCAGTATTTTTACGAACTCTATGGCTGCAAGACATAATTAAAAGATTAGGTGATTTCATGATAGAGATGAAAGAAGTATATAAATCCTATCCGAACGGTGTAAAAGCGATTAACGGGCTGTCAGTCATGATTCATCCCGGAGAATTTGTATATGTCGTGGGACCGAGCGGAGCCGGTAAATCTACTTTTATTAAAATGATTTACAGAGAAGAAAAGCCGACAAAAGGGCAAATATTGATTAATCATAAAGATCTCGCGTCTGTGAAAGAAAAAGAGATTCCTTTCGTGCGGCGTAAAATAGGTGTTGTTTTCCAAGATTTCAAACTTCTTCCGAAATTGACCGTGTTTGAAAACGTCGCGTTTGCACTTGAGGTGATCGGAGAGCAGCAGTCAGTCATTAAAAAACGCGTGCTCGAAGTGCTCGATCTTGTGCAGCTGAAGCATAAAGCGCGGCAGTTTCCCGACCAGCTTTCCGGAGGAGAACAGCAGCGTGTTTCCATCGCAAGATCCATCGTCAACAATCCTGACGTCGTGATAGCTGACGAACCGACGGGCAACCTTGATCCGGTAACATCATGGGAAGTCATGAAGACGCTGGAAGAGATTAATAACCGCGGAACGACCGTTGTGATGGCGACACACAATAAAGAAATAGTAAACACCATGAAGAAACGGGTCATCGCGATCGAAGACGGAATTATTGTGCGTGATGAGTCAAGAGGGGAGTATGGTTCTTATGATTAAAATTCTCGGGCGCCATTTGCGTGAGAGTTTTAAATCTCTCGGAAGAAACACATGGATGACATTTGCATCCATCAGTGCCGTTACCGTTACATTGATTTTGGTCGGCGTGTTTTTAGTCATTATGCTGAATTTAAACAACATGGCTAAAAATGCTGAAAAAGAAGTGGAAATTAAAGTATTAATCGATCTGACGTCCAATAAGAAAACGCAGGATACGCTGCAGAATGAGATTAAAGACATCTCGGGAATCCAAAGCGTAGAGTTTTCATCTAAAGATAAAGAGCTTGATCAATTGGTCAAAAGCTTCGGCGACAGCGGAAAGGCCATGAAAATGCAAGATCAGGAAAACCCGCTGAACAACGCGTTTATCGTCAAAACGACAGATCCGCATGATACGCCGAAAGTCGCGAAAAAAATTGAGAAGCTGGATCATGTGTATAAAGTGACATACGGGAAAGAAGAAGTCAGCCGTCTGTTTAAGATCGTCGGGGTGTCACGCAACATCGGGATTGCGTTAATCATCGGCCTTCTGTTCACGGCGATGTTCTTAATTTCAAATACGATTAAAATCACGATTTTCGCCAGAAGAAAAGAGATTGAAATCATGAAGCTTGTCGGCGCGACAAACTGGTTTATCCGCTGGCCGTTCTTCCTGGAAGGGCTGCTGCTGGGGGTATTCGGTTCTATCATACCGATCGCTCTCGTGCTGAGTACGTACCAGTCGATGGTCGCTTGGGTGGCCCCGAAAGTTCAGGGCTCATTTGTTTCACTTCTGCCGTACAGCCCGTTTGTGTTCCAAGTATCACTTGTGCTCATTCTGATCGGCGCGGTTATCGGAGTATGGGGAAGTCTGACTTCCATCCGGAAATTCCTTCGTGTATAAATACAAAAGCCAGTCTGATATAGACTGGCTTTTTTTAATGGTTTCGTTACTGAATGACGGGCAGGGCCGGTGATCCGGGCTTTAATGTAAAGTCATAAGACGATTCGTCACGGTACATCGGGTCCGCATAAATGGAATCCGAATCGTTTGCCGTTCCTTTTTTGTACGCTGCGAATGAATCATATTCTTTGTTCTTCCAATTCCAAATGCCGTCTTTTCCCGCTTCTTTGTGATAGACGTTATGATTAACGGTATTGCCTTCGTTTTTCGTATAATCATTTGCAATAAAAATCCTTGAACGGCTTGCCGTCATGATGTTTTTTTCGATCGTGTTCCCTTTTGTGCCGTACTGCAGCAGCAGCTGGCCGCCATCAAGGTCCTTCGTGTCATTTCGATACATAATGTTATGAGCGATCACCGAATTGATGGTGCCGCCGCGTTTCGTGTCATAGCCTCCGATTGAAATACCGGTGTAAGCATTGCCGTACACCTTGTTATCCGTAATCCGGATATCACGTGCGTATTTCCCTTGATGCTCAGAGGTGGCTTCAATCCCAAGGTCATTGTTGTAAACGGTGTTCTTCTTAATGTCCACATGTTCTGCGCCGTCAACGTAAATACCGCCCGCTGAATATTCATCTCCGTAAGCGGGATTTCCGTAAGAAGAGTTATGGCTCACCGTATTGTTTTCAATGACGCCGTTTCGCGCATAGTCGTTTTGCTTGGACGTTCCTTCGTATCCGATCACGTCAATCCCGATATTGTTATTGTCCCGGATGGTATTGCCGGCAATCTTAAATCCGTCAACATTCCCGTTCAGCACGACCGCTTCGCTTGCGCCGAGCGTCAGTTTTTCAACCGTATTATTTGTGATGCTGACATCCTTCATGGCGCCTGTGCCGTAAAATGCGATGCCGTGTGCATTTCCCTCATCAGCCGTGGTTTTAATGTTTCGGATATGGTTGCCGTCAATGTTGATATAACTGCTTGATCCGGTGACGAAGATTCCCATGGCCGTTGCATCTTCTGATGATACGGAGAGATTCTCAAGCGTAACGCCGTGAATGGTAATGTACTGTTTATTGCGGATTTGAATTAACGGAGTTTCAGAATCGCTTTTTGGCGCAGATTTGCCGCTGATGGCGACATGCTCATTCTGATAGTTCCGAAATGTAATCGGCTTTTCGGCCGTGCCGCTGTGCTTTACTTCAAACGTTTCATCGTACGTCCCTTCCCGAATCAATACGGTTGTCCCGGCCTCTGCCTTTTCAGCCGCATGTTTTAATGTGCGGAACGGCTTTTCTTTCGTTCCTTCATTTTGGTCGCTGCCTGCCGGAGAAACATACAAGGCGTCCGTCTGCGTTTTTTCATTGGCCTCTGTTTTTGGCCAGACAAAGGCGGTAATTCCTGCGGCCAGAACCGCCGCGGATAAAATCGATAATTTTATTTTCATATCGCATTCTCCTGTATATTTAATGAATTGCATACAAAATATTATACGTTACCCATATATATGAAACAATCTCGCGTTTTCATTTTTTTGTTGCCGTTACATGAATTCTTTGCAATTTACACATACTATCTCCAGGTTTTCGTAAAAGGACTAAGAGGAGGTAAACGATGAAGCAGAAAATGATCGCAGTGATAGCGGCCGTCAGCATCATGTGCGGCGGAGCCCATATTGCCGGGGCGGCACAGCCGAATTCATCAGACGCAGAAAGAAGCCGGGCAATGGAAAAAATCGAAAAAGCATATGAGCTGATCTCGAACGAATACGTGGAAAATGTAGATAACGAAAAGCTTCTTGAAGGAGCGATTCAGGGGATGCTGTCTACATTAAACGACCCTTATTCCGTTTATATGGACAAGCAGACAGCTAAGCAGTTTTCCGATTCTCTTGATTCTTCTTTCGAAGGGATCGGCGCTGAAGTCGGTATGAAAGACAATAAAATCATTATCGTATCACCGTTTAAGCAATCTCCGGCGGAAAAAGCGGGACTCAAGCCGAATGATGAAATCATCAGCATAAACGGCGAGTCAATGAGCGGGAAAGGTTTAAACGAAGCCGTGCTGAAAATCAGAGGAAAAAAAGGATCGAAGGTTTCTATTAAAATACAGCGTCCGGGTACTGATAAACAGCTGTCATTCCGGATTAAAAGAGCGGAAATCCCGCTTGAAACCGTATTTGCTTCCCGCAAAGAATCAGGCGGTCATCATGTCGGCTACATCGGAATATCGACATTTTCCGAGCATACCGCCCAGGACTTCGCCGCGGCGCTGAAAAAGCTTGAAAAACAAGGGATTGACGGTCTCGTCCTTGATGTAAGAGGGAATCCCGGCGGCTACCTTCAAAGCGTCGAACAAATTTTAAAGCATTTCATCACAAAAGACATGCCGTATATCCAAATTGCGGAGCGTAACGGCGATAAAAAACAATATTTCTCAACCTTAAAACATAAGAAGCCGTATCCCGTCAATGTCATCACGGATAAAGGAAGCGCCTCCGCTTCAGAAATTCTTGCGGGCGCGTTAAAAGAAGCGGGACATTATGACGTTGTCGGCGACACTTCTTTCGGTAAAGGAACGGTTCAGCAGGCCGTGCCTATGGGAGACGGGAGCAACATTAAATTGACGCTTTACAAATGGCTGACACCGAAAGGCAATTGGATTCACAAAAAAGGCATTGCTCCGACAATCGCCGTGAGCCAGCCGGATTATTTTGCGGCGGGACCGCTTCAGCTGAAACAGCCGCTTCAGCCTGATATGAACAGCGCGGATGTCAAACACGCCCAAATCCTGCTGAAAGGCCTAGGCTTCGACCCGGGCAGAGCGGACGGCTATTTCAGCAAAACAATGAAAAAAGCCGTTCTGGCGTTTCAAGACCGGTACAAGCTTGATAAAACAGCGGTCATTGATAAAAAGACAGTGGAAAAAATGAATCAGCTGATGAATGAAAAGAAATCTGACGAAAAAAATGATTTACAGCTGCAAATGGCGTTAAAATCATTATTTGTAAAATAAATGAAAAGGAGGCGTTTTTTTCGTCTCCTGTTTCTTTTGTCATGCCTTAAAAATGAACTAAAAGGCATATAATTATGTCGGTTTTGACAAGATATTAAAAAAATTTTCACATTTAAACATTTATAAAGGACAAACATTACCCGATATTTATAGAGAAGAGAGACTTTATGCCGAGTTAATATGTATTCAAAATGAAACTTTTGAAAGTTGCCTCAGTCAGTTTTAGTTCTTACAATAAAAGAAGGTTCTAATAGAGAACAGTTTTAGTTTGGCAGCTGCATTTCAGTATCGAAAGCAGAAGTGTTTGCGGCGCTTCAGCACGGCAGCTGTAATCACCCGTGCTTATCTGGATAAAAAAATGGGGGTTCACAATTGAAGAGGGCAAGTATTGTGCGTGAAAAAAAATATTATGAATTAGTGGAACAACTAAAAGACAGAACAAAAGACGTCACATTTTCATCAACCAAAGCACTAAGTCTTCTTATGCTGTTCAGCAGATACCTGGTCAATTACACAAATGTTGAATGCGTTCACGAAATCAATGAAGAGTGTGCGAAGCATTATTTCACTTACTTAATGAAAAACCATAAACGTTTAGGAATCAATCTGACGGATATTAAGCGGTCCATGCTTCTGATCAGCGGCGTGATCGAGGTAGAGGTTGACCACTATCTGAAAGATTTCTCTCTCTCAAATGTAACGCTGTGGATGACGGAAGAGAGATAAACGTTTGAGATATTCAAGCCAATGATTATTTGGTAGAATAGAATTAAAATGTTTGGCTTGAGGCGGTGAAAGCAGTGTCTGTTCAATGGGGAATTGAACTTCTGAAAAGTATCGGTCTGTTTTTTTTGCACCCGATGTTCTGGTTTTTTATCATCATAAGTCTCGCATGCGGATATTTGCGGATCAAACGTGAACGCCATACGTTTCATACAAAAATCGCGGATATGTATGACGAGCTTATCTTTACATACATAAAAGGACTTATACCGGGTATTCTTCTCTCCATATTATTTTTTGGACTGGGAATTTCGATTCCATTCGGTTTTCTCGGCATAATCGCGGCCGTGACGGCTTTGGCTTCGCTGACGTTCCGTATGAATTGGCTGTCATCAGCTTATATTGTCAGCGCCGGCATGTTCATTGCGTTTCTCCTTCAGTATACCCACACAGTGCCGTTTGCGGATCGGTTTCCGCAGGCATTCGGCGTGAATTGGGCATCGGCGGCCGTGTTTATGGGCCTTTTGATTATCACGGAGGGAGCGGCTGCCTGCCGTTCAGCGCATCTGAAAACATCTCCGGCGCTTGTCGTCAGCAGCAGAGGCCTGCCCATCGGCCGACAATTGGCGAATCGCGCATGGCTGCTTCCGCTTTTCTTATTGGTGCCGGGCAGCGGGCTTGAGTCACACCTTTCTTGGTGGCCTGTCTTTACCGTGCCGGGCGGCTCTTTCCATTTGATCTGGATTCCTTATATCGCCGGCTTCGGACAGCGTGTGCAGGGGTCACTTCCGGAAGTCAGCATAAGGATAACGGCGAAACGTGTCATGATTCTCGGGGGTATCGTGACCGCATTCGGGGCAGCTGCCCTTTGGTGGACTCCGCTTGCCGGAGCTGCCGCTTGTATTGCGGTGCTCGGACGCCTGTTTTTATCATTGAGACAGCGGCTGAACGATAACGCGGCTCCGTTTTATTTCTCTAAGCGGGATCAGGGCTTAATGGTGCTCGGCATCATTCCGAATACACCCGCGGACGATCTTGAGCTGAAGATCGGTGAGATTATTACGAAAGTAAACGGCATCCCCGTGAAGCATGTGTCGGATTTTTATGAAGCACTTCAAAAAAACCGCGCATTTGTAAAAATGGAGATCATCGGCCTGAACGGTGAGATCCGGTTTGATCAGCGCGCGTCCTATGAAGGCGAACATCATGAATTAGGTATTTTATTCGTGCAGGATGAACACGAGCACGAAGAAATGACAGCATTATAATGTGATTTTTCATAATTATTCGGAATAGTTTCAAGAACTCCTAAACTAGATTTCAAAATCAGCTAGAAAGTAAAACAGCTAAGAAAATTATATTTTCTTAGCTGTTTTATTTTGAAATAATAAAAAAATAAATGAAGGAGAGGTATGGCTTATTGGAAAGGTTATTGCTAACTCCAAAACCTTTAGAAGATGAATCTTTAGCAGGATATATATTAAGAATAACTGATTATAATGGTTATGAAAATTCTAGTTGGATATATACTATGGCTCAGATAAAAAAAGAAAATTGTTAGAGGTGATGCGGGTAAGATAAGTTTAGAGTTACTGAGCAACATTACTGGTATTACTGAAAGAGAATTATGGAGTATGACTTTTAATGATAAAATTATGGATACCACTAATCTTGGATTTATAAGGACGGGCTTTAAGTTAGGTATTAATTCATATGCTGATAAAATTTGCCCAGCTTGTTTTAATGGGAATTTTTATCAGAAGAAAATTTGGAACTATACAGTTAATGTTATTTGTCCCATACATAATTTGTATTTGGTTAATGAATGCCCAAGATGTAACAGTAAGATATCTCCGATAAGAAAAACATTAAAAAAATGTAACTGTGGATTTGAACTGAAATTGTTAGATCATGTAAAGGTAGAATAGGATTGTATTAGTTTTGTTCATTTTTTTTATAATTTATATTATGAAATTAAAACCTTTGATACTCAAATAGATGCGATATGGAACCTTAAATTTGTAGAATTACTTTAGCATAAAAGAATAAGATGGAACGCCCAATGCGGTGAAAATCGCACGTTGGGTGTGGAGCAGGGGAAAAGATGGCGATTACATCAAAGTCTTACCTATTGCTATCACATGCATCCGTAAAATAACTATTAAAAAAATCTGGGAGGATTATGGTGGATATATTAATTACTGGGGCAAATAGGGGCTTAGGGCTTGGATTTGTCGAAGTTGGATTAGAAAAAGGGTACCGAGTTTTTGCTGGAGTCAGAGATGCGAATGAACAAAAAAGGACTCAATTAACCAAATTAAAAGAGAAAAATAGCAACCAGTTATAAATTCTTCATTTAGATGTCACAGACGAGGAATCTGTTCGTGAAGCAGCTCGTAATGTAGGTGAAAGTCTTGATGTGATTATCAATAATGCTGCCATTCTTAATGGAAGGGGTACGTCTATTGAGGATCTTGATATAGAGGCTATCAAACTAGCATTTGATGTCAACACGTTAGGACCAGCCCGTGTGATTAAACATTTTCTACCTTTGCTGAAAAAGGGTGAGAATCAATCCATTATCAACATCTCGTCAGAAGGTGGTAGTCTAACAAATGCATATAGTGGTGATTATCCTTATGGATTGTCGAAAGCTGCCTTAAATATGTTGTCCGAGAAGCTCCATGTAGCAAAGAATGAAGGCATTCAAGTCCTTTCCGTCCATCCAGGGTGGGTAAGGACGGATATAGGAGGAATGATAGCCCCGACACATCCAAAAGAAACAGCAGAAGATATTTATAATCTCATTAATCGACAAGTTCGTATCGATAGTGAATTTGTTTTCGTTGACTATCAAGGGAAACCGATGAGCATTTGATGTGGCACCGTCTGGATGATCAAGAAAATGACTGCTGTATGATATAAGATATAAGTTGAAATTTAAGATTTATACACAAGCGTGCAGAGGCTGTTTGCCTTTCTGCACGCTATTAAATTGGAAAATGTAAAAAAATGATATATTGAGAACAGATCGCATCCTGAAATGCTACATGACATGATAAGAAGGACATAACTTTTTCCTCAAAAAATCGTGTCTTGACAACGGGGGCATTATTGAGTGTTTTTTTAAGTGATTCTGATTATTACTATCCAACCCGAAGGCTAAGGGCGGTGGGTTTAAACCACGCCCTTTGAACTGGAAAAATTTTAAGAATTTTGTTGATATAATCCTTAAATATAATATAATAGAATTATAGAAGCCAATATACATAAATAATTCTCAACATAAATTTTAATATTAAAGAGGCAAGATCAAGACGTTGCATCAATTGTAACAAAGATAATATCGCATCATAAAAACAATAACTTTTTAAGAGGTGCAATATGAAACCCTATACAAAATCAGTATTAGAGGATGGAGTTAATATAACACTAGATCAATTACTTGGAATTTATGCTAACGAGAAATCAAGGGGAGTTTACTTTACTCAATCCGATGGCTCTGAATTGTTTGAGTCTTATGAAAGTCTTTATTTTAATGCCAAATCCATCTTAGGGGCACTACAAAAGCAGGGATTTCAGAAGGGCTCTTATATTATCTTTCAGACAAACAATAATTTATCCTTTATAAGGTTGTTTTGGGGTTGTATTTTAGGAGGCATGATCCCCGTTCCTCTGTCTGTACCGCTAATTGCATCGCCTGACACTGAAGCTTTCAAGAAGTTAGTGAAAGTAAGTGAGCAGTTGCCGAATGCGTGGATAATTACTGATGAAAGAAATTTAAATACGTTTAGAGAAAGTTATGAAGCCAATAATTTGAAATACTTAGAGTATGAAACCTTAGCATGTAATATGGAAGAGGGGCAATGCGTTACAGTAGATTGTCAGGACTTAGCGTATATACAATATTCGTCTGGCAGCACAGGTAACCCTAAAGGAGTAAAATTAACACATGAAAATCTAGTTTATAATTTGGCACAGATAGTAGATCGTTTGAAACTAGACACAAATGATGTCATGGCTAGTTGGTTACCATTGACACATGATATGGGCTTGATCGGTTATCATTTAACTCCGATATTTGCGGGTATATCTCATTCCCTTCTAAATTCGGGTACATTTTTAAAGAAATCTTGGCTATATCTTCAAAAATGTGCGCAATTAAAAGCAACGGTGCTTGTAAGTCCGAATTTTGGATTAGACTGGATGATAAAGACTGTAAAGGATTCACATTTAGAAAATATTGATTTATCTAGTGTGCGAAACATAATGTGTGGTGCAGAACCAATATCAATGGATACCATTAGACGATTTTATGAAAAATTCTCGTCTTCTGGCTTGCGTGAAAATACGATCCATCAAGTCTATGGTATGGCAGAAGCTAGTCTGGCTGTTACTATTCCTGAAGAAGGACATAATAGAAGTGTATGTATTAACCGTCATAAAGCTCGTATTGGTCAAGAAGTGGAGTATATAGAAACGAAGGAGCCAAATGCAGCAGAGTTTGCCATAGTAGGAGAACCATTATATGAATTAGAAATATTGATTGTAGATGATGAAGACCACATCTTAGGGGAAAATTACATAGGCAATATAGTGATCAAGGGGAAAAATGTATTTGAGGGATATATGAATCATGATAGTTCCCCTTTTAATGAACAGGGCTTCTTCTGTACAGGAGATTTAGGACTTTTACGCAATGGAGAACTCATTGTAATGGGCAGAAAGAAGGATATTCTGTTTGTAAATGGTCAGAATTATTATGCTAGCGATATAGAAAATATGTTAACATTGGCGATCCCAGAGTTGTCTCAAGTCGTTGTGTGTGGTGTTCGCAATCCGTCATCGATCAGGGATGAAATTATAGTATTTGTACATAATCGAAAAGATGCCAAGGCATTTTTGCCACTTGCCCATCAAGTGCAGGATATGGTATTAGAACGGGTTGGAATAGCTGCAGATTATGTAATTCCAATAAAAACGATACCGAAAACAACAAGTGGAAAGGTGCAACGTTTTCTTTTAATAGAGCGATTTGAGAATCATGAGTTTGATGAAGTTATCGCAATAGCTCCATATTCTTATCAGAGTATCAAGGAATCTGCAAAGAAGTCAGCATGGAACAAAACGGAGATTGAAAATCAAATCGTTGAAATTGCAAAAGAAGTATTCTCTATCCCTTCTTTGAAAGTAGACGATACGATTTCTCGGATGGGAGTTAGTTCGTTAACGTTGATTCGTTTCCAGGATGAAATAAATCAACGATTTCAAGTCGAAATCCCTATTGTAAGCCTTTTCAAAATGTCTACCCTGGAACAAATAATTAAGATGGTTGAGGAACAACTAAAGGCAGAGGATGTCAATGCATCCGAATTAACAGGGAATAAAGACATGTGGTATGAGCCGTTCCAGGTAACAGAAATACAAGGAGCCTATTTAGTTGGAAGACAAAATATTATGGAAATGGGTAATGTCTCCACCCATGCCTATTATGAGTTTGAAACAGAATTAGATATTAAACGCTTAAACGATGCATTGAATCATGTTTTAGAGCGTCAGCTTATGCTGCGTACTATTTTTGATGAGACAGGAATGCAAAAAGTTCGGCGTTCTAATTCTTCTTATGAGATTTGTATTGAAGATTTACAAGACTTGTCTTTAGAGGATCAACAAAAACGTATATTGGAAAAAAGAAATAGCAGGTCACATTTTGTTTTCCAACAAGATCATTGGCCATTATTTGAGTTGACTGCATTTATTCTTGGTGAGAAGAAAAATTATCTCTTCCTGGATATTGACTTATTAATTGCTGATGGAGGCAGTTTATTAATTTTAATACAAGAGATAATGGATTATTATGAGAAACCGAATATGGAGATTAAACCTTTAACATTCCAATTCTCAGATTATGTAAGGGCATTGGAGAGCTTTCGTGAATCTTCCGCCTATCAAAAAGCTCAAGACTATTGGCAAGCCAAAATAGAGGATTTTCCCTATGCACCTCAGCTACCATTAGTTTGTGAGCCAGAATTCATAGAGAAACCAATATTTCAGAGAATGGAGAAAAGTCTGACAACTGATCAATGGAATATTGTGAAGGGCCTGGCAACTCAGTACGGTGTAACACCATCTGTATTCTTATGTACAATTTATGCGGAAGTTTTGTGCAAATGGAGCAATCAATCCAGAATGGCACTTAATTTAACATTATTTAATCGACAGTCCTTTCATCCAGACGTAATGAAGTTGATTGGAGATTTTACATCAGTTTTATTGTTAGATATTGATTTATCTGTTCATCGTGCTTTTTGGGAGAAAGCATCTATGGTTCAAGATATATTATTTGAAGCAGTAGACCATCGTTTTTATAGTGGTGTTGATGTTATACGAAATATTGCAAGTAAGAGAGAAATGACTAGTAAAGCGATTATGCCAATTGTATTTACTAGTATGTTATTCGATAAATCGGAATTTGCAGATACGTTGACGAAATTAGGGAAAATTAAATACGGAATAAGCCAGACCCCTCAAGTATTTTTAGATTTCCAAGTCACGGAAAGAGACGGACAATTAATTATGACTTGGGATTATGCAAAAGATTTGTTTGATGAAGACATGATCAGTGCCATGTTTGAAACGTATCAACTTCGATTACAGCAAGTTATAGACAATAAACTTTCATCTATGCCGCTGCCTGTAACACAGTCTGAACTTCTGCTTGATTACAATCGTACACAAGGAGACTATGAAGGGGATTTACTGCAAAGATTAATAGACCAGCAATGCCAGAAGACGCCAGATGCTATTGCAGTCAAATTAGGACAGGATACATTGACCTATGGCGAGTTGGCGAGAAAATCCAATCAGGTCGCTCGTTATTTAGCAGAACAAAACTATGCGCTCAATTCTTATATTGGAGTTTGGGCAGAGAGACGAATTGAGACCATTGTAAATATGGTAGCTATTTTAAAAGCCGGCCATGCTTATATTCCTGTTAATCCGGAACATCCTGAGGAAAGAATAAAATATATCGTGGAACATAGTGATATCAAGCTCATGATTCATCCGGATTTATATGAAACAGAGAACCTTTCCACCTATAACGATGGCGCCTTAGAACTGTTAGAAGGCTGCCAGCAGGATAGAGCCTATGCTATCTATACGTCAGGAAGCACTGGACATCCTAAGGGTGTTGTGATCACCCATGAAGCAGTAGTGAATACATTATTAGATATTAATGAGAAATTCCAAGTAAATAGCGAAGATAAAATCATTGCCCTATCATCGATGAGCTTTGATTTATCCGTCTATGATATTTTTGGAGCACTCATTAGCGGAGCTCAGTTAGTATTAATTCCAGATCTTTTAGATATGGCCAGTATTCATCAGATCATGATCGAAGAAGAAATCACGATATGGAATTCGGTTCCGGCAATTATGGATATGTATCTAGAAAGCACAAAGCAAGACACGGTGCATAGCACTTCAGCAGAGCGCTTACGTATGGTGATGCTAAGTGGAGACTGGATTTCTCTTGGTTTGCCAGCGAAAATCAAAACAAGAATGCCAAAAGCACAAGTCATCGGGTTAGGTGGAGCAACGGAAGGCTCTATATGGTCCATATATTTCCCAATCACAGAAGTGAAGCCAGAGTGGAAAAGTATCCCTTACGGCTATCCGCTGAAAAATCAACAAATTTACGTACTGGATGAATGTGGGGAAGAATGCCCAGTAGGCGTACCAGGAGAACTGCATATTGGTGGAAAAGGAGTCGCTGCAGGTTATCTCAATGAAGAAGAGAAGACGAAGGCCGCCTTTATCAACCATAGATTAGGTTATCTGTACAAAACAGGTGATTATGGTGTCATGCGTCCGGAAGGATATGTAGACTTCCTGGGAAGAAAAGATAGTCAAGTTAAGATACGTGGACATCGTGTCGAACTAGGAGAAATAGAACACTGTATCAATCATTTGCCACATATTCAGCAGTCCGTCGTCGCTGATTACAGTGATTCACATGGAGAGAAGCAATTGTGTGGGTATATTGTTGCAGATGAGACCGTAGAATTGGCAGAAATAAAAAGAGAGTTAGCCAAACATCTGCCTGATTATATGATCCCGGCACAATTCATACAGGTAGATGAGATTCCACTATCTGCAAATGGTAAAGTAGATCGTAAATTATTGCCGAACCCGGAACAGTTTATTGAAGAAACTAAGATGATAAGGGGTTATGAGGCACCAAAGACCCAGACGGAAAAATTGGTAGTAGAGGCATTTGAACATGTACTTGTTATGGAAAGAGTAAGTGTAAATGACAATTTCTTTGATTTGGGTGGAGATTCGATTAAGGCTATCCATATTCTAAACAAGATAAGAGAAGCTGGATACGATAGCTCCATGCGAAATCTTTTGATGGAGAGAACACCAAAGCTAATAGCCATGAATTTATCCACAAAAAAAGAAATTATGCCTGCGGAGCAAGGAGAAATAACTGGTGAAATTTCACTGACACCAATTCAAAACTACTTCTTCGCACAAAATATGATAGATCCTGAACATTTTAATGTATGCCAAGTGTTTAAGGTTCGTGAAAAACTAAATGATCTGGCACTACAAAAAGCTTTATCTGCGTTAGTGCAGCATCATGATATGTTGAGAGCTACGTACAAAGATAAGAAACAGGTTATAGGGAAAGTAGAAGATAAGAAATGGTACGGCTTTACAAAAATAGCATGTGAACCTGAAGAGATTCAGGAAAAAATTAAGACAACGAAAGTAAAGATGGATTTGGCGGAAGGACCATTATTGCAGGCTGTTTTATTTAGTACGCCGGAGCAAGATTATATGATGTTGCTAGCTCATCATATGATAATGGATGTGATTTCCTGGCGGATTTTAACTGAGGATTTGGAGAAGGGCTACTCTCAAGCTTTGAATCAAAAAGAGATAACATTACCAGCTAAAACCGTTTCCTTTAAAGTATGGAGCGAAGGATTAGCTTATTACAGCCAGAGTGAAAAGTTAAAGAGAAGGTTAGCTTACTGGTCAGAAATAGAAAATAAATTGGTTGATGGTAAGTTAAAAGAAGATGGAATTGATGATAAATTCGAACCAAAGACAGCCGTGGCATGTCTTAATGCCGCTATCACAGAAAAGTTATTAAAAGAAAGTGCACATGCTTATAATACAGAGATTAATGACTTGCTTGTAGCAGCACTAGGACGTGCGGTAAACAAAGTAACAGGTCAGAGAACGCTTGCTATACAGATGGAAGGACATGGTCGTGAAGAAACAGTAGGCTCTTTTGATTTAGGTAGGACAATAGGATGGTTCGCTAGTATATATCCCGTAGTTTTAGATGAGTTAGGCACTAATATTGCACAGGATATTCGAAATACGAAAGAGACACTACGACGCGTACCAGGACATGGAATTGATTATGGCATCATAAAGAATGCAGCCATGGGTAATCCAGAAGAAATGGATGTAGAAGTGGCACCAGATATATCATTTAATTATCTTGGAGAACTAGGAACAAAGAAAGAATCTGGCGATCTATATTTCGAGTTTTCACAATTAGGTTATGGACAGGATACGAATCCTCGTAATCAATTTGGACCATCCATTAACGTCATAGGTCATGTGCAAAAAGGTAGTTTATCTATGACAGTAACCTGCAACAGCAGTCGTTATTTGGCTGAGAGAATTGAGCAAATAGGAAAAGCATATGAAGAAGAACTGATAGCAGTCGCAGAACATTGCTCCCACGCACAGAAGAGTGAGTCAACGGCAAGTGATTTTGGTGAGAGCGTATGGAAAGATAGCGAATTTTGTTATGTACAGGAAGCTGTCGAAATCCGCGGCCAGGAAATTCAACGTATCTATCCATTGGCTCCTGTGCAAGAGGGAATGCTCTATGAGAAGCTTATGGATGAATCATCTACAAAATATGTTGTTCAGCAGACGTTGCGATTGGCAGATGTAGATGTAGAGAAGATGCACAAAGCTTTTAAGTATTTAGCAACACAGCATGATATTTTACGTACAAAAATCTGTTATCGGGGAGTAAGTGTACCAAGACAAGTTGTATTGAAAGAAAGAATGCCGGAATTTAATTATATGGAAGTAGATAATGAATCGGATTATCTTGATTTAAAGGAACAAGATGTAAAACGAGGATTTGATTTAGAAGAAGATACACTACTTCGTATGAATCTGATAAAAATAAACAACAGTGGTTATCGGTTGATCATGACAAACCATCATATTATTTTAGATGGTTGGTGTTTGCCAATTTTGCGTAAAGAATTATTTAGTGCGTATATGGCAACAGATGAAGAACAATTAAAAACACCTAATCAGGCTGCTTCTAATAAAATGGGTAGCTATGAAAAGTTTGTCCATTATATAAATGAAAAAGATAAAGAGACGAGCCTTAAATATTGGGAAGACCTTCTTCAAGGATATGAGACAAGGGCTGATATTCTACCTTTAGGTCGTCCAGATGAAACAGAAGAAGAGAGTCAGAGCCAAGAGTTTAAGTTAAGCATAGAGGTAACTGAACAAGCAGAAGCGATATGTGCCCAATATGATGTAACATTGAACACGCTAGTAGAAGCTTGTTGGGGCGTTTTATTGGAAAAATACAACTCAACAAATGATGTTGTATTTGGAAAAGTTGTATCTGGTAGAAATGCAGAGATTGAAGATATTGAAGAAATCGTTGGTTTATTTATCAATACAATACCCGTACGTATATCGACAACAAACGAAGACACCTTTGCCGATTTGTTGAAATCATTACAGAGCCAGGCAATTATTGCAAATGAACACGATTTTCTTCCCTTAGCAGAAATACAGAATCATACTTTATTAGGAAGAGATCTAATTGGAACATTATTCTTCTTTGAAGGTTATCAAGGAACAAGTATAAATATTGATGGCAAATTAAATGTGGAATCCGAATATTACCGCGAACAAATTGGGTATGACTTGGGAATGACAGCATTTAAGAGTGATCGTATCCATTTTAGAATTCTTTTCAGTACAAAGCTATATAACAAGGAACAAATAAACATTATTGGTTCCCATCTGCAAAGGCTTATGGAACAAGCAATTGCAGCACCACAGACGAAATTAATCGAATTAGGCATGACCAGTGAAGCAGAAGAAATGAAAGAATTAGTACAGTTTAACGCAACGGACAGCGACTATCCAAGAGACAAGACAATTGTACAATTATTTGAAGAACAAGTAGCAAGAACCCCCCATAATACAGCAGTTGTATGCGGGAATGAGCAATTGAGTTACGCTGAATTAAATGCTCGTGCCAATCAGCTTTCATTAAAGTTACGACGGGAATACCATGTCCAGCCTGATGATTTTGTTGCGATTATAGCAGAAAGAAGTTTGGAGATGGTGATCGGGTTATATGCCATCATAAAGTCGGGTGCAGCATATGTACCCATTGACCCATTGTATCCAGAAGAACGTATCGAGTATATATTGGAAGATAGCCAGCCTAAAGCGGTTTTAATTGGTCATGGAAAGTATAATATTTCTCCTGAAAAGGTTGTTAACTTATATAGTGAAAGCAATTATGGAGAAGGTGCAGGGAATCTAGAACATGTAAATACTCCTCGTGATCTTATTTATCTGGTTTATACATCGGGTACAACAGGAAAACCAAAAGGGGTTATGGTAGAGCATCAGAATATAGTCAATCAGCAGATGTGGACACAAAGAGAATACCCATTACACGAGGGAGAATCTCTTTTAATGAAGACCACTTGTGCATTTGATGTTTTTGCCTGGGAAGTATTTTGGTGGATGTTAGCGGGTGGTAAACTTGTTATTTTGCAACAAGGAGAAGAAAGTCAAAGTGATAAGATCATCAAGGTAATTCAGGATTATAAAGTCAATGCAATCCAGTTCGTTCCTTCCATGTTCAATATGTTTCTAGAAGAATTAGATATGAGCAAAGAAAAAATAAATACTCTGCGTTATATCATTAATATTGGTGAGAAACTGAATGCGGAAAGTGTGAGACATTATAATCAATTAAGGGAAAAAGGACAAGTAAGAGCAGAACTACTGAATCTCTATGGTCCAGCAGAAACTACAGTTAATTCCAGTGGATATCATTGTCCAACAGGCTTAGATGTAGATAAAATATTAATTGGTAAGCCTATTAGTAATACACAAATTTATATATTATCAAATGAAAAAATAGCCGGAATAGGTGTACCAGGGGAATTATGTATTGCAGGAGAAAGTGTGTCGCGTGGATACTTAAATCGTGAAGAATTAACAGCTCAGAAATTTATTAAAAATCCTTTTGGTTCAGGAATGATGTATAAAACAGGTGATCTGGCACGGTGGATACCGGATGGAAATATCGAGTACCTTGGCCGTATAGATGATCAAGTTAAGATAAGAGGTTTCAGAATCGAACCAGGAGAAATTGAAAGTACTTTGATGGAGCTCGAAGGAGTTAGTAGAGCAGCCGTTGTAGTACGACAAGACAAGCAAGGAGAAAAATATCTGTGTGCTTATGTAGTCGTTCATACAGAAATAGAAGAATTAGACGAAGATACAATCAAGAGTGAATTACGCAAGAAGTTACCAGACTATATGGTTCCTGTGTATATTATTCGAATTGACCAAATTCCATTAAGTCATAATGGAAAGCTGGACAAAGCGGCACTACCAGAACCAGAATACAAGCCTAAGGAATATGTAGCACCAATAAATAGAGAAGAGAAGTTAATAGTTGAAGCATTTGAGAAAGTCCTTGGAATAACAGGAATTAGTGTCAATGATAGCTTTTTTGACTTGGGTGGTCATTCACTGAAAGTTACATTATTGTGTAATGAATTAGAAAAGACAATCGGTATAAGACTGCAGCTTAGTGAAATATTTGCTTTATCTACACCAAAACGTATTGCAGAAAGAATTGGAAGCTTACAACAGGATCGTTTTTCGGAAATACCGAAAATAGCTGAAGCAGAGTTCTATCCTATGAGTTCTGTTCAAAAGCGACTTTATCTTCTCAATGAGATAGTAGGTCCTAGTATTTCCTATAACATTTCGAACGTCATAAAATACGAAAACACTCTGGATAAAGAGCAGTTACAGGGAGCATTAGATAAGCTCTTAGAGAGAGAAGAAGTATTAAGAACCAGCTTCCATCTTATTAATGGAGAGCCAGTTCAAGTGATTCAACCAGATGCGAGAGTAGTATTGGAATACAAAGAAGCAGATACACTAGATATTCAAGATGAATATGATCGTTTTGTTTGCCCATTTGATTTATTCAAAGCACCTTTGATGCGGGTTAAGTTATTACAGACACCACAAGCTTCATACTTGATGCTGGATATTCATCATATTGTTTCTGATGGAGAAAGTCTGCCTATTATGATGAACTGGATAAGCGAGTTATATGAAGGAAATACTTTACCAATCCCAAGGCTTCATTATAAAGATTTCTCTGCTTGGCAAATGACTCAGGATATTACGAAGCAGGCGGCATATTGGAAAAACGAGTTTTTAGGCGAAATTCCAATACTTAATTTGAATACAGATTTCCAACGTCCTAAGAAAAAGAGCTTCAATGGTGCCAACGTAAAAACTAAGATTGAAGAACCAGTTTTTATGGAAATAAAAGAATTAGCGAAGAAGCATGGTGCTACGGAATTCATGACTATGTTATCAACCTTTATGATTCTATTGAGCAAATACAGTCAACAGGAAGAAATTGTAGTCGGAACTCCTGTATCAGGTAGAACCCACGTTGATACACAAGAAATGCTGGGGATGTTTGTAAACTCCTTGGCTATCAAAGGAAAAGTGAAACAAGAGGAGAGTTTTGAACAAGTATTGCTTGGAGTAAAAGAAAAATGTCTTCGTGCGTACGATAATCAGGACTTTCAATATGAAGACTTGGTTGAGGCAGTAGATGTAAAGAGAGATTTATCAAGAAATCCATTATTTGATGTAATGTTCATGATGCCAGAGAGTGAAATTATGTCTGGTTCAAAGAGCATTGTGAGTGGAACATGGGTACCAATGGAAGGAAAAGTAGCTAAGTTTGATCTGAATTTAATGGTAATACACACATCAGAGGGTTATGTGGTCAACTTAGAGTATTCTACAGATTTATTTAAACAGGAAACGATAAAGCAAATGCTGGATGATTATGTTTTATTACTATCAGAAGTTATAAAACATCCAGAAGACCGTTTGCAAGAGCTACTTAAGAAAGAGGATGTTAAGAAAGAGGAGAAAGATTCGACCCAAGCAGAGCTTGATCATCGTGCCAATCATCTGGCACAGCAAGTTTCAGATTTGATGCGGGCATTGCAGCAAAGAGATCAAGCTTATTGGAAGGAAAAAGTAGACAATTTCCCGCATGCACCTCAGTTACCACTTCTTCCAAATGGGAATGCTGTAAACAACGCAACAGTAAAACGTTTAGAAACGAGAATTGCTGCGACAGACTGGGCGATTGTGAGAAACAAGGCTTTGGATAACAAAATTGCACCATCTGCGTTATTGTGCACAATATATGCGGAAGTTCTATTTAAATGGAGCAATCAATCCAATATGGCACTTAGCTTAAATCTGTTTAGTAATCAGCCTTTTCATCAAGATGGAATGTCTCTGATGGGGGATTTCGTATCGAAATTGTTGTTAGATATCGATTTATCATCTCATAGACCATTTTGGGAAAGAACTACTGAGATTCAGAATCGGTTATTTGAAGCGTTAGACCACAGATTTTACAGTGGGGTTGATTTCCTGCGTGATCTGGCTGAACACCGTGGTCAAGAAGGTCAAGCTATAATGCCAATTGTATTTACGAGTATGCTTCGTGACGAAGTAGATTTTTTCAATGCCAATATAGGTAGTAGGGGAGAATTGAAATACGGAATAAATCAGACCCCTGAAGTGTTTTTGGACTTCCAAGTTGCGGAAAGCGACGGACAATTAATTGTGACTTGGGATTATGCAAAAGATTTGTTTGATGAAGACATGATCAGTGCCATGTTTGAAACGTATCAACTTCGATTACAGCAAGTTATAGACAATAAACTTTCATCTATGCCGCTGCCTGTAACACAGTCTGAACTTCTGCTTGATTACAATCGTACACAAGGAGACTATGAAGGGGATTTACTGCAAAGATTAATAGACCAGCAATGCCAGAAGACGCCAGATGCTATTGCAGTCAAATTAGGACAGGATACATTGACCTATGGCGAGTTGGCGAGAAAATCCAATCAGGTCGCTCGTTATTTAGCAGAACAAAACTATGCGCTCAATTCTTATATTGGAGTTTGGGCAGAGAGACGAATTGAGACCATTGTAAATATGGTAGCTATTTTAAAAGCCGGCCATGCTTATATTCCTGTTAATCCGGAACATCCTGAGGAAAGAATAAAATATATCGTGGAACATAGTGATATCAAGCTCATGATTCATCCGGATTTATATGAAACAGAGAACCTTTCCACCTATAACGATGGCGCCTTAGAACTGTTAGAAGGCTGCCAGCAGGATAGAGCCTATGCTATCTATACGTCAGGAAGCACTGGACATCCTAAGGGTGTTGTGATCACCCATGAAGCAGTAGTGAATACATTATTAGATATTAATGAGAAATTCCAAGTAAATAGCGAAGATAAAATCATTGCCCTATCATCGATGAGCTTTGATTTATCCGTCTATGATATTTTTGGAGCACTCATTAGCGGAGCTCAGTTAGTATTAATTCCAGATCTTTTAGATATGGTCAGTATTCATCAGATCATGATCGAAGAAGAAATCACGATATGGAATTCGGTTCCGGCAATTATGGATATGTATCTAGAAAGCACAAAGCAAGACACGGTGCATAGCACTTCAGCAGAGCGCTTACGTATGGTGATGCTAAGTGGAGACTGGATTTCTCTTGGTTTGCCAGCGAAAATCAAAACAAGAATGCCAAAAGCACAAGTCATCGGGTTAGGTGGAGCAACGGAAGGCTCTATATGGTCCATATATTTCCCAATCACAGAAGTGAAGCCAGAGTGGAAAAGTATCCCTTACGGCTATCCGCTGAAAAATCAACAAATTTACGTACTGGATGAATGTGGGGAAGAATGCCCAGTAGGCGTACCAGGAGAACTGCATATTGGTGGAAAAGGAGTCGCTGCAGGTTATCTCAATGAAGAAGAGAAGACGAAGGCCGCCTTTATCAACCATAGATTAGGTTATCTGTACAAAACAGGTGATTATGGTGTCATGCGTCCGGAAGGATATGTAGACTTCCTGGGAAGAAAAGATAGTCAAGTTAAGATACGTGGACATCGTGTCGAACTAGGAGAAATAGAACACTGTATCAATCATTTGCCACATATTCAGCAGTCCGTCGTCGCTGATTACAGTGATTCACATGGAGAGAAGCAATTGTGTGGGTATATTGTTGCAGATGAGACCGTAGAATTGGCAGAAATAAAAAGAGAGTTAGCCAAACATCTGCCTGATTATATGATCCCGGCACAATTCATACAGGTAGATGAGATTCCACTATCTGCAAATGGTAAAGTAGATCGTAAATTATTGCCGAACCCGGAACAGTTTATTGAAGAAACTAAGATGATAAGGGGTTATGAGGCACCAAAGACCCAGACGGAAAAATTGGTAGTAGAGGCATTTGAACATGTACTTGTTATGGAAAGAGTAAGTGTAAATGACAATTTCTTTGATTTGGGTGGATACTCGCTTAATGTAATCCGGCTGTGTAATGAATTAGAGAAGAGCACAGGGGTAAGGTTACCACTTAGAGAAATTTTTGATTTAGTTACACCAAAAAATATTGCAGAACAAATAAAAAACTCAAAGGAGAATACGTTTGAAGAAATACCAGAAATAGCAGAAGCAGAAAGCTATTCTATAAGTTCAGCTCAAAAGAGACTTTATCTTTTGGACCAACTAACAGGCCCTGGTATAACTTATAATATTCCTTTAGTAATCAAGCTTAAAGTTAAACCAGACAATGAGCGACTTCAGAGGGCATTGGATCAATTAGTAGAGCATGAGGAAATTTTAAGGACAAGTTTCCATATCGTGAATGGTGAACCAATTCAAAAAATTTCTTCAGATGCAAGAATTGTGCTGGAGCACAGTGAAGTAAAGACAGCAGATTCACAGTATATCCAAGATGAATATAATACTTTCGTCCAACCATTTGACCTGTCAAAATCACCACTAATGCGTGCAAAAATACTGAATACTCCAAGTGATTCATATTTATTCCTGGATATTCACCATATTTTATGTGATGCAGGAAGCATGCCAGTTATGCTTTACAAAATACAAGAGTTATATGAAGGAAGAGAATTGTTAACACCACGAGTACAGTATAAAGACTTTTCTGCTTGGCAAAATGCTAGAGATATCACAGAACAGGCAGCGTACTGGAAGAAAGAATTCTCCGGTGATATACCAGTCCTAGATTTAATCATGGATTATCCACGCCCTCATAAACAAAGCTTTAGAGGTGCTAATTTCCGAACACAGGTAGAAGAAAAAACGAGTATTAAAGTAAAAGAGTTAGCGAAGAAGTATGGTGCAACGGAGTTTATGGTGTTGTTATCCACCTTTTTCTCTATGTTAGGAAAATACAGTCGACAGGAAGAAATTATAGTAGGAACGCCAATATCGGGCCGAAACCATACGGATACCCAAAATATGTTGGGCATGTTTGTAAACACTCTGGCAATCAAAGGGAATGTGTGCGCTGATGATACATTTGAGGATGTATTATTACGTACAAAAGAGAAATGTTTACAGGCATACGATAACAAGGATTATCAGTTCGAGGATTTAGTTGAAGCAGTGGGAGTAAAGAGAGAGTTCTCAAGAAACCCAGTATTTGATGTGATGTTTGTATTGCAGGACGATGAGAGAGAGAGTTATTCGGATCGTATTCATATTGGAACAAGGGAATCCGTTGAAGGTAGTATTTCTAAATTTGATCTTACCTTAACCATGATAAGTGATGCAGAAGGCTATAAGATTGATTTTGAATATTCTACAGACTTATTCAAACCAGAAACGATCGAGTACATGGCAAAACACTTCTTAACATTAATTGAAGGAGTTTTAATGTCTCCGGAAAAGAAGCTGCAGGAGATTGCCATGGTAGATCTGTACGAAGAAGCAAAAATATTGGGTGAGTTCAATATGACGGATGCAGAATTCCCTCAAAATATGACGATTGTGCAGTTACTTGAAGAGCAGGCCGCCAGAATACCTAATAGTATAGCCATCACATTTAATGGACAACAGATGACCTATGCACAATTAAATGAACGGGCGAATGCTCTGGCAAGAAAGCTTCGTGAGGACTATAACATTCAACCCAATGACTTTGTGGTGATCTCAATAGAGAAGTGTTTGGAGATGGTGGTGGGTATATACGCTATTTTAAAGGCTGGAGCAGCTTACGTACCGGTTGATCCATCTTATCCAGAGGAAAGAATTAATTATATCATTAATGACTGTAAACCAAAGGTCGTATTATGCAGTACAAAAGAACCTGAAGTTGACATTCCTGTCATGCATCTTCATGATGAGGCAAATTATCAAATGGAATGCAGTAACCTTGTTCATGTAAATCACTCAAGTGATTTGATGTATGTTATTTATACCTCAGGTACGACGGGCCGGCCAAAAGGTGTTATGGTTCAGCATGTAAATGTAGTGCGATTACTCAAGAATGACAAGTTTAAGCTTGATTTATATGAAAATGATATTTGGGTTCAATTCCATTCTTATTGTTTTGATGTTTCGGTTTGGGAAATATTCGGAAGTCTATTGAATGGAGCAAAGCTTGTAATACCTTCTGAGGATACAGTAAAAGATGGATATGCCTTCGGAGAGCTGCTCCAAAAAGAAGCGGTAACCATCTTATGCCAGGTACCTTCACCATTCTATGCGTTGATCGATGCAACGACAGGACAAACCATAAATAGTTTACGATATGTTATTTTTGCAGGGGAGGCACTTTATCCAGCACATTTGAAGAAATGGCATGAGAACAATAGACATTGTCGTCTGGTTAATATGTACGGGCCAACAGAAACCACGGTATACGCTACTTATCGCGATATTGATGCTGAAGCCATCGAGAGAGGAATTA
The DNA here is from genome assembly GCF_040311405.1 of Bacillus sp. FSL K6-2865. Lineage (NCBI taxonomy): Bacteria > Bacillati > Bacillota > Bacilli > Caryophanales > Bacillaceae > Bacillus > Bacillus sp. FSL K6-2865. Next base: position 3,557,899 of record NZ_CP152036.1, on the reverse strand, counting down.
GCGATATAGGAATGCCACTTCCAACATTAAAGATTTATATATTAAATGGAAATGAACTTTGTGGAATTGGAGTTCCGGGTGAGGTATGTATAACAGGTGAGGGTGTATCTCAAGGCTATCTAAATCGACAAGACCTGACAGACGAGAAGTTTGTACACAACCCATTTGGATCCGGAAAGATGTATCGGACAGGTGATTTGGCACGTTGGTTACCTAACGGAAACATTGAATATATTGGACGGATGGATGACCAAGCAAAAATCAGAGGATATCGTATTGAACCACGAGAAGTAGAAAGCCGTTTATTGGAGCTTGAAGGCATAAATGAAGCTGTAGTCATAGTGCGAGAAGACAAAAGGAATGAGAAATTCCTGTGTGCCTATGTAATAACTGAGACAGAAATAGAAGAAAAGGACGTTAAGATCAAGTTAAGTAAAGTATTACCAGATTACATGGTGCCTGCACATATTATTTCGGTTGATGCGATTCCACTTACAAGTAATGGGAAACTTGACAAAGCCTCATTACCCCAGCCGCAGTATAAGTCAAAGGAATATATTGCAGCACGAAATGAATATGAAACTCTGATCGTGCAGGCATTTGAGAACATTCTAGATATTGAAAAAGTCAGTGTAACTGATAGCTTCTTTGATCTAGGGGGATCGTCACTGAAAGCAGTGCTCTTGTGCAATGAATTGGAGAAGGCCATAGGAGTAAGATTGTCAATTAGAGATGTTTTTAATTTTGGTACGCCCGAGCAGATAGCGGGAAATATCGAGTCGATTGAGAGCGAGATGTTTATGGCAATAGAACAAGCTTCAGCAGCTGAATACTACCCTACAAGTTCAGCTCAGAAACGACTCTATCTTCTGGACGAGATGACCGGACCTAATATTAACTACAACGTATCGGACGTTTATGCTTATGAAGAACCGCTAGATAAAGAAAGATTACAGAAGGCTTTGGATAAGCTGTTAAAGCAAGAAGAAATCTTGCGAACTAGTTTCCATGTTGTGGACGGTGAGCCTATTCAAACGATTTCTCCAGACGCAAGGGTTTTAATAGACTACAGCGAAGTGGACGAAATAGATATACAAACAGAATACGATAAATTTATACAACCGTTTGTTTTATCCGAAGCACCGTTGATGCGTGTGAAATTAATGAAGACAACAACGGCCTCCTATCTATTTGTTGATATTCATCACATTATATGTGATGGAGAAAGCCTGCCAGTTATACTGCAACAAGTGAACGAATTTTATGAAAATGATGGAACTGATTATGAATAAGAGGAGAACTTATGAATAAAAATTCTAACCGTGTTCAGTATAAAGATTTCAGTGTATGGCAGAATTTTTATGACATCTCAAAACAGGAAGAGTATTGGAAGAGGGAATTCGCTGGTGAAATTGCTAGGGTGGATTTGAAGACGGATTTCCTCCGTCCTCAAATCCAGTCTTTCAGGGGAGACAATGTTGTAGCAAAGGTAAAGGAGCCATTAAGCTCAGGGGTTAAAAATCTAGCTCTAAAGCATGGTGCTACTGAATTTATGGTTACCCTATCTGTGTTCATTTTATTATTAGCCAAATATAGTCGCCAAAAGGATATTATTGTAGGAACTACCGTGTCAGGCCGAGTTCATGCAGATACTAAGGGTATGTTGGGGATGTTTGTCAATACTCTGGTGATCAAGGGAGAAGTTAGTCCGGATGAGACCTTTGAGCATTTGATATTAGCTGTGAAGGAGAAGTGTCTGCAGGCTTATGATAACCAAGAATACCAATTTGAAGATTTAGTTGAAGCCGTAGAGGAGAAAAGAGATCTCTCAAGAAATCCAATTTTTGATTTTATGTTCGGATTAAAAGAAAAGAAAAAACCGACGGAAATGCAAGGCCTATTGGGCGGAAAAAGTGCATTCATTAAAAGAAATGTCTCAAAGTTTGACTTATCCGTTCTGGTTGAATGTATGCCAGAAGGGTATGAGATAGATTTTGAGTATTGCACAGATTTATTCAAACAAGAAACGATTGAATATATGGCAAGGCATTATGTAACGCTGCTTGAGGAAGCCATAACACATCCAGGCAAAAAGCTTAAAGATCTGCATATGCTTGATCTCAGAGAACAAGAGAAGATCTTGGTTGATTTCAATGCAACGAATGTAGAATACTCTCGAGAACAAACAGCTGTCAGCTTATTTGAGAATCAGGTAGAGAAAACAGCAGGAAATATTGCACTTAAATTTGATGATAATAAGATGACATATGCCGAGCTGAATGAAAGAGCAAATCAGTTGGCGCGAACTCTTCGGGATTTAGGAGTGGCTCCAAACGATCTAGTGGCTCTAGTGACAGAACGCAGCATGGAAATGATTGTAGGGATATTAGCCATCATCAAGGCAGGGGGAGCTTATGTACCCATCAATCCTGAATATCCAGATAATAGAATTCACTATATGCTGGAGGACAGTAGTCCAAAGATTGTATTGACGTATAAGAATAAGCTGCTAGGGAAGGTAGAGATACCAGTATTAGATTTAGAAGATGAGAATAATTATGCTAATGAAACGGACAATCTTTTGCACGTTAACAGGTCTAATGATTTAGTGTATTGTATCTACACCTCGGGTACAACTGGAAATCCTAAAGGAGTTTTAATTGAACATCGAAATGTGGTCAATATGTGGGTCACATATCAGGAGACATTTGCACTAAGCGACAAGGATACGGTGCTGCAATTTGCAAATATATCTTTTGACCAAGCGGTGGGAGATATCTTCCCTGCACTATGCAATGGTGCGGCATTATGCATTGTACCAAAACATTTAACCTATGATATGGAGCAACTACAAAAATATATCGATCGAAATAATGTTACAACAGCTTCATTGACACCTAAGTTAATAGACGGGTTGTGTGTTGACGCATTACCGACGCTTCGTTTGCTGGAGTCAGGTGGAGAGGCAGGTAGTCTAGAAAGCTTAAAAAAATGGGCGGAAAGAGTAGAAGTGCTTAACACATATGGGCCTACGGAGTCTACTGTAAATGCAACTAGTTTTAGAGTGAATACAGACTCTACTTCAATTTCCATTGGACGTCCGATTGCAAATACAAAGGTATATCTTCTAAATGAAATGGAGCTATGCGGGATTGGAATACCTGGTGAGTTGTGTATTGCAGGAGATGGTTTAGCAAGAGGTTATTTAAATCAGCCAGAATTGACAGATAAGAAGTTTATTAAGAATCCCTTCGGTGAAGGAAAACTGTACCGTACAGGAGATTTAGCACGTTGGCAGCCAGATGGAAATATAGAGTATTTAGGTCGAATAGATGATGAACAAGTGAAAGTCCGTGGTTACAGGATAGAGTTAGGTGAAATTGAAAGTGTATTAAGAAAGCAGAGTAATATTGCAGATGCTGTCGTTATTGTAAAAGAAGTTGGAAATAATGATATTCTCTGTGCATATCTCATTGCAGAAAAGGGGCAGGAACTAAGTATACCCCAAATTAAAGAAGCGGTAAGAGAAGAAGTAACAGAGTATATGATTCCTGCCTTTATGATCCAGATCGATGAATTTCCACTAACCATAAATGGGAAGCTGGATAAAACTAGGCTGCCAGAGCCAGATATGTTAGAAAGTTTGAACTACGTACCACCAAGTAATAAGACGGAGCAGGCAATCGTAGATGTATTTGAAGAAATCTTAGGAATATCTCCAGTCGGCATAGAGGATAGTTTCTTTGAACTGGGTGGACATTCGTTAAAAGCGACGGCAGCCATTAATGCCATCGAGAAGAAGACAGGAATTCGTTTGCCAGTAAAAGAGATATTTAGTTCACCAACTCCTTCCATGTTGGCGAGAAAGATTGAGGCCGCGGGAGAAGGTGAATATAGTCCAATACCACAAGCAGAACAGAGAGAAGCTTATCCAGCATCCTCTACACAGAAACGATTGTTTATTCTGGATCAGATGGAAGGCAACAGTACAGCATATAACATGGCGTCAGCGCTAGAAGTAACGGGTAACCTTGATGTAGAAAAAATACAACAAGCCATAGATCGCCTGATCCAGCGTCATGAGTCGCTGCGAACAAGTTTTGTCATGACAGAAGGAGAAACCCTTCAAGTCATTGCAGACGAGGTATTCTACCAAGTGGAATATGAAGAGACCAACAGCTACAGTGACGCTGACATGGAACAATTCGTACGCCCGTTTGACATCGGAACAGCACCGCTCATGCGTTTTAAAGTAGTGAAAGAAAGAAATCGGAACAAATATATTTTACTATTTGATATGCACCATATTATTTCCGATCATCAGACGCTCAATCTATTAATCGAAGATTTCTCACGATTGTATAACGGTGAAGAGTTACAACCACTTGAACTCCAATACAAAGATTATAGTGAATGGATGCGTGGCAGAAACCTGGAGAGTCAGAGGGATTATTGGAAAGAAGTATTTAAAGAAGAGGCACCGGTTTTGGATTTGGTGACGGACTATCCACGTCCGAAAACCCAAAGTTACAAAGGAGCACAAGTGTCTGTTCAACTTAGTAAAGAACAAAAAGTTGGAATTGAAAATATAAATAAACAAAATGGAACGACAGATTACATGACCTTACTGGCTGTATTTATGATAGAACTGCATAAATACAGCAGGCAACAAGATATCGTGGTAGGAACACCCATCTCCGGCAGGGTGCATCAGGACACCGAGACGATCGCAGGCATGTTTGTCAATACGCTGGCAATGAGAGGATATCCAAGGGGCGAGAAAACGTTCCTGGAGTTTTTAAGCGAGATAAAAGAGCTGGCCTTAAACGCGTATGAGAATCAGGAATACCCATTTGAAGAATTGGTAGAGGAAGTAGAAGTACGCCGTGATCTGTCACGCAATCCGCTGTTTGACGTGATGTTTACCATGCAGAATGACGAAGATATCCATCTTGCGATGGGCGAAGCCCAAGTAGACATGTTGGGCATTCATTTTATTGATGCCAAATTCGATTTGGATTTGCAAGCGACAGCGCATGAAGAGGGGTACGCTTTAGATCTGGTATATTGCAGTGATTTATTTACCCAGACTTCAGCACAGGTCATACTGGAGCATTTTAAGGTATTGCTGGATAGAGTGATTGCTAACCCTGATATGAAATTGTCTGAACTACACATGGTCAGTGAGGTAGAACAACAAAGAATACTAACGGTTTTCAATAATACCCATACGGAGCATACGGAGTATGCACAGCATCATACGGCAGTGGAACGATTCGAGAAACATGCGGAACAGACACCCGAGAAGACGGTAATCGAATACGAAACGGGAGTACTTCGTTATGGAGAAGTCAACCGCAAGGCCAATGCATTGGCATGGGAACTGATTTCGTTAGGTGTTCAGCCCAATGATCGAGTGGCCATCATGACTACCCTGGAAGCGGAAACGATCATTGGCATTTTGGGCGTGCTAAAGAGTGGAGCCGCCTATGTCCCGATTGATCCAGCAACACCGAAGGAACGAATAGAGCATATCTTAAACGATGCAGCACCCAAGGTCATTTTAACAAGAGAGAAGACTATGGAAACGGAAGTCCCATTCATCTCGATGAATCTTGAAGATCTGGGTGAGAAGGAGACAAATCCAGCGTGTGCTGTTGAAAAAAGTGACATAGCCTATTTGATTTACACATCAGGAACGACAGGAAAGCCCAAAGGCGTGGCGGTTACACGAGGTAACTTGGATCATTACTTGTCGTATGCAGATAAAGAGTACCAGAAGGAAGCTTGTACGACGGTATTAATGACAAGCTTAAGTTTCGACCTCTCCGTAACGTCCTTGTTCTTACCGCTGATTAGTGGTGGATCTCTTCTATTAAAGGGAGGAGATACGGAGGAAAGGTTACGTGCAGCTTTAAAAGATAACAGGGTAACCTTCCTGAAGCTTACCCCGTCACATTTAAAAATGCTGGAAACCTATGCAGACGGCGTAGATGTGGCGAATTTAGAAACGCTGATTGTCGGTGGAGAGGAGTTCACCACAGATACGGCGTGGAAAACGCAGAAGCTATTGGGTGAAAGCGTCAAGATCCATAACGAATATGGCCCTACAGAGACTACCGTAGGATGCTGTGACTATGTCTATTCCAGCGAAAAAGATAAGGGTTTAAGTGTAGGAATCGGACATCCCATTGCCAATATGCAGCTCTATATACTGAATGAGATGGAGTTATGTGGTGTAGGCGTTCCTGGTGAGCTATGCATCGCAGGAGACGGAGTAGCCAAAGGCTATCTAAACCAGCCTGAATTAACAGCGGAGAAGTTTATCGACAATCCATATGGCGAAGGGAAGTTATACCGCTCTGGAGATTTGGCGAGATGGCTGCCTAACGGAGAGATGGAATACCTGGGAAGAATAGATGAACAGGTTAAAATCCGAGGATATCGGATCGAGTTGTACGAGATCGAGAGCGTTCTAAGGAATCAGCCGGGTATATCTGATGTAGCCGTTGTTGCATTGGAAGTAGGCGGTGACAAGAGTATATGTGCCTACCTGATCCCGACAAATCAAGAGCAGCAACTGGATATGTCTGAAATCAAAAATGATTTGAGAGACAAACTGCCTGAGTATATGTTACCTGGCTTTATGATGCAGATTGATGCCTTGCCACTGACTCCAAATGGGAAGCTGGATGCAAAAGCACTGCCAGAACCAAATGCATTAGCAGGACAGGAATATATGCCACCAAGAACTAAAACAGAGAAAGTCATTACGGACATATTTGAAGAAATCTTAGGAATATCTCCAGTCGGAATAGAAGACAGTTTCTTTGAACTGGGAGGACATTCGTTAAAAGCGACGGCAGCCATTAATGCCATCGAGAAGAAGACAGGGATTCGTTTGCCAGTCAAAGATATATTTAGTTCACCAACTCCTGTCATGTTGTCGAGAAAGATTGAGGCCGCGGGAGAAGGCGAATATAGTCCAATACCACAAGCAGAACAGAGAGAAGCTTATCCAGCATCCTCTACACAGAAACGATTGTTTATTCTGGATCAGATGGAAGGCAACAGTACTGCATATAACATGGCGTCAGCGCTAGAAGTAACGGGTAACCTTGATGTAGAAAAAATACAACAAGCCATAGATCGTCTGATTAAGCGTCATGAGTCGCTGCGAACAAGTTTTGTAATGACCGAAGAAGGAGCATATCAAGTCATTGCAGACGAGGTATTCTACCAAGTGGAATATGAAGAGACCGACAGCTACAGTGACGCTGACATGGAACAATTTGTACGCCCGTTTGACATCGGAACAGCACCGCTCATGCGTTTTAAAGTAGTCAAAGAAAGAAATCAGAACAATTATATTTTACTATTTGATATGCACCATATTATTTCCGATCATCAGACGCTAAATATATTAATCGAAGATTTCTCACGATTGTATAACGGTGAAGAATTACAACCACTTGAAATCCAATACAAGGATTATAGTGAATGGATGCGTGGCAGAAACCTGGAGAGTCAGAGAAACTATTGGAAAGAAGTATTCAAAGAAGAGGCACCGGTTTTGGATTTGGTGACGGACTATCCACGTCCCAAAATCCAAAGCTACAAAGGAGCCCAAGTGTCTGTTCAGCTTAGCCGAGAGCAGAAAGCTGGCATTCAAAATATAAATAAACAACAGGGAACGACAGATTACATGACCTTACTGGCTGTATTTATGATAGAACTGCATAAATACAGCAGGCAACAAGATATCGTGGTAGGAACACCCATCTCAGGCCGAGTGCATCAGGACACCGAGACAATAGCCGGCATGTTTGTCAATACGCTGGCAATGAGAGGGTATCCAAGGGCTGAAAAAACGTTCTTAGAATTTTTAAGCGAGATCAAAGAGTTGGCATTGAATGCATATGAGAATCAAGAATACCCGTTTGAAGAATTGGTAGAGGAAGTAGAAGTACGCCGTGATCTGTCACGCAATCCGCTGTTTGACGTGATGTTTACCATGCAGAATAACGAGGAAATCCATCTTGCGATGGGCGAAGCACAGGTAGAGATGCTGGGCATTCCTTTCATTGATGCCAAATTTGATTTGGATTTACAAGCTACAGCGTATGAAGAGGGGTACGCTTTAGATCTGGTATATTGCAGTGATTTATTTACCGAGACTTCAGCACAGGTCATACTGGAGCATTTTAAGGTGTTGCTGGACAGGGTGATTGCTAACCCTGAAATGAAATTGTCTGAACTCCACATGGTCAGTGAGGTAGAGCAACAAAGAATACTAACGGTTTTCAATGATACCCATACGGAGTATGCACAGAATAATACGGCAGTAGAACGATTCGAGAAACATGCGGAACAGACACCCGAGAAGACGGTAATCGAATACGAAACGGGAGTACTTCGTTATGGAGAAGTCAACCGAAAGGCCAATGCATTGGCATGGGAACTGATTTCGTTAGGTGTCCAGCCCAATGATAGAGTGGCCATCATGGCTTCACTGGGAGCGGAAACGATCATTGGCATTTTAGGCGTGCTAAAGAGTGGAGCTTCCTATGTCCCGATTGATCCAGCGACTCCGAAGGAACGAATAGAGCATATCTTAAACGATGCAGCACCCAAGGTCATTTTAACAAGAGAGAAGACTATGGAAACGGAAGTCCCATTCATCTCGATGAATCTTGAAGATCTGGGTGAGAAGGAGACAAATCCAGCGTGTGCTGTTGAAAAAAGTGACATAGCCTATGTGATTTACACATCAGGAACGACAGGAAAGCCCAAAGGTGTGGCGGTGACACGAGGCAATCTGGATCATTACTTGTCGTATGCAGATCAAGAATACCAGAAGGAAGCTTGTACGACGGTATTAATGACAAGCTTAAGTTTCGACCTTTCCGTAACGTCCTTGTTCTTACCGCTGATTAGTGGTGGATCTTTTCTATTAAAGGGAGGAGACGCGGAGGAAAGGCTGCGTGCAGCATTCAAAGATAACAGGGTAACCTTCCTGAAGCTTACCCCGTCACATTTAAAAATGCTGGAAACCTATGCAGACGGCGTATATGTGCCGAATTTAGAAACGCTGATTGTCGGTGGAGAGAAGTTCACCACAGATACGGCGTGGAAAACGCAGAAGCTATTGGGTGAAAGCGTCAAGATCCATAACGAATATGGCCCTACAGAGACTACTGTAGGATGCTGTGACTATGTCTATTCCAGCGAAAAAGATAAGGGTTTAAGTGTAGGAATCGGACATCCCATTGCCAATATGCAGCTCTATATACTGAATGAGATGGAGTTATGTGGTGTAGGCGTTCCTGGTGAGCTATGCATCGCAGGAGACGGAGTAGCCAAAGGCTATCTAAACCAGCCTGAATTAACAGCGGAGAAGTTTATCGACAATCCATATGGCGAAGGGAAGTTATACCGCTCTGGAGATTTGGCGAGATGGCTGCCTAACGGAGAGATGGAATACCTGGGAAGAATAGATGAACAGGTTAAAATCCGAGGATATCGGATCGAGTTGTACGAGATCGAGAGCGTTCTAAGGAATCAGCCGGGTATATCTGATGTAGCCGTTGTTGCATTGGAAGTAGGCGGTGACAAGAGTATATGTGCCTACCTGATCCCGACAAATCAAGAGCAGCAACTGGATATGTCTGAAATCAAAAATGATTTGAGAGACAAACTGCCTGAGTATATGTTACCTGGCTTTATGATGCAGATTGATGCCTTGCCACTGACTCCAAATGGGAAGCTGGATGCAAAAGCACTGCCAGAACTAAATGCATTAGCAGGACAGGAATATATGCCACCAAGAACTAAAACAGAGAAAGTCATTACGGACATATTTGAAGAAATCTTAGGAATATCTCCAGTCGGAATAGAAGACAGTTTCTTTGAACTTGGCGGAGATTCTATTAAAGCGATTAAGGCCGTTTCGAAGTTACGGGAAAAAGGTTATAAGCTTTCTTTCGCCGCATTAATGTATCAGCAGACCCCAAGAAAGATTGGGGAAAATATTCAAATGGGAGAAGTAAATCAAGTATACGAACAGGGAGAAATCAATGGGGAAAGTCCATTAACCCCTATACAACTAGAATTTTTCAATAAGAATCACGTCGTACCTAATCATTATAATCAGGCCTTAATGTTAAGAAGTGATGAGCCATTTGACATACCTAGTTTAAAGACAGCAATTACTGAAATCATTAAACATCATGACGCTTTAAGAAATGTATATGACGGACAACGTCAAATCACGCTGTCTACAGAGGAAAGCAAGCTATATGATTGGTATGAAAAAGATTATACAAAAGTGCAAGATGTATCGAAAGAGATAGAGTATGCCAGCGATAAATTACAGGCAAGCATAGACCTAGCCACCGGGCCTTTAGTAAAAGTAGGGCTGTTCCATTCAGACAGTGGAGATCATTTACTAATTTGTGTACATCATCTGGTCATAGACGGTGTATCATGGAGAATTCTGCTGGAGGATTTATTTAGTGGATATCGACAAATACAAGAGACAGGTAAAATCACGCTGCCAATGAAAACGGCTTCGTACAAGGAATGGGCGAATGCTTTAACACAATATGCTAAGAGTGAAGTGCTTTCAGATGAAATAGCATACTGGAAAAATATATCGGATAAATCAAATAGTACTGAGACATTCAAGAGTACACAAACAGCAAGTGGTCAATATAAAAATAAAGTAGTGAAAGTGGACTCTGAAACGACGAAAAAGCTGTTGCTCGAAGCTGGAAAGACATATAAAACAGAAATAAACGACTTGTTACTGGCATCGCTGACCATTGCAGTAAAAGAATGGAGAAACTCTAAGTACCTAACCATAGAAATGGAGGGTCACGGGAGAGAGACAATAGATAGAGAGATCGCCATCGATCGTACAGTTGGTTGGTTTACAAGTGTATATCCTATTATTTTGGAGACAAAAGATACTGTTGAAGAAAGCATTTTGGAGACAAAACAAACATTGAAACAGGTCCCTAATCATGGAATTGGATATGGAGTTTTGAGATATCTTGGTGAGCATAGCGGACTTGAGATGAGCGCAGCAATAACATTCAATTATCTTGGAGAATTGGATAACGAGATAGACAGAATTGAAGGAATATCCATGTCGGGAATGCCATTAGGAAGAAGTATGTCAGAAAAAAATTCATCAGGAATGGGATTGTCTCTAAATGGGGCTGTTTTAAATGGGCAACTTGAATTTGACATCATATATGATACTGGATTGTATACTGACGAGGATGCTCAAACATTGGTATTGGCATATGAAAGAGCAATTAAGGATGTTGTCGAAACGTGTTTAACCAGAAAAGGAACAGTAAAAATGCCATTAGATGAAACATTAATTGGTGATAACCGTGATGGCGATCTAAAGTGCATGATACAAAAACAGTTGAATTATTATGGAGATAACTATATTAAAACACGTTCTACTTTAGAATGTCCTGTATTGACAGGACATGAGGACTTCTTGCGACCGGATACAGAAATTATTACTGAAATCATAACAATAGAAGGAACGGCAGAGAACGCTTCTTTATCACTCAGAGGAATAATTTCCAGGCATGGGGCATTAAGAACGAAATTAAATCAAAAAATGACCTATTTAGAAGAATACGATTATTCAGATGAGTGGGAAATTCCAGTAGTGAAAGGAACCTTAGAGTTATCTGCAGAACAATTTAAAGAAATTGTGAATGAAATGAGTTTTCTAACTGATGATAAGCTGTTATCTAGATTTTTAATCGTAGAAATAGATGCAGATCATTGCTTAGTACTTAGTGCAATTCATCATTTAATATGGGATGGAGTCTCACAAGATTTGTTTAAGGTTATGCTTCATGAAACTTTGAACAACAGACTTACCACTCCCTATAACTATTCTTTCATAGAATATTGCAAAATGATTAAAAAGAAAGTTGACGAACTGGAAATTCCAGATGCTCAAGAGTCTAACATGGAAGAGTATATTGAAGCTGCTAAACAATCAGCTGATTTGGTCTCTCGACGAGACACTAAGAGGTCTACAGAAATTCATGTAAAACTAAATGAGTTACAATATCAGAAATTTAGCGAACAACCCATTAATACAGCAGTAGAATTTATATCAAGGCTTATGTATAGTGACTTACCTGAAGAATTAAATAACATCCCTGTTTCTGTTTTGACACATAACAGAGATGAATTCAATAAGGAAATGTTGGGGCTAACTTTAAATTTAGATTATTCAATTTATGATAGGAAAAGTAAAACGCAAAAACAGCTTTTATCAACATCAGAAAAATCGAGTATTAATCAATCTGCAATTACAGAAAAGTTGTTTCTTATAGCACAAAAGTACGATTTTAATGAAATGTCCCGTCGCATTCCAATCATTAATTATCAGGGAGTCCTTGATAAGTTTGCAAGTAGAGATGACATATCACTTGAGAAGATGTTTTTACAAACACAGATTATAGAGTCTGAAGATTTTGGAGTTAGCATGCACTTTTACATTCAAAATAGTACTCTAATTGCTCGCATTACAGGCATTACAATTGAAGAAGAGCTCCTTAATGATGTCATGAAGAATATTTAATGTTGTATCTTACCCGTAAAACCACCCGCTATGCGGGTGGAGGGGTCATAAAAAGACATATGATGCCAGATCATGTGCATATGCTCGCGGTCCCACCCAACATATCTGAAATATGCACATGATCTAGCAATAAACAATTGGAGTGTAAATTAGACATGCTCTAAATGAAATTAGAAACAAGAAGGGGGCTTAGAGTATGAATGAAAAAATTTCAAAAAGCATATACAAAAAGAATATAGGCTTATTTATTTTGTCCTGCTTACTTGGTATCATGACATCTATTCTGTTTATTGCATTGGCAATTATACTACAAAAGTTTATTGATTATTCTATTAATAAAGATATTGACAATATCATTAAGGTGACTACTGTTTCCGTTATTTTATTGCCTTTAGGTGCAGTGGGAATGTATGTGGGGTATGCTGTTAAAAATTTATATACAAAAAGGGCAACGTTAAACCTGAAAAATACCCTTGTTGAAAATATTTTGCGGTTAGATATGAGAAGTTTCAACAAGGAGAGTAATGGAACCTACATATCACGATTGTCAAATGATATAACGATAATTCAAAACGATTATATAAAAGGGACCGTGGAAATATTTGTTCAGCTAGCTATGCTTGTAGGTGGAGTGCTTGCGATGTTTATCATTAATTCATTCCTTGCATTGAGTATATTACTCACTTGTATCATTCCACTTGCAGTTTCGAGTATATTTAATAATCGTATGCAAAAAGCACAAGGTGAAGTGGCTGAGCAAAATAAAAATTATGTATCTTTCATTAAAGATATATTGTCTGGAAATCAGGTTGTTAAGAGCTTTAACATCGAAAAGGAGATTTTTGAAAGGGCAAAGGCAAAGGCGAACAAGCAGGAAAAAGCAAAAATGGTATACGAAAATCTGTTGTCACTCATTATGTCACTTACTGATATTTCAACTTTTCTTGTTGCTGTAGTCATATTTATTGTGGGTACTCAGCAGCTAATGAAAGGAGAAATTACAGTAGGAGAGATTATGGCTTTCATTCAATTGTTAAATTGTGTAACAGTTCCCATTAATAGACTCATAACCGGTTTTACCAAAAGGAAGGCCAGTCGGGCTTTATTAATGAATTTCAATAAAATTGGAGAGGCAAAAACGGATCAAACTCAAAGAATTGATATCCCTAATTTCAGTAATAAAATTTCTCTAAATGGGCTTTCGTTAAGCGTAGATGGGAAAAAAATTTTAGATGATATTAATTTTGAATTTGAATATGGAAAGTCTTATGCCATTGTAGGAACAAGTGGGAGTGGAAAGACAACCTTATTAAAGATGTTGACTGGGTTTTATGATGGGTATGAAGGAAATATCAGGTATGACGGGGTTGATCTTGAGAAAATAAGTGATCAGTCCATTTTCCAAAATGTTAGTTTTATTCATCAGGACTGTTTTATCTTTGATGATACGATTGAACAAAATATTAAATTGTTTCGTGAATGTGACACAGATGAGTTTGAGCAAGTAATAAAGAAGAGTATGTTACAGAAATTGATTCATGACAGAGGCGGCTTTGATGTATTATGTGGAGAAAATGGAATCCATTTTTCAGGTGGGGAAAAACAGAGAATTTCTATAGCAAGAGCACTCCTGAGAAAATCACCTATATTACTTATGGACGAGGCGACTTCAGCGTTGGACAATCAAACAGCTAGTGACCTTGAGTGTATGTTAAGTGAAATGCAGGGCATTACGAGAATTTCCATTACTCATAGGCTGGATGAATCAATTCTTAGTGGATATGATGAAATTGTCTTATTGAATAATGGGAAAATTGAAGAACACGGCACGTATCATAAATTAATGGAAGCCAAACAAAGATTTTATGCATTGAGTATGTTGAGTAGACATAATAATGATCTTTTAATAGAGAAAGGTATAACTAGTCTTGTATTTTAAATCTTGTATAAGATGAAAGGGGTGTCGTACGGATGGAGCAAATCGCAGTTGTTGGGTGTGGCGGAATGATCGGTGAAGTCATCTGTAAGAACTTATGTAAAGACTTTATTGTTAAGGGCGGACAGCGGCGTGAACCTACAGCATTAATGAACCTTAATAATTTTAACTACCAATTCCTGGATGTTTCTGACTGGGAGAACTTGATTGCGTTCTGTACTGATTGTACGGTTGTCATTAATTGTGCAGGGCCTGAATTTATAATTAAAGATAGAGTTGCTCAGGCAGCTATGGAAGTAGGAGCAAAATATGTCGATGCTTCCAATGCTTTATTATTGAGTCAGGAGCAAATAGAGCTTAAAGCTAACGGTGTAAATTACATAGGAGCTGGTTTTTGTCCTGGAATTACAGGTCTGCTATTAAAACGAGTAATAAATCATTTATTAGACGAAACGAAGTATGTGAATTGTTATATTGGTGGTGCGGAACATTATACGAAAACTTCTATCTCAGATATATTAATGAGTGGCCATAGTGTAATTGGAAAAACAGATTCTTATTGGAGTGATCATTGTGTAAAAACGGAAAATATAAATATGATGAAGAAAGAATTTGTACCTGAAGTGGATGTCCCTGTCTATAAGAAACCGTATTTAAGTCAAGAGATCATTGATATTCTGGAAGTTAGTTCGGTACAAGAACTCCACTGGTACAATATAGCAGCAAATGATAATATTTTTCGTTTAGCAATGCAATTTTATCAAATGCAACTTGAGTCTTCGGTTGAAGAAGCCCTGAAAAAACTAGACATTCGTTTAGAGGAGCAACCTAAAGAGGAATGGATAGCTTTAGTCATTGATGCTACAGGAGTGAAAAATGGAAAGGATGTTAGGTGCAGATTGAATTTACAAATGGAAACGAGTTCAGAGTTAACGGGTACAGTGGCTGCTGAAATCGCCCGACAAGTTATTTCAAGTAATAGACCTAATGGTACCTACTGGGCTTATGAAGTACTTCCTATAGATTTTATGAATCAATATGTTTTTTCTAATAAGCATGATTTTTATGAGGAAAAGTATGTTGAAATAAAGAAATGATATGACTAGGTTACATGGCGTACATCTGATATTTATTGGATAGGGGGAGTACATTATAAAAAAGCTTTTACTTAAGAGATTACCGTTGATTTCACTTGGAGTTATAGCTTACATACTGACAATATACGCGCAGAACCATCAGGATTGGGCGGAAAAATACAGTAGGTCTGTATATCCGTTATTGTCAAAAATAGTAGGATTTGTACCTTCTTGGGTCAAGTTTTCTGTTAGTGAATGGCTCGTCGTGTTGGTTGTGTTACTTTTTCTATTTTATATCGTTTATTATGTGCGCAAGGTTATCATGAGTAAAGGTGTACGTAGGATGGTAGTTTATCGTGGTGCTCTAGGAATAGTTACGATCTGTAGCGTGATATATTTTTGTTATACTATTTTGGGTGGAATAAACTATTACAGATATTCTTTTTTGTCTTATACCGAATATAAAGAAGAGAACTACAGCAAGGAGGAACTGGTCAAATTGAGTAAGTCGCTTGCCGTTGAAATGGGATTGGCAAGGGAAAAGTTAGCGGACACTGATCTTTTGGCTCAAGTACCGGAGGTTTTTGATTATTATGCACAACACGCAGTGTTCTCGATGCAAATGTTATCAAAGGAATATCCTATTTTGGAGCATTCTTTATACTCAACACCAAAACCAGTTGTGATGTCAAAGCTAATGTCGCATGCAGGGATAAATGGTATCTTTGTCCCTTTTACTTATGAATCCAATATCAATGTTAATGTGCCCGTTTTCTTGGTGCCTGCTACTATGGCACATGAATTGGCACATCAGAGTGGTTTCATGCATGAGGATGAGGCAAATTTTATAGCATATCTGGCATGTAAGCAGCAGGATGATCCAATGATACTTTACAGTGGTTTTTTTCTAGCATTTGATTATTCTATATCTGAGCTAAAGAAAGTGGATCCAGATCAGGCGTCTGATATAATGTCCAGTCTGTCCAAGGCGGTGCAGCATGATATAGAACAAAATGAGCAGTACCGGGATAAGTATGAGGGTGTTATTTCAAGTATTTCAAGAAATGTAAATGATGTATATCTGAAGGCAAATAATCAGACAGACGGTATGAATAGCTATAGTGATATGGTGAATTTGTTGCTGGCAGAGCAGCGAGAGATAGAGAAGTACAATTAAATGTATCTTGAATACTTATAGGTTTATATAGTAATGATAGTGGGCTCAAGTTGAACATAGGAGTGAGTGAAATAAATAAAATAAAAGTATTTCCTATTCCATATGCTGGAGCGTCGGTAAATGCATATTATGAATGGAAAAAACTACTGCCGGATAGATATGAATTGTGTATATGTGAATTGGCTGGAAGAGGAACTCGATTCACAGAGCCTTGTTACCAGTCTGTTGGTGAAGCAAGTGAAGATATCGCCAAAAGAATAAGTGAACAATTAGAATATGACGATGAATATGTTATATTTGGACACAGCATGGGAGCCTTATTGACTTATGAGATATATTATAAACTTAAGCAAATGGGAACTAAGGAACCAAGGCATCTGTTTTTTTCTGGGCGAGATGCTCCACATATTTTTGAAAAGAGAGAAGACATTGAAAATATGACTAATGAAACTTTCTTGACAAAGGTGGAACAATATGGGGGAATACCAGAGGAGTTTTATACAAAAGAGATTATGGATATGTTTCTTCCGATTTTGCGAGCAGATTTTATAATTTTGGACAATTATAAGTTTCAGCCCAAAGCAGAAAAAATAAGTTGTGGAGTAAGCGTTTTTTATGCGGATAGCGATTTTTCGACTCATATCAATGAAATGCATAAATGGAGTGAAGTTGTTGAAGGAAACGTGAAATTTCATAAGTTTAAAGGAGAACATTTTTTTTTGAATCGGTATCCTAATGATATTGTAAATACTATTGTTAAAGATACAGAGACTCAAAATATTTACCAGGCCACCCACCTGGATCGCCTGGAAATACGGGGGTAATCTCCCCCATTAATTCTATTTTGAATTAATTCAAATGAGAGAAACGTTAAAGTCTCAAGTAGTGGTGTAAAAAAGAACTGTGCCTTTTGACAAGGGAAGCCACGGTATGATTCTACTAAAGTGACGCGACTCAACTTTAGAAGGAGGATCAAAACCGTGCCTTCTATAGATAGAATCTCACAAAAATAAAAATTTAGACTTTCTTTTCTTTGTACAGTTTGAATGTGTTTTGAAATATTATATTTAAAATAAATTTTATCAGTCTGAGAATCCTTCAATGATTGTTACTTAATTTTGCTTAATTATAAAAGTAATATTCAATAATTGTTTTAGGTAGGTTTTAGTAAGGAGAATTATGAAAAAAATTAAGAAAAAACATTGGAAATAATAAGCTTTCAGTTTTATTAATTATGAAAAATCACATATAAAAAGCCTGGTGCCGCTAACAACACAGCGGCCGGGCTTTTTTTACGGCCGGATTACGATGTCAGCGCCGAACTTGATCGGAACTCTCAGCCATTTACATTCACCTTTTCTCTTGTAAATCAAAAGATTCTCATAGAGCAAACGGCATTGCGGTGACACTTTGAGAGAGAAAATGAAGAAGGAAAACTAGAAAAGGTTCCGGAAAGCAGATGCTTACGGAACCTTTTTCGTTATGCCGAATGGCTTTTTTTCGTCTGAACGGTTTCCCCGGACTTGATACCAAGCGATACGAACAAGCCGATCACAGAAACTCCGATCAATATGATAAACAGAATATGAAACCCGGAGATTAAACCGATCAGCGCTGAAGAAATAATGCTTCCGAAATAACGGAAGGTGGAGAAAATCCCGGATGCGATGCCGGACATGCCCGGTTCTACCGTCGCAAGAGAAGATACCTGCATGCTCGTCAGCCCCGCACCTGACGCGATGCCTCCGACAATAAGCGATGCCATAAGAAACGGAACGGAATGGGAATAAACCAAAAGCAAAAATAAGAGATTGGCTACGGCCATCAGCCCGAAGGACAGAAAAATCATTCTTCGCGCGCCCCATTTCTGATGCAGCTGAGCTCCGCCCCAGTTGCTGGCGGACATGAAAACAGAAAAGACTGACAGCGCCATGCCGCTGTGTGACGTATTCATGCTGAAGTGGCCGGTCATAAAGAGCGGCATAATCAATAACACGGCGTACATCATTAAATTGCTTAACAGAACCGACAGATTGGCGCTCGTAAAGGTCGTGTTTTTAAACAGATCAAAATCAATAATCGGATGTTTCGTGCGCAGCTCCCGCCTGAAAAATAGCGGAACAAATACGAGAATGAGCAGTGCGTACACCCAATAGCCCAAAGAGCTTTCATTTTTCGTCAGAAGAATAATAGATACAATGCTTCCGGCAAGCAAAACGGACCCGATGATATCAAGCGGAGCGTCAGACGTTTCTTCTTTATATTTAGGAAACATCACTAATGCCGTCACGAGTGCGATTGCAAGAAACGGAATGTTGACCCAAAAGATCGAATGCCAGCTGAAGCTCTCAATTAAAAGAGAGCCGATAAACGGACCGAGAGCCGCACCCAGCCCGGCACCGAGGCCGAAAAAGCCGAATACTTTCGGAAGCCGTTTTTCAGACACGACATGGCGGATGATGGCGATGCTGTTTGGCGTAAGCAAAGCGCCGCCGGCAGCCTGAAGCGCCCGGAAGAAAATCAATAAGAAAAGACTTGGCGAGAGGGCGCACCCCAATGATGCGATGAGAAAAAGGCCGACGCCCCATAAATACATTTTTTTGTTTCCGTACATATCACCGAGCTTGCCGGCAATGGGCTGTGTCACGGCCATCACGATTAAATACACGGTCACTACCCATGTGATGCTGGCAATTGATTCGCTGAATGAGCGGGAAATGGATGAAAGGGCGACTGCGATCATCGTAGAATTGATGGGAACGAGTATGGCTCCCAGCAAAAGCGAAACGATCAGCGCCCATTCTTTCTTTGAACCCATCCTTCATCCTCCTTGGAGCCGGAAAATGACCGGCCGGTAATGCCTTTCATGAAAATCTCAGTGCTGTGTTTCAGCATCGTTTCCTCAGAGAGAGTGATGACTCTTTTCCCCAGCTGCAGCCGGTGTATAAAATAACCGAAAATCATCGTCATAAAGACGTCTGCATTAGCTTCTTCACTGCCGGGGCTTATCATATTTTTCTTTGTCAGCTCCTTAAAGTAAACGATTAAATGCTTTTTCACGGATTGCGGATATACGACAATATCCTGCAGGACGTCTTCGAATAGTTCCGGTTCGCGCAGGCAGATGCGGAACACTTCTTTTTTTTGTTCCAATTGCTGAAGAAGGGTCGCGGCGAAATGAAGAAGATCCTCATACAGATCGCCTTCCGCCTTAGTGATCATGCTTTCCGGAACCGGCGTCTGCTGTTCAATCATGGCTTTCATTAATCCTTGTTTGTTTTTAAAATTACGGAAAATCGTTGCTTCGCTTACTTTTGCTTTTTCTGCGATTTCTTTTGTTGTCGCTGCGCGGTATCCTTTTTGGATGATCAGATTCATCGCGGCGTCAATAATTCTCTTGTTCGTCGTTCTCAACATGTTTCACCTCGCGTAAATACTGGCAGGACAAGTATACACCCGCCCTGCCCGTCAATAAAGAGGGAAACCTAGCATGAAGCGCGTTTGACAATCGTAATCTTGCCGTTTGTCCCGTCCACCGTGACGATATCTCCGTCGTTGAGCCTGTCAGTCGCGGCACGTGTGCCGAGAACGGCCGGGAGCCCGTATTCCCTCGCGATGATCGCCGCATGTGACAGGATGCCGCCCGTGTCCGTAATGACGGCCTTTGCATCCTGGAACAGACTGGTCCACAGCGGTGTCGTCATTTTGCAGACAAGCACGTCTCCTGTTGAAAAACGGGAAAATTCACTTGCGTCACGAATGACTTTCACAGGGCCGCTTGCGATTCCGCTTGACGCCGCAAGTCCGTAAATTTGATGTTCAGTGTTTTTTTCATCTTCTGTGATGGAGCCGGTAATCTGTTCAGCCATTTTCAGCTGTTCCGAAGTCGGAGTCCCGAGATAAGCGGGGGCTTCAAGCAATTGATATTGCTGGAAGAGCTGTTTTCGTTCAGCGGCTTTTTCCTGCATCGGAACCGGCGACGCCAGCGCTTTCTCGACTTCATCGCTGTATAAGTACCACATATCCTCCCGATCATCGATTACGCCTTGTTTTTGAAGCAGCTCGCCGATTTTCAGAAGGCAAAGGCGCGCTTTGGCGTCCAGCATCGCATCAATATAAAAATGGTGATCATCTTTGATGACGGATGAAGACAATGTCCACTGATAATAGCGGTCAAACGTCTCCCGGAAGCCGTCATCTTCAATTCTATCCATAAAGTCGGCGTAGAGCTGTTTTCGTTTTTCTATCGTTTTATGAAACTCACTGTCAAAATCGTATCCGTTCCGGACATAGTTCTGAATGTTGGCCAAAGCGAAATAAGGGTTTTCCGCCCAAGTTTCTTCAATCAGATCATGACTTTTCACGGATCTCCAGCCGTATTCCTGTAAAAATTCACCGACTTGTTCGAGAAAGCGTTTTCCCTCATTTGATTGCAGAAGCGTCTGATGCAGCTCATCGGCATGAGAAACCGTAAAGACGCGCCGCAGCTCAGGGCTGTCTTTTACTTGTCCGGAAAGCAGCCAGAGCTGTCTGTCGGTCTCCAATGACTTATTCATGACGCCAGCCAGCATTTCGTACAGAAGGGATGTGTTTTCTTTCTCAACCTGTCCGTACATGGATTCCAGTATCATGTTTAACGCAACCTGCGGAAAGACAATATTGAAATGTTCTGCGTATCCTTTTAAATAGAAGTCTTGCAGGTTTCGGAACGCATTAAGGGCAGTCTCCGGCGTATGGTCTGTATGCGCCAGTTCGTCCAGCTTTTGATAAAAAGGCAGAAAGGTTTCCTGAATAATATCGTACATGCGGTCAGCCAAGACGGGGAAAAGCGCTTCTAACTGTTCTGCGGGCAGCTTGTCGTCCGTCTTATGCTGTCTGGAAAAAACACGGCCCTGATGAAGTTTGACACGCTCGATTTCGATGCCCATTACAGGGAATGCCTTCGTGCTCTCTTTGAGGCCGTATTCCAAAGCCGGCACAATGAGTGAGGCGAATAACGGGCTGACGGGGCCTTCTATATTGGCCTCCATATTGAGCCAAAAATCTTTCTGATCCCGGGGCGTCATGATAAATTCCCGTTCTTCGTCTGCCGCTTTCTGATCCTGCGCGATCGTTGTAATCGGCCGGGCCTGAAGCAGATACAGCTTATTTTCGGCAAATCCGAATTCGAGATCCACGGGATAACCGTACAGTTCTTCCGTCTTTATCGTCAGCATGGCAAGCTCTTTGATGCTCTCGTCATCAAGGCAGAAGCGGTTTCTCATGTCTGCGGTCGTCTCTTTTTCCGTCACGCCTTCGTCTTTAGAAACGATATACATTTCTTTTAAGCCGATTTCTTTTTCAATCTGAAATGTGTCTTTATTGACGATAAATGTGTCGGGCGTCACGCTGCCGGAGACGATTGCTTCTCCGAGACCGTAGCTCGCGCTGATCATCAGCTCTCCGTCATCATGTGTGACGGGGTTGCGGCTGAAAATGACTCCTGAAACCTCGGAATTGATAAGCCCTTGCACGACAACGCCCATTAACGGTTCTGCGGTGTCATTGTTCATTTTCTCTTTATAACCGCTGACCCGCGCCGAGAAGAAGGAAGCCCAGCATTCTTTCACTTTTCCGAGAAACTCTTCTTCTGTTTTGATATTTAAATAGGTTTCGTACTGGCCCGCGAAAGAAGCCCCTTCAAGATCTTCGGACGCGGAGGAGGAACGTACGGCGACAGAGGCGTATGATTCTCTCAATTCATAAAACGACGCGGTCAGTTCCTCCCGAAGCTCTTTTGAAAACGTGCCGTTCATAATGGCGCGCTTCATCTGTTCCTGATCTGCTTGAAGCCCGTTGTCTTCCATAAAACGTGTCAGGGCATTCGTCTGAATAATGAAACCGCCGGGAACGGGCAGCCCGTTTTTCGTCAGTTTAATCAGGTTCATTCCTTTTGCTCCTGCAGAGCGGCTCGATTCTTCCGCTTTTTGAAATCGCACTGAATACATGCGGTATGACCCCCTTTTTTTCTTCATCCAAGAAAATGATAGTAAACACTATCACTACATTGTAAAGAGGGAGGAAGAAACTGTCAAAGATACAAAGACCTAAACCTTCTCATCCTTTCGGCTGAAGAAAGGTAATTCGATTCATCTGGTTAATGGTTCAATGGATTTATATTCACATTTTTTTTGACAGATGATTGAAGACTGCTGAAAAAGGGTATTGTGATAGCAGGGGAACGATTGTCCGATTCTTCATTTTTTACTATAATCAGATGAGATGAAGAATTCCCGAGGAGGGTTTTTGTGATTACAAAAGCCGTTTTTGCATTATGTTTCCCTTTTATGCTGGTCGTCCTTTTTACGCGCGTCACGTTTAACCACTATGTGGCGATCGCTCTCACAGCAGCACTGCTTTTCGCATCCTATTTAAAGGGTTACACCGAAACGTATTTTATCGTTGGATTGGATGTCGTATCGCTGGTGGCCGGAGGGCTGTACATGGCCAAAAAAGAAGCAGACAAAAAGAAAGACAATGCCTGACATGGTGAATATGAAATAGAATGCCTGCTTTTACGCCATAAAAGCAGGTTTTTTATACAAAAATTGACTTGGTAAAAATAAACCATCGAACTTTAGTTCGTATTTTTAGTGATTTTGCCCGTCATTGTGTTACTATATCAATAGGAAGATTTCGTAAAGAAACGGAGGCTTTTTTGTGAAAGATCGTTTTGAGTTAGTCTCGAAATATCAGCCCCAGGGAGATCAGCCGCAAGCGATTGAGAAGCTTGTCAAAGGCATACAGGAAGGCAGAAAACACCAGACTCTCCTGGGTGCGACAGGGACGGGCAAAACCTTTACCGTGTCCAATCTGATTAAAGAAGTGAATAAACCGACACTGGTCATTGCCCATAACAAAACCCTTGCCGGACAGCTGTACAGCGAGTTTAAGGAGTTTTTCCCGAACAATGCTGTCGAATATTTTGTCAGCTATTACGATTACTATCAGCCGGAGGCGTACGTGCCTCAAACGGATACTTTTATAGAGAAAGACGCAAGCATTAATGATGAAATTGATAAACTGAGACACTCCGCGACATCCTCTCTGTTTGAACGGAGAGATGTCATTATTATCGCGAGTGTGTCATGCATATACGGTCTCGGTTCGCCTGAAGAATACCGGGAGATGGTTGTGTCGCTCAGACCGGAAATGGAGATTGAGCGGAACGAGCTGCTGAGAAAGCTTGTGGATATCCAGTATGCCCGCAATGATATCGACTTTCAGCGCGGGACGTTCCGCGTGCGCGGAGACGTTGTGGAAATCTTCCCGGCTTCCCGTGACGAACATTGTATCAGAGTGGAATTTTTCGGAGACGAAATTGAGCGGATCAGAGAGGTCGACGCTTTGACCGGAGAAATTCTCGGCGACCGTGACCATGTCGCGATTTTTCCGGCTTCCCACTTCGTCACCCGGGCGGAAAAGATGGAAAAAGCGATTCTGAATATTGAACAGGAGCTTGAGGAGCGCTTGAAAGTGATGCATGAAAACGGCAAGCTCCTTGAAGCGCAGCGGCTTGAGCAGCGGACGAGATACGATCTTGAAATGATGCGGGAAATGGGTTTTTGCTCAGGGATCGAGAACTATTCAAGACATTTGACACTCCGTCCGCCGGGCTCTACGCCATATACGCTGCTTGATTATTTTCCGGACGATTTTATGATTGTCGTTGATGAATCACATGTGACGATTCCGCAGGTGCGCGGCATGTTCAACGGTGACCAGGCGAGAAAACAGGTGCTTGTCGATCACGGGTTCCGCCTGCCGTCAGCGCTTGACAACCGTCCGCTCCGATTCGAGGAATTTGAGAAACACATGCACAATATCGTGTACGTGTCGGCGACTCCGGGACCGTATGAAATTGAGCATACGCCGGAAATGATCGAGCAGATCATCAGACCGACGGGACTCCTCGATCCCCTCATTGACGTCCGTCCGATCGAAGGACAGATTGATGATCTGATCGGCGAGATTCAGGCGAGGATAGAACGGAATGAACGCGTTCTCGTGACGACTTTAACGAAAAAAATGTCAGAGGATCTGACCGATTATCTCAAGGAAATCGGCATCAAGGTCAATTATCTGCATTCCGAGATTAAGACGCTTGAACGGATTGAAATCATCCGTGACCTCCGCCTCGGAAAACATGATGTGTTAATCGGCATCAACCTGCTGAGGGAAGGGCTTGATATTCCGGAAGTGTCACTTGTCGCCATTCTCGATGCGGATAAAGAAGGCTTCCTACGTTCTGAACGTTCGCTGATTCAGACGATCGGACGGGCGGCACGAAACGCGGAAGGCCGCGTCATCATGTATGCCGATAAAATTACGAATTCGATGGAAATCGCGATTAATGAAACGAAGCGCCGCCGGGAACAGCAGGAGCGCTTTAACGAAATTCACGGCATTACGCCGCAAACGATCAATAAGGAAATCCGCGATGTGATCCGCGCGACGCAGGCCGCTGAGGATAAAGAAGAATATAAAACAAAAGCCGCGCCTAAACTGGCGAAGATGACGAAGAAAGAACGCCAGAAAGTCGTTGAGCAAATGGAGCACGAAATGAAAGAAGCGGCCAGAGCGCTTGATTTCGAGCGGGCGGCAGAGCTTCGTGATTTACTGTTAGAGCTTAAAGCGGAAGGATGATGAACACATGGCAATTGACCGGATCGAGGTGAAAGGCGCAAGGGCGCACAATTTAAAAAACATTGATGTAACGATTCCGCGGGATCAACTCGTCGTCGTGACGGGGCTGTCCGGATCGGGAAAATCATCCCTTGCCTTTGACACCATTTACGCGGAAGGACAGAGGCGGTATGTTGAATCGCTTTCTGCCTATGCGCGCCAATTTTTAGGGCAGATGGATAAGCCGGACGTTGATGCGATCGAAGGGCTTTCTCCGGCGATCAGCATTGACCAGAAAACGACAAGCCGCAATCCGCGGTCAACCGTCGGAACGGTAACGGAGATTTATGATTATCTCCGGCTGCTGTACGCGAGAGTCGGGAAACCGCACTGCCCGGAGCACGGCATTGAAATTACGTCGCAAACGATTGAACAGATGGTTGACCGGATTCTTGAATATCCGGAGCGGACGAAGCTTCAAGTGCTTGCGCCGATCATCTCAGGCAGAAAAGGCGCCCATGTCAAAGTGCTTGACCAAATCAGAAAGCAAGGTTACGTAAGGGTGCGGATTGACGGAGAAATGGCCGAGCTTTCCGAGGATATTGAACTTGAAAAAAACAAAAAGCATTCCATTGAAGTAGTCATTGACCGGATCGTTGTCAAGGAAGGCGTTGCCGCCCGGCTTTCCGACTCGCTGGAAACCGCGCTCCGTTTAGGGGAAGGCCGTGTCATGATAGATGTCATCGGTCAGGAGGAGCTGATGTTCAGCGAGCATCACGCCTGTCCGCTGTGCGGTTTTTCTATCGGGGAGCTTGAACCCCGGCTGTTTTCGTTTAACAGCCCGTTCGGCGCCTGTCCGACTTGCGACGGTCTCGGCTTGAAGCTGGAAGTGGACCCTGAGCTCGTCATCCCCAATCCCGAGCTGTCATTAAAGGAACACGCCATCGCGCCGTGGACGCCGATCAGTTCACAATATTATCCGCAGCTGCTTCAGGCGGTCTGCCGCCATTACGGCATTGATATGGAGACTCCGGTCAAAGACCTGCCGAAGCATCAGCTTGATAAAGTGCTGTACGGCAGCGGCAATGAACGGATTTACTTTAAATACGAGAATGATTTCGGACAAGTGCGCGAAAATGAAATTGAATTTGAAGGTGTGCTGCGCAATATTGAGAGACGGTATAAAGAGACAAGCTCCGATTATATCCGTGAACAGATGGAGCAGTACATGTCACAGAAATCGTGCCCGACGTGCAAAGGCTACCGGCTGAAGAAAGAAGCGCTTGCCGTTTTGGTCAACGGGCGTCATATCGGAACCATTACCGAGCTTTCCGTCGGCGATGCGCTGGAATTTTTCAAAAACCTGACGCTGTCGGAGAAAGATATGCAGATTGCCGATTTAATTTTAAGAGAGATTGTGGAGCGGCTCAGCTTCTTAGATAAAGTCGGTCTTGATTATCTGACGCTGAGCCGGGCGGCGGGAACGCTGTCAGGCGGAGAAGCCCAGCGTATCAGGCTTGCGACGCAGATTGGCTCCCGTTTGTCAGGCGTCCTGTATATTCTTGATGAGCCGTCCATCGGCCTTCACCAGCGTGACAATGACCGTTTAATCAGCGCGCTGAAAAACATGAGGGATCTCGGCAACACACTGATTGTCGTTGAGCATGATGAGGATACGATGATGGCTGCCGATTATTTGATAGATATCGGTCCGGGCGCCGGCATTCACGGCGGCCGCGTCATATCGGCGGGGACGCCTGAAGAAGTGATGAATGATGCGGACTCTCTGACCGGACGCTATTTGTCAGGGGCTCAATTCATCCCGATGCCGCCGGAGAGAAGAAAGCCTGACGGCCGGTTCATTGAAATCAAAGGCGCTTCAGAAAACAACCTGAAAAAAGCGAACGCCAAATTCCCGCTCGGCACTTTTACGGCGGTGACAGGTGTCTCCGGTTCCGGAAAAAGCACGCTTGTGAATGAAATTCTGCATAAGGCGCTTGCGCAAAAGCTTCATAAAGCCAAAGCGAAACCGGGAAGCCATAAAGAGATCAAAGGCCTCGACCACCTTGATAAGGTGATCGACATCGACCAGGCGCCGATCGGCCGGACACCGAGATCAAATCCGGCAACTTACACGGGTGTGTTTGATGATATCCGCGATGTATTCGCGCAGACAAATGAAGCAAAGGTGCGCGGCTATAAAAAAGGTCGGTTCAGTTTTAATGTAAAAGGCGGGCGCTGTGAGGCCTGCCGCGGCGACGGCATCATCAAAATTGAGATGCACTTCCTTCCTGACGTGTACGTTCCGTGTGAAGTGTGCCACGGCAAACGTTACAACCGGGAGACGCTGGAGGTCACATACAAAGGAAAAAGCATTTCTGACGTTTTGGATATGACGGTGGAAGATGCTCTGTCTTTCTTTGAAAATATCCCGAAAATCAAACGCAAGCTTCAAACGCTTGCCGATGTCGGACTCGGGTATGTGACGCTCGGCCAGCCGGCGACGACGCTGTCAGGCGGAGAAGCGCAGCGCGTCAAGCTCGCTTCCGAACTGCATAAGCGTTCCACCGGCCGGACGCTGTATATTTTGGACGAACCGACGACAGGCCTCCACGTTGATGATATCGCAAGGCTTTTGGTTGTGCTTCAAAGACTCGTCGATAACGGTGATACCGTTTTGGTCATTGAACACAATCTCGACATCATTAAAACGGCGGACTACATCGTAGACCTGGGACCTGAAGGCGGAGCGGGCGGCGGCACGATCGTAGCCTCCGGGACGCCTGAAGAAGTTGTCGAAGTGGAAGAATCATATACGGGCCGCTATCTGAAACCGGTAATGGAACGTGATAAAAAACGGATGAAAACATTGCTGGCTGAAAAAGAAACGGCAGCCACATAATAGATCAATAAAAACAGCCCAAAACTCACCGGTTTTGGGCTGTTGTGTTACAGGCTTTTTTCTGTTGGGGAAGCTGTTTGCTTAAATGCATTAAGTCCTGCAGAATATGGGTGCTGCTGCTGTCCAGCAGCACTTTTATATATTGGATATCATGGGAAATGGGAAGAGGGGCTGCTTTGATCTGTTCCAATTCAGCCAGCATTTCGCTGTTCATTCTTTTCTGTTCGCGAATTAAATTTCGCAGACTCTCTTCCGTTACTTGGGCGTTTTCGGGATCTTTCTCCATTTGTATGTCCTCCTTGCATACGGTCAGGCTTTGTTACATATTGTAATCGGTTCGGGGAAAAGATTCTATAGTGAAATCTCTGAAATCAAAAATTACGTATAACGAAGCATGTCCTTAGCATGAAAATGAAACCCGCCCATTCGTCATACGTATGTATAAGGAAGGGTTTTTACATTACGGCACAGGGAGTGTTTTTATTGAACCGAAATCAAGCGATTATCGCATCAATCTGTTATTTCAGCGTGTTTCTCGCGCCGCTCATTCTTCCGATTGTGGCTTACTTTGTCGTCGATGAAAAAGAGACGAAGCGGCATGCCATGCGCGCTCTGATTTCCCATATCATTCCGTTTGCGGGATTGCTGATTGTGACCGCGGGTGTTGTCGGCGGATTGATTACGGCTCAGGGGGAGAGTATGGTGCCCGTTTTTGTTATGATAACAGGAGCAGCTGTTTATTTTCTGATCCTCATCGGAATGGTCATTTGGAATATCGTGCAGGGAATTAAGGTGTTACGCCAGGTGTGAGAAAAGTCGGGGGAGGCGTTTTGTATGAAACAGGAGAAAGAACGGATTTTAAAGCTTGTGGAAGACGGCATGCTGACGGCGCAGGAAGCACTGACGCTCATTGAAAAACTGGATCATGAATATAAAGAAAAAGAAGAGCAGATCACCGCATTATCTGCAGAGGTCCAGGAACCTGCGGAAGATTTCGAAAGCGGGGCAAAAGGAAGCCAAAAGCCGTCGCTCGGGGCGAAGCTGTTCGACTGGATTGATTCTGCCGTCAAAAAAGTGAAGGAAGCGGATCTTGATCTGAATTTCGGCCACGCACACGAAGTGCAGCATATTTTTCAATTTAAAGACAGTGAATTCTCGGCCATTGATATGCAGATCGCAAACGGCAGCGTCAATATCGTGCCGTGGGCGGATGAAGATATCAGAGCGGAGTGCCAGGCGAAAGTGTACCGGGCGGACAGTCAGGAGGCGGCGCGCACCGCATTTCTTCAGCACATTGAGTGTGAAGTGAAGGGCAATAAGTTTTTTGTCCGCACGGAAAAGAAAACGATGAAAACCAATGTTACGCTTTATGTTCCCCAGAAAGAGTACGATAAGATAAGAGTGAAGCTGTTTAACGGACCGATCAGAGGGGAACATTTACATGTAAAAGAATTCTCGGCGAAAACGACAAACGGCGTTCTGTCATTCTCTCATTTGACGGCTGATAAAGCGTCGGCGGAAACGGCTAACGGACAAATCAAGCTGGCCGGACATCAATGCGGCGCGATTGAAGCGGAAACGATCAACGGCTTGATTGATTTGCGCGGATCGAGTGAATCCATTGACGTTCAAAGCTTTAACGGCAATATCATGCTTACCGTGACAGCGCCGCACTGCCGCTCCATCTACACGAAAACGACGACCGGAAACGTGGAGATCGCCCTGCCTGATGATTCGGCGGTGAAAGCGGAGCTCAAAAGCAATCTCGGCTCTCTCAGCCATGAGCTGATTGATGCGGAAATTTTAAAGGAAAAGAATGATACCATTCAAAAAGAACTGATGCTGGCATCAAATCAAGGCCATGATCAGCATCTCTCGATTTTCTCAGAATCGTTAACAGGAGCCATTAAGCTCAAGCATACTCAGAGGTGATTGGATGAAAAGACTTTACCGTTCAGAAAAAAACCGTAAAATCGCCGGCGTTGTCGGCGGTTTGGCGGAGTACGTCAATATGGATGCGTCGCTTTTGCGCATTATCACCGTTGTATTAGCGCTTGTCACGAGCGGAATCGTGCCGATTGTATATATTATCTGGTGTTTTGTTGTACCTTTAGAAGGAGATTTGAAATAAATGATCAAATGGGCAGTCAGCATTTTAGTAAATGCTTTATTATTAATCGTTATCGCGGGATATTTTGATTCCGTCCATATCAGCAGTATCGGAGCGGCTGTCATCGCCAGTGTGATTCTTTCTGTGTTAAATGTGCTGATCAAACCGATCATCGTCATATTGACATTGCCTGTCACGGTTGTGACCCTCGGCCTCTTTCTGTTTGTCATCAACGCCATAACGTTAATGATGACCGCAGCCTTGATGGGAGACAGCTTTCAGATTGATGGGTTCGGCACCGCCATTTGGGCATCCGTCGTGCTGTCCGTTTTCCACTTGCTGATCCAAAAAGGCATATTGGAGCCGCTTAGAAAAAGGTAAAAAACGAGCTGTCCCGAGAGGGCAGCTTTTTTATGTGTGATTTACATAAGCGGCAGCCTCCTGACGCAACATAATGTATAGGGAGGTAATGAGATGAAACTTGTGATGACGCTCTTTTTTCTGATTGGTTTGCTTTGTGTGAGTCCTTCTGCGGATGCGGCGCGCAAAGAATCGGCAATCCCCGTGAATCAGCAGGAATTCGGACAGCCGCCTCATTACATACCGCTTCTGGAGAATCCTCCCCAAATCGAAGTAAAGGCGGAAATGAAAAGAAACCTGTTCATACAGGCTCATGTACGGAATGCTGACTATCAAGCGTTTTCGGCGTTTCTTTTTTATAAACAAAGCAATGAGCTGGGGTTTAAAATGGTGCCGATGGAGCCCGCGCCAGGCGCAATCCGGCTGTTTACGGCCCAGATTTCAAAACGGGATATCTGGAATGGAGAATTGGAATATTACCTCGTTTTCACCAACGGCAGACAGCGGGCGGAATCGGAGAAAAAGCGGCTGAAGCTGGACGGCTATCAAGCCGATTTGAATCATATTCCCGAGCTGATGATTACGGAGCTTGCGGTTGATACGAAAAATGAAGACGGCGCTGATGCCTATGAATTTATCGAGGTGTATAACACGACGGACAGGCCCATTCATTTTAAAGACTATCACATCCGCTACCGCTATCCGAAGGAAGGGCCGGAATCAGACATGATATGGAGGCTGAAAGAAGATACCGTCATTCCGTCAGGCGGGACTTACGTGTTTTGGCTGAGACGCGCCGCATCAGAACTGACGATAGATGATTTCAACCGCTATTACGGGACACGCCTGAAGGAGGGAAAACATCTCGCCGTCATCGAAGGGACGGACGGAATGTCCAACGGCCGCCCGCGTACGGTGGTGCTGTCGGCAAATACCGGCAAGGATATCGCCTCGGCGCAATACCGGAAACACGCTTTCCGCCGGCTGACTTCTTTGCTGTACAAATATCCGCTGAACGGAACGGGAGAATTGCTGAAGATCTCCACGAGCGAGCATAAGCCGTCACCGGGCTCCGTTTTTCAGGCGCAGATCCCGCAGCAGAAAAGGGTGATAAAACCCGACAAGGAAAAACCGGTCATCGAAGACCTTACAGACAGAAAGCCCGTCCGGCCCGCTGAAAGCATTGAATTAAAGGCTGACATAAAAGACAAAAACCTTGTCAAAACAGCCGCGTTTTATTACCGGACCAATGAGAAAAAACCATTCAAACGAATTCTGGCCGAAAAAGACCGCAACGACAGCTTATACCATCACATTCTTTATTCCCCGGAACTGCTCGGCCAGGATCAGCTTGAGTATTATATCGCAGCCAGTGATGGAGAAAATGAAGCAAAAACGCCCGTCAAGATGATTGACATTGAACAGACGAGCAAATCACACGGACTCAGAATGAATGTTGAACCCGAAGATACGATATCCGGCACCTATCTGCTCAAAGCGACTTCCGACGTCAGCGCCGATAAGATCAAGCTGTGGATTGACGGCAAGCGGCAGGAGACCCGGCCGGCGCTGGAAAAAGAGGTCTATTTCGCCTTCGATGCCCGGAAAACGAATCTTTATTTTCAAAACACCGTCATAATGGAAAATGAGGTGCTGCACATTTTTGACGATCCGTCTCACCGTTACAGAACGCACTCGGTTCTCCTTCCGGAACGTCTGCTGCAAAAAGGGGGCAAAACACAGAAAGTATCCATCCGTTCGGGCTCAAAGGTTTCTCCGTATGACACGGGAGAGAATCGGGATGATTTTGTCGTGAAACATGCCCGTCTGGTGCTTTCGGACGGAACGGTGATCAAAGACGGGAAGACGGATCCGGCTGAGCAGCTGTTTATCGGTGACGGCAGGCGGGCGAATCAGCAGAAGACCTTCTCATTCAGCCTGCCGGATCATTTGTTTACGTCACGGCTGCTGCCGTGGAACACGGCGAAGCTTTCTGAAGGCTATCACCATATTTTTGTTAGCGACGGTGAGGAACAGCTGAGCCAATCTGTGCGGGTGGACAATACGGGGCCGAAGATTGTCCCGGGTATCAAAGAAGGCGCGGCGCTGAAAGGTAATGTTGAGCTAAATGCGGACATCCGTGACAAATGGAGCAAAGTGGAAGAGGTCAAAGCGTTTTTGGACGGAGAAAGCATTACGCTCCCCCATCACACGTCATCAGCCGATCTCAAGCCCGGAAAACATACCCTTACCATCATTGCGGCAGATCTTGCCGGAAATGAAACAACGTCCGTCCGCACCTTCCATATCAAACGGGAGGAGCCGAACCAGCCGGAGCTTGCCGATCAAAAAATCGGCGCCCACAAAGCAAAGCTGTCCGTCCGGGTAAAAGATCCGACGAAGGATGACATGAATGTATCATTTTATCGCGGCTTCCGTTATACCGCGCGGAATCCGGGCAGCGTGAAAGTGTATAAACACGCCTCATTAACGGAACCGCCGAGGGGCATAAAAGAAAATGAAATGCCGTTTACCCTGCCGGAAATGAACCGCATCTCGGCAAATGACGGAAAAACCGTTTCGGCGGAAAGTATGGAGCGTTTTCCTTATCACCGGTTCGAAGTCTCTGTTGACCCGTCTATCGACGAAACGGATCTGGCTGAGGCGGTCTGGAAAGGAAGCTCTCTGCCCGGCCGAAAGGTAACCATGTATATTTGGAATTACCGGACAAGCCGCTGGCAGGAGGCGGACAGCGTCCTTGCCAAAGATAAAAAGCCGTTTACACTAAAAGCCGCCGTTTCCGCAGCGGATGTGGTGAAGAACTCAAAAATGAATGTCATCGTGCAGGATCAAATACCGGCGAAAGGCAATTACACGTTTGTCTGGATGTCGGATACACAGTATTACGCACAAGGGCACCCGCACATTTTTGACAAAATGACGGAGTGGATCAAAGAAAATAAGGAAAAGCACAATATTAAATATGTCTTTCATACCGGCGATATCGTCGATGATTCAATGGTGATGAAACAGTGGAAAAACGCCGATCACTCCATGCGGACGCTTGACAAGGCGGGAATTCCGTACGGAGTGCTTGCAGGCAATCATGACGTCGGCCATAAAGACGGCACATACCGAACCTTCGGGGATTTCTTCGGGAGCCGCCGGTTTGAACAGAACATGCATTACGGCGGATCATACAAAAATAACCGCGGGCATTATGATCTGCTGTCGGCAAGCGGGAACGATTTTATTATGATTTATATGGGCTGGGGCATTGCGGAACAAGAGATTGACTGGATCAATCAAGTGCTAAAGAGGTATCCGGACCGAACCGCCATCTTATGCTTTCATGAGTACTTGCTTGTGAGCGGAAATCGAAGCCCGATCGGGGAGACGATCTATCGAAAAGTCGTCAAGCCGAATCGCAATGTGGCGATGGTATTAAGCGGCCATTACCATAACGCCATGAAAAAAACCGATGCGCTTGACGATGACGGGGACGGAAAACCGGACCGCCTCGTCCACCAAATTCTGACCGACTACCAGGACGGTCCGGAAGGGGGGCAGGGCTTTATGCGCATGATGCAATTCGATCAGGCCGCCAATCAGGTTTACATGTTCTCCTACTCGCCGTACACGGATGACATCAATTACTATGACACCGATCTGTTCGCTGATAAAGACGAATTCTCAGCAGAAATGGATTTACAGCCGAAGAGGAAAAGGGTAGCGACCGATTATTTTGAATGCAACGTCTATACGAACGAACTGCTCGGTCATAAAAAACACGTAAAAAGCGGAAAAACCGCAAATTGGGTCTGGGACGGCCTGCAGCCTGATTCCGTTTATTACTGGTACACCGTTGTTAAGGACCCGTACAACGGCAAAACAATATCACCGTTGTGGATGTTCAAAACGGGAAATACGCCGTATCGCCCGGCTCCGGATCAGTTTGATTTCAGGCATGCCTCAAACCCATAACGAAAAAAATACAGCCTGCTGATCGCTCAGAAGAAAATCTGACGGTCAGCAGGATTTTTTCTGTACGTAAATGGCGGCGTCCTGCTGTGATAAGTGCTTTTGACTTTTTTAGGTCCCTTTTCTATACTAAAATCGATTGGTTTTCGTAATATGCAGGAGGAAACATAATGAACAGTAAAACCGGGACAAAAGAAAGAATTATTCAAACCTCTGCATATCTTTTTCAGATTCAGGGATATCATGCGACTGGTTTGAATCAAATTATAAAAGAGAGCGGAGCACCCAGAGGGTCTGTGTATCATCACTTTCCAAACGGAAAAGCAGAACTCGCCATTGCGGCGATCAAATATACGGGAAGATGCGTTGAAAAGCAAATACAGAATAGTATGTCTCAATTCGCGGACCCTATAGAAGCGATTCAGCACTTTATTCATGTAACGGCTGAACAGTTTAATGATCCGCAGAATATTGAGGGCGTGCCGGTTGGATTGCTGGCGGGTGAGACCGCTCTGATCAATGAAACGTTAAGATGCACATGTGTTGAGGTGTTCAAGAAGTGGACGGATGTGTTTGCGGCAAAATTTCTTGAGCATGGGTTTGAACAAGAGGAAGCGGAGAAGCTCGGGGTGACAATCAACTCGATGATTGAAGGCGCAATCATGTTTTCACTGGCTCATAAAAACAAAGAACCGCTGCTGCTGGTTTCAAAGCAGGTTCCGTATATTGTCCAAAACAGAGGGTAGCATTTTATTACTTTTTTCTTTATAAAAATAGATACCAGAACCACAGCCTCTCCATTTTGACAGAGTCATAGAGAACATTCACCGGCTTGATTTGAAAATGGCAGATCAAAAAACATCTCCAACCCGTAACGGTTGGAGATGTTTCATTTCACCCTGTCCATATAATGCACGAATGTGTAGCGGTCGCCTCTGTAGGCGGATTTGACGTGCTCAAAGGCAGTGCCGTCCTGCAGATAAGTGGTCCGCTTGATATAGAGGACGGGGGCGCCGGGCTGGATACCGAGCAGCTCAGCTTCTTCCTCGGAAGCGGCTCCCGGTTCAAGCTCTTGTTTTGCCCGTGAGATCGGCATCTGATTGTACGCTTCAATATGCTCATACATGGATGATTGAAAATGAGAGGCGTCCAGTTTTCCCGCTTTGTCAAACGGAATGTACGAGGCTTCAATCGCCATCGGGATATCATTCGCCAGCCGGACGCGGATGATTTTATGAAGCGTTGCCTGATAGCCGCATCCCAGGATAGAAGATAATTCTTCCGTCGCCTGAATCAGCTGGTATTCGGCAAGTCTGCTCCCCGGCTTCATGCCCCGGCTTCTCATATCTTCCGTAAAACTTGTCAGCCCTTGAAGCGGCTGTTCCATCTTCAGTTTGCTGACGAACGTTCCCCGGCCTTTCTGCCTGTATAAAAATCCTTCATTCACCAGATTGGAAAGCGCCTGGCGCACCGTCATTCGGCTGATGCCGAATTGTTCGGCGTATTCCCGCTCCGACGGAAGCAGCGCATCCGCTTTCAGCTCGCCGTTTTTGATTTGTGTTTTTAATTGTTCCATAATCTGAAAGTAAATCGGAATCGGAGATTGTTTATCAATCTGCATAGGTCAAATCCTTTCAATCGCCGCCCGCAGCCTTTTCATCAATCAAGACCGTCACATCCGGATGCGCGTGCAGGGCGGAGGCGGGGAATGCTTCGCTGATGCGCCCGTCCAGAAGCTGCTTCACCGCTTGGGCCTTGCTTTTTCCGGATGCCATGATCAAAATCCGTTTGCCGGACAAAATCGTCCCGATCCCCATTGTCAGGGCTTTTACAGGGACTTGATCAATTGACGGAAAGTACCGCGCATTCGCCTGTCTTGTCTCTTCATTAAGCTCAACGACATGGGTTCGGGATTCAAATGGCGTCCCGGGTTCATTAAAGCCGATATGGCCGTTGTGTCCGATGCCTAAAAGCTGTATATCCGCTCCGCCGAGTGTTTGAATCAATCGGTCATAGCGTCCGCATTCGGCATCAAGATCGTCTGCCCGTCCGTCAGGGAGAAAGTGGCGGTCCTTTCGGCTGTCGATATGTGCAAAAAAATGTGTATTCATATAATAATGATAGCTGTTTTTGTCCTCGGGAGAAAGCCCGGCGTATTCATCAAGGTTGATCGTCGTGACATTTCGGAATGACAAGTCTTCTGAGCGGTGCATCCGCACAAGTTCTTTGTATACGCCTTCAGGGGTGCCTCCCGTCGCAAGGCCGAGAACGGCATCCGGCTTTTGTTTCACTGTTTCAGCGATAATCGCTGCGGCTTTTTCACTTAATTCTTCATAATGTCTGCATGTGATAACGTTCATGTCCAATCAGCCTCCCTTGAGATATATGCGGTGTTTCCGCGGCAAATCGTTGCCAGCACGCCGCACTGTCCGTCCGTCAGAACAACGTCGGCGTCTTTTCCTTCGGCGATGCTTCCTTTACGGTCGAATATGCCGAGGCGGCGGGCCGCATTTGCCGATGTCATATTTGCTATATCCAGCCATGAGCAGTTTGTAAACCTGCGCATGAGCGCCGCGCCTTCATTCATTTTTAAAATGGAACCGGCCAGCGTCCCGTCAGAGAGAAGCGCCGTGTCCCCGCGAACGGTGACTTTTTGTCCGCCGAATTCGTATTCTCCGTCCTTAAGCCCTTTTGCCCGCATGGAGTCTGTTATCATGATCAGGTTTTTGCTTCCTTTCGCCAAATAGGCAAGCTTAACGGCCAAAGGATGGGAATGAATGCCGTCAGTGATCAGCTCCGCCGTGATGCGGCCGCAGGCGAGAGCCGTACC
Organism: Bacillus sp. FSL K6-2865; assembly: GCF_040311405.1. NCBI lineage: Bacteria > Bacillati > Bacillota > Bacilli > Caryophanales > Bacillaceae > Bacillus > Bacillus sp. FSL K6-2865. The sequence goes on along the minus strand of NZ_CP152036.1, from coordinate 3,520,241 downwards.
GATGCCCCCCGGCTCACGATGATGAAAGGAGCTCATGGCGTTGAAGAGGTGCGTCATATGCACCGCCCCGGCATCCGCCGCTTTTTGTAAAAGCTCGGCTCCCGCGTCTGTGTGTCCCATTGACGGGATGATGTTTTGGTCTTTTAAATAACGGATCAGGCTGAAATCAGGATCTTCTTCCGGTGCAAGCGTCACGATTTTGATCAGCCCTCCCGAGAGCCGCTCCCATTTCTGAAAGAGCCCGGCATCAGCAGGAGTAATCCATTGTTTCGGCTGTGCTCCCGCCTTTCTCGGAGAGACAAACGGTCCTTCTAAATGAATGCCGATCAACTCAGCGCCTTTTTGGGCCTGCGGTGAGGAAGACGCCCATTTTTTGGCGTTGACGAGCGCTTTTTCAATGTTTTCGTGCTGCTGTGTGATCGTTGTCGCTAAAAAAGAGGTTGTTCCTTCTTCGGGCAGCCGGGCGGACATTGTATCAAGAGCTGCAACATCAGCATCCATCGTATCCGCGCCGTATCCGCCGTGAATATGAATATCAATCATTCCGGGAAGCGCATACGAGCCCTCAGGCGCTTTCCATTCCTTCTCATACGTTTCTTGCGGTCTTGTTTTCCCCGAGTAAGAAATGATGCCGTCTTTTATACCGAGAAATCCGTTTCGGATGATTTCTTCCTCTGTTACGATGTCCGCACCGCTGATTAACAAGCTTTCAGCCACTTTAAAACACGCCTTTCTGGTTAGTTGTTAGTTTTATTTTACTCCTTTTCAGACTAGTTATCTATACCAGTTATGCCGGAATTGTATAAATCTGTTTTGGTTCAGACGGTAAAGTGATAAAATATAACTGTTCAAAGCTCGGAACATCCCAGAACAGGAGGAACATATCTTGGCAAAGGTTCGGACCAAAGACGTAATGGAGCAGTTCCATTTAGAATTGATCAGCGGAGAAGAAGGGATTAACCGCCCGATTACGATGAGTGATTTATCACGGCCCGGTATTGAAATCGCCGGTTATTTTACATATTACCCGAGAGAACGGGTGCAGCTTTTAGGAAAAACGGAGCTGTCATTTTTCGATCAGCTTCCCGAGGAAGATAAGAAACAGCGGATGAAATCGCTGTGCACCGATGTGACGCCGGCTATCATACTTTCCAGAGATATGCCGATCCCGCCGGAGCTTGTAGAAGCTTCCGAGCAAAACGGCGTGCCTGTGCTCAGATCCCCTCTGAAAACAACCAGGCTGTCAAGCAGGCTGACGAATTTTCTTGAGAGCCGTCTCGCGCCGACAACGGCCATTCACGGCGTGCTTGTGGATATATACGGCGTCGGTGTGCTCATAACGGGAAAAAGCGGCGTCGGTAAAAGTGAAACGGCCCTGGAGCTCGTCAAACGCGGCCATCGTCTTGTCGCGGATGACTGCGTCGAAATCCGGCAGGAGGATCAGGATACGCTCGTCGGGAATGCGCCTGATCTGATTGAGCATCTGCTTGAAATCAGGGGTCTCGGCATTATAAATGTCATGACGCTGTTCGGAGCGGGCGCCGTCAGAAGCAATAAAAGAATTACAATCGTCATGGACCTTGAGCTTTGGGAGCAAGGGAAGCAATACGACCGTCTCGGACTTGAAGAAGAAAAAATGAAAATCATTGATACGGAAATTACAAAACTGACCATTCCAGTCCGCCCTGGGCGAAATCTCGCCGTTATTATCGAAGTTGCGGCGATGAACTTCAGATTGAAGCGGATGGGCTTAAATGCTGCCGAGCAATTTACGAATAAGCTGGCGGATGTCATTGAAGACGGCGAACAAGACGAATAGGAGTTGGCAATAATATGAACGAAGCAGGAACACCAATCAATCCGATTGCCTTGCAGCTCGGGCCTTTATCCGTGCACTGGTACGGGATCATTATCGGCGCGGGTGCGTTATTAGGGCTTTGGATGGCCATGAGGGAGAGTGAAAAGCGGGGGCTGAAAAAGGACATTTTTATTGATCTTGTTCTTTTCGCCATCCCGATCGCAATCATTTGCGCACGGGCATACTATGTGCTTTTCGAGTGGAGCTATTACTCGGAACACCCCGGGGTAATCATTAAAACCTGGAAAGGCGGCATCGCGATTCACGGCGGATTGATCGGCGCGATCGCAACGGGAATCGTCTTTTCAAAAGTAAGAGGGATCTCATTCTGGAAGCTGGCGGATATTGCCGCGCCGAGTATTCTGCTCGGCCAGGCCATCGGGCGCTGGGGGAACTTTATCAACCAGGAGGCTCACGGTGAAGCGGTCAGCCGGTCATTTTTGGAAAGTCTGCATCTTCCGGATTTCATCATTAATCAGATGTACATAGACGGACAATATTATAACCCGACGTTTTTGTATGAATCGCTGTGGAGTTTTGCGGGCGTCTTGATTCTGCTTCTGCTCCGCCGCGTGAACCTGCGCAGGGGCAATCTGTTTTTGACGTATGTGATCTGGTATTCGATCGGCAGATACTTTATTGAGGGAATGCGGACGGACAGCCTGATGCTTACGAGCCAGCTTCGGATCGCGCAGGTCATTTCCATTGTGCTGATTGTACTTGCGATTATTTTAATGATTTTCAGACGCATGAAGGGGTATGCCGATAAGCGGTATGCCGACACGGACTGACGCCTGAAATCGGAAAGGACATAAGATGACTGATAAACGTGTAACCGCCATTTTATTCGATCTCGACGGCACGCTGATTGACACGAATGAACTGATTATCGCTTCTTACCTTCATACGCTTGATCATTATTGCCCGGGGCAGTTCAAAAGGGAAGATGTGCTTCCGTTTATCGGCCCGCCTCTGTATGAAACGTTTTCAGGCATTAATGCTGAAAAGTGCGATGAGATGATCAGCATGTACAGAGCATTCAACCATGAAAAGCACGATGAGCTTGTCACGGAGTACGAAACGGTTTATGAAACGCTGGATGAATTGAAAAAAGCGGGCTATCAGCTCGGGATTGTCACCACGAAGCTGAGGGATACAGTCAATATGGGATTGAAGCTGACAGGCATCGGGGCGTTTTTCGATACTGTCGTCACGCTTGATGATGTAAAGCATCCGAAGCCTGACCCCGAGCCTGTGCGGCTTGCTCTCAGCCGGCTTGGGTGCGGTTCGTCGGAAGCCATAATGGTCGGTGACAATTATCACGATGTCATGGCGGGAAAAAACGCCGGCACGAAAACAGCCGGCGTCGCGTGGACGATTAAAGGCGCACAGACGCTTTCCGCCTATGAACCCGATTATATGCTCGAAAAAATGAGTGATTTATTGCACATCACCGGAGTGAAGTAATCCGTGAGAAAAACAGACCGCCATCCGGTTTCAGGTGCAAATTCATTGTGGCATGTTTATCAGACGGTCCCCTTTCTGAAGGTGATGAAAAATTTCATCATCATTCAGATCGCAAGGTATACGCCGTTTTTAAGCGTGAAAAACTGGCTGTACCGAACCTTTTTGAAAATGAATGTCGGAAAACAGACGTCATTCGCGCTGATGGTGATGCCGGATATCATGTTTCCCGAAAAAATCACTGTCGGAAAAAACAGTATCATCGGCTACAATACGACGATTTTGGCTCATGAATATTTAATACATGAGTACCGGACCGGTTTTGTCACAATCGGTGACGAGGTGATGATCGGGGCAAACACAACCATTCTGCCCGGCGTCACCATCGGGAGCGGAGCCGTTGTATCAGCCGGCACGCTGGTGCATAAAGATGTCCCGGCCGGGGCGTTTGTCGGAGGAAATCCGATGCAGGTGATCTATACGGACGAAGAAATGAAAGAACGAATGGGAAAACCCCGCTGATTAACGTCAGCGGGGTTTTTTTATGACTTGATCACAATGGCCTGGCTGCCCATCTGCTTCCAGGCTTTTTCAAAGTCAGATCGGTTTGTTTTTCTGTTTTTATAGCCGTAAGGATCATTAACGTATACATAATCGTGATCATAACCGGTAACGGCTACGCTATGCATGCTGAACGTAATGTCGATTTTTCCGTTCGGCGTATTCCAAGTCTGCATATTATCAACCGGCTTAAAGGATGTGGTGGTAATCACCCAGACCGGCCGCCCTTTTTCAAGCTGGCGGTACACTGAAGAAATGTCTTTTCCCGTCAGGTCGTATACTTTGTTTCCCGCATATTCTTTGGCAAGTTTATCAATCGGCTCATGATAAACGCCTAAACCCGGGCCGTTTTCCATATCTCCGGCAAATCCTTCATTCGGATCTCCCTTCAGCCCGCTGCTGTATGTGAGCGGAACTTTATTGATTTTATCCGCCAATGTATTTTTTGACACATGATATCCGGCATTGTTCAAAATCATGGCAAGGCTTGTCACCTCACAGCCATTGTACAGTCTGGGAGAATCCATCTGTCTGTACAGAACGACATTCAGCGGTGACGCACTCCCTTTTAACGGTGTTTTCTCATCAGGCTCGTCGGACTGCTGATTGAAAAAATTCAAATGAATATCGTTTGTATAGATGTTATATCCCAGATAGACAAGGACGGCTGTCAGAATCAGCACACATAATGTTCCAAGCGTCTTCATTATCAATTCTTCTCCCTTGTTTCTGTTGAAGCTATTCTATGTATTATAGCACTTCTGCTCAATATGATTCGATCGTTCCGATATGTTTACAGGTTTGTTCATTCTTTAGCCATGTTTATGGAAAAGAGTAGGCGGACATTGGGCGTTGCAATTCATTCTTTTATCTGCTAACATATTATCATATTAGCGAACTAAAGGATTCGGAATTTTCCTTCAGACAAAGCGGAGGTGTAAAAGGCAAATGTTTATGTTTGAGAAACCGCATGGCATGAGAGATACGCTGCCCGGTTTATACGAAGCAAAGAAAAAAGTCCGTTCCACACTGACGGATTTAATTGATAAATGGGGTTATCAGTTTATGGAGACGCCGACCCTTGAATTTTATGAAACAGTAGGCGTCCAGTCAGCCATTGAAGAACAGCAGCTGTTTAAGCTTCTCGATCAGGACGGAAAAACGCTTGTGCTTCGGCCTGATATGACCGGACCGATTGCCAGGGTGGCGGCGTCTAAGCTGCACAAACACAATCATCCGCTCAGAGCGGGGTACGCGGCAAGCGTCTATCGCGCTCAGGAGCGGGAAGGCGGACGTCCGGCAGAATTCGAACAGGTAGGCGCGGAGCTGATCGGCGACGGATCAACAAGCGCGGACGCCGAGGTGATTGCGCTGGCGGCCGGCGCTTTGAAAAACGCGGGATTGCACCGGTTTAAAATCGCGATCGGCCATGCCGGACTCGCTGATGAGCTGTTTGTCGAGGTTCTGGGCAATGCTGAGCGGGCGGATGTTCTGCGGCGCTTTCTCTTTGAGAAGAATTACGTGGGATACAGGGAACATGTCAAATCGCTTCCGCTTTCTTCAATAGACAAAAGCCGGCTGCTCGCACTTCTGGAATTGCGAGGCGGGAAAGAGATCTGCGCCAAGGCGGAGGAGATCATCGGCATCTCCGGACAAAGCTTGATTCAGGAGCTGGAAGACCTGTGGGACATTCTTGAGGATTACGGATGTGCCGAGCATATTCGCCTTGATCTGAATATGGTAAGCCATATGAGTTATTACACGGGAATTTTATTCGAAGTGTATGCGGCAAATGTCGGTTTTGTCATCGGAAGCGGCGGACGCTATAACAATCTTCTCGGCCATTTCGGCAGTCCCGCTCCCGCCACGGGTTTCGGGCTCCGTATCGACAGGCTGATTGAAGCGCTCGGCATCCAGGAAGAAACTAGTGAAGCGGACGCCGTGATTTTCAGCAAGGAGCAGCGGGCGCAGGCCATTTTATTCGCGGAGGAAGAAAGGGCGAGAGGCAGAAAAGTCGTCCTGCAGGATCTGGCGGGCATTGAAAATATCGATCATATGACAAAATCATTTGCAAACGTCACATACTTTATCGGTGCCAGAAAGGAAGAGCAGAATGGGTAAGGTACTCACAATGGCAATGCCAAAAGGACGGATATTCGAAGAAGCGGCCGGGTTGCTGCGGCAGGCCGGGTACAGGCTGCCCGAGGAGTTTGAAGAATCGAGAAAGCTGATCATTGACGTTCCTGAAGAAAATCTCCGCTTTATTCTGGCAAAGCCGATGGATGTGACGACTTATGTCGAGCATGGCGTCGCTGATGCCGGTATTGCCGGAAAGGATGTCATGCTTGAGGAAGAGCGTGACGTGTATGAGGTGCTCGATCTGAAAATCAGCAAATGCCATCTCGCCGTTGCGGGGCTTCCCGGAGCGGATTGGAACGGAGTCGCCCCGAGGATTGCGACGAAATATCCGAATGTTGCGTCAAGTTATTTCAGAGAGCAGGGCGAGCAGGTGGAAATCATTAAGCTGAACGGTTCGATTGAATTGGCGCCTTTAATCGGGCTTGCTGACAGAATCGTAGATATCGTATCAACCGGGCGGACATTAAAGGAAAACGGTCTCGTTGAATCAGAACATATTTGTGACATCACATCGCGTTTTATCGTCAATCCGGTCAGCTACCGCATGAAGGATGATGTAATCGACGAAATGGCGGCCAGGCTGGCCAGGGTTGTGGAAGGAGAAACGGCACAATGAAAATAACCGCAGTAAAAAGAAGCGAGCGGTTTTCACTGAAGCGTTCCATCGACAGCGGAACCGAAGAGCAGCGGAAAACCGTCAGGGAGATTATTGAAGACGTCAGACAAAACGGTGACAAAGCCGTTTTAGCCTATACAAAAACATTTGACGGCATCACCCTGAACCAAATGGCCGTGAGTGCAGAGGAAGTCACCGAGGCGTACCGTCTGCTTGATGATCAGCTGCTGGAAGTGATCAGACAGGCGATTGCCAATATTAAAGAATATCACGAACGCCAGCTGCAATCCTCGTGGTTTTACCATCGCAAAGACGGCTCGATACTCGGGCAGAAAATAACGGCGCTCGATTCCGCGGGCGTATACGTGCCAGGCGGGACGGCCGCTTATCCGTCTTCCGTTTTAATGAATGTCATCCCCGCTCTCGCTGCGGGAGTGGAACGGATCGTTCTCGTCAGTCCTCCGGGAAAAGACGGCCGCCTTTCGCCGGGCGTTCTGGCGGCGGCGTCTGAGCTCGGCATAAAGGAAATTTACAAAGCGGGAGGCGCGCAGGCGATTGCCGCGCTCGCTTACGGAACCGAAACGATACAGCCTGTTGATAAGATCACGGGCCCCGGCAATATATTTGTAGCACTCGCGAAGCGCGAAGTCTTCGGCGTTGTGGATATTGACATGATTGCCGGGCCCAGTGAAATCGTGGTCCTGGCAGACGATACGGCGGTGCCCAAAGAAGTCGCCGCTGACCTGCTTTCACAGGCCGAACACGATACGCTCAGCTCAAGCGTGCTTGTCACCGACTCACGGAAGCTTGCCGAAGCCGTATCAGATGAGGTGAATAAACAGCTTCAGACGCTGCCGCGCAAAGAAATCGCCGAAGCGTCGATCAGGGATCACGGCCGCATTTATATTACGGAATCGATGGAAGATGCAGTGGACACGGTGAATGCGCTGGCGCCCGAGCATTTAGAAATCATGACGCATTCGCCGGAGGCTTTGCTTGGAAGCATCAGACACGCGGGGGCGATTTTCTTAGGACGATACAGCGCTGAACCGGTCGGCGATTATTTTGCCGGACCGAATCACGTTTTGCCGACAAACGGAACGGCGCGGTTTTCAAGCCCGTTGAATGTAACAGATTTTCAAAAGAAATCGAGCATCATCTCATACAGCCGGAAGGCATTTGAAACACACGCGGACAGCATTTCCGCCTTCGCGAGACTGGAAGGGCTTGAAGCGCACGCAAGATCGATTGAAGCGAGAAACGGAGGAATGACCGATGAGAAAAGCGGAACGCGCCAGAACAACAAATGAGACGGATATTAAGCTGGCTTTCGAAATAGACGGAGAAGGAAAAGCCGACATCAGCACGGATGTGCCGTTTATGACTCATATGCTTGATTTGTTCACAAAGCACGGGCAATTCAATTTAACTGTTGACGCAAAAGGCGATACGGAGATAGATGATCACCACACGACTGAAGATATCGGCATCTGCTTAGGGCAGGCTTTTTTGGAGGCGCTCGGTGATAAAAAAGGGATCAAACGGTACGGAGCAGCGCTAGTACCGATGGACGAAGCGCTCGCCCAAGTCGCCGTAGACCTGAGCAACCGGCCGCACCTTGAGATGCGCGGCGCATTTCCGCAAGCGAAAGTCGGAACGTTTGATACCGAGCTGGTACATGAATTCTTATGGAAACTGGCGCTGGAAGCGAGAATGAATCTGCACGTCATCGTTCATTACGGCACGAATACGCATCATATGATAGAAGCCGTGTTTAAGGCGCTTGGCAGAGCGCTGGACGAAGCGTCATCCATTGATCCGCGCGTCAAGGGCGTGCCATCTACGAAAGGAATGCTGTAAATGATCGGTGTAATTGATTACGGTATGGGCAATTTATTCAGCGTGTCGAAGGCGCTGGAACGCGTCGGCGTCCCGTATGTCGTATCAGACCGGCCGGAAGAGCTTGAAAAAGCGGATGCTTTTATTCTCCCCGGTGTCGGATCATTCAGTGACGCCATGGACAATTTACGCAGCGCGAAGCTTGATCAATTCATACACCGTATGGTTGACAAGGGGAAGCTGCTCCTCGGCATCTGCCTCGGCATGCAGCTCATTTTCGAAGAAAGCACCGAAAACGGCTCTGCAAAAGGACTTGGTTTATTAGCCGGAAAAGCTGTGAGACTCAAAGACAGAGATGCCGAAGGAAACAAGCTGAAGGTGCCGCATATGGGCTGGAACCGGCTGACGTTTCACCAAACGTCTCCTTTGCTTTCGGAAGCGGAAGAAGGCTTCGTTTACTTTGTCCATTCCTATTATATAGACGGGATGGAAGACGGCGATCTTCTGGCAAGCGCTGAGTACGGCGTTCGTGTTCCGGCCGTCGTCGGGAAACGCAATGTCTTCGGTGCACAGTTTCACCCGGAAAAAAGCGGTACGGCCGGAATGGCGATCTTAACGCAATTTACAAAAATGGCAGCGGAACAGAAGGTGAAGAAATGAACGCTTTTACATTATATCCGGCAATCGATATGAGAAACGGCAAATGCGTCCGCCTCATCCAAGGCGATTACGGCAAGGAAACGATATACGGTGACTCTCCTTTAGACATGGCGGCGCAATTTGCAAACGAAGGTGCCGAATGGATTCATCTCGTGGATCTTGACGGCGCGAAAGCAGGCAGGAAAGTAAACGACAGGCATGTTCTTGACATTGCGCGGCAGCTTGATGCCAAAGTCGAGATCGGCGGCGGGATCCGTTCTGAAGCGGATGTGTACGGTTATTTATCACAAGGTGTTGAGCGCGTCATTCTCGGCAGCTCGGCCGTTTCCGATCCGGCATTTGTGAAGAGCATGCTGAAACAATACGGCGGCAAAATCGCGATCGGTCTTGATGCAAGAAACGGATATGTCTCGACGGAAGGCTGGCTGGAAACATCCTCGGTAAGGGCGGCCGATCTGGGCCGTGAATTGGCGGCCGAAGGAGCGGAAACCTTCATTTTCACGGATATTGCAACTGACGGCATGCTGTCAGGACCGAACATCGAAAGCACCGTTCAGCTCGCAAAAGCAACGGGAAAAACCGTCATCGCTTCAGGCGGAGTCAGCTCAGTCGCCGACCTCAAAGCACTGGCCCGCTTCAAAGACGCCGGCGTATCGGGAGCGATTATCGGAAAAGCGCTTTATACAAAACAATTTACATTGGCTGAAGCGCTCAGCGGGGTGAAGGACGCATGATCACGAAACGAATCATTCCGTGTCTCGATGTGAAAGAAGGCCGCGTCGTCAAGGGCATACAATTTCTCGGGCTGAAAGATGCGGGCGATCCTGTCGAGCTGGCCGAAGCCTACGACAGGGAGGGTGCTGACGAACTTGTTTTTCTCGACATTTCCGCCTCTCACGAAGGCCGCAAGACGATGACAGACGTCGTAGAACAGGTTGCGGCAAAACTGGCGATTCCGTTTACGGTCGGCGGCGGAATCAATCAATTAAGCGATATGAAACGAATGCTTCGCGCCGGCGCTGATAAAGTATCCGTTAATACAGCGGCCGTCCTCCGCCCCGAGCTGATTACGGAAGGAGCAGATTTTTTCGGCTCGCAATGCATCGTCGCGGCGATTGACGCAAAGTATGATGAAAATTCGGATTGCTATAAAGTGTACACACACGGCGGCAGAAAGAAAACCGAGTGGGAAGTCACGGCCTGGGCAAAAGAAGCCGTCAGCCGGGGAGCGGGTGAAATCCTGCTGACAAGCATGGACGCAGATGGTGAGAAAACAGGCTTTAATCATACGCTCACACAGCTTGTCACACGTGCCGTCCCGGTGCCCGTCATTGCCTCAGGGGGAGCCGGCAGCGCGCGCCATATGCTTGAAGCCTTCACGATCGGTGAAGCGGACGCCGCGCTTGCAGCTTCCATTTTCCATTACAAAGAGACATCTATAAAAGAAGTGAAAGATTATATGAAGAAACACGGGGTGAATGTGAGATGAAACGGGCAGATGAACTGCGGTTTGACGAGGCCGGACTGATTCCCGCCATCGTGCAGGATGCGGCAAGCAAAGAAGTACTGACACTGGCTTATATGAATCGTGAATCCTACGAAAAAACGATAGAAACGAAAGAAACCTGGTTTTACAGCCGTTCACGCGGGGAGCTGTGGCATAAAGGAGCGACGTCGGGGAATACCCAAAAGGTGAAAGCCATCCGCTATGATTGCGATCAAGATGCTCTTGTCGTGCTTGCGGAGCCTTCAGGACCCGCATGCCATAAGGGAAGCTACAGCTGCTTTTCTTCGGAAAAAGCGGACGCGCAGGATCGTTTCGGCATCTTAAATGAACTGGAAAGCGTAATCGCCAAACGGCAGGCGGAGATGCCTGACGGAGCCTACACAACGTATCTGTTTCGGGAAGGCGTCGATAAAATTCTCAAAAAAGTCGGCGAGGAAGCCGCAGAGGTTATTATCGCCGCGAAAAACCGCGACCATGAAGAATTAAAATGGGAAGCGGCGGATTTGCTGTATCATTTGCTCGTTCTTCTGCGTGAGCAGTCGCTTCCTTTGGACGACGTGCTTGACGTCCTTGCGAAACGCCATTCAGCATCTGAGTAAAACAAACCTCACGGAGAGATCCGTGAGGTTTTTAATCTGTCAAACTTAAACATTCAATTAAATATTCCTTATTTCCGCAACCGGAGGCAGATGAATTTGATAATATTGACTAATAGAGTTTATTTTGGTTTTTATTAAAAATATACGTTTTGTTCATATTCCGTTCATGCACATCCGTTATAGTATAAACAGTGATATAGGAGGAAAACATATGCCGAATAAACAACCAAAACCTAAAGGGAAATTCAGCTCATTCTTTTCATTAGTCAAAAAAACAAAACCATCATACGGTATGCTGGCCTTCGCGCTGTCTCTCAGTATTGTGACAACGCTCGTCAGCCTGCTGATTCCGCTGTTGACAAAGCAGCTCGTTGACGGCTTTTCCATGTCGTCGCTGTCAGGCGTGCAAATCGGAATCATCGCAGCCGTGTTTATCGTACAGGCCGCATTAAGCGCCTACGCCACCTACGCCCTGAACTACAGCGGCCAGAAAATCATCTCGGGACTGCGTGATTTGTTGTGGCAGAAATTAATTAAACTGCCCGTCTCTTATTTTGACAAAAACGCCACAGGAGAAACGATCAGCCGTGTCACCAATGACACAATGGTGGTAAAAGAGCTGATCACAAACAATATCAGCGGATTTATTACCGGAATCATTTCCGTTATCGGGTCACTGACGATCTTATTTTTCATGAACTGGAAGCTCACATTGCTCGTGCTGATCGTCGTGCCGCTGGCTGCGGTGATTTTAGTGCCGATCGGCCGGAAAATGTTTAAAATTTCTCGGGAAACACAGGATGAAACGGCGAGATTCACCGGATTATTAAACCACATCCTCCCGGAAATCAGGCTTGTAAAAGCGTCAAACGCTGAAGAAGCGGAATACGGACGCGGAAAAGCAGGCATCATGGCACTCTTTAAACTCGGGCTGCGTGAAGCGAAGGTGCAGTCGCTCGTAGGTCCGCTTATTACACTTGTATTAATGGCGGCGCTGGTCGCTGTCATCGGGTACGGCGGGATGCAGGTGTCATCCGGTGAATTGACAGCCGGCGCACTCGTTGCCTTTATCCTGTATTTGTTTCAGATCATTATGCCGATGGGCCAGATCACTTCATTTTTCACACAGCTTCAAAAATCCGTCGGCGCAACGGAACGGATGATTCATATTCTTGCAGAAAAAGAAGAAGATATCCAAACCGGAAAAGCCATTGAAAACGCGGATCAGCCGATTAAGCTCGAACAAGTCTCATTCGGCTACAAAACAGATCAAACCATCTTAAAAGACATTACGGCTACAATTGAGGCCGGCAAAGTCACCGCGATCGTCGGACCGAGCGGCGGCGGGAAAACAACGTTATTTAAGCTGCTTGAACGATTCTACAATCCGACTGCGGGCAGCATCCTGCTCGGAAATGAACCGATTGATGCGTATTCCCTTGAGTCATGGCGGGAGCATATCGGCTACGTGTCGCAAGAAAGCCCGTTAATGTCAGGCACCATCCGCGACAATATCTGCTACGGATTAAAACGCGAGGTGACCGATGAGGAACTGAGGCAAGCAGCTGACATGGCCTACGCCCTGCAATTTATTGAAGACTTACCGAAGAAATTTGAAACCGAGGTCGGTGAGCGGGGGATTATGCTGTCAGGCGGACAGCGCCAGCGCATCGCCATTGCCAGAGCGCTCCTTCGCAACCCGAGCATTCTGATGCTTGATGAAGCGACATCAAGTCTGGACAGCCAATCTGAAAAATGGGTGCAGCAGGCGCTGGAAGTTCTAATGGAAGGCCGCACCACCATCGTGATTGCCCACCGTTTATCCACGGTTGTGGATGCAGATCAGCTTCTCTTTGTCGAACAGGGTGAAATCACCGGACGGGGCACACACCATGAATTAATGGCATCCCATTCGCTGTACCGCGATTTTGCGGAGCAGCAGCTGAAGCTGAATGCCGACTTAGAAAACAAAGCTGTGTAAAGCAAGACTTTATGAATAAAAAGCAGCTGAAAAAGCTGCTTTTTATTTTGCAGCCGGAGTCCTGTTCATTGGAAGCGAGGGTTAAATGATGAAAAAACGCACAAAGATTTTTTATTGTCACGCGGCCTTACTGCTCGTATTCATGACTGCCGGGTGTATGGGCGGTAACGATGAAGAGCCGAGCCATTCTTCAAGTCCGGCCGGAGAAAGCAGTGGCATCAACAAGGCTGAAACAGCATCAGCGGCAGAAAAAAAAGAACCCGTAAACAAAGATTCACATCACATCTCTGCGGACAAAAGCGAACCGGACAACATGTCGGCAGACGATTCTCCTCTGCAAATTGAATATGCCCGCATCTGGCTGCAGCTTGGGGAAAATCAGCAGATAGATGAATTGAACGTTCGCCGCATTCCGGCCGGAGCACTCGTCAATCCTGACGATCATACGAGCGCCCGCTATCCGGAAGATGTTACGCAGTTAGCAGGCTCCCGGTTAATCGATGGGTCAGTCACTTACAGCAGCAATGGTGACGGCACCATTCAGGTATACAATGTTCCTTTGCGCTGGGAGTCTCGTGAAGATACTGATCAAGGCGTAATGAAAGAAGTGACGGAGGAAATGATCCGCCATACAAAAAAAGTGTCTGTCGATACAGGAGACAATGAAAAAATAAGACGGTTAATAGACATCATGTCGATTCATTAAAAGAAGACAGGCAAAAAAGCAGAAGGAGGGATTTTCATGGCTGTCATATTGGTTGCGGATGATGACCGCCATATCCGTGAGCTTGTCCGCCTTATGATGGAGCAGAGCGGTTTTGACGTCGCAGAAGCGGAAGACGGGGAAGCGGCGGTGCGGCTGATCGAATCAGCACCTATAGATCTCATCATACTGGATGTGATGATGCCGAAAATGGACGGGTTTGAAGTCAGTGAAGCCGTCCGCAGCTTTACGGACATTCCGATTTTGATGCTGACGGCAAAAGGCGAAACGCTGGACAAAGTGCAAGGTTTTACTTCCGGAGCGGATGATTATCTCGTCAAACCGTTTGAGCCGCTTGAGCTGGAAGCAAGGGTCAAAGCATTGCTGAAACGGTACCGGATCACCGCTGAAAAACTGCTGACCATCGGAACGGTCACATTAGATAAGCAATCCCGCACCGTAACGCGCGGCGGCGGAGCGGGATTGACACTGCCCCGGCGTGAATTTGAGCTTTTATTTAAGCTCGCCGGTTATCCGAATAAGACGTTTTCAAGAGAACAATTAATAGAAGATATTTGGGGCTTTGATTATGAAGGTGACGAGCGGACGGTTGATGTGCATATTAAAAGGCTGAGAGAACGGTTTCCGGAAAAAGACTATCCGTTTGCCATCCATACGGTGCGGGGGCTCGGCTATCGGTTTGTGGTGACGGAATGAAACGGATCTTCAGAACGGCTGGAAAAATCATCATCCTTCTCACCGTCACCGCATTCTTATGGCTGGCGGCTCACCTGATCGTTCAGGGATTCGGTCTCATATGGCCGATTTTGCTTGTGCCCTACGCCGAGCAGATTCTGACGCTTTGGCTTGTTTTCGGCCTGCTGTTTATAACGATGTTTATCTTTTCAAAGTCAGCACGCGAAAGGCATCATGCGATCTGGGATTCGCTGACCGCCACGATCAAGCAAATGTCGAGCGGCAACTTCACAGCGGCCGCTTCCCGGAAAATGGAGAAGATTGAGCGGAACCACCCCGTGACGAAATTGGCTGATGAACTGTCGACACTCGCCGCGGAACTGAGTGAAATGGAAAAACTGAAACAAGAATTTATTTCGAACGTTTCCCATGAAATCCAAACCCCGCTTACTTCATTAAAGGGCTACGCGCATCTCCTGAAAAAACCGGATTTATCATATGAGGAGCGTGGGCGCTACTTACACATCATCGAAACAGAAACAGAACGATTATCAAAAATCAGTGAAAATCTGCTGAAGCTCACTGCGCTCGAACGCCAAACCGAACCGATACAAAAAAAACCGTTCCGCATTGACAAACAGCTGCGGCGCACCATATTGACCTGTGAGCCTGAGTGGTCCGCCAAACAGATTGAGTTTCTCATTGATTTACAGGAGTCGTATGTGTACGGAGATGAAGCGCTGCTCAGCCAAGTATGGATGAATCTGATTCACAATGCCGTAAAATTTACCGGTGAAGGCGGCCGCATTTCCGTTAAAATTGCAGATCTGCCGGGAGCGGCGGCTGTCGAAATCGCCGACGACGGAATCGGAATGGAGCCTGAACAGGCGGAGCGTGTATTTGAACGGTTTTATAAAGCGGATAAGGCGAGAAATGCAGGAGGAAGCGGGCTCGGCCTGTCCATCGCCCAAAAAATCGCAGAGCTGCACGGCGGTTCGATAGAGGTTGAGAGCAAGCGCGGCGAAGGAACCCTTTTCCGCGTCATTCTTCCAGCCGAGCCTCGTGAAAAAAACAGCTAAAATCTGGTCGAACCAGCCAGTAAAAAACGAAGCCGATCCTGTCTTTTGAACTATTGAGGCGAAACCGTTTTATGGTATACTACTGACGGTAATACGTATAAAACGGAGGATATTTGTGGGAAAACACACTTCTGAACAGAAAAAGCACGCGCAAATTGTCCAGCTGCTTCAGGATGGACAATATTTTTTTCATAAAGGCTTAAAAGCATATAGAGAGCGGAATTTAAAACGGGCCAGCAAACTGATTCAGCGGGCCGTCCACCTTGAGCCGAATGATTCCGAAATGCTGTCCCGGCTGGCCGTCATTTATTCTGAAATGGGCCACTACCAGCAGTCAAATGAGCTGTTCGACTTTATTTTGGTGAACCTGAAAGAAGAAATGCCCGAGTGTCATTACTTTAAAGCGAATAATTTCGCGCATTTGGGACTCTTTCAGGAAGCATACAAAGAAGCGGCGGCTTATTCAGATGCCGATCCGGACGGGGAATTCAGCGAAGAGATTGAAAGTCTGATGGAGCTTTTGGATTTCGGCGAAGCGGGTGAAAACGAATCGCTCTATGACCAGGATGAACTGCTGATCAGGCAGGATCGGGCAAAAACGCTTCTTGAGAGCGGCCAGCTTCATGAAGCGGTTGTCATGCTTGAAGAGATTACGGCCGATTACCCCGAGCTTTGGTCCGCATACAACAACCTGGCGCTCGCTTACTTTTACTCAGGCAATGTCACAAAAGCGAAACAAACGGTATTCGAAGTGCTTGAGAAAAATGAAGGCAATCTCCATGCCCTGTGCAACCTCCTTGTATTCTGC
Organism: Bacillus sp. FSL K6-2865; assembly: GCF_040311405.1. Taxonomy (NCBI): domain Bacteria; kingdom Bacillati; phylum Bacillota; class Bacilli; order Caryophanales; family Bacillaceae; genus Bacillus; species Bacillus sp. FSL K6-2865. Next base: position 3,503,731 of record NZ_CP152036.1, on the reverse strand, counting down.
TATTACGAGAGGGAAGATGAAAAAGTCGGAGAATTGAGCGGAAAACTCGCCAATGTGTATCCGATTTTATTCGAACAGCGCTATAAGCTGGGGGCGACGCTTGCACTTGTCGGCAGACATGATCTCGGTTATAAATGGCTCCGTTCTCTTTACAAAAGCGGGTTTGAAGGCGACGAAACGTTTTATTACTGGCTTGCCGCTTCAGCCTACGGGACAGGCCGCACAGAATTTGCGGAAACCATTTGGAAAAAGGCCGAAGCCGAATTTCCCGAATCAGATCGGCCCGCGCCTTGGGCGGAGCGGCAGGAACCGCTGCCTGCTTCACTTGAACAGCGGCTTGCCGCCTATTATATCAGCAGCGCTGAAGGAGAGCGGAACCAGCTTGAAAAAGTTCTGACGGCAAAACGCGCCGTTTCACCGTTTGAACAAGATTTCGTCAGACTGCTGCTTTCCGGTGAAAAAGGCGCTTCAGGCGTCTCCGGTGATGCGCTGTTCACGTATCGGACGGTCAAGCTGCTGGAGAAAGCGGAAGCCGACAGTTTAAAAACTGACGTCATGAGCTGCTGGGTTTTTCACGTCATTCAGCACATCCGCGCCGCCGCTGCCGTACAGAATGAGCGGGCGTGGGCAGCAGCCATCGCATATGTATGGAAAGAAGCAAACGGCGAAAAAACGACGAAAAAAGAAACGGCAGCCGTTTACGGTATAACGCCGGCAACACTTTCGAAATACATCAGACAAATAGACGATATATTAGAATAAAACCGATTCTTTCTATATAAAGAGTCGGTTCTTTTTTTATCAGAAAGGGGCAAAACAGAACTTTACCGCCGAATAAAGAGGTATTCATACGTATTTTTTTGCTTTTCGAATCGAAATCAGGCCGTAATCACCGTTTATTTTGCAAAATATGAGATTTGCAATCACATTGAAATATAACTGTAATAAAAATTGTCGAAACATGATGGTATAATGAGTCTCGTACATAAGAGATTAGTTTATTTTACATGTGCTGTATAATCTATACCAATTTAAAAGATTTAAAGTTTCATACATAAAAATCATCAGCCTCACGGGTATGTGAGGGAGCGTAACTTTGATGTTCATAATAGAATTCCAAATGAGAACAGGTTTAAAGTAAAAGGGAGGAAAGAAAAAGTGAAAAAGAGTTTATTAACACTTGGTTTGGCTTCCGTCATCGGGACAAGCAGTTTTTTGATCCCGTTTACAAAAACTGCATCGGCGGAAACATTAGACAGCAAAAAAGCAAAAATTGAAAGCAAGCAATCTGAGGTGGCTTCAAGCCTTGAAGCAAAAGAAAGAGAATTGTCTAAGCTTCAGGACAAGCAGGCTAAGATTGAAAAAGAACTGAAAGACATTAACGCTAAAGCGTTGGATACAAGCAATAAAATCGAAGATAAAAAAGCTGAAAACGAAAAAACGAAAAAGCAGATCGCTGATTTGAAAAAAGAAATCAAAGAAACAGAAGCGCGTATTGAAAAACGCAATGAAATCCTGAAAAAACGCGTTCGTTCTTTACAGGAAAACGGCGGTTCTCAAGGATACATAGATGTTCTTTTAGGGGCGACAAGCTTCGGAGACTTCATTTCCCGTGCGACTGCGGTATCTTCTATCGTTGACGCGGATAAAGAGCTGATCAAACAGCAGGAGCAGGATAAAGCGAAACTCGAAGACGCAGAAGCTGAACTTAACGTGAAGCTGAAAAAAGTTCAAGATGATCTTGCGAAACTCGAGTCTATGCAAAAAGACCTGAACAAACAGCTTGATCAGAAAGACAAGCTTTTCGACGAAGCGAAAAACGGTCAGAAAAAAGCGGCTTCCGCTATCTCTGATCTGAAAAAAGAAGCATCAAAGCTTGCAAACGAAAAAGCTGATACTGAAAAAGAACAGAAGCGCATTAAAGCTGAGCAGGCTGCAGCGGCTGCCCTGATCAAAAAACAGGAAGAAGCGCAAAAAGCTTCTGAAGACCAAAACCAAAAAGATGACAGCCAGCCGGCACCGGCGGTTAAAACTGTGAAAAAAGCGGCTGTTTCAACATCATCTGATTCATCTGACAGCTCAAGCAAACCGAAGAGCACTTCAGGCGGATCATCTCATAACAGCGGCGGTTCAGATGATTCTGACGGCGGATCTGTTATTTCAAATTCAGGCGGTATTGAAGGCGCGATCAGCGTAGGTTCAAGCCTTGTGGGTCAATCCCCGTACAAATTCGGCGGCGGACGCACTCAATCTGATATTAACAACCGTATTTTTGACTGCTCTTCATTCGTACGCTGGGCTTATGCTAACGCAGGCGTTAACCTCGGACCTGCAAGCGGCACAAACACAGATACATTAATCGGAAGAGGTAAAGCAGTAAGCGCGTCTGACATGAAACGCGGAGACTTAGTATTCTTCAATACGTATAAAACAAACGGCCACGTCGGCATCTACTTAGGTAACGGAACGTTCCTGAACGATAATACATCACACGGTGTATCCATTGATTCTATGAGCAACCCTTACTGGAAGAAAGCATTCAACGGCAATGTAAGACGTGTCGTGCAATAATGAATAAGACAAGGGCCTTCTATCCCGGAAGGCTCTTTCTTTATTTGTATACCCGCTCAGGAGCTGCCTAATCACGGTTTCTTAGAAAAATGAGCAAAAAAATAGCGAATTGCCCTCAGATTTAATAGGATATGGGTAAGGAATACGATTGATGGGGATTCTTATCCATATAGGGTGCGCCCCATTTCGAAAAGGAGTGAATCATGGTGTCAGAAGAAAAAATTTATGATGTGATCATTATCGGCGCGGGTCCGGCGGGGATGACCGCTGCTGTTTACACATCACGAGCGAACTTATCCACATTAATGATCGAAAGAGGAATTCCGGGCGGCCAGATGGCCAACACGGAGGATGTTGAAAACTATCCGGGTTTTGAAAGCATTCTCGGCCCTGAACTTTCTAATAAAATGTTTGAACATGCGAAAAAATTCGGTGCGGAATATGCGTACGGCGATATTAAAGAAATCGTTGACGGCAAAGAATATAAAACGGTCAAAGCCGGTTCAAAAGAATATAAAGCGCGCGCCATCGTCATTTCTGCCGGAGCGGAATACAAAAAGATCGGTGTTCCCGGCGAAAAAGAACTGGGCGGCCGCGGCGTATCGTACTGCGCGGTTTGTGACGGCGCGTTCTTTAAAAATAAAGAGCTTGTCGTTGTCGGCGGCGGAGACTCCGCCGTTGAAGAAGGCGTCTATCTGACACGCTTCGCTTCAAAAGTCACCATCGTTCACAGACGTGACAAATTGCGGGCGCAAAGCATTCTTCAGGCGCGTGCCTTTGACAATGAGAAAATTGACTTCAAATGGAACAAAACCGTAAAAGAAATCCATGAGGAAAACGGAAAAGTCGGCAGACTTACTCTTGTGGACACCGTGACGGGAGAAGAAGAAGAATTCAAAGCTGACGGCGTCTTTATTTATATCGGTATGCTTCCGCTTTCTAAACCGTTCGAGAACTTGGGCATCACAAATGAAGAAGGCTACATTGAAACAAACGCTCAAATGGAAACAAAAGTTCCAGGCATTTTCGCCGCGGGAGACATCCGTGAAAAAACGCTCCGCCAGATCGTAACGGCGACAGGCGACGGAAGTATTGCGGCTCAAAGCGTTCAGCATTATGTGGAAGAGCTTGAGGAAACGCTCAAAACCGTTAAATAATCACTGTAATGTTCAGTTTTTGAATCGTTACTGTGTTTTAATTACGCTGTAACACGGGTGAAATACTGATGTTTTAAGATGAATGTAGTAATTGACCCCCTTTTTAATGAATACACTTTGGCACGGATTCCAGTATCCGTGCCCTTTTTTTGCGATTTTCTGTTTTCTGTCAAATAAAAGAAAAGGATGTCGGTGTCTCTGCATTGTGAGAGACATGCCGAAACGGTATAATGAAGAGACGATGATTTGTTGAGAAGGTTAGGTGACGTACTTGTGCAAAGAGTGACAAATTGTGTGCTGCAGACAGATGATCAGGTTCTCCTTCTCCAAAAGCCGAGACGGGGCTGGTGGGTCGCGCCCGGCGGGAAGATGGAAAGCGGCGAGTCCGTCAGAGATTCCGTCATCAGGGAGTACAGAGAAGAGACGGGCATTTATATACTAAATCCGCAGTTAAAAGGCGTGTTTACCTTTATTATTAAGGAACAGGAACAAATCGTGTCAGAGTGGATGATGTTTACTTTCGTCGCCGACTCGTACACGGGGCGAAATGTCGCTGAATCAGAGGAAGGCGTTCTGAAGTGGCATGATGTAAAAGATATCCACAGCCTTCCGATGGCCCCCGGAGACGGGCATATCCTTGATTTTATGATCAAGGGCCAAGGGCTTTTGCACGGCACCTTTACGTATACGCCGGACTTCGAGCTGCTCAGCTATCGTTTAGATCCGCAGCTTATCAAATAAAAGAAAGACCGCAGGGGGGAGAAAGATGAGTATGAATGAAAACCATGATATTCAGCTCGTCATCATTACGGGAATGTCTGGAGCGGGGAAAACCGTCGCCATTCAAAGCTTTGAGGATCTCGGCTATTTTTGCGTCGACAATCTGCCGCCTTCCTTGCTGCCGAAATTTTTGGAGCTGATGAAAGAATCAAGTTCAAAAATGAGCAAGGTCGCGCTTGTCATGGATCTGCGGGGACGTGAATTTTTTGACAGGCTGATTGAGGCGCTGGATGAAATGGCGGAAAATCCGTGGATTACACCGCGCATTCTCTTTTTAGACGCTAAGGATTCCATTCTTGTGACGAGATACAAAGAAACGAGGCGTTCTCACCCGCTGGCCGCTACCGGGCTTCCTCTTGAAGGAATCGCGCTGGAACGCCAGCTGCTTGAAGAATTGAAAGGGCGCTCTCAGCTGATCTATGACACATCGGATATGAAACCGCGTGATCTGCGTGAAAAAATCGTGGCGCATTTCGCCACGAACCAAGGTGAAACATTTACAGTGAACGTAATGTCATTCGGGTTCAAATACGGGCTTCCGATAGATGCCGACCTGGTGTTAGATGTAAGGTTTCTGCCGAATCCGTTCTACATTGAAAGCATGAGGCCGCTTACGGGGAAAGATGAGGAAGTGTCATCCTATGTGATGAAGTGGAACGAAACACAAAAGTTTATTGAAAAGCTTGTTGATCTGCTCGGCTTTATGCTTCCGTCTTATAAGCGGGAAGGTAAAAGCCAGCTTGTCATCGCGATCGGCTGTACGGGCGGCCAGCACCGCTCCGTCACGCTCGCTGAATATTTGGCTGACTATTTTAAAAAAGATTTCTATACTCATGTCACCCACCGGGACATTGAAAAGAGAAGCCGGAAATGAATAAGAAGCCGAAAATCGCAATCTTCGGCGGCGGAACGGGTCTGTCCGTGCTGCTTCGGGGGTTAAAGCATAAGCCCGTTGATATTACGGCGATTGTGACAGTTGCTGATGACGGCGGAAGTTCAGGCCGTCTGCGGGATGAACTTCAAATTCCGCCGCCGGGTGACATTCGTAACGTACTGGCCGCTTTGTCAGATGTTGAGCCGCTCGTTGAAAATCTGTTTCAGCACCGTTTCAACAAAGGAAGCGACTTAACCGGACATTCGCTCGGAAATTTGATTTTGGCAGCGATGACAAATATAACCGGTGATTTCTTTCACGCTGTCACCGAAATGAGCAAGGTGCTGAATGTCCGCGGCAGAGTGCTGCCGGCTGCCAACACCAGTGTCGTTCTTCACGCTGAAATGGAGGACGGGCAGGTCGTTTCCGGAGAATCGACAATCCCTTCTTACGGCCAGCGGATTAAACGGGTGTTTCTTACGCCTGAAAAAATTGATCCGCTCCCGGAAACGATTGACGTCATCCGTCAGGCCGATTTAATCATTATCGGTCCGGGAAGCCTGTACACAAGCATTCTTCCGAATCTGCTCGTGCCGAAAATCGGAGAAGAAGTCGTCAAGGCTGCGGCCAAAAAAGTATATATATGCAACGTCATGACACAGCCCGGCGAGACGCTGCAATACAGTGCGGCCGACCATGTCAAGGCGCTGAACGATCATATGGAGCAGCCGTTTATCGACACGATCTTAATCAACAATGAGGAGATCCCTGACGAAATCAAAAGCAAATATGCGAAAGAGCTGGCCCGGCCCGTCGACTTCAATGTTGAAAAGCTGAAATCCATGGGGCTTGAGGTCATCAGGGATCAGATTATCACGTATAAAAATGGCGTAATCCGTCACGATACACATAAAGTGGCTTCTCTTCTTGTCGATTTATTAAGGGACTAGAGGCCTTTTGAAATGAGGTGGCTAATATGTCATTTGCATCGGAAACAAAAAAAGAACTGACGAATCTGGAAGTGAAGGACTGCTGCGCCAAGGCGGAGCTGTCCGCGCTGATTCGGATGAACGGTTCACTGTCATTTTCAAACCGCCATCTCGTGCTTGACGTTCAAACCGAAAATGCGGCGATTGCCCGCCGCATTTATACATTGCTGAAGAAACAATATGATGTATCGGTCGAACTGTTAGTCAGAAAAAAAATGCGGCTGAAAAAAAACAATGTTTATATTGTGCGCTTTTCTGAAAATGCAAAGCTGATTTTAGAGGAATTGAAAATCCTCGGAGAGAACTTTGTATTTGAACGGAATATTTCTGAGGAACTGGTGGCGAAACGCTGCTGCAAACGTTCTTATATGAGAGGGGCGTTTTTGGCGGGAGGATCTGTGAATAATCCCGAAACATCGTCGTACCACTTGGAAATCTTCTCGCTTTATAAGGAACATAACGATTCATTATGCGCGCTGCTGAATGAATTTCATCTGAACAGCAAAACGCTTGAACGGAAAAAAGGCTATATTACGTATTTAAAAGAGGCGGAAAAAATCACTGAATTTCTGAATGTCATCGGCGCTCACAATTCACTGCTGCGTTTTGAAGATGTGCGGATTGTCAGAGATATGAGAAACTCAGTGAACCGCCTCGTCAATTGTGAAACAGCAAACTTAAACAAAACCATCGGTGCTTCGCTCAGACAGGTGGAAAATATTAAATACATTGATGAACGGATCGGTCTTGAAGCGCTGCCGGAAAAGCTTCGCGAAATTGCGCAGCTGCGGATTGATTATCAGGAGGTCACGCTGAAAGAACTGGGGGAAATGGTTGCAAGCGGGAAAATCAGCAAATCCGGCATCAATCACAGGCTGAGAAAGCTCGATGAAATCGCAGAACAGCTGCGTACAGGACAAAGCATCACTTTGAAATAACCGTACAGAAAAGGGGAGATCTTATGGTTCAGGGGAAAGTGGAAGTGCGTTTAAAGACGGGATTGCAGGCGCGTCCCGCTGCATTGTTTGTACAGGAGGCAAATCGTTTTGCATCAGATGTGTTTCTTGAGAAAAACGGCAAGAAAGTGAATGCCAAAAGCATTATGGGATTAATGAGTCTGGCGGTCAGCACGGGGACGGAAGTCACTCTGATCGCTGAAGGCGACGATGAAAAGGAAGCGCTGGAAAAGTTGTCCGCTTATGTGCAGGAAGAAGTGTAAACACTTTGTAAGGGGGACGGAACGATGAATGAGTTTCTGAAAGATTGTTATCAAACGATAGGCTGGGAAAAGGATTCCCTCAATTTCAGCAACCTGCCGGAGTTTTTAAAGGCGCTCGCATATCGGTTTCCGTTTGAAAATCGGGCGGTTTTGTCCAAAAAAGAATATGACGTCACGAAAGAAGGACTGTGGCGGCACATGGTGAAGGAACCTCATGGCGGCCTTTGTTATGACTTGAACGGACTGCTTTATTTCATCCTGAAAGATGCCGGATTTGATGTCAAATTGATCCGCGGAACGGTCTGGAAAAACGGCTGGGCGCTGCCCGGCACACATGCGGCCGTACTTCTTTCCGCCGGGGGGAATGAGTACATCGCTGATGCAGGCTTCGGCCTCAATCTCGCCATGCAGCCTGTGCCGATGTCGGGAGACGAGACGGTATCAGCGGCCGGAGCGTTCCGCGTGAGGATAGAAGAGACGGAATTCGGTACATACCTGCTTGAAATGAACAAAGGGGACGGCTGGCAGACAGGTTACGCATTTTCGCTTGAAGAAATCGATGAAAAGGATCTCAAGTCTATGAAACAAACAATCTTTGAACATGAACGCTCTCCTTTCAACAAACGCCTGCTTGCTTCTAAGCGGACACCGGAAGGGCACATGGTTCTGTCTGAACGCAATATAACAATAAAAAAACACGATGGCACGGCGGAAAATAGCAGAATAGACCGATCAGAGTTTGAAGAAAAATTTACTGCTCATTTTATTTGAAGCTCGCAGGTTCTCTGCAAAAAAAACGGCCTCCGCAGGGAAGCCGTTTTTTGTATGTGTTTATCTCATTTTCGTAAAGGTTTTATAATGATCTGTCGTCTTATAAATCAGCCAGTCGCTTGAGTAAAGAATCCGGTCTGAATTTCTGAAGCCTGATGTATAGTTAATATCCGCTTCACGCCACGTCCGTCCGCTTTTGGCAGGGAGTTTGCCTTCCCTGTTTGAGAAGATGTCTCCGCCGATGCTTTTCCCCGGAGCGACGTCTGCAAGATTCCCCTTTGATGCCACCCAGCCGAGGGCCTGCGCTTCTGACTTTGTAATGTAATTATCAGGAAGCTTATGATAGGTCTGAAGATAATCCGCAACCCCGTCAAACGTGTTGATAACCTGTGCTTCAGTGTGCGCCTTGTGAGAAGATGTATCCGTCTTGGCAGCCGTGGAAAACAGCATCCCCGCCGCGGAGAACAGCACCAGCAAACAAACGGAAATCCACGATAATCGTTTTTTCAAAGCAATACCTCCCATTTTTATCATGTGAAGCTGATTCCTTTTCATTGTATCAGCATCGAGAGAAAGGAATAGAAAGAATTTAAAAATGGTTCTTTTGATCTAGAAAAAAATAAACCCCGGCTGAAACGGCCGGGATTTTTCATCTCATTGAAATTCCTTCGTGAGGTTTTTCGGCGTTTTTCCGTATACGGCGTCAATCATGTTTTGTGCGGCTTGCTTGAACATATTCAAGCGGATTTTTGCCGTTGCTGACCCGATATGCGGAAGCAATGTGACGTTTTCCAGCTGCAGGAGCGGATTGTCTTCGGCGATCGGCTCTTTTTCAAACACATCTAAACCGGCGCCTTTTATCCAGCCCTCCTGCAATGCGCGGATGAGCGCTTTCTCATCAACCGTCTTTCCCCGGGAAATATTGACGAAACATGCCGTATCTTTCATCAATTTAAATTCCCGCTCTCCCATCATATGATACGTTTCGTCAGTAAGCGGCGTAATTAACAGCACAAAGTCTGATGTTTTCAGCAGTGTATCTAAGTCGGCATATGTAACCTCGAGTTCCTTCTCAGCGTCCGGTTTTCTGCTGCGGTTATAATACAGCACGTCCATATCGAAGCCGAATTTTGCCCGTTTGGCAGCTTGTTCACCGATTCTGCCCATGCCGATAATTCCTAATGTCTGATGGTGGACATCCATACCGAAAAGAGATTCTTCCTCAACGGTTCCCCATTTGCCGGCGCGGACGAATCGATCCAATTCGGCAACCCGTCTGGCGGAAGACAGGATTAATGAAAAAGCCAGATCAGCGACAGTGTCATCTAAGGTGTACGGCGTATGCGTGCCGACAACCCCGCGTCTTTTCATTTCTTCAATATTAAAATTATCATAGCCGACAGAATTATTGCTGACGACCTTCAGCTTCGGCGCGTGATCCAGTAAATCACTGTCAATCGCCGTTCCGGATGTCAGCAGCCCTTCAGCATCTTTCATTTTTTCGTACAGTTCCTCTTTTGGAATGGTATCTTCTTTCCAGATGTCATACCGGCAATGCTCGCTTATCATTTGTTCGACTTCCGGCGGTATCGGTTTCGCGATGAATACATAGGGTTTCAACGGGCTTCTCCTCCTTTGTCTTTCTTCTCTATTTTATTATATAAGAGAAGCGGTAACGTGAGAAATATTCAAACGTATTACGATAAATTTCTGGTTCTTTTGAACTTAAAATGAAAGAAAAAGAAATGTACATGCTTGATTTCTCCAAACAATAACAGAATCCGCCTATATTTCTGAAGGCAAAATGAGCGGAACCGCTGTTTTCAAAAGCTTTATAGGTTGGTGTAAAGATAAATTTTATTATTTTTGAAAGATATAAATGAACATAATCTGAATTTACAGTCAAATTATCGTGTCTTTTTTTGAAAGCGCTTTTGAGTCCTTTTTCTGTGCTATAATTCCTTACTGTAAGCTGGGTAAGAAGGCTTGCAATACAATCGGATGGGAGATGAATAGAAAAATGGTTTCTTTATCAAGCATTTTGGAGCACAACCAGCAGTTTGTCCAAGAAAGGAAATATGAACCTTACCAAACGACAAAATTCCCGAAAAAAAAGCTTGTCATCGTATCCTGTATGGATACAAGGCTGACGGAGCTTCTGCCGCAGGCGATGGGACTCAGAAACGGCGATGCCAAAATCATAAAAAACGCGGGAGCCATTGTTTCTCACCCATTTGGAAGTGTCATGCGGAGCATTTTGGTTGCCGTTTATGAACTGCAGGCAGAGGAAGTCTGCATCATAGGTCACCGCGAGTGCGGAATGTCGGGATTAAATGCGGCTTCCATATTAAATAAAGCGAAAGAGCGCGGCGTGGAGGACAAATGTCTCAGCCTTCTGCAGCATGCGGGAGTCGATTTGGAAACATGGCTGACCGGTTTTCACAGCGTCGAAGAAAGCGTGGCCCACAGCGTGAATATGGTCAGGCATCATCCGCTCTTGCCTGAAGAGGTGCCGGTGCACGGGCTGGTGATCGATCCGGGGACGGGGACGCTGGATGTAGTCGTTGACGGTTATGAAACAGTCAAAGGAGGATGCAGCTGACGATGCAATTTACCGGCAGATATCAGGGATACAATTTGCAGAAATTTCAGAAAGACCTAATCGCGGGAATTGTGGTGGGAATTGTAGCGATTCCACTGGGAATGGCCTTTGCCATCGCCTCGGGGGTCGGTCCGGAATACGGGCTTTACACCGTTATTGTGGCCGGAATTCTGATTTCGCTGTTGGGCGGCTCTAAATATCAGATCGGCGGGCCTACGGGGGCGTTTGTTCCCATTTTATTTGCCATTGTGATGCAGTATGGTTTTGAGAATTTACTGGTAGCCGGTTTTATGGCAGGCGTCATGCTCGTCCTGTTTGGCGTATTTAAGCTCGGAAAGATTATGAAATTCGTGCCGAAGCCGGTGATCGTCGGATTTACGGCCGGAATCGCGGTGCTGATTTTCTCGGAGCAGATTGCCCATTTTCTCGGTCTGCGCGATATCCAAAAGCATGAAAGCTTTATCCTCAACATTGCGGAAATCGGCAAGAAGATCGGAACCTTTAATTTGTACAGCATCCTCATCGCGGGAATTGCTTTGGCCATTTTGCTGTTATCAGCCAGGCTGATGCCGAAGATTCCGGGCGCGCTTGTGGCGCTGCTTGTCTCTACAGCCGCGGCGGTCGTGTTTTTTCCTGACAAAATGGCGACAATCGGTTCTGCTTACGGGGAAATCCCGCGGCAGCTTCCGGCTTTCCAGCTTCCTGATTTCTCAATCGATAACATGATCATGATGTTTCCGTCGGCTCTGATCATTGCGCTTCTCGGCGGACTTGAGTCCATATTATCGGCGATGGTCGCGGACAATATGAAAGGATCACGGCATGACAGCAATAGGGAGCTTGTCGGGCAGGGCATCGCCAATATGGCAGCGCCGCTTTTCGGCGGTATACCGGCAACGGGAGCGATTGCGCGGACCGCAACAAATATTAAAAACGGCGCAGTTTCTCCGATTTCCGGTGTTGTCCACGGAGTCACCGTCCTCCTCGTCCTGCTCGTCTTCGCCCCGCTTGCCGTTCACGTACCGCTGGCAAGCATGGCGCCGGTATTGATGGTTGTGGCTTGGAACATGAGTGAGCGGAGGGAAGTCGCCAATATGATGCGGCTGAAAAACACTGATTCATTCGTACTGGCGGCAACCTTTTTGCTGACGGTTCTGTTTGATTTAATCATCGGCGTTTCTGCCGGTCTCGTGCTCGCTTTTGTTTTCTTTATCAGGAAAATGAGCGAATCAACAAGCATCAAAACACCGCATGCCGCTGTCAAATCGGTTAAAAATGATTCGTCCGTCAGCACATATTCCATTGAAGGGCCGCTGTTTTTCGGTTCAATTGATTCACTGGAATCATCGCTGCTGGAGAGGCTTCAGGAAAAGCCGAAGACGCTTATTCTGCTGATGAATAATGTACATTACATGGATACCTCCGCAGAAGCGGTGCTGGGGAATGTGATGAACCGGATCAAACGGCATAACGGGAGATTGATGATCGTCGGATTGCAATCACAGCCGAGAGAGCTGATCCGGAAGACGGGGCTGTTTCATAAAATCGGGAAACAGCATTTCTTTGAGCATCAGGACGAGATAACGGGATAAAATTCAGATACGGCCTGTCCATGAAAAAGCGGACAGGCCGTGTTTTTATTCGGTTTCAAAGCGCTTGATCAGTTTTTCCTGATGGGCTTTCATCGCATCTTCTAACGTGATACCGTACTTATCAGCAAGGATGGCCAGATTTCCGAGGACGTCACCCATTTCTTCAATCAGCTCCTGCCTGCGCTCAGCCTGGGTCGCGTCCTTTTCATCCGGCCGGTCTCTGCCGATTTCATATGCTCTTACCGCTCGGGCGAGCTCACCCGCCTCTTCCATTAAAAAACCGATTCTGATAAATGGCCCGTACGCCGTCCATCCTCGTTTTTCATAAAAATCTTTCGTCCATTGTTCTGCTTCAGCCATCTGCATGTGAAACACTCCTTATGTCCTGTATGATTCTTATTGATATTATCATATAGAGATGGGACAATATATAGTGTATTTTGATTTATTGATGTACATATATAGATATGGAGATGAAAAAATGAAAACCATTTGTGTATTTGCGGGGTCAAACCCGGGGGTAAATGAAGAGTACAAACGCAAAGCGGCCGAACTGGGTGAATATATGGCGGAGCAGGGAATCGGCCTTGTTTACGGCGGTTCACGGGTCGGTCTGATGGGAACCGTCGCCGACGCGTTAATGGCAGGCGGCGGAAAAGCTGTCGGCGTCATGCCGAGCGGGCTGTTCAGCGGGGAGGTTGTTCATCAGAATCTGACGGAGCTGATTGAAGTCAGCGGCATGCATGAGCGGAAAGCGAAAATGAGTGAACTTGCCGATGGGTACATTGCCATGCCCGGCGGCTTCGGAACATATGAAGAGTTATTTGAAGTGCTATGCTGGGCGCAAATCGGCATTCATCAAAAACCGATCGGACTGTACAATGTGAACGGGTATTTTGAGCCGATGATGAAGATGGTCAAGTACAGCATTCAGGAAGGATTTTCGAATGAGTCTCATTTGAAGCTGATCCACAGTTCCTCCCGGCCGGATGAGCTGATTGAGCAGATGAATCGGTATATATACCCGATTTTAGATAAGAAATGGCGGGAATTGTAAGGCAGAGGTCTGAAATATGTTTCGGCGGTTGCATCTAATCTATTCTGATGGAAAATTCTCCGCCTATAGAATACCTTTTCTTTCTGGAAATCGTTTTCTCTTTCTCATGCGTATCACACCTTTCTTCATGATAAGACATATGTATGAGAATAAGATGAGAAAGAGAATGCTGTTGGGGTTAAAAGAAGAACATCCATTTCCTCAGAGGAGATGGATGTTTTGCGGTTTGCATACTGTATGCGTTTACAACTTTTGTTGCACGAATGTTTCCTCCGATATGAAATCATCCTGCTGCATCTTTTGTTTTTTTGAACTGATTCCAAATATACCGACTGTCAGTGCACAAAGAAACCAGCAGCCTGTAAAAAACAAGAATACACTTAAAAATCCGTAGCCTGAATACAGGAAACTGACGACAAAGGGACCGGCTACATTCGCAAGACGTCCTACGCCGTAAGTGAGACCATTTCCAGAGGCCCTGGCTTCAACCGGATATAATTCCGGCGTATAGGCATATGCGATCGAACTGAAAGTACGCTCAAACATATGCATGAGAAATCCGCATATGACAATGACCATCGGTAAAGGATTGATGCCGTAAAAGAATCCAAGCGCCATAATAATTAACGATAAAACAGAAATGGCCCACTTTCGATCCACACGGTCAGAGATTTGCGAGGCAATGAGAGCGCCCAGCGGGGCACCGATCGTTCCCAGAGTGACGTATACGATAGACTCATCCATTGATACGCCTTCTTTTACCAAAAGGGTGGGAACCCACGTGCCAAAGCCTTGAATTGCAATCGTGGAAGCTGCCCACATCGTCATTAAAACAAAAGTTCTTCCTGCCAAAGGCTTTTGAAATAACGTCCGATATGGAACGGATTTTACAGCGGTTTGTCTGCTTCGCAGAGCCGGAGCTGGTTCAGGCAGTTCACCCTTTTCTTTTTCTGCTTTTGCCTCCAGTTCAAGCAGAATGCGGTGTGCTTGTTCGCTTTTTCCTTTCGTGTCCAGCCATTTCGGTGATTCTTCCAGTTTTCTGGCGATCAGCGGAAAAAAAATACCGACCGCGCCGAATAGAAAGATAAACCGCCAGCCGTAAGAGGCGGACGGCACGACCAATTTAGCCACCCAGCCGGCTGCAGGAATTCCGCATATGCCGATTGTAATACAGATTGCCTGGTACTTACCCTTAGTTGCGGATGGGAAAAATTCGCTGATATACGTACTTGCCACAATCGTTGTGGCGCCGATACCTAAACTCGTAAGAAATCTAAAAACACCGAGTATTTCTGGGTTCCAAGCCAGAGAAGAGAGGAGGGAGAAGAAAGAGAAAAAAGTGACAACCAGAATTAAACCTTTTTTCCTTCCGAAACGGTCTGAAAACCATCCTCCGGCAGAGGCGCCGATAAACATTCCGAAATAGGAGACAGACGTAATAAAAGCGATGGTATGAGTCGAAATGTTCCATTCCTTTAAAAGTGAAGGCGCCGCATATGAAAACGTATTTAAATCGATAAAATCAAAAAAGTAAGCGAATGAAAGGATAACGAGCACTGCTTGATGGGCCCTTGAAAAAGGCAGTCTGTTTAATCGATTAGACGCATTTACATTGATCATCTCGCATTCCTCCGTTTATCTTTGACTTGTCTGAAGACTGGTATTAACCAATGTGATTCAGCGTATTCAGGTTGTAACTTTGCTTTGTAAACACATAGCCTTCAGAGATTTTTCTTGCTGTGCGTACTACTTTAATCGTTGTTCCATCCGGATCAACATCTGCCTCGGTTTCTAAAATGCCGCTTGGATGTCCCAATCGAATCGTTCTGCCATAGAATGAAAATTCAGATAATATTGTATCCTGCAATAGCATACCGGCAGTCGTACAAACCGCCCCTGTAATGGCTAAAGCTTGATGCGGTTTTTGCATGGACATCATACGAATGACAAGATCCATCTCTTCTGCATGTCTCTTTATCCCTTTTGTATCGATATAATCCGCTGGAGATGAGATTAATGTTAGTTTTGGTACGGCCGGTGATTTTGCAGCAGCCTCATGTCTTGAAGCGAATCTGCATTTCTCGGCTGCAATCGATCGGATCATTTCGAGCTTTTCCAATATATCCGGAGTATATTCATCCGGAAGTTCTAAGCCGGTAAGCCCCGTGTCCTCTGCTTTTACAAAGACAAGCGGATTAGCGTAATCAATAATCGAGACCGAGATATTTCCATACGGTGTATCGAGAACATCAATAGGCTGACCAGTGGGAAACAGCTTACCGGTCACCGCTCCTTCAGCCTGGTGAAATGAAAGATAAATAGGAGAAGCTGTACCTGGAACCCCGGGGATAGAGCAGTCCCCCTGGTAATGAAATGTTCCATTTCTGACTTCAACTTCTGCTACGATCACTTTTTGAGTGTTTGTATTTAACATTCTGACTTTTGTAACCGGCTCTTCAGCTTGAACGAGCCCTTTCTCAATAGCATAAGGGCCTACGGCAGAAGAGATATTTCCGCAATTGCCTTTGAAGTCCGTAAAATGGTCAGTCAAACTGACCTGAGCAAACGTATACTCAACATCCGCATCCTTTCTGGCGGATTTCTTAATAATGGCTGCCTTGCTTGTGAGAGAATGGCCGCCGCCGAGACCGTCAATTTGTCTCTCGTCAGGGCTCCCCATGATGTCTAAAAGAAAATCGCTCCATAGGTTTGTATCGTCTGGCATGTCTTTTTGATGAATAAAAACGCCTTTGCTGGTGCCGCCTCTCATGACGGTTACAGGAACTTTTTCCATGCTGTCTCATCCTTACATCATTTTGTGTGGATAAAAAGGTACCGGTCCCTTTGGAAAATATCGTATGATAAATAAGGATTATAAGTAAAACATATAATTTTTATAAAGTTGAATAAAAAACTTTTATAATAGGAGGAAATTTTATAGCAGAAAAATATTTTGGGGGATTTCATATGGATGAAAAGGATTGGATTGTGCTCATTACATTATTCGAAGAAAAAAATATGACGAAGGCGGCAGAGCGATTATATATGACACAGCCGGCGTTAAGTTATCGGCTCAAAAACCTGGAAGCACAATTCGGAGTGCGCCTTTTTTATAAAAGAAAAAAAGGGATGGAGTTCACTTCAGAAGGTGAACATCTGGTTGATTATTCGAAAGAGATGCTGCAGGAATTCAGAAGAGTGAAGGATGATATGCTCAATATGAGCCATGAAGTCAGCGGGGTTCTCAGATTAGGAGTCTCAAGCAATTTTGCTCAGTATAAGCTCCCGGCGATTCTAAAACGGTTTTCTGATCAGTATCCGTCTGTTCAATTCCACGTCAATACGGGATGGAGTGCGAAGGTGATGGATCTGCTTCATCATTCGGGGGTACACCTTGGGATTATGAGGGGAGATTATGATTGGCAAGGGAAAAAACAACTGCTAAATGAAGAGAGACTGTACCTTATTTCAAAAACTGAAATCAACAGTGAGGACCTTCCCAAATTGCCGATGATTTATTATCAAACTGATGCTTCTTTGAAAAGTTTGATTCAAAAATGGTGGAATAACCAATTTACTGAACCGCCTTTCATTGCGATGGAGGTAGACAGGCAGGAAACCTGTAAAGAGATGGTGAAAAACGGTCTCGGTTATTCTGTTGTGCCGGAAATCTGTCTTCAGCCTTCTGATGAACTATACACATTGGCGCTATCCTATAAAAATAACGAGCCTGTGATACGCGATACTTGGCTTATGTATGATTCTTCAGCGTTAGAATTATCTGTCGTCAAAGCATTCATTACTTTCTTGAATGGGAATAAAGCATAAAAAACCTGCAAGAGACATCATCTCTTGCAGGTTTTTGGGCATTACTTCTGGTCTTCTGTATTGCGTGTCAGCACTTTATCGATTAAGCCGTATTCTAAGGCTTCATCAGCTGATTTGAAGTTGTCGCGGTCTGTATCGCGCTCAATGACTTCAAGCGGCTGGCCGGTACGTTCAGCAAGCACTTTGTTTAATTTGTCGCGAAGCAAGAGAATGCGTTTTGCCGCGATTTCAATTTCTGTCGCCTGTCCTTGCGCTCCGCCAAGCGGCTGGTGAATCATAACTTCACTGTTAGGAAGCGCGTAACGTTTGCCTTTTTCTCCGGCTGCAAGTAAAAATGCTCCCATAGAAGCGGCCATACCGATGCAGATCGTGGATACTTTCGGTTTAATGAACTGCATTGTATCATAGATTGCCATGCCGGCAGTGATTGATCCGCCAGGGCTGTTAATATAAATGGAAATATCTTTTTCAGGGTCTTCCGCTTCAAGGAATAAAAGCTGTGACACGATGGAGTTCGCAACGTTGTCATCAATCGCAGATCCAAGCATGATAATACGGTCCTTCAAAAGACGGGAGTAAATGTCATAAGCTCTTTCTCCGCGGTTCGTTTGTTCAATGACTGTAGGTATTAAATTCATAATGCTCCTCCTTCACCTTTTAGGTAAGTATGTATTTACATGATACATTTTTGGTCAATAAAGGTCAAACAAAACGCTGACCAAAATGCCAACCTTTTCTTCTAACACCATTTTTCCCATAAAACAAAAAGTTCAAACAGCAAAGTGGAAATGAGGATGATCAATGCCGGAGCCTTGAGAAAATGATATGGCCGGAGCGCTCAAAATAGACCGCAATCGCGTCGCTACGTACGGCTGAACGGTCTGACTACGTTGTCCGCCCTTCCAAAAGCCGTACCGGCAAATATGTTTCCAGCGGCAAATCATCAAATTCGCCTTCAATTTCTTTTGCTAAAATCTCGATGGCTGTTTTGGAAATCAATTCAATCGGCTGCTGGATGGTTGCCAAGTCCGGCAGAACCGATTGAACGGTTTCAGTGCCGTCATAACCGATCACTTTTAATTGATTCGGGATGTCTATTCCCCGTTTTTTGGCCTCGGTCATCACTGCAGCCGCCATGATATCATCGCTGGCAAAAATTCCATCGGTGTCAGGCTGTTCATCGAATAATGTTGAAATAATGTCATGGTAATGCTGATAAAAGGGTACTTCATATGTAATAGGCTTCCGGCAGTGTTCATGCATGACGTCTTCGTATGCCTTTCTTCTGAGGTTTGCCGGTGTCTCGAGTTCAAGCGGGCCGTTGAGATGGACGATGTGCCGGCACCCTTTTTCAATCAGCAGTTCTGCCGCCTTTTTTCCGCCGTCATAGTTGTCTGAGCCGACGACGGGAATCGTGTCCGATAAGTAATGATCAATGGCGACAATCGGCAGATTTTGCTTGTGATAATTGAGAATTCCCCGGTTGTAAGTCACGGCGATCACGCCGTCCACTTGGTTTCTTATCAGCATCTCCAAATATTTTTCTTCCTTATCCTTTCGATGTAAACTGTTGCAAAGCAGCAGTTTGTAGCCCATGGACGTACAAATGCTTTCAATATGAAAGGCGAGTTCGCCGAAAAACGGATTGCTGGAGTTTGGGATGATAAGCCCTATTAAATTGGTTCGTTTTCGGAATAAAGAGCGGGCCAGATCGTTTGGAAAGTAATTGATTTCTTCCATCGCCTTGTACACTTTTTCTTTTGTTTTTTCGCTGATATAGCCGCGGTTATTTAATACCCGCGAAACGGTTGTAGATGAAACTCCCGCTATTTTCGCAACATCATGAATGTTAGGCTTCATTCCCGTGCCCTCCTGCTTACTGAAATGGCTTACAATTTCCGTCACGCACTTATTTTAGAGAATCAGGCTGACATGTGCAAGGACATTCCGTGTTTCTGTTTTCATATAAAGAGGGTGCGTTTTGTTTGATTAAAATAATCAGAAAATTGTATGTCAACCGATTGACATATGGAACCGGTTGACATACAATTCTTTTTGAAAGCGCTTTATTCGCAGAGTGAAGGGAAGTGACGGGTATGGAGAGATGGCTGGCGGCAATAAAGTGAAAGAATTAAGCAGCGATAGAAAGTAAGCGCTTACTCAGGGCTCGCATGTATGTGATGAAAATGAAGAAGGAAGTATGCGGCTCTAAAACGGCTATTAAAAGGTCCTCTTAAAGGAGCGGTGCAAATGAAAAGCTCAAAAAGTCTGTATTGGAAACTGAGTGCTTATTTCTTCTTTTTCTTTTTTACTTGGTCTTCCAGCTATTCTTTATTTGCGATTTGGTTAGGGCAGGAAATCAATTTAAACGGATCAGCGACAGGCATTATCTTTTCTGTAAACGCCGTATTTGCCCTATGCATGCAGCCTCTTTACGGTTTTATCTCTGACAAATTGGGGCTGAAGAAAAAGATATTATTTATGATCAGCTGTCTTCTCATATTCACGGGTCCGTTTTATATCTTCGTCTATGGGCCGCTTTTACAATACAACGTCTTTCTTGGCGCCGTTGTCGGAGGCTTATATTTGGGAGCCGCTTTTTTGGCGGGGATAGGCGCGATTGAAACGTACATTGAAAAGGTCAGCCGAAAATATGATTTCGAGTATGGTAAATCAAGAATGTGGGGCTCGCTGGGCTGGGCGGCGGCTGCATTTTTTGCAGGGCAGCTTTTCAATATCAATCCCAATATCAACTTCTGGATCGCGTCTGTTTCAGCCATCATATTAACGGTCATTATCATGTCTGTGAAAATAGAAATGACCGATCATGAGAAAAACAGAGCGGATTCGGTCCGGTTAAAAGATGTGGGGCGGCTCTTTTTACTAAGAGATTTCTGGTTTTTTATGCTGTACATTATCGGGGTGACTTGCATTTACGGCGTATATGATCAGCAGTTCCCGATCTACTATGCGTCTTTGTTTCCTTCAGTGTCGACGGGTAACCAAGTATTCGGCTATCTTAATTCATTCCAGGTGTTTTTGGAGGCCGGCATGATGTTTCTTGCGCCTTTTATCGTCAATAAGTTCGGGGCGAAAAACAGTTTGATTTTAGCGGGGTTCTTAATGGCTTTCCGCATCGTCGGGTCCGGAATTGCAGTTGAGCCTGTAGGCATTTCATCAATGAAACTCATCCACGCACTGGAATTGCCGATTATGCTGATCGCCGTTTTTAAATATTTGGCTGCCAATTTTGATACGCGTCTGTCGTCCGTCCTTTATCTCGTCGGTTTTCAATTCGCATCTCAGGCAGGCGCGTCGATTCTGTCGCCGCTTGCGGGAGGGTTATATGACAGTGCGGGGTTCCGTCAAACCTATCTCATCATGGGAATCGTCGTCTTCGGTTTTACCGTCATCTCCATATTTACTTTATTGGGCCCGAAACAAAACAGCAGGCGTGTCCAGCGTCTGCAAAAAATCGGATAGAGAGGATGTTATAAATGGATAGAATTCAGCAGGCGGAAGAAGCTTTGAAGGAAGCCGAGGGTAAAGTGAAACAAAGATATCGATTGGGGTACCATATTATGCCCCGGGCGAATTGGATCAATGATCCGAACGGGCTTATTCAGTTTAAAGGAGAATACCACGTCTTTTTTCAGCATCATCCGTATGATGAGCATTGGGGGCCGATGCATTGGGGACATGTAAAAAGTAAAGATCTCATTCATTGGGAGCACCTTCCGGTTGCCTTAGCTCCGGGGGATGAATTCGACCAAAGCGGCTGTTTTTCGGGAAGCGCGGTCGATGATCATGGAAGATTAGCCCTCATCTATACAGGACATAATATAATTGATCAAGAGAAAGACCTATTCTATCAAACTCAAAATATCGCTGTCAGCCAAGATGGAATCGTGTTTGAAAAGCTTCAGAAAAACCCTGTTATTGCGGAACCGCCGGAAGACAGCGCCCGTCATTTCCGCGATCCGAAAGTATGGAAGCATCGCGATGTTTGGTATATGGTCATCGGCAACTCTTCAAAAGAAAACGTCGGACGGGTCGTTTTATACCGTTCACCTGATTTGCGTGATTGGGAATACGCGGGGGTTCTCGCCCAAAGTGACGGTAATCTCGGCTATATGTGGGAATGTCCTGATTTCTTTGAATTAGGCGGCAAACATGTTCTGCTGATTTCGCCCCAGGGTATCGAGGCGGACGGTGATTCCTATCAAAATTTACATCAAACCGGCTATTTAATCGGTGACTATCATGATGAAACAAACAAATTTACACACGGCGCTTTTAAAGAACTGGATCACGGCCATGACTTTTACGCCGTGCAAACATTATTAGATGATAAAGGACGCAGAATTGCCATCGGCTGGATGGATATGTGGGAATCTGAGATGCCGACAAAAGCGGACGGATGGTGCGGTGCACTGACTTTGCCGCGAGAACTGACTTTGCGTGATGATCATAAACTTTTGATGAATCCCGTGGAAGAAACCAAGCAGCTGCGGAAAATGGAATATCGGGAATGTGCCGGACGATCGCTTTCAGGGAGTTACTTGGCAAAGACGTCCGAAGACCTGCTTGAAGTCCGAGCCGTGTTTGATGTAAACGATTCTGATGCCGAAACGGCAGGTTTTAAGATTCGAGGCCTTGATGAAGAAGAACTTGTGCTGACATACAATCTAACGGATAAAAAGCTGACACTTGATTGCACCAAGATGGGGAAAGCGAAAGACGGTGTGAGAAGGGTGCAGACGGATACAAACGGCAAGCTGGCGCTGCGTATCTTTATTGACAGATCCTCGATTGAAGTATTCGCCAATCATGGAGAAACAACGATGACAAGCCGTATCTATCCGAATGAAGGCAGATTGGGGATTGAGCTGTTTTCTGAGAAAGGCGCCGTAAAGGTTGAGGAATTCACCTATTGGACGTTAAAGGACATTTGGAAAAGAAGCTGAAACGGGTGATTACTGCTTTTTCTGCAGTGATTGAAAATGAACCGAGCCGGGGGCAGTCCGCCTGAAATGGGTTTTTTGTGAAAATCAATGCCGGTAAACGATGCAGGATTATGCTGCATGAGGACGCTGCATAATCCTGTTGTGCATTATCAAAAAAGAGTTGCTTTCTGCGCGTTCCTTTATTATAATATAAAGGTATCTGATTGAAAAAACGTGCGCTCGTAGCTCAGTTGGATAGAGCGGTGGTTTCCGGTACCACGTCTGTCGGGGGTTCGAATCCCTCCGAGCGCGTCCAATACGTTTTAACCCCGTCATATCAACGCTTTCCGACGGTCCGTTAAGGCGTCAAGTGTACGAAAAGTGTCCGACAGGACGCGAACCGGTAAAGAACGGGCCCGGCTTTAATCGGCTGGCTCGTATCTCTTAAAACGATATAGTTCGATTCAGCAAACGTAACCTCGCGGATAAATAAATCCGGGAGGTTTTTTGTTATGGCGGTTTTAAAACGCAGGCAAGGCGTCAGGGATCGGCGCGAGACTGACGGAATAGTAAAGAGCTTCAAAGCGACGAAATCCGTTCACGAAGCGTTAGGGATCGTATGCGAGCTATTTGAAACGGAGAACTATCGCGACAGAACGATCAATGATTATCGGAAGTATTGGGCGGAATTTATGGAAGTGGTCGGCATACAGCCGACGGATAACGTAACGAACATTACGGAAGATCATCTGCGGTCCTATATATCAACGATGTTCAACGTACGCGATCTTTCGCCAGTAACGATAAATATCCGTTTAGGCGGCATAAAGTCGATCCTTAGCCGAATGACTAAGCGCGGGCTTCTAAACGAAAATCCAGCGAAAAGAGTAACGAAGCTGCGGGTCGATGAAAAGACGATTAAGATGCTCACAGATATCCAGGTACGGCGATTCTTTAAAATGATCGAGAAGGATACGTTCCCAGGCTTTCGCGATTATGTAGCGTTCCTCATTGCGTTAAAATGTGGGCTTCGTTCGAATGAGCTTGAAGGACTTAAGCCGGAAGACATCGACTTTGACAACCTCGTTATCATGCTGCCGGGCGCCGTCAACAAGAACCGTAAGAACAGAATGGTACCGATGACTGAACAGGTCGCGGAAGAGTTGCGGCAATTACTAACGGAAATGACGGAGTATTTCGGTAAATTTACGCATGTCTTCGTTAATCAGTACGGAGAGAAGATTGCGAAAGATCACTTGCGGAAGAGAGCTGCGAAGTACGGGGAAATGGCGGATTTAAAAAAGGAATGCCGACCGAGCCTTCATAGCTTACGACATACCTTTGCGATTAATTATTTAAGAAACGGCAGCGATATACGTTCCTTACATTTAAAAACAAAAAAAAGAACGCCATCCAGCGGAAATAAATCCGAAAGAAAGAACGTCCTAGCCTACGTCTATTATATCGGAAAGCTAAATTCCCCGAACTCCACATGCTACAGATACCGGATGGCACAGTATTATCATGACCTAAATTATAAAAATCCTCAAAAATAAAGGAAAGCATAAAGCATATATTATTCATGACTAATATGTGCTTTCCTAAGACTGATAGTAAGACCATCTTCAAAAAGTTTCCTTCAATACACAAACTGAACAAAATTAGTTAATCCAATGGGAAGGTCGTTGTATATGAGAGGGGAATGTTGTCTTTACATCACCTTTAGCCGAATTAATTTGCATTTGAGTTAAAAACATACTCGTAGATAAGTCTGCTCCCCTTAAATCAGCATCACGCAAATCAGCGCCAATAAAATCAACACCTCTTAAATCTGCATTCCTCATATCTGCAGCAATTAAATATGCTCCCCTTAAATCTAATGCCCTTAAATCTTTACCTCTTAATTTTTTGCCAATCCAATCGGCTCTTTCGTAATTATAATTCTTGGCATTTTTAGTGTCAGGTAACTTTGAAATTAAGCTTTCCCTAATATACTCGCTGGTTTCCGAAAGCAATTTGTTTAATGGAAATCTGTACACCACTAGATCAAGAGATAATAATTCTTCAGCATCGAGTTTTGTTAAGTTCTGCAATTCTTTTAACTGCACACTCAATTTATCAGACAAAGCATGGGGAATATCATACGACAAGGCTTCTGCCGTGTACGCAATCATTTCATGTATTTGTTCCATGATCGGAAACACTCGGAACATTTTTTCTCGAATTTCAGGATTATCTCGCCAACTTTGACCTTTAAAAGTAATTTGAGAAACAACTTGTCCAGAACCTAAACAGTCAAACACTGTACAGCCCTTAAAACCTTTCTCTTGTAAGTTGCTGTGAATTTGACAACCATAATCAGATTGTAAATTAACACAAGGTGCACCTGCTGGCTTGTTAATTGGAAAATCGCTTGATGCTACAATATTAAGCGCTGTGCAGCAAAGTCCAAAGCACTTCGTACAATCAGCCGTTAAACTTTCTCTAATATTTTTGGCTGTTTCATTATCCATTTTTATACCCTCTTATCTTTAGTCAAATAACTTTTGAGTTTAATATACGAGATTCCTAAACAATCTTGATTGTTAAATAATAAATACCTTGTCAACTAGAACTTTTTGTAGACTTCTGCATACGCTACTTTTAATTGGGTTTCTAAAATCTTTGTTCTCATGCTCTAGTCGCTTAACTTTCCGCTTTAATGACTCGATAATCGCATCTTTATTATTTTCGTTCATTTCATACTTAACTTGCTTTGCAGAGGGGCTTTTTATCTCGTTTTAAAGCTATTAACGAAAGTTTCTCCGTCGTTCTCCACATTAACAATAAGCTTGGCACTTTCACTGATCCGCTGTGCGAGAGCTTTTTGCGCCTTGCCTTCAAAGCTGTTCAAGAGTGCTGAATACACTTCATATAATTCATCTTTCAACGTATCCATTTCGAATGTCGGTTTCAGCGTTCGGCGGACTGTTTCCAGTTTCATCCCCGCTGCCTGCGTCATCCCTGTTTTCAGCATCTGCCGCTGCAGCATTTTCTTCATCGGGTCGTCCTTGTGTTCTAAAAGTTCGTCTAATGTCGGCATTATGTATACACCTCTATCATCTTAACCAGTTTGCGAGCATCTGGTCTTTTTCCTGAAATTCGTCTGCTATTTTATGTAAGAATCCGCCGATCTCTTCAAGATCCGTGATCGCCGCCTGCAAAGAATCAATAAACGCCTGCTCAGCCTGAGTGTCATAAAAAATCGGGCCTTTATCGTAAGATAGCGCAATATCTTCAATGGTATTGGTCACGTCCTGTGCTTGAAGCTGATCATACAAGCCGTATCCGACTTGACCGTAGAATTCCGTTTTCAGCTCGGCGATTTTTTCATCGTGCTCCTGATAGGCGTTCTGCGCTTCTTTTTTCATCGTCCGCAAATCCTCAGTCATAGCCTGCACCTTTTCAGCCAGCTTCTTTGCGTTTGTCGGCGTTACTTTTATCGCGTCGCCGCTTCCGATCGCACCGGCCGGCAGAAGAGCGCCGAGGTTTTTGTCAAAGACTAATTCATCTCCGTTCGGATTTGCGATAGTTCCGTTTCTGTCGAACACGAAATTTGCTTCGTTTAAGCCGTGTGTATCCGGATTTCTCAGAATGACAGTAGTGAAGAAATAAGCGAGATTTTTTCCGATCTGCTCGCTCAATTTCCCATCAAGCCGCTGGTTTCGGCTGAACTGTGAGAGCGAGGGGTTTTTCGTATAAATTGTTGTCCCGTTGTGGCGGTCATATTCGTTCCAATAACCTGCCCCGACCATGTCGTCCGGATTGATAATTGACCGGATGTAAGGATCGTAAATGCCGCTGTTGATCTCTTTCTGTGTTTCCTCATCGTGCAGTTTCACGACGGAAGGACTGTTAAACGCGACGGCATACACATTATTATTCACCGCGCTGTATTCGGCCTCAGCGCCGCCAAGTGAATGGCCGGTTGTTGAAATAATCGTTGACGTTCCGGCATACTTTTTCTTTACGCTGCGTACCAGCTGATCGGCTTGATCGATTTGCGAAGTTTTCGTCATCAGCTTATACTTTCCGGTTGTGAGCATGGCGTCTTGAGAGGGCGTTCCGTGATAGGTTCCAAGTGTTTTCGACGTATCCTTTGCGTCTTTTTTTACAATATAATGTACTTCTGTTTTCGGATCATTTCCGAAAACAATATTGCCGCCGTCCGCTTTTACGCCGTCATTGATCGGGTCTTTTGCGATATCAGTGCCTGCGAAGGCGACGACCACGTTTTCGGGGTTTTTTGATTTTATCCATTTTCCGTTATTCTTCACTGCTTGTACTAATACAACCGCATCAAGTCCTGTATTATCGTCTGATTTTATTTGATCGACGTACCAGTAAGTAGGTTTTGAAATGGAAGAATTAATACGTATATAATCGTTCTTCTTTAATTTCCTTTTAAGATAGTCATAGTTATAAGCACGTTGACTCATCCTGTAATATGTTTCATCTGTCAGGTTTGAAGTCCTGATTTTCTTGCTCAAGATATACAGCACCTTTCTTGTCATGTAAAATAGGGTAAGGAAAGGATGATTTTTTTTGAAAAAATACCTTATTATTGTACTAGTGTTAATTATAACTGTTGGAGGGCTGATTATGAAGCATCAATATGATGTCAAAAAGGAAGAAAATGCTCTTTTCGAAAAAGCCAAAAGTAAAATGACCGAATACTTGCGTAGCGAGTACAAGGGTATAGATAAAATTTCTTATGATGATTATTTTATTGATCCAACCGGCGGAATTACAGTTGAGGGGTATCTAAACGGTGATAAAACTAAAGAATTTGACGGCTTATATGATCCTGTAGGTGACAAAATAGGGAGCTCCTCTGTGGATGCGGAAGAAAAATCTTAAGATGCCTAAATGCACCGGATGTCACCACCATTTTTCTAGTCCGCGAGCTTCATCATAACTGATGGGACGGATGTTTCTGTGAAAAAATATATTATTATGTTCATTATCTTAATAGCAGCCGGAGGTTTTATAATGAAAAGTATGAATGATAAAAATGCTCAGGCTGAAGAGATAAAGATTGCTCAAGAACGAATGGAGAAATTTATCAAAGCGAATTATGAAGGCATACATAACGTTACATTTAAAGATAAATACGAAATAGATCCAATGGGCGGGATAGAGGTATTTGGCTATTACAACGGTGATACATCGAATAAATTCGATGGTATTTATGATAAGGCAAATGACAAGATCATGGGGCACTCAATAGACGCTGTAAGAAAGAATGAATGCAGAGATAAAGATTGTGATAACTAAGAAGACGCTCGTCTGCGTTTTTTATAGATGAGCTTAATGAAAAAGACAAGGGTTTCGGCATGTGCCGCCCTTGTCTTTTTTGTTGAACACCTCTTTTTCCGGGTAAACTTTATCAGAGGCAGCTCATTATTTGACAGTCCATTTTAACAGCGTTACAATTAAACGTGTAAATAGTTACATGTTTAATTAAACATAATACCTCGGGAGGTGATACGTCTTGAATGAACCTTCTTTAAAAAAAGTGATGTCTCTGCAGATTGAAGTGGATGAACCGATCGTTGCGGGGCAGACTGGATTAGGGAAAAGGCAGTTGATTCCGATACGGGGCGGAACGGTCAGCGGCGCCGTAAAGGGACGTGTGCTTCCGGGCGGGGCAGATGCCCAGATCATTCGTCCGAACGGCCGGGTCGATCTTTCTGCCAGATATGCGCTGGAGACGGAGGAGCCTGAAGTCATCTATGTAGAGAACAACGGCATCCGCCAAGTCAGTGAACCGTTCCGCCAACAGGCTGCAGAGGGGCGCATCATTGATCCCGAGCACGCGTATTTCCGCACTGTGCCTGTGTTTGAAACAAGCAGCGAGGCATATCAGCATCTGCAGGACCGGCTGTTTATCGGGGCTGCGATCAGATGGCCGGATGACATTCGGTTAGATATTTATGAAGTTCAATAATAAGATGGAGAGTGAGTCAACATGGAAAACTTTATCGGAAGCCATATGATTTACACGTATGAAAACGGCTGGGAGTATGAAATCTATATTAAAAATGATCATACGATCGACTATCGGATTCATAGCGGAATGGTAGGCGGCCGCTGGGTGCGCGACCAGGAAGTGAATATCGTCAAGCTGACAGAAGGCGTATACAAAGTGTCATGGACTGAACCGACAGGCACAGATGTTTCCTTAAACTTTATGCCGAATGAAAAACGGATGCACGGAATTATTTTCTTCCCGAAATGGGTGCATGAGCATCCGGAAATCACGGTGTGCTACCAAAATGATTACATTGACGTGATGAAAGAGTCACGTGAGAAATATGAAACGTACCCGAAATATGTCGTTCCCGAGTTTGCGGATATTACGTATCTCAACAATGCGGGAATCAATAACGAAACATTGATTTCAGAAGCGCCGTACGAAGGAATGACCGATGATATCCGTGCGGGAAAATTAAAATAAGAGAAAAAACCCGGCAGCTTGGCCGGGTTTTTTGTATCCTTTTACGACAGGGTTTTGGTCATGATAAAGTCGACTTGTTTATCATCCCCCATATAAAAAGAGTGTTCTCCGGTTTGGACAAACCCCATTTTTTGATAAAAGGCGATTGCATTTTCGTTTTTTTCCCATACGCCCAGCCAGATTTTCTTTTTATTGTGTGCTGTTGCGATTTTCACAGCTTCATTCAGCAGATATTTGCCAAGCCCGTGTTTCTGGTGGTTTTTTCTTATATAAATTCTCTCAATCTCAAGAGAATCTTCACCCATTTTTTCTGATTGTGCTTCGTTCATGTTAACTTTTACATACCCCGCAAGGTCATCATGATAATAAACAAAATAGAATTGAGAAGACAGATTGGATAATTCCTTTTTCAGCTGTTCAGAGCGGAATGCATTTTCCAAATAAGCTTTCATATTTTCTGGTGAATTTTGATCCTTAAATGTATCATTGAATGTTTCAATGCTTATCTCCCGAAGCTCTGTTATATCGTTAAGGCTGCACTTTTTTAATTGAATACTCATGGTCATACAGCTCCTTTCTTCATTTATCATATCAGCTGATTTTTTGTTGTATTTGCAATGAAAATACCGTATAGTAAACATACTGTAATTTTGTTGTATTTGCAACATAAAATAAGAAAATGAGGACGATAAAGTGAAATATGCTTTTTATGTTTTAGGAATCATGATCTTGACCTTTGGTATTTCTGTCACGATTCAATCAGATCTTGGAACGTCTCCTTTTGATGCGCTTATTGTGGGATTATCCGTCCATGCAGGGCTTACCGTGGGAAGCTGGGAAATCATCATCGCTTTCCTGTTAATTTGCTGTAATTCAATGTTAAAAAGACAAAGACCGGAATTTACAGGGATGATTACGGCGTTTATAACGGGAATCGGGATTGATATGTGGCTTTTTTTCCTGCACCGAATCATAACGCCTGAACCATGGTACGGAAAGGCGGGCTGTTTTGCAATCGGTTTAGTTGTGATAGGGATAGGAACCGCAACCTATCTGCACACAAATTTCGCCCCGATCCCGGTTGATCGGTTAACGTTAATTGTCCGCGAATTAACCGGGAGAAGCATCTTTTTTTCAAGAACGGTCATTTACTTCATATTTTTCATACTGGCCGTGATGCTAAAAGGTCCGGTAGGCATCGGAACGTTATTAACCGTTTGTTTAGGAGGGGTCATTCTCCATTTCTTTATGCCGATTACCGGAAGATGGATAGACGGCATATTAACAGCATCTCCAAAGCAGGAAGAAACGAAAACCCGGTAACAGGGGTTTTTACCCGATTCTATCATTTTTCATTTCATCCGCATGTTCAAGGTATAATAAAAAGGGGGAGGGATTTCTATGAGCGGTCAAAGAAAGCTCGTTTTTTACGGAGCTGTCAGCGCAGATGGCTATCTTGCGCGGGAAAATCACTCTTTAGATTGGTTAATCGGAACTGAAGGTGAAGACGGCACCGATTATGAAGCTTTCTATGAATCTGTCGATACGATCATCATGGGCAGAAAAACATACGAGGACATATTGGTTTTATTGCCTGAGGAATTTCCGTACAAAGGTAAAGAATGCTATGTGTTTTCGCGGACATTGACCGGGGGCACTGAACATGTGCGGTTTATTCATGAAGAGCCTGCCGATTTTATAAAAGCATTGAAACGCCAAGAAGGCAAGCGGATTTGGATTGTCGGCGGGAGTGAGCTGCTGCACCCGGTTTTGGAGGAAAAACTTGTCGATGAGTTTATCATTCAGATCGCCCCCGTTCTGCTCGGCCGCGGAATTTCTTTGTTCAAACCCGGAGACCGGGAGACAGGACTGAAGCTGACTGATGTCAGGCGCTATAAGCAATTTGCGGAGTTGCATTATGAAGTGAGATGAAAACGAAACGCCAAGGGAGCCGGCTCCCTTGGCGTTTTTTATGCTTGAAACAGGATGCGGCGTTTTGCTGAATCGGGATCACTTTCAACAGCGGTATCCGTGTTGAAAAGCAAAGTTTCGCGTGAATCGGTATCATATTCAGGCCAATTGAAGTGAGAGGTGTTCGGGTTTCCGGTTTTTGCAAAAGCGAGCCATGCGGATTGGATTTGTTTGGAAAGCTGTTCTGCGTCATCACCGAGCGGTTCTTGCAGCGTCTTTCTCAAAGAATCAAAGTTTCCGAACACAAACGGCAATTCCAGAGCGTGAACGGCTTTATGAAACGGCGGTGTTTCGCCATGCCAATCAAAGCGGTACATCCAGACCGGTGCGTGCTGCGACTGTCCTTGTGCGAAAGCGACAGCCGGCCGCCAGAAAATCAGATCCGTCATCATATCGATTTGTCCCTTTAATGAATGCGGATATAAATCTGCTGCTTGCTCGGTGCAGTTCTCTCCGAGGTAATAATGCAAATAATCTTGCTGCTTTTTCTCGGAATGAATGTCTGTATCAGGGGTGAAAAACAAATATGCTTCATCACGATTGGTTCCGATGATCATAGGTATGCCTTCTGCGGCCCCGTCTGCTATGGCTTTCACCGGTTCCGCAGGCAATGTGGCCGGATCGATGGCGGGCTGAAACAAAAGCTGAAAAATGTTTTGATCTAGTGAGCGCCGCACTTTATCCGCAGTCTTAAGCAGGTCATTAACGGAAAGCTCCTGCAATTGATCAGTGCCGGCTTCATGAATAAATGCCGCCGCGATGTCTTTTGCCATGTCCGCCGGGATCGTATGAGAGGCGCCGCTTTCTAAAATGGCTTTATGAAACAGGCCTTTTGCGTCAGGCATTGCCATAAGGGAGGCGATGCTCATGCCGCCTGCCGATTCACCAAATATCGTGACGTTATCCGGGTCTCCTCCAAATTCGGAGATATTGTCTCTCACCCAGCGCAGGGCGGCGATCTGATCGAGCAGCCCGATATTGGCGGAATACGCGTCATGAATAGAAGACAAATGTAAAAAGCCGAACGGTCCGAGCCTGTAATTGAGTGTCACTACAATGACATCTCCGTCAGCGGCAAGGGCAGATCCGTCGTAAAGCGGTTCGCTTCCGGCACCTAAATAAAATGCCCCGCCGTGTATCCATACCATGACAGGCTTTTTTTCGCCCTCTGAATCGGGGGCGAAAACATTGAGGTAAAGGCAATCTTCAGATTGAGGCGGTACATCTCCGGAAAACGATATAGACAGCATATCATCCGGCTGCGGACAAACCGATCCGAACGAATCGGCATGTTTTACGCCGTCCCAAGGTGCGGGCGGCTCCGGCGCTTTAAATCTGAGCTCTCCGACGGGCGGCTTGGCGTACGGTATGCCCTTCCATGTGCGGGCACCGCGGCCGGCAGTTCCTTTCATTGCGCCGGAGCGGGTTTGAACGGTAAGTTTTGTCATGATTTCATCCCCTTTTTTCTTTTCATTATAAACAGAGATGAAGACATGAAGCGAATAAAAGCCTTTTCATCAGCATATCATTAGTAACGCTTCCGTTCTAAAAATGAACTGACTTCCTGAACGGACAAGCCGAGTTCTTTGGCTTCCTGCATCAGCGCTTTCCATTCCTCAATGTTGGATTCAGTCAGTTTTCTGTTGCGGTAGGGTGCGGGCTCCGGGCGTTTTTCAGTCAATTTGTTCGTAAAGGTGAACAGTTCTTCTTTCGGCATGCCTGACTGCACGGCCTGCACAAGGTGGATGCGCCACTCATCTTCCGTGCCTCCCATGTGATGCAGCATCGTTTCGGCATCAAAAAGCTCCGTCAGATCGACCTGCAGGGTGGCGGATACTTTTTTCAGAAATTGGATGGACGGATTTGAGTGAACCCCCCGTTCTATCTTGCTTAAATAAGATTTAGAGACACCTGCTTCAACTGCTAGCTGATTAATAGAGTAGCCTTTTCTTCTGCGGTATAAACGAATTATTCTTCCAATCATTGTGCTGAATTCTCCCCTGTATACTGGCATTTTTTTGTTCATTATAAGAAATCTTTCGTTCTTTATAAAATTTAAAATTATAAGGTAAGTGCAGTAAATAAGAGGAAAATCATGATAATGTTCTTTAAAAAGAACTAAATGGCTTAATTTGAAATTTTCAAATTTCGACCTTTTCTTTTATAATCCAATCATTAACAGAAGGGGGCGTTTAAGCCTGATGCAATAAGGATGAGGCTGTAATTACATGAATGAGAATATGAGTTTCAAAGAATTATTTGACATTATTAAACACAGATTTTTACTGATTTTTATCATGACAGCAGTTGTAACGCTGGTGACGGGATACATCCAATTCCGGGTGAGTTCGCCCGTTTATCAGTCATCGACCCAAGTGCTCATTCATGAAACAAGCGGTGAAAAAAATTCGAATCTCAGCGACGTTCAGCTGAATCTTCATTACAACAATACGTTTCAAACGATAATGAAAAGCCCGGTAGTGCTTGAGAAAGTGAAGCAGACGCTGCATCTTTCTGAGACGGCATCCGCTTTAAAAGCAAAGATCACGACAAGCAGCGAAACCGATTCAGAGATCATTACCGTAGCGGTGCAGGACGAGAATCCGAAACAGGCCGCCGCTATAGCGAACACGCTGATGAAGACATTTAAAAAAGAAGTCCGTGACAGGATGAATATAAAAGGCGTCATTGTTTTGTCTGAGGCAAAAGCATCGGAAAGCCCGATGGTCAAGCCTTCGCGCATCCGAAATATCATGATGGCGTTCGGTGCGGCTCTCATGGCGGGTGTGACGCTTGCGTTTTTTCTCCATTTTCTTGATGAAACCGTTAAAAGCGAGCGGCAGCTCAGCGAAAAAACAGACTTGCCTATTTTAGGGGTTGTGTATGACATCAAAAATCAGCAGACACGGTCTGATGAAAAACATTTCGGGGAGTGAGGCGTTTGGGATTCAGAAAAAAGAAATCTAGAAGGGGACTGGCTCAAATATCCGTTTTACATCACAAATCATTGGTGGCTGAACAATACCGCACCATTCGGACAAATATTGAGTTCTCCTCTGTTCAGACCCATTTGCGCTCTATTCTCGTCACTTCTTCCGTTCCGGGAGAAGGAAAATCATTCAGCGCCGCCAACCTTGCCGCGGTATTTGCGCAGCAGGAAAAAAAGGTGCTGCTCGTCGATGCGGATTTACGAAAACCGACGATACACGAGACCTATCAGCTTGAAAATGTACAAGGCCTTACGAATGTGTTAGTCGGAAACGCTTCCCTCGGCGAAACGGTGCAAAAAACGCTGATTGATAACCTTTACGTCTTAACGAGCGGGCCGACGCCGCCGAATCCGGCTGAGCTTTTATCTTCAAAGGCGATGGGAGAGCTGATTCAGGAGATGTACAGCCGGTACAGTCTGGTTATTTTCGATTCACCTCCGCTTTTGGCTGTGGCGGACGGACAGATTTTAGCGAACCAGACAGATGGAAGCGTTCTCGTCGTCTTGAGCGGAAAAACGAAAATGGATACCGTCCAAAAGGCGAGAGACGC
The DNA here is from genome assembly GCF_040311405.1 of Bacillus sp. FSL K6-2865. Lineage (NCBI taxonomy): Bacteria > Bacillati > Bacillota > Bacilli > Caryophanales > Bacillaceae > Bacillus > Bacillus sp. FSL K6-2865. The sequence goes on along the minus strand of NZ_CP152036.1, from coordinate 3,469,335 downwards.
GCTCCAGCAGTCAAAGGCAAAGCTTTTGGGGGCGCTGCTGAATAAAAAGAAAATCAAAAAAACGGAGCACTACTCGTATTGAGCGGTGCAGGTGATGTCTCCTTACCTTTATCAACGGAGGCACTCGGCTCTGCTGTGGGCGGCGTTTTTCGCCGCCTTAGATGCTGGTCGTCGGTGGCGGGGTGTGAGGACGGGTTAAATGCCCAATTTTATCTTAAGATGATGCATTGTTATCGGCTTAGCTGTTATGTCTGTTTTTACGAAAACCGTATCAGCTAAACCGATAAATGAGGAGGGGAAAGATTGACTTACCGGAGAAGACTTTCAATGATTTTTGCATTGGATACGTATCTCGTTTTACTTTCCGTTGTTATAGGATATCAATTTTTTGAGGATTCTTATCACTTTTATGACTCCGGAGCGTTGCTGCTGACTGCCGTGAGCATGCTGATCAGCCATCATGTATGCGCTTTTATGTTTCACCAGTATAAGCAGGTATGGACGTACACGGGAATAGGCGAGCTGCTTGATCTGCTGAAGGGGATCACGCTGTCCGCAGCTGTGACAGCCGCCGTCCAATACGGGGTGTTCCACACGATTTTGTTCCGGCTGTTGGCCGTCAGCTGGATGGTTCAGCTATTGTTCATCGGAGGAAGCCGGATGATTTCACGGGTGCTGAAAGAAACGATCGGCAGGAAGCAAAATGACTCTTCCAGGGCGCTGATCATCGGCGCAGGTGCGGGGGGGACGCTGCTCGTCCGTCAGCTTACCCAGAAAAACGATCTCGGAATCATGCCTGTGGCTTTTATTGATGATGATCAGACGAAGCATAAGCTCGAAATCATGGGCCTGCCCGTCATCGGCGGAAAAGAAAGCATTATGCCGGCGGTGCAGAGGCTGAGAATCCACCATATTATCATTGCCATTCCGTCTCTTTGCACCCATGAGCTTCAGACGTTATACAAAGAATGTGTGCAGACGGGCGCCCATATTAAAATCATGCCGCAATTTGATGAGATCCTGCTCGGAACGCAGGCTGCCGGACACATCAGAGATGTAAAAGCCGAAGATCTGCTCGGCAGAAAGCCGGTCACCCTTGATACGAGCAAAATTTCTGACAGCATCAAGGGAAAAACGATTCTGGTCACGGGCGCCGGCGGCTCAATCGGTTCTGAGATCTGCCGCCAGATCAGCGCGTTTCTTCCGCGGGAAATCGTCCTTCTCGGCCACGGGGAGAACAGCATTCATTCCGTACATACCGAGCTGTCCGCACGCTTCGGCAAAGAGGTGCTCTTTCACGCGGAGATCGCCGATATTCAGGACAGAGATAAAATCTTTGCTTTGATGAAAAAATACGAGCCGCACGTCGTCTATCATGCGGCTGCCCATAAACATGTGCCGTTAATGGAACATAATCCGGAAGAAGCCGTTAAAAACAACATTATCGGCACGAAAAATGTCGCCGAAGCCGCCGACATGTGCGGAACGGAAACCTTCGTGCTGATTTCTTCTGACAAAGCGGTCAATCCGGCCAATGTCATGGGCGCGACGAAACGGTTTGCGGAAATGGTCATCATGAACCTCGGAAAGGTCAGCCGCACCAAATTCGCCGCCGTCCGTTTCGGAAATGTGCTCGGAAGCCGCGGCAGCGTCATTCCGATTTTCAAAAAGCAGATTGAAAAAGGCGGACCCGTCACCGTCACGCACCCGGCGATGACAAGATATTTTATGACGATTCCCGAAGCGTCAAGACTCGTCATTCAGGCGGGGGCGCTTGCAAAAGGGCGGCAGATTTTCGTTCTGGATATGGGAGAACCCGTCAAAATCGTCGATCTGGCCAAAAACCTGATTCATTTATCAGGCTATACGACAGAACAGATTCCCATCGAATTCTCCGGCATCCGCCCGGGAGAAAAGATGTATGAAGAATTGCTGAATCATAATGAAGTACATACGGAGCAGATTTTTCCGAAAATCCATATCGGGAAAGCGGTGGACGGGAATTGGGCCGTGCTCATCCGTTTTATGGAGGAATTCAGCCGTCTGCCTGAAGAAGAGCTGAGAAAAAGGCTGTTTGAGGCGATCGAATCAGTACATGAAGAAGCGGCCGCAGGCGTGTGATGGGAGGACAGAAAGATGACGAAAAAAGTATTATTCTGCGCCACTGTCGATTATCATTTTAAAGCCTTTCATCTTCCGTATTTTCAATGGTTTCAGGATATGGGCTGGGAGGTGCACGTCGCGGCAGGCGGCAATATGAATCTTCCGTTCGTTGATGAAAAGTTTTCCATTCCGATCCGGCGCTCGCCGTTTCATCCCGAAAATCTTTCTGTTTACAGGCGGCTGAAACGGATCATTCAGGACAACGGCTACGACATGATTCACTGTCATACGCCGGTCGGCGGCGTGCTTGCACGCCTTGCGGCGAGACAAGCTCGCCAAAAAGGGACAAAGGTGCTGTACACCGCGCACGGCTTTCACTTCTGTGACGGAGCGCCCCTGAAAAACTGGCTTCTTTATTACCCGATCGAAAAATTTCTTTCTTCTTATACGGATTGTCTGATTACGATTAATGAAGAGGATTACGAACGGGCCAAGCAAATGAAAAAAACAGCTTGCGGCGCGAAAAAAATACACGGCATCGGGGTGAATACAGACAGGTTTCGCCCTGTGAGCCGGGAAGAGAGTGAACGTCTGAGAGAAAAACACGGCTTCGGCGCCGGGGAATTTATTCTCGTATACCCCGCTGAATTAAACGGCAATAAAAACCAAGGACTTCTCATTGAGACTGCGGCACTGCTGAAGAACCGCATCCCGGAGCTGAAACTCGTATTTGCAGGAGAAGGCGCGATGGAAGCGCCGTACAGAAAAAAGGCTGAATCACTCGGTGTATCCGACATGGTGCGGTTTTACGGTTTTTGCCGCGATATTCATGAACTGATTCAGCTTGCCGATCTGTCTGTCGCCTCAAGCATCCGGGAAGGACTCGGCATGAATCTGCTTGAAGGAATGGCTGCCGAAAAGCCCGCCGTTGCCGCGGACAACAGGGGGCACCGTGAGATCATCGAAGACGGTGTGAACGGTTTTCTCGTGCCGGCCGGGGACAGCGCGGCGTTTGCCGATCGGATTGAAAAGCTGTACCGCTCACCGTGTCTGCGAAAAGCAATGGGGCAAAAAGGGCGCAGCACGGCGGAATGTTTTTCGGAAACACGTACGGTAAAGGAAATGGCGCACATTTACGCCGGTTATATGGATAAAAAGGAGAAAAGCGTATGAATGCAGGAGCACAACCGAAAATTTCCGTCATCATGGGAATTTATAATTGCGAAGAGACTTTAGCGGAGAGTATTGAATCCATCCTGAGCCAATCTTATAAGAATTGGGAACTGATTATGTGTGATGACGCGTCAACTGACGGAACGTATCAGATTGCGCGCCGTTACGCGGATCATTACGGCGACCGGATCACGCTGATTCAAAATAAGACAAATCAACGGCTTGCCGCTTCGCTGAACCGCTGTCTGACATACGCAACGGGGGATTATATCGCCAGGCAGGACGGTGATGACATCTCCAACCCGAGGAGACTGGAAAAACAGGCCGCTTTCTTAAACAAGCACGCCCACTATCAAGTCGTAGGCACGGGGATGCTCGTATTTGACGAATTCGGTGTAAGGGGCGCCCGGCTTTTGCCGCCCGTGCCGAAACCGGGAATTATGGCGAAAGGCACACCGTTCTGCCACGGTACCATTATGATGCGGGCTGAAGCGTACAAAGCGCTTGGCGGCTACCGGTCAGTCAGGCGGACGCGGCGGATGGAGGATATCGATTTGTGGCTGCGCTTTTTTGAAGCGGGTTTCCGGGGGTACAATCTCCAAGAAACGCTGTATAAAGTAAGAGAGGACAGTGATGCGTTTAAAAGGAGATCGTTTACGTATTCCATTGATAACGCGGTCCTCGTTTTTCAGGCATGCAGACGGCTGAAGCTGCCGCTTTCCCATTACGCGTATATCGCAAAACCTCTCATCCGCGCCATTACGCCGCCCGCGGTCATGAACCGTTATCATAAAAACAGGGACATCCGCCAAAAAGAAGGGCTTGCCGAACATGACTGACAAATCGATGCGGGTGCTGCACATCTTCAGCGGGATGAACAGGGGCGGCGCAGAAACGATGATGATGAATTTGTACCGGAAGATGGACAGAACGAAGGTGCAGTTTGATTTTTTAACCCATAGGAACGATCCGTGCGCTTATGATGAGGAAATTCTCGCTCTCGGCGGACGGCTTTTTTATGTGCCGAGCATCGGCAGCACAAACCCGATTACATTTGTGAAACAGGTCAAGCGGGTGATTCAGGAAAAAGGCCCGTTTGCCGCCGTGCACGCCCATACCGATTTTCAGTCGGGATTCATCGCGCTTGCCGCTCGTTTAGCCGGCGTCCCGGTGCGGATCTGCCATTCGCACAGTACGTCGTGGCGGGGGCGGGCGTCGCGGCTTGCCGGGATGCAGCTGTTTGTTTTCAGACGGCTGATCACGGCAAACGCCACGGCACTGTGCGCCTGCGGAGAAGACGCGGGCCATTTCTTATTCGGGAAAGAAAAAGACGTGCATCTTTTGCCGAACGGCATTGATCTCGACTTATTTGCCGGCGGGTGCGCGGATACAGAAGCTGAAAAAAGGAAGCGGGGCATTGCAGACGGCCGTTTGGTGATCGGCCATATCGGCCGCTTTACAGAAGAAAAAAACCACGAATTTCTGCTCCGGCTGGCCGCTGATATGAAAGAGCGAGGCATCGGTTTACAGCTGATTCTCGCCGGAGACGGTCCGCTTCGCACCGACATGGAAAATCTGGCGGCGAAGCTGGGGCTTGATGATGATGTGCGTTTTATCGGCATAGAAGACCGCGTTCATGCCCTGCTGAAAACGCTGGATGTATTTGTCATGCCGTCTCTTTATGAAGGGCTGCCCGTCACGCTCGTTGAAGCGCAGGCCTCCGGGGTGCCGTGCGTAATATCAGACGGCATAACGGAAGAAGCCGATGCCGGGCTCGGGCTGGTCAAAAGGCTCAGCCTCAAAGAACCGCCCGGACAATGGGCATCCGCGGTGTTACGGGCAGCAGAGGCGGCAAAGCCTGACGGGGCGCGCATTAAAGAAACCCTCAGACGGCAGGGATATGACGCGGGAGAAAATGCGGGGGCTGTTATGAAGCTTTACAATATGAATTGGAAAAAGGAACAGTAACGAATGATTGTATATGTAGTCAATATGGGAATTGTGTATATTTGGTCATGGTTCGCGAAAATGTGCGGCGGGCGTGATCAATCGCTTTCGACCGGATACCGGCCGAATCAGCTCGTCATGATCGTTCCGCTGCTATCGCTCGTATTGGTCTCCGGTTTGCGCTACAGAGTCGGGACGGATTTTCAGACGTACGCGCTGATGTACAAGCTGGCGGGAAATTACGGCAGCATTTGGGAGATCTTCGGGTTTGGAGCGAAAAAAGCAGCCGTTGATCCGGGGTTTACGGCTCTCATCTGGCTCATGAATTTTATCACGAAAGATCCGCAAATCATGTATTTCACCGTGGCGGTCGTGACGTGCAGCTTTATTTTAAAGGGGCTCGTTGAGTTCGGCCGTCCGTTTGAGCTGAGTGTGTTTTTGTTTTTGGGCACGTATCACTATTACGCTTCCTTTAACGGGATCAGGCAGTATATGGTGGCGGCCGTTTTGTTTTGGGCCGTCCGCTACGTGATCAGCGGAAGCTGGAAGCGTTATATGTCAATCGTGCTGCTGTGTTCGCTTTTTCATTCCTCAGCGCTGATTATGATTCCGGTTTATTTTCTCGTCAGAAAAAAAGCCTGGTCGCCCGCGATTTTCGGACTGTCGGCATTGTTTCTTCTTATGACGTTTCTGTATCAGAAGTTCATTTCGCTTTTTGTCGTCGTGCTGGAAAACAGCTCATACGGCCATTATGAGAAATGGCTGATGACCAATACGAACGGGATGAACGTCGTAAAAATCGCGGTGCTGCTTCTGCCGCTGTTTTTGGCTTTCTGCTATCGGGAGCGGCTGCGGAAGCTCTGGCCTGACATTGATGTCATCGTGAATTTCTGTCTGCTCGGCCTGCTCTTCGGTCTTTTGGCGACAAAGGATGTTATTTTCGCCCGGTTTAATATATATTTCGGCCTGTACCAAATGATCTTGATCCCTTATTTTGTGAGGATTTTTGATGAAAAATCAAATGCGCTGATTTATATCGCCATTATTGTCTGTTATTTTCTTTACAGTTACTTGCTTATGCCGGTCGATTCGTCTGTGCTTCCGTACAGAACGATTTTTTCCCGGTAATGGACACTGGAGGTTTATATGGAAACACCCGCGGTCAGTTTATTAATTGCTGTGTATAATACGGAAACTTATTTAGAAAGATGCTTAGATTCATTGCTCAATCAGTCGCTCGCCAATATCGAAATCGTGGCCGTTAATGACGGGTCAACGGATCAAAGCCCGGCGATTCTTGAAACCTATCAGAAGCGGGATGAGAGAATCCGGGTCATTCATCAGCAAAACCGGGGGCTCGGCGCAGTCCGCAACAGGGGGATCGAGGCGGCGCGCGGCGAATTTATCGCTTTTATTGATGCGGACGACTGGGTTGAACCTGATTATTGCCTGCGCATGTATGAAAAAGCGAAGGCTGATCAGGCTGATCTCGTGATTTGCGAATATGCGGCCGAGTTTGCGGATACGGGGAAAACCGCCGTTTCAACGATCGCTTCAGCGTACGCGGGGCGCCCGAAACAACTGTACCTGAAAGATTTATTTGAAGGAAGAGTCAGCGGTTTTTCATGGAACAAGCTGTACAAAAGAACCATGATCGAGCATCATCAGCTGCGCTTTCCGCTTCGTGATGAGCTGGAGCACGTGGAGGATCAGTACTTCAGCCTCCGGGCGCATGTTTTCGCAGGTGCGGTCTCGTACGTGGATCAGCCGCTCTATCATTATCGGATTCACTTGACTTCCATTGTGCAAAGCTATCAGAAAAAGCTGTTTGACTCAGGTCTCGTTCTCTATCGGCTGAACGAGGCTTTTTTGCGTGAAAACGGCTGCTTACAGGAATACCGGCAGGAGCTGGATTTTTTCATCGTTCAGCACGGAACAGTCTGCCTGCTGAATGAATGGAAGCGGAATAACGGCGGCCGGTTTTCTGAGAAGTGGAAGAATATCAGCCGGATATGCGCTGATCCCGTGTTTCGCCTGAGCCTTTCCAAAACCGGAACGGCGCCGTTTGACGCCAAACGCTCATGCCTTCTGCTTTTGGCGAAGCTGAAGCTGATTCCGTTCGTGTCGCTGGCATCAGCCGCGTATCAGCGGGCAATCGAGTACAAAATGAAAATCAGAGGGTGAAGACATGTCGATACAATCTTTAAAAATCAATCTCGCGGAATGGCTGTTGCTTAAGGTCAAATACCCGTCCCAATTTCATTTCGGAACGGCAGCGGATGGGGCGGGGCTTACAGCGGCAAGAAAAAAGATCATTCTGACGCTGCTCCCGTCCCACGATAATCTCGGCGATCACGCCATCGCCTACGCAAGCAAAACGTTTCTTGAACGGGAGTATCCCGATTTTGACATTGTCGAGGTGGATATGAAGGATATATACAGATCCGCAAAAGCGCTGATCAAAAAGCGCCACCCCGATGATATGGTATTCATCATCGGCGGCGGGAACATGGGGGATTTGTACCGGTATGAGGAATGGACGCGCCGCTTTATCATCAAAACATTCCGGGAATATCGGATCGTTCAGCTTCCGGCGACGGCTCACTTTTCTGAATCAAAAAAGGGACGGAAGGAACTGAAGCGCGCCCGAAAAGTGTACAATGCGCATCCCGACCTTTTGTTAATGGCGAGAGATGAGACGACGTATCAATGGATGAAGCGTCATTTTCCCGGAAAAACAGTGCTCAAACAGCCTGACATGGTCTTATATTTGGATAAAAGCGAGCGGCGCATCCCGCGGGAAGGGATCTACCTCTGTTTACGGGAGGATAAGGAGAGTGCGCTGACGGCTGAGGACAGAACGACGGTAAAAGAAGCTTTGGCAAAAGAGTACGGAGAGCTGTATTCCTTTACCACGACGGTCGGCCGGAGGGTAAGCCGCCATACACGTGAAAAAGAGCTGGAGGCGCTTTGGAATACGCTGAAAGGCGCGGAAGCCGTCGTCACTGACAGGCTTCACGGGATGATTTTTTGCGCGCTGACGAAAACGCCTTGTGTCGTCATTCGTTCGTTTGATCATAAAGTGATGGAAGGCTATCAATGGCTGAAAAACATACCGAACATGACATTGCTTGAACGTCCAGACCCTGAAGCCGTAACGTCCGCCGTAAACCGGCTGCTCAGCGGCAAGCATGAGGAAGGCGGTTCTTTGCGCAGTGTTTATTTTGCCGGGCTGCGCTCGAAAATCAGCGGTGATGCCCAATGACCGCGCCGCTTGTGAGCGTGATCGTGCCGATGTATAAGACAGAGCCTTTTATGAAAGAATGCGCGGTTTCTTTAACAAAACAGACGCTGAGAGACATCGAAATCATTTTCGTCAATGACGGTTCACCGGATCGGTCAGGCCGGATTGCTGAACAATTCGCCGCAGAAGATGCGAGAATCCGGGTGATTCATAAAGAAAACGGCGGCCTCAGCTCGGCCCGCAATGCCGGAATAAAAGCCGCCCGCGGCCGTTATATCGGTTTTGCGGACGGCGATGACTATGTGACGGAAACGATGTTCGAGCGGCTTTATGAAGAAGCGGAGAAGAACCGGCTGGATATCGCCGGCTGCGGCTATTATAAAGAAACGCCGTCTAAGAAAAGAACATATATGCCGCCGTCCCTTCCGCCGGGCCGCGTCTTCACAGCGGATGAAATGACTGCATTGCTGACCCGTGCGCACGAACATCGGTTTATTTGGTATGTGTGGCGCTATATATACCGGAAAGAAGCATTGCAAGGGCTGTTGTTCCATGAAGATATCCGGTTTGCCGAAGACTCTCCGTTTAATTTGGCAGCGTTCCGCCAAGCCGCGCGTATCAAAGTGATAGACGAAGGGCTGTATATCTACCGGGAAAATCCGCAAAGTCTTACAGAAACACCGTTTAAGCCCCACTTAGATCACGAACTGCAAAAGCAATATAAAGCGAAAATGGCTTTTTATGAGGCGAACGGGCTGACGGACGCCTGCCGGAGCGATATCGATACATATTTGTGCAAGCATCAGATTCCGATGCTGATCGCCAACGCATGTGCCGCCCCGCAGCCGTCACATCAGATTATGGCGCACATCGGCAGAATCTTAACGTATGACATGGTAAAAACGGCGGTGCGCAGGACGCCGTGCCGCCATAAACAGCTGCTGGCGGGGGAGCGCGTGGTGCTCGGTCTGTGCAAAATGCGCCTTCCTCTTCTTCTGCATGCGTTTTTCGAACGGAAATCGAAAGAGAAAGGCAGTGCGGAAGGAGCATGAAATTTGCCATTAATTTCGGCGCCAATGTGACGGCGTTTTTACTATCGGTGTTTTTATCAGTGTGGATGACGCCCTTTATTGTGAAAACATTAGGTGTGGAGGCTTTTGGATTTGTCCATCTGACACAGAATATCATTAACTATTTCTCTATTATTACCGTTGCGCTGAGCTCTGTCGTTGTGAGGTTTTTCTCCGTCGCCGCCCACAGGGGGAACAGGGATGAGGCCAATGCGTATGTAAGCAATTATTTAGCCGCGTCTGTCGTGATATCTCTATTACTCGCTGTGCCGCTCGCCGGGACTGCTTTTTTTATTGACAAGATTATGAATGTGCCGGCCGGGCTCTTAACGGATGTGAGGCTGTCTATCGTGATCGGCAGCGTGCTGTTTATGCTGACGTTTTTTATGGCGGGGTTCGCGACGGGGCCGTTTTTTGCCAACAAGCTTTATATCACAAGCTCCATTCAGGCCGTGCAAATGCTGGTCAGGGTGCTGTGTGTGCTCGCTCTGTTTACGTGCCTGCCGCCGAAAATCTGGCAGATCCAGCTTTCGGCATTAGCGGGAGCCGTCTGTGCGGCCGTGCTGACTTTTTTCTTCTTTAAGAAATTGATTCCGTGGTTTTCTTTCAGCCGTAAAACCTTGTCATTACAGACGAGCAAAGTGCTGTTTTCGGCCGGTGCCTGGAGCTCTGTCAACCAGATCGGCGTGCTGCTGTTTCTGCAGATTGACCTTATGACGGCCAACCTCGTGCTGGGGCCGTCTGAGGCGGGTGTCTATGCGGCGATTATTCAATTCCCGCTCCTGCTCAGAAGTCTTGCCGGGACGCTTGCTTCACTGTTTGCACCGGTTTTGACTTCCTATTACTCAAAAGGGGATATGGAAGGTCTCCTGTCTTACGCCAATAAGGCTGTGCGGATGAACGGGCTTCTGCTCGCGCTTCCCGCCGCATTATTAGGAGGGCTTGCCGAACCGTTTCTGGCGATTTGGCTGGGCCCGTCGTTTGTGCAGACGGCGCCGCTTTTATACATTCACGCCGGGTATTTGGCGGTCAGTCTCTCTGTCATGCCGCTTTTTTACGTATGGACGGCTTTTAATAAACAAAAAACGCCCGCCGTCGTTACTTTATGTTTAGGCGGACTGAATGTCATATTGGCCGTGGTTCTCAGCGGACCGGCACATCTCGGGCTGTACGGCATCACCATCGCCGGTGCAGTCTCTCTCATTTTGAAAAATGCCGTCTTCACGCCGCTGTATGTTTCGCATATTACGGGCTTTCAGAAAACCGCGTTTTACAAAGGAATGTTCGGCCCGTTGGCGGCGGCCGTATTTGCCTGGGCTGTCTGCCGGGGTATCCGGCTGTTTTCACCGCTTGACAGCTGGGCCGGTCTGATCGCCGCGGGGCTTGCCGTATGCATGAGCTATGCCGCATTCGCTTTTTTCTTCATTTGTACGAAAGAAGAAAGGCGGCTTGCTTTACAGAAATGCCGAAAAGTGAAAGGAGCTGTTCAGATTTGAAGGCGAAACGTGTATTTGATATAGCGGCCGCGATGTTGTTATTGTGCGGCGCGAGCGTCATCCTTCTCTTCGCCATGGCAGCCGTCAGATGCGCCATCGGGTCTCCGGTATTGTTCAAACAGACGAGACCGGGGCATAACGGGCGTCCGTTTACGTTGTATAAACTCAGAACGATGACGGATGCGCGTGATGAAAACGGTGTGCTGCTTCCGGATCATCTCCGTCTGACCAAAACGGGAAGGCTGATCAGAAAACTGAGCATCGATGAGCTTCCCCAGCTTTTTAATGTGCTCAAAGGAGATATCAGTCTTGTCGGCCCCCGCCCTTTGCTGATGGATTATCTGCCGCTTTACACGGCGGAGCAGGCGCGGCGCCACGAGGTGAAGCCGGGGATTACGGGCTGGGCGCAGATTAACGGGAGAAACGCGATTTCATGGGAGGAGAAATTCAAGCTCGATGTGTGGTACGTCGACAACCGCACATTTCTTCTCGACTTAAAGATTCTGCTTTTAACAGTGAAAAAAGTTCTCGTGTCAGAAGGCATACATCAAGCCGGCCATGTGACGGCAAAACGCTTCACAGGCAGCGGAGATATGTCATCGTGAAAAAGGTCGTGCTGATCGGAAACGGCGGACACGGAAAAGTCGTGAAGGAAATCGTGCAGGCCCGTTCCGATATGGAGCTTGCGGGCGTATTGGATGACGAATTCAGCGGTTTTGCCGTTCGGAACGGTTTATATACGGGCCGGACGAAAGACGTGCACATGCTTCGGAAACTCGTCCCCGAAGCCGTGTTCACGATATGCATCGGCCGCAACGGCGTCAGAAAGCAGTTCGCTGAAACGCTTGGGCTTGAAGATGACGATTATGCCGCACTCATTCACCCCGGGGCGATCGTCAGTGAAACGGCTTCCGTCGGACACGGAACGGTTGTGATGGCGGGCGCCGTCATTCAGACGGGCGCTGACATCGGCGCCCATTGCATCATCAATACGGGGGCGGTTGCCGATCATGACAATACAATCGGAGATTACGTCCATCTTTCACCGCGCGCGGCGCTTGCCGGCGGAGTGAAAGTCGGGGAAGGAACGCACCTCGGAATCGGCGCGTCCGTCATACCGCAGATTGACATCGGCCCTTGGTCCGTTATCGGCGCGGGGGCTGCGGTCATCAGCCGGCTTCCCGGCCATGTGACGGCGGTCGGCGTTCCGGCCCGCGTCATCTCCCCTATCCATAATGAAAAAGGATGATTTCATGCAAACAAACAAACGGATTTATTTGTCTCCGCCTCATATGAGCGGAAAAGAACAGGAATACATCGCAGAAGCCTTCCGTTCCAATTGGATTGCCCCGCTCGGTCCGCTCGTCAATTCGTTTGAAGCGCGGCTCGCGGAATATGCGGGAGTGAAAAGCGCGGCGGCCGTAAGCTCGGGAACGGCCGCCATCCATCTTGCTCTGCGGCTTGCGGGTGTGAAAAAAGGAGACGTTGTATTTTGTCCTTCCTTTACGTTTGTCGCCACGGCGAATCCGATTGTGTATGAGCAGGCTGAGCCCGTTTTTATTGATTCGGAATGGGAGACGTGGAATATGTCGCCCGATGCGCTTGAGCGGGCGCTGCGGGATGCAAAGCGGCGCGGCAGACTCCCGAAAGCGGTGATCGCCGTCAATCTTTACGGCCAAAGCGCGAAAATGGATGAATTAATGAGCCTTTGTGACGCATACGGCGTCTGTCTGATTGAAGACGCTGCCGAGTCCTTAGGATCAACATATAAAGGCAGGCAGAGCGGCACGTTCGGCCGTTTCGGCATTTATTCCTTTAACGGCAACAAAATCATTACAACATCGGGAGGCGGCATGCTCGTGTCTGACGATGAGGCCGCGATTGAAAAAGCGAGGTTTCTTGCGTCCCAGGCGAGAGATGCCGCCGTTCATTACCAGCACAGCGAGCTCGGGTATAACTACAGGCTCAGCAACATTCTCGCGGGCGTGGGGATATCGCAGCTGGAAGTGCTCGAAGATCGCGTCCGGGCGAGGAGAGAAATCTTTCACAGGTATCGGGAAGCGCTGGAAACGTATCCGGGCATCCGCATGATGCCGGAGCTTGAAGGAACGGTTTCAAACCGCTGGCTGACGGCTCTGACGCTTGATAACGGCGTGACGCCGGAAGAAGCCGTCGCCTGTCTTGCGGAACAGAACATTGAGGCCCGGCCGCTGTGGAAACCGCTGCATACGCAGCCGCTTTTCTCATCTTCCGTCTTTTATCCTCACAGCGAACATGAGCGTGTCTCTGAGAACCTTTTCAGCCGGGGCATCTGTCTGCCGTCCGGGTCTGACTTGTCTTCTGAGGAGCAGCAGCGTGTCATTGACGCACTTGCGCGACTGTTTGAAACGAAAGGGGAGAAAACATGGACAGCCGCCATGTTATGAGCCGATTAAAAGAGACGCTGACGGGTCTGCTCAGCGTTATACCGCCGCAATCTGACATCATATATGCCGACTATCCCCTCTACGGAAATGTAGGGGATTTATTGATTATGAAAGGGACGGAGGCGTTTTTTAAAGCGCACGGCATCCGCGTGAAACAGCGCTGGAATCCCGACAATTTTCCATTCGGGCGCCGGGCGGACAAAAAGACGATCATCGTCTGTCAGGGTGGCGGAAATTTCGGGGATCTCTATCCGTACTATCAGACGTTCAGGGAAAAAATCGTCAAATCCTTTCCGGAAAACAGGATCGTCATCCTGCCGCAATCCATCTATTATCAGGATGAGACACGGCTTGAGAAGACAGCGGCGCTTTTTGCGGAGCACAAGGATCTCCACCTGTTTACGAGAGATCATGTGTCATACGAGACCGCGAAATGCTTTTTTTCGGCGAATCATATCGGGCTTATGCCTGATATGGCCCATCAGCTGTATCCGATGGCGGCGTCAGCGGCTCCGTCACGCGGGAGGCTTCATTTTATCCGCACGGATGGGGAAATCAATCCGAAGCTGCAAAACAATTCTTCCGTTAAAAGCTGTGACTGGCAGGATGTGCTGTCAGCAAGCGACCGCAGGGGAATCGCTTTTTTCCAAACGCTGAATGTTTTGAATAAAAAAGCGGGAAACCCGCTGCCGATTGCGCGGTTTTGGAAACGCTATTCCGATTTCTTAACGAAAAAAGCGGTCCTGTTTTTCAGCAGGTACGAATCGGTGGAAACGTCAAGGCTTCACGGCCACATTCTGTCCTCGCTTCTCGGGAAACCGAATACCGTCATTGATAATTCATACGGGAAAAATGCCAACTATTATCACACCTGGATGCACGAAGCGCCGGATGTCCGTCTGATCGGGGAAACCGCCGGCACGAAGGAAAACCTTCCGCTTTGAATGAGCGGAAGGTTTATTTTGTTTCTCCGCGTTTTACTTTGTTGTACGCTTCATCCAAATGCTGAATTCTTTTGAGCACAACCGAGTTTTTCGTCAGCTGATCCTGAACAAGGGTTGAGACGACGGAGCGGTAATAGCTGTTCATCGCATGAATTCGGTCTTCATTCGGATTCATTTCAATGTGCTGTGTAAAGTTTTCAATAAAATAAGGAACAGAAAAAAGTTCTGACATCTATAAAGCAACTCCTTTTAATAAGTATATACGGTATGAAACCAATCATGTACAATGAAAAAAGGGGAGTGAGCATGATGGATATCAAACTTCAGCAAACACAAATGTTAAAGCCTCAATTAACGCAAGAGCTTAAACAGGCTATCACATTACTCGGATACAATTCCGCGGAACTGGCCGGATATATTGATGAGCTCTCACTGGAAAACCCTCTGATTGAACGAAAGGAAACAGACACGCCGCCACTATCTTACCATAAAACAAGTAAAAACAGGATGAAAGAACGGGACGGAAGCCAGCAGATCAGACTTACCCGCAAAACGCTGCAGGATTCGCTCAAACAGCAAGCCTTAGATATGAAGCTGTCCGATGATGAGAAAAAGATTTTCAATTATCTGATACATTCATTGGACTCAAACGGATATTTAAAAGAGGACATACCAGCTGCCGCCGACCATGTATCCGCTTCACAAGAGGAGACGGAAGCGGTTCTGAAAAAGCTTCAATCCCTTGAGCCCGCAGGAATTGGCGCCAGGTCTTTGCAGGAATGCATCCTTCTTCAGCTCCGCCGTCTTCCCGAGCGGAACGAACAGGCGGAATGGATTGCCGGCGCCTATTTTGAGCTATTTGCAAGAAAGAACTGGAAAGCGCTTACACTAAAAACGGGCATTCCGCTTAAAGACATTCAGGACATCGCTGACATGATCAGCGCCCTTGATCCGAGGCCGGGGCTCCGTTATGCGCATGAGGAGCCGGGTTTTTACGTGGAACCGGATATTTTCATCACAGTGAAAAACGGCATCATTCAAGCGCGGCTCAACAGCCGTTCGTTTCCTGACATCCAGCTTCATACCCATTATCAGCCGCTCTTGTCAGCTGCCGGGTGCCGTGACACGAAAAATTATCTGTCGGCAAAATATCAGGAGTGGCGCTGGCTGAACCGGGCTTTGTCGCAAAGAAAACAAACGATCACGAGAATTATCGGCGTCCTGACTGAACGGCAGGAATCCTTTTTTCTCACAGGAAAAAGCGGAATGCAGCCGCTGACCTTAAGAGAGGTGGCGGAAACGCTGGAGCTCCACGAATCAACGATCAGCCGGGCCATCAAAGGGAAGTACGTTCAGACGCCGTACGGACTGTATGAAATGAAAACATTTTTCTCGGCGAAAGCTGAATCGTCGGGGGACGGCGGCGCCTCCAATTATGCCGTAAAAGCGCATCTGGAGGCATTGGTCGGTAAAGAAGATAAAAAGAAACCTTTTTCAGACCAAAAGCTTGCCGATCTGCTGCATGAACAATATGACATCCGAATCTCAAGGCGCACCGTCGCCAAATACCGTGACCAATTAAATATTCCGCCGTCATCGGCGAGAAAACGGTACAGCTGAAACCTCCCCGAGCCAAACCCCGGGGAGGTTCTCCGTGTTACGGGATCATCCATGAAAACAGATGATGCTGTAAAAATGTAATGAGACAGACGAGCAGAAGCAAAAACAGACTGTGCTTAATCGTAAAACGGAAAAGGTCGGCCTCCTTGCCCGCCAGACCGACAGCGGCACAGGCAACCGCAATGGATTGCGGAGAAATCATTTTTCCGGTGACACCGCCTGATGAATTGGCGGCAACGGAGAGAACCGGGTCCATCCCGACAGAGAGCGCCGTCACCTTTTGCAATCCGCCGAACAACAGATTGGCCGACGTATCAGAGCCGGTAATAAATACGCCGAGCCAGCCGAGCACCGGCGAAAAAAAGGTAAACATCGCGCCCGTCATGGCAAGCGCAAGACCGAGTGTCGTGCTCATGCCGGAAGCATTCGTCACATAAGCAAAGCCGACAACAGAAACAATGGTGACGACCGGAAGCGTTAACTCTTTCACCGTTTCTATAAACGCTTCGCCCCATGTCTTCCACGACATGCCGAGGGCGAACTTGGAGATGACGGCGGCAATCAGAATCGCCGTCCCCGCTGAACCGAAAAGTTCAAGTTTATACACGGCTTCAATCGGCGTGCCGTCCGCCTGAAGAATCTGCTGATTCACAAATGGGACGGGAGGCGTGAAGGTCAATGCACGCCCGGCTGCATTCAGCCAGGAAAGCCACATTGACGTCCCTTCGTAATGACCGGTTAAGGCAGCCTTTACGCCGGGAATCCCCCAAACGGATATCATGGCCGTCAGAAGAAGGAAAGGAGACCACGCTTTAAACACCGCGGCGCCCCCGTACTTGATCGGCGCCCGGTCAGCGGCCGCTGCTGATTCCCGTTCTGCCGCGAAACGAAAGGCCGTTTTCGGTTTCCAAAATTTCAAAAACAGAGCGAGTGCGGCCATGGAAACAAGCGCCGACAGCACATCCGGGAGCTCAGGCCCTAAAAAATTCGAGCTTGCGTACTGCACGGCCGCAAAGGAGACGCCGGAAACAAGAATGGCCGGCCATACCTCAAAAGCCTTTTTAAATCCGCTCATCAAAATAATTAAGTACAGCGGAATAAAGACGGATAAAAACGGAAGCTGCCGGCCGACCATTTGAGAAATTTCCATTGCCGGTATCCCGGTCGGACCTTCGACGGCGGTAATCGGAATGCCGATCGCGCCGAAGGCAACGGGCGCCGTATTGGCAATCAGGCAAATTCCCGCCGCATACAGCGGCTGAAAACCAAGTCCGACGAGCAAAGCGGCCGAGATCGCGACGGGAGCGCCGAAACCGGCGGCGCCTTCTAAAAACGCCCCGAATGAAAAGGCGATGAGCAGCGCCTGCAAACGCCGGTCATCTGTAATTGAGAGCACCGAACTCCGGATAATCTCAAACTGTCCCGTTTTCACGGTGATTTTATACAAAAAGACCGATGTGACGATAATCCAGCCGATCGGAAGCAGCCCGTACACTGCTCCCTGAGAAGCGGACATCACCGCTTTTTCCGCCGGCATGCCGTAAACAAATACAGCGATTAAAAGTGAAACGGCTAACGTTAAAAGCCCCGCGATGTACCCCTTCATCCGTTTCACCGCAAGCGCCCAAAAAAAGAAGATAATTGGCACGAGCGCGCAAGCTGCCGATAAAAGCAAATTTCCCCCTAAAGGAGCGTACCCCTGTGTCCATTGCATCCCTAAAAAACCCCTCCTTATGTCATGTAAGCGATTACTTTTTATGATAAGGTCATCTGATGACCGGGTTAATTAGCATTATATTTTGAAAGTTTTGAAAGTACAATACTTTTCTTGAACAAATTGTCTGAACCTGTCGGCAATACAAAAAAAGAAGTATAATAGACGATAAACATCAAGATTCACAAGTGACGGGGTGATCGCGTTGAAATATAAACAAATTAAAACGAAAAAAATCTACGAGGAAGTCGCTGACGCATTGCTGGAGAAGATAAAAGCGGGCGAGCTTAAGCCGGGTGAAAAGCTTGATTCCGTTCAGGCGCTTTCTGAGAGTTTTCAGGTCAGCCGCTCGGCGGTCAGAGAAGCGCTGTCGGCTTTGAAAGCGATGGGGCTCGTCGACATGAAGCAGGGAGAAGGCACATACATAAGAGAATTTGAGCCGTCTCATGTTTCCCAGCCGCTTTCTTCCGCCCTTTTGATGAAAAAAGAGGACGTCAAACAGCTGCTCGAAGTCAGAAAGCTGCTTGAACTCGGCGTCGCCGCCATGGCCGCTGAAAAACGCACCGAAGACGATTTACAAAAAATCCGCCAAGCTCTCCTGGAGATGAAAGACATTGACGGAGACGAAGAATTGGGCGAAAAAGCGGATTTCTCCTTTCACATGGCGCTGGCAGAAGCATCACAAAACGGGCTGCTCAAGCATCTCATGAATCATGTCTCCGCGCTCCTTTTGGAAACGATGAGAGAAACGAGAAAAATTTGGCTGTTTTCTAAACGAACGAGCGTGCAGCGATTGTATGAAGAGCATGAACGCATTTACAGCGCCGTCGCCGCCAAAGACGCGGATGAAGCGGAAGCCGCGATGACGGCGCACCTGACGAATGTGGAAGACGTGCTGGGGGCTTATTTTGAAGAAAATGTATAGAAGCTGACTTGTGAAAGGGGATAACATCACATGCAGGCCGAATCTTTTTTTCCGACCATGTAAAGAAAGCTCTGACAAACGATCCTCCCGGGGAATGGATGCCGGCAGTTCCGAAAGCGTGCATCCCCCTGCATTCCGGCTATCCCGATCCCGCACTCGTTCCTGACAAGGAGCTGAAAGAAGCCGCCGCCCGCCTTCTGGATGAGGAGCGCGATCTGCCGCTGCATTATATGGGAAGCCCGAGGACGGCCGTTTTAAAAAAGCAGATTCAAGAACGGTTAGCCATCCGCGGCATTCACTGTCGGGACGATGAGCTGCTCGTGACGTCAGGCGCCTGTCAGGCGATAGATCTGGCTGCACGGGTTTTCCTCGATGAACAAACCGCCGCTGCCGTTGAAGTTCCGGTCTATATGGAAGCGCTCGAGATTTTTAAAAATTACACACCGCATATCATGAGCATTCCGACAGATCAAGAGGGCCTGCAAACGGAAACATTAGCGTTCATGCTTGAGGAAAGAAGACGAAAAGGGCTTCTGCTTCCCCGTCTTCTCTACACGATACCCGCTTTTCAGAATCCTGCGGGAACCGTAATGTCAGCGAAGCGGAGAACCCGCCTGCTTCAGCTTGCCGAAGCGTATGATTTTCTCATCTTGGAGGATGATGCATACGGCGAGCTCGGATTCACCGATATTCCGCCGCCCTTGAAAGCCATGGATCAAAACGGACGGGTGCTGTACGCCGGTTCATTATCAAAAGTCATCGCCCCGGGTATGAGGATCGGCTGGATTGCAGGAGACGCCGCATTCATCACGGCATTGTCATGGTTAAAAAAAGACTTAGGCCACCCGTTTTCCCAAGCGGTGACCGCCGTCTATCTGGAACAAACGAATGTTGAAAAACGGCTCGCCGCCTTGCGGGAAGCATACCGGAGCAAACGTGACGTTTTGCTCGCCGCATCAGCGCGATATCTTCCGGAATCCGCATCCTGGCACGTGCCGGAAGGCGGTTACTTTGTATGGGTGAAAGCGCCGGGAGCGGATACATCCGCAATGCTGGCGAGGGCTCTGTCTCACGGCGTTTCCTATGTACCCGGTAAATATTTTTTTCTGCATCAGGAAGACGGTGCGGAATATCTTCGCCTGTCGTTCAGTTATGCCGGTAAAGCTGCGATAAAAGAGGGTGTGCAAAAACTGGGACGTCTGCTGGAAAACGGGATGTAGAGCAGCTTGAGGAGCTTTCGGGCTTCTCTTTTTTTGTCCCCTTCAGCGCATCGGACGAAAGGATTTTTCAGAAAAACCTTCCAATCCATATTCAGAATAGTGTAGGATATTCATAGAGCTTTCCCAAAAACAGGTCATCAGATGACCGGATCATATATTGAGGATGAAAGAGGGGTTCATCATGAAAGTCTCATTATTTGTCACGTGCCTTGTGGATATGTTCCAGACCAATGTCGGAAAGGCGACGGTTGAGGTGCTGGAACGGCTCGGGTGTGAGGTGGATTTTCCCGAGGGGCAGATTTGCTGCGGGCAGCCCGCATACAACAGCGGGTATGTGACGGATGCGAAAAAAGCAATGAAGCGGATGATTGCCGCGTTTGAAGAAGCGGAGTACGTTGTCAGTCCGTCAGGTTCCTGTACGACGATGTTCCGTGAATATCCGCATCTGTTTCAGGACGATCCGAAGTGGGCGGCAAAAGCGCAGCAGCTTGCGGACAAAACATATGAGTTAACGGATTTTATCGTCAACGTTCTCGGGGTGGAGGATGTCGGGGCGGTGCTGCATAAAAAAGCGACAGTCCATACATCATGCCACATGACGAGGCTGCTCGGCGTGTCGGAGGAGCCGATGAAGCTTTTGCGCCATGTCAAGGGGCTCGAGCTGACCACGCTTCCCGGAAAGCACCAATGCTGCGGATTCGGAGGAACGTTTTCTGTGAAAATGGCGCAAATCTCTGAACAAATGGTGGATGAGAAGGTCGCCTGTGTGGAAGACACGGAGGCCGAAGTGCTGATCGGGGCGGATTGCGGCTGTCTGATGAATATCGGCGGGCGTCTTGACCGTAAGGATAAAAACGTCAGAGTCATGCACATCGCCGAAGTGCTGAACAGCAGATAACACGAGAAACAACAAGGGGGGAAAATCATGGCGATGAAAATCGGTACCGCCGCTTTTAAAGAGCGGGTATCAGAAGGAATAGATAATGAGTTTATGAGAGGAGCCGTCTCCGGAGCGCAGGAACGGCTCAGGACAAGAAGGCTTCAGGCGGCCGAAGAATTGGGAAACTGGGAGGATTGGCGTTCCCATGCGGAAGAAATCAGACAGCATGTGCTGGACAATCTTGATTTCTATTTGGAACAGCTCGCCGAAAATGTCGCCAACAGAGGCGGACACGTCTTTTTCGCCGAAACGGCGGAAGAAGCGTCCTCCTATATCCGCGATGTCATCCGGCAGAAAAACGCCAAAAAAATCGTAAAATCCAAATCCATGGTGACAGAAGAAATCAATATGAACGAAGTGCTTGAGGAAGAGGGCTGTGAAGTCACTGAAACGGATCTCGGCGAATACATTCTCCAGATTGACGATCACGATCCGCCGTCACATATCGTTGCTCCCGCTCTTCACAAAAACAAAGAGCAGATCCGTGACGTGTTTAAAGAGAGACTCGAATACAAACAGACGGAAAAACCGGAAGAGCTCGTCATGCACGCGCGCAGCGTTCTCCGGAAAAAATTTCTCGAAGCGGATGTCGGCATTACAGGCTGCAACTTTGCGATCGCGGATACCGGTTCGGTCAGTCTCGTGACGAACGAAGGAAACGGCCGCCTTGTGTCCGCGCTGCCGAAGACGCAGATCACCGTGATGGGAATGGAGCGGATCGTTCCGTCATTTTCTGAGTTTGAAGTGCTTGTCAGCATGCTGACGAGAAGCGCGGTCGGTCAGCGGCTTACAAGTTACATTACGGCGCTGACGGGACCTCGTCAGCAAGGAGAAGCTGACGGGCCTGAGGAATTCCACCTCGTGGTTGTGGACAACGGGCGTTCCCGCATACTCGGCACGGAATTCCAATCGGTGCTGCAATGTATCCGCTGCGCCGCCTGCATCAACGTCTGTCCCGTGTACCGGCATGTCGGCGGACACTCTTACGGGTCCATCTATTCGGGTCCGATCGGCGCCGTCTTATCGCCTCTTCTCGGCGGATATGACGAATACAAGGAGCTCCCGTACGCATCTTCCTTATGTGCGGCCTGTACGGAAGCATGTCCCGTTAAAATTCCGCTGCACGAGCTGCTGCTCAAGCATCGGCAGAACATCGTGGAAAAAGAGGGCAAAGCGCCGATCAGCGAAAAACTGGCGATGAAAGCCTTCGGGCTCGGCTCGTCATCTCCGTCCCTTTATAAAATGGGATCGAAATGGGCGCCTGCCGCCATGACGCCGTTTACGGAAGATGACAAAATATCAAAAGGGCCGGGGCCGTTAAAAGAATGGACGGCAATACGGGACTTCCCGGCGCCGCATAAATCGAGATTCAGAGATTGGTTTAAAGACCGGGAAAAACAAAAGGGGGAAGAATGATGATGAAAGGGACGGTTACACATCAGGAATCCTTTTTAAACCGGATCGCCGAAAGTCTGGGCAGAGAGCGCAGGAAATCAGGCGTGTCCCTGCCTGAATGGAAGTATCAGCCTCAATATCAAACGCATGCGGACTGTACGGAAGACGATCTTGTCACGATGCTGAAAGACCACTGCGTCAACATTCATACCGAACTGATCGAAACGGATGCAGCCGGGCTTTACGACGCTTTGCGCACGCAGGTGAACCGCTTTGAAGGAGGGCCTGTCATCATTCCGAAGGACAGCCGGTTTGAAACGTACGGCTTGCAGACCCTTATGACAGAAGAGTGGCCGGACGAAGGGATTCCCGTTTGGGAATGGGACGCGGAACAAGGAGCGAAAAATATTGAAAAAGCGGAACAAGCGAATGTGGGCATCACATTCAGCGAGATCACGCTTGCGGAATCAGCCACCGTCGTTTTGTATGCGTCAGAGCATGCCGGCCGTTCTGTCAGCCTGCTTCCGACCACCTATATCGCAATCATCCCGAAATCTTCCATTGTGCCGAGAATGACACAGGCCAGCGATATACTGAAACAGCAGATCAGAGACGGCGTCACCGTTCCTTCCTGCATTAACTATATTACTGGACCGAGCAACTCGGCCGATATCGAAATGGATTTGGTTGTCGGCGTCCACGGACCCGTTAAAGCCGCTTATATCCTCGTGAATGACCGATAAAAAAACAAACCCCGGTTTGCGGCCGGGGTTTGTTTTTATATAAACGCGTTAATGATCATGATAAAACAGATCGCACTGACAGAAATAATCGTTTCCATCGCCGTCCATGTCAGGAACGTTTCTTTTACCGTCATTCCGAAATACTCTTTAATGAGCCAGAAACCGGAGTCATTGACATGTGACAGAATCAAAGAGCCCGCTCCCGTTGCCAAAACGAGAAGCTCACTGCTGACGCCCGGCATGACAGATGCAATCGGTGCAACAATGCCGGCCGCCGTCATCATGGCGACAGTCGCTGAACCTGTGGCGACACGGATGACCGCCGCGATCGTCCAGCTTAAAAGAACGGGAGAGAAGCTTGAATGCTTCGCCATGTCAGCGATATACGTGCCGACGCCTGAATCAATCAGGACGTTGTTAAAAGCGCCGCCAGCTCCGATCACAAGCAGAATGGAAGCAATCGGTCCCAGACAGTCATTGCTGAATTTTAAAATGCTTTCTCTGTCAAAGCCCTGATAAAAACCAAGGCTGAAAAAGGAGTAAACCGTGGCGATCAAAAGCGCCGTGACAGGGTCGCCGATAAATTTAAAAGTTTCATAGAGCGTGCTTTTTTCCGGAAGCGCAATTTCGGCAAGCGTTGCCATAAGCATCAGGATCACCGGTACCAATATCGTAAACAATGTATTTGCGAATCCCGGAAGCTTGCGTTTTTCATTCCGTTCAATAAATTGTTTTTTCAACAGTTCGGGAACGGGCTTATGAATGCGCTTACCAATCCATTTTCCGTAAAGCGGCCCTGCGATGATGGCAGTCGGAATGCCGACGATTAAAGAAAACAAAATCGTTTTTCCGACATTGGCGTGATAAATGCCGACAGCCGCCATCGCCGCCGGGTGGGGCGGAACCAATCCGTGCACGACGGAAAGCCCCGCAAGGAGCGGAATCCCGATCGTCACTAATGAAACCCCGGTTTCAATTGCAATCGTAAACAAAAGCGGCACGAGCAGGACGAAGCCGACCTGGAAAAAGACCGGTATGCCGACGATAAAAGCGACGGCCATCATCGCCCAATGTACTTTCTTTTTGCCGAAGCGGCCGATCAGGGTGTGGGCGATACGCTCCGCACCGCCTGATTCAGCCATCATTTTTCCGAGCATCGTACCGAGGGCCAGCACGATCGCAAGCAGCGACAGCGTATTGCCGAGCCCGGTTTTCATCGAAGCGATAATGTCCGGCAGATTCATGCCCGTTGCGAAACCGACAAGGATGGATGTAATCAAAAGACTGATAAACGGATTTAATTTAGCGACCGTAATCAATAAGAGTAAAACGATAATAGCGGCAATGACAATAAACAGTAACATGACCTTTTCACCCTTTCAAAGAAGAATTAACGGCTTTGTTTGAGCTGAAATTCACTGATGACGTCAAATTCATCTTTGAGCTTGTCATACAGCCGCTCGTATAAGTAAAACAGCTCAATATATGTTTCGCTGTTTTTGACGTTCGGTTCATGGCGGTGAGAAATTCTGATCCAGTCCTGAACATCCTCGATCCGTTCCATTTCGCCAAGGCTGTGCAAAGCGAGAACGGCCGCTCCGAGCGCCGAGGCTTCGTAACTTTCCGGAACGAGAACTTCCCGTCCCATCGTATCGGACAAAATCTGCCTCCACAGCGGCGATCTCGCAAATCCTCCCGAGGCCCGCACGTCTTTTGCGGGGCCCGCCAAATCTCTCAGTGCGACACCGATTGAAAAGACGCTCATGATGACGCCTTCCAGCACAGCTCTGATAAAATGCTCCCGTTTATGGCGGAGGCTGATGCCGAAAAACGTTCCGCGGGCATTCGGATTCCAAAACGGCGCGCGCTCCCCTGATAAAAACGGCAGAAACAGCAGTCCCTCAGAGCCTGCGGGCACTTTATCAGCGATATCAATCATTAAATCATACGGATCAATGCCGAGCCGCTTCGCCGTTTCGACTTCCGGAGAAGCGAATTCGTCTCGAAGCCAGCGTAGCATAATGCCTCCGTTATTCGTCGGGCCTCCGATGACCCAATGCTTGTCAGTCAGCGCGTAACAGAATGTCCGCGCTTTTTCATCCGTAATCGGCGCATCCGTCACCGAACGCACGGCTCCGCTTGTTCCGATCGTAACGGCCACTTCGCCTTTTCCGATCGCGCCGACTCCCAGGTTGGCGAGCACGCCGTCATTTGCGCCGATAATAAACGGTGTATCCGCATGAATGCCCATCCGTGCAGCGATTTCCGGCGCAAGGCCGCGCAGCTGATGAGTGGTCGGCACGATGTCCGACAGCTGATCTTCCCGGATTCCGGCAATCCGGAGCGCTTCTTCATCCCAGGAAAGCGTATCTAATCGGAACAGCCCTGTTGCCGAAGCGATCGAATAATCGACGACATAAGTTCCGAAAAACTCGTGCAGAATATATTCTTTAATACTGATGAATTTGGCGGTTTTCGCGAATGTCTCCTTGTCCTGTTCTTTCATCCACACAATTTTGGAAAGCGGAGACATCGGGTGAATCGGCGTACCCGTTCTTTTATAAATATCAAAACCGTTCATCTCTTTTAAAATCCGTTTTGATTGCTCGGCGCTGCGGTTGTCCGCCCAAATGATGCTTTTGGTCAGCAGGCCGCCGTTTTGATCGACAGCTATCAATGAGTGCATGGCGGTGCTGATGCCGATTGCAAGCAGATTGTCAGGGCTCAGTCCGGCCTTTGTGACGGAGCCCCTGATGCTTCCGATAACCGCTTCCAAAATGTGCTCAGGATCCTGCTCGGCCCATGCCGGCTTTGGCTGTATTAAATCATAGTGAACCGAATGCTTGGCTAACACTTTGCCTCTTGGTCCGAACAGAACGGCTTTCGTACTGGTCGTGCCGATATCCAGACCGATAACAGCTTGGGTTTCCTTCATAATATATCCCGCCTAATCTGATTGAATAATAAGATAGATTGATAATGTATGCCCTTACAAAGTCAATTATAGGAATAATTTTTTTATAAATCAACGATGAAGAAGAAAATTTTTTTCATAAAATTGCCTCAATTCCCGCTGTATCGGCATTTTCTCTTTTGAAAAATATATATTACAAACGTTTGTGCGCGATCATTTTTCTGATTTGCTGCAAGTTGGCGAGCGTTTTCTCCTGCCGCAGCCGGGCCGTGGCGAAATACAGTGTATCAATGACCGACAGCTGGGCAAGCCTTGCGGACATTGCTTCCGTTCTGAAAGCCGTCTCCCTTGTTGATGTATACAGCACCACGTCGGAAATCTGGGTGAGCGGCGACTTTTGGTAGCTTGTAATGCCGATCGTGCCGGCGCCGAGCGATTTGGCCGTTTTCACCGCGTCGAGCACGTCCTTGTTGCTTCCCGAATGAGAAATGCCGATGACTGCGCTTTCGGGACCGAGAAGACCCGCCGACATCGCCTGAAAGTGAGAATCCGTGTGCGCGATGCAATTTATACCCGTACGCATAAATTTATGATACGCGTCAGTGGCGATCAGCCCGGAACCGCCGTTTCCGTAAAATTCAATTCTGTCTGCTCGGTGGATCATTTCTACCGCTTTTTCAACGTCGGCCGGATCTAATAATTGAAAGGTATCTGTCAGACCGGAAATGTTTGTACGGAAAACTTTCCGGATGATGACTTCGATATCATCGTCGGGGCTCATTTCTTCATGAATGTGCTGCACCGGCTCCTGAACGATCTCCTGAGCAAGCGCGATTTTTAAATCCTGATAGCCGGAAAAACCGAGCCGTTTGCACAGCCTGAAAATTGTCGCTTCAGAGCTTTTCGTTTTTTCCGCCAGCTGAATGATGGAAAGGTGAACCACGTCTTTCGGTTCCTTCACGATATGGTCTGCAATCGCTCTCAATTTTGGCGACAAACCTTTGCTGGCCGCCTGAATCTTCCCGATGCTGCTTGAATTCACAGGGGTCATGCTATAACCTCCCTACTCGAATGTAAACGCATACTTTTATGATAAAGCAAGTTTCAATATAAGGAAAACAGAATTTTAAAATTGTTTTTTCAATTTGGCGTATAAAAAAAGAGAAAAAGCCGCCGATGATAGAAAGTGAGGAGGCATCTGGATGAAAAAAGCATGGATTCTCGTCATATCATTCGGCATTGCGCTTGCGCTGTTTTTATACGCAAACACAAAGGTGAAAGCGGAAAGCGCGGCGCCCGGAAAGCAAAGCCATGTGTCCGGATTTCAGCTGAGACTTTCGAATGACCGGGAAGGACAATAGACGGCAAAAATTAGTATTGACTTTGAAAATAGAAGACTGTATATTATGTTACTATATTCAGAAAATAAAAACTCAAGAGATTCATTTAACATAAAACACTGTGAACGGGAGCAGTAAAAGAATCCAATCAGAAAAAGAGAGCCGCGGGTTGGTGCAACGCGGACTGATTGTTCTTTGAACTCGCCCGGAAGTGGCAGGGCGGAACGGAATTATCGGAATATTCCCTATGTCCTAACGGCTGACCTTCGTTAAAAGGTTTTTAAGCTGGATTCCGGATATTCGGGATCAAC
The DNA here is from genome assembly GCF_040311405.1 of Bacillus sp. FSL K6-2865. Taxonomy (NCBI): domain Bacteria; kingdom Bacillati; phylum Bacillota; class Bacilli; order Caryophanales; family Bacillaceae; genus Bacillus; species Bacillus sp. FSL K6-2865. Next base: position 3,441,810 of record NZ_CP152036.1, on the reverse strand, counting down.
AAGAGTGGTACCGCGGCTGCCTGAGGCACGCCGTCTCTTTTCTAAAAAGAGGCGGCGTGCTTTTTTATGTGATGAACACTTTTTGCGAGAGGGCGTGTGATAGATGGAAAAGGACAAGCAAACGTTAAAACGGACGATGTCGTCCAGACACATTATGATGATGGCGCTTGGAGGCGCAATCGGGGCCGGGCTCTTTAAAGGCAGCAGCACGGCGATTGATGAAGCGGGGCCGTCCGTGCTGCTGGCCTACCTCCTCGGCGGAATCATTCTGCTGTTTATTATGCAGGGGCTGGCCGAAATGGCTGTCAGAAACAAACATGCAAGGACGTTCCGTGATTTGGTTCAGCAGTCTCTCGGGTCGTACGCTGCATACTTTTTAGACTGGATCTATTGGAAAATGTGGGTGCTCAATATTGCCGCGGAGGCGGTCGTAGCCGCCATTTTCATTCAATATTGGCTGCCGGAATGTCCGATATGGATACTGGCTCTGATCATTTCCATTGTGGTGACGGTCGTAAACATGCTTTCTGTGAAACTGTTTGCCGAGACGGAGTACTGGCTCGCGCTCATTAAAATTACAGTGATTGTCATCTTTATTTTATGCGGGATTCTGCTATTATTTTTCTCATTCGGCAATCACACGGCGCCGGGGCTGTCTCATTTAACGGATCACGGAGGGTTTTTCCCGCATGGAGCGGGGGGTGTCATTACGGCGATGCTCGTCGTGATCTACTCATACGGCGGAACGGAAATCATCGGCGTCACGCTGGCGGAGACAAAAAACCCCGAAAAGGTGATCCCGAAAGCTGTCCGAAGCACGTTAACGCGGATTGTCGCTTTTTACTTGCTGCCGTTTTTCATCATCGTCAGCCTGATTCCTTGGAATCAAGTTAACAGCGTTCCCGAAAGCCCGTTTGTCATAGTATTTAAGATGATCGGAATTCCGGGTGCCGACCATATTATGAATGCCGTCATTCTTCTTGCGATTATCTCGTCTATGAACTCGGGACTGTACGGGTCATCCCGCGTCTTGTTTACGCAGGCTTCTGACGGCCGGCTGCCGAAAATCTTTTCAAAACTATCGAAGAAAAAGGTTCCCGTTTATGCGATTCTGACTTGTACGTCATTTTTATATGTAGGCGTCCTGATTTCTTTATTCGCAGGAAGCCAGACATTTAATTATTTGATGGGTTCCCTCGGCTATACCGTGCTGTTCATCTGGCTGATTATCGGATTCGCCCATTTGAAATCAAGAAAACATTCAACAGAACAGCCGGCTTATTACGTCAAATGGTTCCCGTATACGACATGGTTCGCGGTGCTTGCGCTTTTGGCCATCCTGATCGGCGTAATTGCCACGACATCCATCGTCATCACATGCATCACCGCGGCTATCTATCTGCTCATTACGGCTGCGTATCTCGTGAAAGGGAGACGTCAATAAATAAAAAAACTCTTGCCCCGCGGCAAGAGTTTTTTTAATGAACGGCCTTTTTTTCTGCGGCCAGAGCAGGTGTTTTCAGTTTTTTCGGTGTTATATTCACAAAACAAATGCTTGTGACGATCAGAAGCAGTCCGGCTAAAAGGCTGACGGTCAGCGGCTCATGCAGGAATATCGAGCTGACGACAATGGATATGAGCGGGATCAGGAAGGTGTAAGAGGCAACCTTGCTTGCTTCCCCTGAACCGACAAGCGTAAAAAAGGCGAGCCAGCCGAGCGCGATAACAAAAACTGAAATGAACAGAAGGCTGAGAATGAACGGAGCTTTCCATTGAATCGCTGAAAAGCTTTCTGAAAAATGGCCGGAGCTGACAAGCAGCACGCCGCCGATCAGAAGCTGAAGAGCGACCATCCAGATAGAGTCCGCCCGTCCGCCCGTTCTTTTCACATATACCGTGCCGAGCGCCCAGCTGACCGCGGAGCCTAAGGCCAAAAGAATGCCGGCGATGGAAATATGGCCTCCGAAACCGGCTGCGCTGATGACGGCGACACCGGCAAAGCCCAGAATAAGACCGGCTATTTTTAAAGGATACATCGATTCCCCGAGCCACAGCCAAGAAAAAACGCCCATTAACACCGGCTGGAAAAACACGATGGCTGAAAATAAGCCGGCAGGCAGGTAATTCAAGCCGACCGTTTGCAGGCCGTAAAATAAAGTAATATTTAAAATGGCAGAAATAAGATAGATCGGCCACGTTTCTTTAAAACGCAGCTTTTTAAAACGGGGCAGCGCCACCATTAATAATAGAAGTCCGCCGATCAGCGTGCGGATTCCGGCAAACAGAAGAGGCGGCGAATAGGCAAGCGCGGCTTTTGTCAGCGGCCAGTTAATTCCCCACACCGTGACTAGAAACGCCAGCATAAGAGCCGTCTGTATTTTCGAAAGCTGTTTCACGTCGTTCACTCCTTGTAGAACAATTCCATCATATGATACGGTAATCAGTAAGATAAATAAAATGAATCTTTTTTATAAGGAGCATAAGTAAAACGTTATGACGATTACACAACTGCGGGTTTTTGTTCAAATCGCTGAAACGGGAAGCTTTACAAAAGCGGGGCAGGCGCTGAATATGACGCAGCCCGCTGTCAGCCATGCCATCTCTGCGCTTGAGTCAGAGCTCGGCATCAAGCTGATCATCCGCGAGCGCCGCAACGGCGTAAGGCTCACGGACACGGGCGGAAAAATTCTCGTCCATATCAGAGAGGTGCTCAAAGGCATAGAAAAAGCCGAGCAGCTGGCGGCCGCGGAAAGAGGGCTTGAACAGGGAACGATTCACATCGGCACATTTCCGGCCGCTTCCGCTTATTTCATTCCAAAGCTGATCAGCGTGTTTAAAAAACGGTATCCGAAGCTTGAGTTGGTGCTTCATGAAGGAACGGTTAACGAAGTAAAGGAATGGCTCCGCTCCCGGGTAATAGATGTGGGTATCACTCTTTTTCCTACGGAAGACATGGAATATCTGCCGCTGAAAAAAGATAAAATGGCCGTCGTGCTTAGAAATGATCATCCGCTTTGCAGCTGTGAGTCAATCACTCTGAAAGATCTTGACCGCCAGCCGATGATCATCTGTGACGGAGGATACGAATCACCGTTTATTGATATGTTTAAGGAGGCAGGATCTGTGCTGACTGCCGCATTCACTGTTTACAACGTCAATACGTCCATCAGCATGATCAAAGAGGGGCTGGGAATTGCGATATTATCACAAATGTCTATGTCGGGAATATCGCTGCCGGAAAATGTCGTGACAAGAGAACTCAATCAGGCGGTGTACCGAGATGTTCTGCTTGCCGTTCCTTCTATAAAGGAGGCTTCATTGGCCGCAAAACTTTTTATTCAAATCGCGCAGGAACTCACAAAGAACGAATAAAAAAAGACCCTAATCATCATAGGGCCCTGAATCTTATCGGTTAATTTTAAAAGAGTTTGTCGTATTGACGAGTTTTGAACCGCTGAACGTGGCTTTGACACGATAATAACCTGTCTTGCATCCTTTTAAAGAGAATGACTTAGTCACCCTTACTGAGAAAGAAAAGGTTGTTTTTTTACAAGTCGTCCATTTCTTTCCGGACTTTCGCTGTAAGTATAGGTTTCCTTTAAAAGTTCGATCTGACGGATACGCTGTACTGAGAGTAAAATCGACACTTTTCGCTTTTTTCGTGTAGTAGGAGGCATCGGTAAATCCGCTTACATTTAAATGCTGCTGAGTGCCGGAGTAAAAGTCTGCGGCATATGCCTTATCGGTGTTTCCTGTAAAGAAGATTGCTGCCAGTAAAGCTGTTGTGAGTGCCATTAAGATTTTTTTACGCATATAGACTATGACTTCCTTCCTATTCAATATCATACATATCTTAACATTATTGGGTCTGTTCTTTCAACGATAGGTTTTCACTTTTATAGGATGAAAAGCTCATCATATCTGAATGTAATAGATTCATTCATAAAGAGTTCACTAGTGACGACCGCTGACTGATTGTTCGAAGATCATCGAATCAAATTGTTTAACTCACGGGAAAAGCTGTGGTAAGGTGTGTGGTAGAGACCTTGTTTAAGATCTGCTTACACTAAACCGCAAAGGAGAAAACGATGGCTGAACATACATTGAAAGATACTGCGTTTTCCGTATTGAATTTATCGCCGGTCGTACAGGGGGGAACGGTTGCTGAATCGTTCCGCAACAGCATGGATTTAGCGCGCCGCGCCGAGGAGTGGGGCTATAACCGCTATTGGCTGGCGGAGCATCATAATATAGAAGGAGTTGCCAGCTCGGCAACGTCAGTGCTGATCGGCCACATCGCCGGCGGCACAAAAAAAATCCGCGTCGGTTCTGGGGGTATTATGCTGCCGAATCATTCTTCACTTGTGATCGCGGAGCAATTCGGAACCCTTGAAACGTTATATCCGGGGCGGATTGACCTGGGGCTCGGACGCGCGCCGGGGACCGACCAATTAACGGCGAGAGCCTTACGAAGAAACATAAACAGCGGGGAAGATTTTCCGGAACAGCTTGAAGAATTGAGAAATTACTTCAAACCGACAGGCAATGTGCGCAATCAAGTCCGCGCCATTCCGGGCGAAGGGCTGGACGTGCCGATCTGGCTTCTGGGCTCAAGCGGCTTCAGCGCGCGTCTTGCGGGAGAGCTCGGGCTTCCGTTCGCCTTTGCGGCTCACTTCTCACCGAAAAACACCGTGCCCGCCCTTGAGCTGTACCGCAGCTCCTTCCGTCCGTCAGACGTACTGGATAACCCGTACGCGATGGTCGGCGTCACCGTCATTGCCGCCGATACGGATGAAAAGGCGGAGCATCTGGCAACATCGCATTATCAAAGATTTTTAGACCTCGTCCGCGGCACGCCGAACCAGCTGAAGCCTCCTGTTGAAGACATGGATCAAATCTGGTCGCCGTATGAAAAAGCGATGGTCAATGAACAGCTCAGTTCAACGATCGTCGGCGGACCGGAGCGTGTGAAGGAAAAGCTGGAAAGCTTCATTCGGACAACACAGGCGGATGAAATCATGGTGAATTCAGAAAGCTTTGAGCATGCCGACAGAATGAGATCATTTGAAATCATCGCCGAATTAAAAAACAGCTGAGCAAAAAAAGCAATGTGCCGCGCACATTGCTTTTTTTATTCGCCGATCCGCTTGACTGAATTCCGGATGACGAGTTCCGGTTCATACACGACGTCGTCCTTCTTCGGTTTTTTATGTTCTAAGCAGTCGATGACGTATTTTGCCGCCGCTTTCCCCATAATGGATTTCGGATGCTTGACAGAGGTGAGCTTCACCTCGGAAATCTGGGCGAAATGTGAATCGTCATAGCCCATGACCGATACGTCATCAGGCACCTTTAACCCGAATTCCCTGAGAAGATTAATCGTCTTCAGCGCAATTTCGTCATTGTAGCAAAGAATGGCCGTCGGGTGTGATTCGCTGTTTTGCTCAAGGGTATGCTTAATTTTTTGGAGAAGCACGGTTTCTTTTTCTTCAGTCGTGTAAGTGACGATCATGTCCGGAGACGGGAAAATCCCGCGCTCCCGATGCGCCTGCAGATAGCCGTTCATCCGTTTGACGCCCTGCGTGTCATCCGCTTTAAAGATTCCCATAATGTGCGTGTGGCCGAGGGACATGACGTATTCGCAAGCCATCATGCCGCCTTTGACATCATTGACGGAAAAGCTTGGTGCGGCCAGCTCCGAATAAGAGGCGTTAATCATGGCAAACGGAATGCCGTTTTTCTCCAGATTGAGATAGTAGCCGATGTTGGGCGTCTGCAACGCGCTTTTCGTAGGCTCGACAATCAGCCCGTCTATATTTTTGGACAGCAGGTTTTCAAGACCGCGCCGTTCACTTTCTGTATTGTTGTTGGTGCTCGTCAGCAGCATGGAATAGCCCTGTTCGCTTAAATAAGATTCGATTCCCCTGATGATGCTCGGGAAAATATAGTCTGATATGTACGTTGTAATGACGCCGATCGTTTTGTTTGAATGCATGGCTGATTTCGCCGTGCGTGAAGCGACAAAGGTGCCTCCGCCCTGAACGCTGTACAGCAGCCCCTGCGAGACCAAATCTCCGATCGCCTTTCTGATGGTATGGCGGCTGACGCCGAACTGCTGCATCAGCTCATTTTCCGTAGGCAGCTTTTCGTCCGGCTGTATTTTTCCCTGATTCAGCCATGAACAAATTTCTTCTTTTACTTGAGCATATTTCGGTAGCATATCAATTCCTCCAAAATGTATACGGACAAATTCCAGTATAACATAGTAAGCCCTTTCATCAAGCTGTAAAAATAATTGACAGATTATGAAAAACTGCTTATTCTTTATTTGTACGTACTAATTTTCCTTATTTTTAGATAAAATTCTTTATAAGTACGTACAAATGTGGCGGTTCTGAAGAAAACAAAGCAACATCAAGCGCCGCACTCAGATTTGTAAGCGTTTTTATTCTATTATTCGCGGGAGGGTAAAATTCATGAAGAATCACCCGGCACCAATTGGCTCAAATGTACCTGTCACTCGGCAGCATTCCAAGTGGTTTGTCATTCTCATCTCATGCGCAGCCGGACTGGGAGGGCTTTTGTACGGTTATGACACGGCGGTGATTTCCGGCGCCATCGGTTTCCTGAAAGATTTGTACCGCTTAAGTCCTTTTATGGAAGGGCTCGTGATTTCGAGCATTATGATCGGCGGTGTTTTCGGCGTCGGGATTTCCGGATTTTTGAGTGACCGTTTCGGACGGAGAAAGATTTTGATGGCAGCGGCGCTGTTGTTTGCGGTGTCAGCGGTTGTCTCTGCGCTTTCTCAAAGTGTGTCTTCCTTAGTGATCGCCAGAGTCATCGGCGGTCTGGGAATCGGCATGGGCTCCTCGCTTTCTGTCACGTATATTACCGAAGCCGCTCCGCCGGCCATACGCGGCAGTCTGTCTTCACTGTATCAGCTGTTTACGATATTAGGGATATCCGGCACTTATTTTATTAACCTTGCCGTCCAGCAGTCCGGCTCGTATGAATGGGGAGTGCACACCGGCTGGCGGTGGATGCTCGCTTACGGCATGATTCCGTCCGTCATCTTTTTTATCGTGCTGCTTATCGTGCCGGAAAGTCCGCGCTGGCTTGCGAAAGCGGGGCGCCGGAATGAAGCCCTCGCCGTGCTGACGCGCATTAACGGCGAGCAGACCGCGAAAGAAGAAATCAAACAAATCGAAACGTCTTTACAATTAGAAAAAATGGGTTCATTGTCTCAGCTGTTTAAGCCGGGGCTGAGAAAAGCGCTTGTGATCGGGATTCTGCTGGCTTTATTCAATCAGGTTATCGGCATGAACGCAATTACGTATTACGGGCCGGAAATTTTCAAAATGATGGGCTTCGGACAGAATGCGGGGTTTATCACGACATGCATCGTCGGTGTCGTCGAAGTGATTTTCACCATTATCGCGGTTCTTTTAGTCGATAAGGTGGGCCGGAAAAAGCTGATGGGGGTCGGATCTGCCTTTATGGCGCTGTTCATGATCTTAATCGGGGCATCCTTTTATTTTCAGCTGGCGAGCGGTCCGGCTTTAGTCGTCATCATATTGGGATTCGTCGCCGCTTTCTGCGTATCAGTCGGGCCGATTACGTGGATCATGATTTCGGAGATCTTTCCGAATCACCTCCGCGCACGCGCCGCCGGTATTGCGACGATATTCTTATGGGGGGCCAACTGGGCGATCGGCCAGTTCGTGCCGATGATGATCAGCGGGTTAGGGCTCGCGTACACCTTCTGGATATTCGCCGTCATTAATATTCTCTGTTTCTTGTTTGTCGTGACGATCTGCCCTGAGACGAAAAATAAATCATTAGAAGAAATAGAAAAACTCTGGATAAAATGAAAGCGTTTTACGACAAAAGTCCGCTCCGGCGGGCTTTTGTCTGTCACCTTCATTCCGTTTCTGTATATAATGACTGTATCAAGGAGATACTGGAAAATCCTGCGAAGAATGTCGAGGAATTGACCTTTAACAGTTGAATTAACAATGTCATCCTGTTAAAATAATTAAAGAAAGCAGACATAATTTTTTTTGGCTATGATGGGACGTTTTTTGTCATAGCGGGACATTTTTTGTCCAGTATGAATAGGAAGGAACGTTTGAGTCATGAACCAGTTAATACAAGCTCAAAAAAAATTATTGCCTGATCTTTTGCTTGTGATGCAGAAAAGATTTGAAATCTTGCAGTATATCAGGCTTACCGAACCGATCGGCCGCAGAAGTCTTGCTGCCAGTCTCGGATTGACCGAGCGCGTTCTCAGAAGCGAGGTTCAGTTTTTGAAAGAACAGAATCTCATCGATATTAAAACAAACGGCATGACAATGACGGAAGAGGGCTATTCACTGCTTTCGATTCTGGAAGATACGATGAAGGATGTTTTAGGATTGACGCTTCTGGAAAAGACATTAAAAGAGCGGCTTAATCTGAAAGACGCCATTATCGTTTCCGGAGACAGCGACCAATCTCCTTGGGTCAAAAAAGAATTAGGGAGAGCGGCCGTTGCATGTATGAAAAAGAGATTTTCAGGCAAAAATATCGTCGCTGTAACCGGCGGTACGACAATTGAAGCCGTCGCCGATATGATGACGCCGGATTCAAAAAACCGCGAGCTCCTGTTTGTGCCCGCAAGAGGCGGTTTAGGCGAAGATGTGAAAAACCAGGCGAACACCATATGCGCGCATATGGCGGAAAAGGCTTCAGGCACTTATCGGCTTTTGTTCGTTCCCGGACAGCTGTCACAAGGCGCCTACTCATCTATTATTGAAGAACCTTCCGTAAAAGAGGTGCTTCACACGATTAAATCAGCGAGTATGCTCGTTCACGGAATCGGCGAAGCTAGAACAATGGCGGAGCGAAGAAACACGCCTTTGGAAGATTTGAAGAAAATAGATGACAATCATGCGGTGACAGAGGCATTCGGCTACTACTTTAATGCGGACGGAGAAGTCGTTCACAAGGTGCATTCAGTCGGAATGCAGCTTGATGACCTCGATGCCATTCCCGACATTATCGCGGTAGCGGGCGGATCATCAAAAGCAGAAGCAATCGAAGCTTATTTTAAAAAGCAGCGAAACACGGTTCTCGTCACGGACGAAGGAGCCGCAAAGAAGTTATTAAGGGATAACAGTCCCTCAATATAAATATCTCTCACTTATTTAAAGGAGGAAATAATCATGGCAGTAAAAGTCGGTATTAACGGTTTTGGTCGTATTGGACGTAACGTATTCCGCGCAGCATTAAACAATCCTGAAGTTGAGGTAGTAGCGGTTAACGATTTAACAGACGCTAACATGCTTGCTCATCTTTTACAATATGATTCCGTACACGGAAAATTAGATGCAGAAGTTAAAGTTGACGGCAGCAACCTTGTTGTTAACGGCAAAACAATCGAAGTTTCTGCTGAGCGCGATCCTGCGAAACTCAGCTGGGGCAAACAAGGCGTTGAAATCGTAGTTGAATCTACTGGTTTCTTCACAAAACGCGCAGACGCTGCGAAACACTTAGAAGCAGGCGCGAAAAAAGTTATCATCTCTGCTCCTGCTAACGAAGAAGATATCACAATCGTTATGGGTGTTAACGAAGATAAATACGATGCAGCTAACCACGATGTTATCTCTAACGCATCTTGCACAACAAACTGCCTTGCGCCGTTTGCAAAAGTACTTAACGACAAATTCGGCATCAAACGCGGTATGATGACAACTGTTCACTCTTACACAAATGATCAGCAAATTCTTGATCTTCCGCACAAAGACTACCGTCGTGCGCGTGCAGCAGCTGAAAACATCATTCCTACATCAACTGGTGCTGCTAAAGCAGTTTCCCTTGTTCTTCCTGAACTGAAAGGCAAACTGAACGGCGGAGCTATGCGTGTGCCGACTCCAAACGTTTCTCTTGTTGACCTAGTTGCTGAACTTAACAAAGACGTAACGGCTGAAGACGTAAACGCAGCTCTTAAAGAAGCGGCTGAAGGCGATCTTAAAGGAATCCTTGGCTACAGCGAAGAGCCATTAGTATCCGGAGACTACAACGGCAATGCTAACTCTTCTACAATCGATGCTCTTTCTACAATGGTTATGGAAGGCAGCATGGTAAAAGTAATCTCTTGGTACGATAACGAAAGCGGCTACTCTAACCGCGTTGTTGACCTTGCAGCTTACATCGCAAAACAAGGTCTTTAATTCATAGCTCCCGGAAAGGGCCGGACTTGGTTCTTTCGGACAGAAACGCTATAATGAAAGCGGACAAGGGAAGGGGACGGACTCCCTTTCCCTTTTTCCATGAGAACCGGCTTTCAGAAAGCGCCGGATTGCTGCAGAACGTCCGCGTTTTGAAGTTTCTGCGGCACTTTCGTTTTCTGAGCCGCCTGCCCTGGCTCAGAAGACGATCTGCCCCGTGCCCGGAAGCTGCAATCTGCCCCGCGGCGGAAGCATCATGAGGCGGTTTCACGTTTCACGTTTTTCGTGCTATGCAAACCATTTTGAAGGAGGATCTCCTAAGGCATGAATAAAAAAACAGTAAAAGACATCGACGTAAAAGGCAAAGTCGTATTCTGCCGCGTTGACTTTAACGTTCCAATGAAAGACGGGGAAGTAACAGACGATACTCGTATCCGCGCTGCGCTTCCAACAATCAAACACCTTGCAGACCAAGGCGCGAAAGTCCTTCTTGCGAGCCACTTAGGCCGCCCGAAAGGCGAAGTGGTTGAGGAGCTTCGTTTAACTCCTGTCGCTGCACGCTTAGGCGAACTGCTCGGCAAAGAAGTGAAAAAAGCGGATGAAGCTTACGGCGATGCTGTAAAAGCACAAATTTCTGATATGAAGGACGGAGACGTTCTTGTATTGGAAAACGTACGTTTCTACCCTGGTGAAGAGAAAAACGATCCTGAGCTTGCTAAAGCATTTGCTGAGCTTGCGGATGTATATGTCAATGACGCATTCGGTGCTGCCCACCGTGCTCACGCATCTACAGCCGGAATTGCCGAGCATCTGCCGGCGGTTGCAGGATTCCTGATGGAAAAAGAGCTTGACGTTCTCGGCAAAGCCGTGACAAATCCTGAGCGCCCGTTTACGGCAATCATCGGCGGCGCGAAAGTAAAAGACAAAATCGGCGTAATCGAAAGTCTGCTTGATAAAGTGGACAACTTGATCATCGGCGGAGGTCTTGCTTACACATTCGTAAAAGCGCTTGGTTATGAAGTCGGTAAATCTCTTCTTGAAGAAGATAAAATCGAACTTGCAAAATCATTCATGGACCGCGCGAAAGAAAAAGGCGTTAAATTCTATATGCCGGAAGACGTTCTCGTTGCTGATGATTTCTCTAACGATGCAAACGTCCAAATCGTGCCGATCTCTGAGATCCCAAGTGATTTAGAAGCGATCGACATCGGAACGAAAACCCGCGAAACGTACGCTGAAGTTATCAAAAACAGCAAACTTGTCGTATGGAACGGACCGATGGGCGTATTCGAAATCGACTTGTTCGCTCAAGGCACAAAAGCAGTGGCTGAAGCATTGGCAGAGGCAAACGATACATACTCTGTCATCGGCGGAGGAGACTCTGCGGCAGCCGTTGAAAAATTCGGCCTTGCTGACAAAATGAGCCATATCTCAACAGGCGGCGGCGCATCCCTTGAATTCATGGAAGGCAAAGAGCTTCCAGGTGTAGCTGCGCTGAACGATAAATAAAAACTGCTATAAGGAAGTGGAACAGATGAGAAAACCAATTATAGCCGGTAACTGGAAAATGAACAAAACACTCGGCGAAGCTGTCAGCTTCGTTGAAGAAGTGAAATCTTCCATTCCAGCAGCAGACAAAGCGGAAGCCGTTGTTTGCGCACCAGCTCTTTTCTTAGAAAAGCTGACTTCTGCTGTTAAAGGAACTGACCTGAAAGTCGGCGCCCAAAACATGCATTTTGAAGAAAACGGTGCGTTCACAGGTGAAATCAGCCCGGTCGCTCTGAAAGACCTTGGCGTGGATTACTGCGTCATCGGCCACTCTGAGCGCCGTGAAATGTTCGCTGAAATTGATGAAACAGTTAACAAAAAAGCGCATGCCGCTTTCAAACACGGCATTGTGCCGATCATTTGCGTAGGTGAAACGCTTGAAGAGCGCGAAGCCGGAAAAACAAATGATCTTGTTGCCGATCAAGTGAAAAAAGGTCTTGCGGGTCTTTCTGAAGAGCAAGTTGCCGCTTCCGTTATTGCGTACGAGCCAATCTGGGCAATCGGAACAGGCAAATCTTCTACAGCGAAAGATGCTAACGACGTCTGCGCGCATATCCGTAAAGTCGTTGCTGAAAGCTTCAGCCAGGAAACTGCTGACAAGCTCCGCATTCAATACGGCGGCAGCGTAAAACCTGCAAATATTAAAGAATATATGGCAGAGTCCGATATTGACGGTGCTTTGGTCGGCGGCGCAAGCCTTGAACCGCAGTCATTCGTTCAATTATTGGAGGAAGGTCAATATGAGTAAAAAACCAGCTGCACTCATCATTCTTGATGGGTTCGGATTACGCAATGAAACAGTCGGAAACGCAGTCGCACAAGCGAAAAAACCGAATTTCGACCGTTATTGGAACCAATACCCTCATCAGACGCTGACGGCATCAGGCGAAGCAGTCGGACTGCCTGAAGGACAGATGGGGAACTCTGAAGTCGGTCATTTGAATATCGGCGCAGGACGTATTGTGTACCAAAGCTTAACACGCGTGAACGTTGCCATCCGCGAAGGCGAATTCGAACGCAATCAAACGTTCCTTGACGCTATCAAAAACGCGAAAGACAACGACAAAGCGCTTCACCTGTTCGGCCTTCTTTCTGACGGAGGCGTACACAGTCATATCAATCATTTATTCGCGCTGCTGAAGCTTGCGAAAAGTGAAGGACTGACGAAGGTGTATATTCACGGTTTCCTCGACGGCCGCGATGTAGGTCCGCAAACAGCGAAAACTTACATTCAGCAGCTGAATGAGCAGATCGAAGAAATCGGTGTCGGCGAAATCGCCAGCATTTCCGGACGCTACTACTCCATGGACCGCGACAAACGCTGGGACCGTGTGGAAAAAGCGTACCGCGCAATGGCTTACGGCGAAGGCCCGTCTTACCGCAGCGCGATGGATGTAGTCGACGATTCTTATGCGAACGGCATTCATGATGAATTCGTCATTCCGTCCGTCATCACAAAAGAAAACGGTGAACCCGTTGCGAAAATTCATGACGGCGATTCTGTGATTTTCTATAATTTCAGACCAGACCGCGCCATCCAGATTTCAAACACGTTTACCAACAAAGATTTCCGCGATTTCGACCGCGGTGAAAATCATCCGAAAAACCTGTATTTCGTCTGCCTGACTCACTTCAGTGAATCTGTTGACGGATATGTGGCTTTTAAACCGGTAAACCTTGACAATACAGTCGGTGAAGTATTAGCACAGCACGGGTTAAAACAGCTTCGCATTGCAGAAACTGAAAAGTATCCGCACGTTACGTTCTTTATGAGCGGCGGCCGCGAAGAAGAATTCCCGGGCGAAGAGCGCATCCTCATTAACTCGCCGAAGGTCGCGACATATGACCTGAAGCCTGAAATGAGCGCGTATGAAGTGAAGGATGCTCTTGTAAAAGAAATCGCGGCTGACAAGCACGACGCGATCATCCTGAACTTTGCAAACCCTGACATGGTCGGCCACTCCGGAATGGTCGAACCGACGATTAAAGCAATTGAAGCAGTCGACGAATGCTTAGGCGAAGTGGTTGACGCCATCATCGCTAAAGGCGGACATGCCATCATTACCGCTGATCACGGTAATGCGGACATTCTGATTACAGAAACAGGCGAACCGCACACTGCCCATACGACAAACCCAGTCCCTGTCATTGTGACGAAAGAAGGCGTGACGCTGCGCGAAGGCGGAATCCTAGGCGACCTCGCACCAACGTTATTAGACCTTCTCGGTGTTGAAAAACCGAAAGAAATGACCGGAACATCTTTAATTCAAAAATAAGCGTAAATCAAAAGGAGAGACAAACTCATGCCATACATTGTTGATGTTTATGCACGCGAAGTCCTTGACTCCCGCGGCAACCCAACAGTTGAAGTTGAAGTATATACAGAAACAGGAGCTTTCGGCCGCGCATTAGTGCCAAGCGGAGCTTCTACAGGTGAATACGAAGCGGTTGAGCTTCGTGACGGCGACAAAGACCGTTACCTTGGAAAAGGCGTGTTAACTGCTGTTAACAACGTAAACGAAATCATTTCTCCAGAGCTTCTCGGCTTTGACGTAACTGAACAAAACGCAATCGATCAGCTTTTAATCGAGCTTGACGGAACTGAAAACAAAGGCAAACTCGGTGCGAACGCAATCCTTGGCGTATCTATGGCTTGTGCGCGCGCAGCTGCTGATTTCTTACAGATTCCTCTTTACCAATACCTTGGAGGATTCAACTCAAAAACGCTTCCTGTACCGATGATGAACATCGTAAACGGCGGAGAGCATGCTGACAACAACGTAGACATTCAAGAATTCATGATCATGCCTGTAGGCGCGCCTAACTTCCGTGAAGCGCTTCGCATGGGCGCTCAAATCTTCCACAGCCTGAAATCAGTTCTTTCTGCTAAAGGAATGAACACAGCTGTAGGTGACGAAGGCGGATTCGCTCCGAACCTTGGTTCTAACGAAGAAGCGCTTCAAACAATCGTTGAAGCGATCGAAAAAGCCGGCTTCAAACCTGGCGAAGAAGTGAAACTTGCGATGGATGCTGCATCTTCTGAGTTCTACAACAAAGAAGACGGCAAATACCATCTGTCTGGCGAAGGCGTTGTGAAAACATCTGCTGAAATGGTTGACTGGTACGAAGAAATGGTTTCTAAATACCCAATCATCTCTATCGAAGACGGACTTGACGAGAACGACTGGGAAGGCCACAAACTTCTTACAGAGCGTCTTGGCAAAAAAGTTCAGCTTGTCGGTGACGACCTTTTCGTTACAAACACGAAAAAGCTTGCTGAAGGTATCAAAAACGGCGTAGGCAACTCTATCCTGATCAAAGTAAACCAAATCGGTACATTGACTGAAACATTCGATGCGATCGAAATGGCGAAACGCGCGGGCTACACTGCCGTTATCTCTCACCGTTCAGGTGAAACTGAAGACAGCACAATCGCTGACATCGCTGTGGCAACAAACGCAGGACAAATCAAAACAGGTGCTCCGTCCCGTACGGACCGTGTTGCGAAATACAACCAGCTTCTTCGCATCGAAGATCAGTTGGCTGAAACTGCTCAATACCACGGTATCAACTCTTTCTATAACTTGAATAAGTAATGGAATGGACGCCGGGAGATATTCTCCCGGCGTTTTTTTATGCTCCCGGGCTTTTCCCTCCTTTTTCATCATCTTCATTTGGTCAATAATATTCATTTTTCCCCTTTTTAAAGGAATCAGTGTTCTTCAATCGAAAGGGAAGAGGTGTTAATAAGAGGAGGGATTATGATGAAATTTTCATTTATGTCAGCCGCGGTGGCAGCAAGCGTCATATGGGGCGCGTCTGCCGGGCCGCTGTCCGAAACTCATGCTTATTCAGCCGTGACCGCGCCGGTTTTTGATGCTGATGAGGCATTGGACACGATGCATGATCTGAGTGAAACCATCGGACCGCGGGAAACCGGAACTGCGAAAGAAAAGGAAGCGGCTGAATACATATCGAATCGCCTGCGGGCTCAGGGCGCCAGTGTCAAAGTACAGTCATTTCCATTGAAAAAGTACTTTTCAGGTTCAGTCACAGCGGGAGATCATGAATTTCCGCTCCGCTCCGCTGATCAATCCGCTGTTGAAAAAGAGCTGAGAATTGAGGGAGGGATTTTTGACGGCGGCTGCGGATCACGCGATGACGTAACAGGAGCCAAAGGAAAGATTGCAGTGATACGCGAAGGAAAGATCCCCGTTTCTCAAAAGATCAAACATGCCGAACAAGCGGGAGCCAAAGCAGTCATTATTTATAATCAGACAACAAAACCGCTCGCCGTCCGTCCGCATACCGATAAAGGAATCACAATACCGGCGGCGGGTATGAAAAAAGAAGACGGTGAAGCATTGCTGAAGGAAAAGCAGGCAGTCATTCAATTTAAAAACTATAAAAACCGCACCTCACAAAATATTATAGGAACGCGCAAAGCAGCACAGGCCAACTCTTCTGATGCTGATATTATTTATGTCACAGCGCATTATGACAGCGTAAAAGGCGCACCCGGAGCGGATGACAACGCCTCAGGCACATCTGCCGTTCTGGAAATCAGCAAGCAACTCAAACACATACCGAAAGACAAAGAGATCCGCTTTATCCTGTTCGGTGCAGAAGAATTATGGTCTGCGGGTTCATCTTATTACGTCAGTACACTCACGAACAATGAAAGAAAGCACAGCCAGGCCAATTTTAATGCCGATATGATTGCGACTGACTGGGAAGAAGCGAGTCAAATGTGTGTCACGACTCCTGACGGCAAGGAAAACCCGAGCGTCCGGTATGCTGAAAAAGCCGCTGAAAAATCCCGCTTGGTCAAGCCAAACCTGATTCAGCTCGGTTACTCAGACCATGTCTCTTTTTATGAAGCAGGGATTCCGTCGGCTAACTGGATTTGGCTCAGCCCCGATACACAGGAGCCGGGGCCTTGGTATCACACCGAGAATGATAATATGAAACACATCAGCAAAGAACGATTAGAGAAAGCGGGATCACTCGTTTCTGCGGCTGTAACTGAGGCAGTGAAAGAATAAAAAAACAGGCTTCGGCCTGTTTTTTTATATTGTTTTCTGTATATTCTCTCAATTGAGGGAGATTTTCTCACTCGTTACCAGATATATACCATTTGACAGGATTTTATTTTACAAATAAAAGAAAAATAAATAGATAATACCTAATTTATAAAAGGATGTAAAACTCATTTATCAAATTTTAACTTTTGTTATAATTGCGATATCGATCGATATTTGTTTTAAATTGTAAAAAACAATACTCTTTTCTATCTATTAGGGGGCGAAAAATGAATACTGTCACAAAAGAAGCCAGCAACCTTGGTCAAAAACGGCTGTTACATCTGATTGAAACGAAGCAGGCGATTGTAGGCGTGTTAGGCATGGGATATGTGGGATTCCCTCTTGCGCTGGAATGTGTCGATAAAGGATACAATGTTATCGGATTCGACAAAAACAGTGAAAAGGTTTCCTTGTTAGCCGCCGGAAGCAGCCATATTCAAGATATAGAGGACGACAGACTGAACTCGGCTTTACAAACAAAACGCTTTCAAATCAGCGCCGACATGTCGCTCATCCAAAAATGCGACATCATTGTGATATGTGTGCCGACACCCCTGAACAAAAAAGACAAGATCCCCGATTTAACCTACATCGACAGTGCAGTTGACAGCATGATCGCTTATGGAAGGCAGCATCAGCTTTTAATTTTAGAAAGCACCACCTATCCCGGAACAACGAAAAAAAAGATTGCCGACAGAATGGCAGCAAGCCGCGGCATGAAAATAGGAACAGACTTTTTTACGGCTTATTCTCCGGAAAGAATCGATCCGGGCAACAGGCAATATGAAGTTTCAGATATTCCTAAAGTAGTCGGCGGAACCACACAGACTTGCACAGAACTTGCCTCAGCGTTTTACAGCACCATTGTTACAAGCATTCACCCGGTCACCTCACCCGAAGTAGCTGAAACAGCTAAACTCCTAGAGAATACTTATCGTTATGTCAATATAGCTCTTATCAATGAAATGGCGCTTAATTGCCGTGAACTTGATATTGATATATGGGAAGTCATCTGCGCGGCGGACACGAAGCCGTTCGGCTTTCAAAAATTTATCCCGGGCCCCGGAGTCGGAGGCCATTGTATCCCGATTGATCCTTTTTACTTCAAATGGATCGCGAATGAAAAAGGGCTGCAGACAAAATTAATTGATCTCGCGGACGAAATCAATTCCAACATGCCGATTTCTGTCTCTGACTATGCTTTGAAACTGGCGGGCAAAGACAAATGCAGCATCTTAATAATAGGGGCCGCTTATAAAAAAAATACAAATGACCCGCGTGAATCCTCAGTGTTTACGATAATGGAAGAATTGATGGACAAGGGATGCGCGATTGATTATCATGATCCGTTTATCAGCGAGATCCGCTTGAATGACGGAAGCTGCAAACAATCTGTCCCTTTCACAAAAGAACAAATCAATCAGTACAACGTCATCATCATTCATACAGATCACGATGTCATCGACTACAGTATTTTGAAGGATGCCTCACCGATTATCTTTGACACAAGAAATGTATGCAAGGAAAAATCAGCCGACAATTGCAGAGTTGTCACTTTATAGGAGGGAACGGTCATTAGTAATCGATTTATCTCTTTTCACAGACCTGATATGACAAACGAAGAAATCGCAAGCGTAACCGAAACGATTCAATCGGGCTGGATTTCGAAAGGCCCGAAGGTAATCGATTTTGAAAAAAAGCTGGGAGAATGTATAGGAGCCGAACACGTCATCAGCTGTAATTCAGGCACCGCTGCATTACATATGGCTTTATTGGCGCTCGGTGTGGGAGAAGGCGATGAAGTCATCGTGCCGAGCTTCACGTTCTGTTCCAGCGTCAATGTCATCCTGCACGCCGGAGCCGTTCCGGTGTTTGCGGATATATGCGAGAAAAGTCTATGTGCCGATCCTGAAGATGTCAGGAAGAAAATAACGCCGCGCACAAAAGCGGTAATTGCGGTTCATTTTGCCGGCTATCCGGCTGATCTGGAAAACTTGCAATCCATTTGTAAAGAAAACGGATTGTATCTGATTGAAGACGCCGCTCATGCGCTCGGTACAAAATATAACGGAAGCATGATCGGCACTCACGGCGATGCCGTGTGCTTCAGCTTTTATGCCACCAAAAATATTACAACAGGGGAAGGCGGAGCCCTCGTCATGAAAGACGAACAGGCCGCAGAAAGAGCGAGGCTGTACGGCTGGCACGGCATCACAAAAAATGCCTGGAACCGGTACGGTGAAAAAGGCAGCTGGAGATACGACGTTTTACTGCCGGGGTTCAAATATAATATGACGGATATTCAGGCCGCGCTCGGTCTGGTTCAATTGAAACGCGCAAACGAAATTCAAGAAAAACGGGAACAGATTGCTCAATTTTATGTACGTGAACTGTCAGGTCAATCTGATAAAGCGGCGCTTCCGCTTTCTGACATTCCAAGCGGCATAACGCACTCATGGCATTTATTTATTTTGCGGATTCGAGAAAACGGCGGTATGGACAGAGATCTGTTTATTGAGAAAATGAAAGAAAAACAAATCGGGCTGAGCGTGCACTTTATTCCCGTGCATTTGCATCCTTACTATAAAAAACATTTTCCTGCGGAGCTTCCGGTAACTGAACGTGTTTTCCGGGAGATCGTGTCACTGCCTCTTTACAGCCAGTTATCAGATGAGGATTGCAGCTATATTGTCAAGTCTATAAAAGAAGTTTTGACTATCAGCCAGGAGGTAGGATCATGAAACATATTGCGATTATCGGAGGAGCCGGTTTTATCGGAAGCGAACTGGCGGCATTATTACAGGCTAAAGGTTATCACACCATCATTGCAGACCAGAAGAAGCCGGCTTTTGACACTGAATACCGCCAAACGGATATCCTTGACCGGACGTCCCTCCGCGAATCACTGCGGGGAGCGGATGCGGTTGTCCATTTGGCGGCAATGGTCGGAGTGGACAGCTGCCGAAGCAATGAAGAAGACGTCATACGGGTCAATTTTGAAGGAACAAAAAATGTCACTGAGGTATGCGGTGAATTGGGAATCAGCACACTTCTTTTCTCATCGAGTTCAGAAGTGTTCGGAGATTCACCGGATTTTCCTTATACCGAGACAAGCAGAAAGCTTCCGAAATCAGCTTACGGAAAAGCCAAACTGCAATCAGAGGAATATTTGAGAGAACAGGCTTCCGACGAACTTCATATTCGGGTCGTCCGGTACTTTAATGTATACGGGCCGAAACAGCGCGAGGATTTTGTCATCAACAAGTTTTTCAGCCTGGCCGAGAATGGCTCTGAGCTGCCTCTTTACGGGGACGGCGGACAAATACGCTGCTTCAGCTACATCAGTGATATCGTCACCGGAACTTATCTCGCTCTCATTCATGAAGGAGCCGTCTTTGAAGACTTCAATATCGGGAACGACCAGCCGATCACGATAAAAGAACTGGCTGAAAAAGTCAATGTGCTCTCAGGCAGAGAGAAGGATAACTATCTGTTTAAAAAGCTGGGCGAAGACGGCGTGAGGGGAAAAGACATCGAGATTTTTAAACGGGCGCCGTCAATCGAGAAGGCGAAACGTTTGCTCGGTTACGCTCCGAAAGTAAGTCTGAATGAAGGCCTGGAGATCATAAAAGATGAAAGACAAAAGCACAAACTTTCACTTTCCTAAAAACCCGGAAGTGGTCAAATATCCCGTTTATCCCGGACAGTTTTCCGTCAGCGGCCGTCTGCGCGCAGTGAAACACTTGCTTACTGCCGGACAAAGCGGACTGACTGAAAAACTGGAAAAACGTTACGGAAAAGGGGTTGTGCTGACCTCCAGCGGCAGTGCGGCACTGGTGCTCGCATTAACTTATTCGGGGGCCGGGCCGGGGAAAGAAGTGATTTTCTCATCCTTCAGCTGCCCGAATGTCATTGATGCCGTGCTGCAATCCGGTGCGACGCCTGTGTTTGCACAGCTGGATGAGCATCTATCCTTATCTTTTGAGGATGTCAAAAAAAAAGTGACAAGGCAGACGTGTGCGGTTATCCTCACACATGTATACGGCCGGAGAGAAAATACCGCCATCATTGACTGGGCGAAGGAAAACGGAATTGCTGTCATTGATGATGCCGCTCAAGCCATGTTTACAAAACAAGCGGATACATTTGCCGGCGGTTTGGGCGATTTCGGCATTTTAAGCTTCGGCCCCTCAAAGCCGCTTGCGAGTATCGGAGGCGGCGCGTTAATCGCGCCGAAAGAATGGCTTCGGCAAAAAGCAAATCTCCCGATGGAACAGCGCAGCCAAGTGGCAGCTGACTATCAAATCTATATAAGAAATCAAAGAATCCAGGCTGTAATGAAACGGAAACGGCATCATCCTATTTCATATATGTTTAGAAAAGCGGGCGCCATGCCTTCCATGAAAGCCACAAAGCTCGAAGCTCTGCCGGATAAACCGGCTGTTGTACCGGTGCTTCGCATGCATCCGGCAAGGGAAGCCATTATTGATGATCAGCTTTCACGTATGGATCAGCTTGTAACAGCTTCGCTCCGAAACTTAGAGACGGCGGGAGAAATCTTTGCAAAGGCGGAAGAAACAAACGGCATAAGAATGATCCAGCCCCAAGAAGGAGAACATCTGAATTATTTAACGGTTGTATTTCCCCGGGATGAAGAGCGGTACGGGTGTTCCGTTTATTTAGCCGAAAGAGGCATCCAAACATGCTGGAACTATCTTCCTCTCGAACGTATTCCGATTTATGAAACATACGCGGGAGAAGGCGGGGAAGACCCGCTTTGGAAGAGAGTTCTTTCCCTGCCGTTTAAACCTCCTCTTCAAAAGAAGCAAGTCAGATATATAGCCGAATCCGTTTTATCATATTGTGAGCAACAGAATAAGACTGAATAGTGGTGATAACTATGCAAAAAACAGCAGTATGCACGACCCGCCAGGCATGGGATCGGGCCGCTGACATGTATCAGGCGGGATTGTTTCAAAGCTATGATTGGGGAATCCTCATGGAAGAGCTTCCCGGCACGTCATTTCACCCTGTCAGACTGACAACGGACGGAGGACAAGTCATCTATCTCCCGCTTTTTGAACAGAAGGGCGTATTATCCGGCAACATGATCGGATACGGCGGCGTTATTTCAGATCGCCCCATCTCATTTGAATGGCTTCAAAGTGAAATCCAGGCCATATTCGGCCGGAACATATCCCGGATGCTGCTGCCGTACGGTCAGACTTCTTTTACAGAAGAAATCAGGGAAGGATGGACGGAAAAGGCGACACGTATTCTTTCGCTTCCGGACACGTTTGACGAACTTTGGACGGGCATTTCCGGAAAAGCCCGGACGGCAGTCAGATACGCTGAAAAAGAGAATATTGTCACCCGGCTGATCGGGCGAAAAGAACTTAGCGCGTTTTATGACCTCTACAAAGAGCATACGGCGGCAATCGGCGCAGCTTATGTGCTGAGCCAGGGCTTTTTCCAAAAGCTGCTTGACACGTTTGCGGACCGGATGTTTTGGATCGGAGCATATCAGGATGAGACGCTGATCAGCAGCAGTATTTTTCTCTATGACCGCTCTCATTTCTATTATTGGCAGAATGTAAACAGCCTGGCGGGAAAAAAAGCGCAGGCCTCTTACTTATTGATGCGTGACGCCCTGCAATTCGCCATTTGCCGCAAGCTTCAATGGGCTGATTTTGGCTATTCACACAGTAAAGAAATCGCAAGACCGAAACGATATTGGGGAGCTGAAGAAAAACAATGCCGACTTTTTACGAAACCGGAATGAAAACAATAAGCGGCCATCAATCCAGTTATCTGCCGTGGTACGGTTTTTTTGAAAAAATGTATAAGTCGGATCTGTTTGCCATTCATGACACAGCTCAATTTGAGAAAAAAGGATTTCTCAACCGCAACAGAATCAAAACGCCGCAAGGCCCCAGATGGCTGACAGTGCCTTTGCAGATGAAACAATATAAAGACATAGAGCTTCGGCATATGAAAATCGACCAGACACAGGATTGGCGGAAAAAACATTGGATGGCGATTAAAATGAACTATGCGAAAGCTCCCTATTTTGAGCGATACCAGCATTTTTTTCAAGATGTCTATCAGCGGGAGTGGGAATATCTCCATGATTTGAATATGCACATCATTGAATTTTTCCGAAAAGAGCTCCGAATTGAAACGCCGCTCTGTTATGTCTCTGAGCTTGAATGCCGGAAGGAGAAAAAAAGCGATTTTGTTTTAGCGCTTTGTCAGGAGCTGGGGGCGGACCGTTATTATTCAGGCAGTCAGGGTTCCGACTATTTAATAGAAAGCGATTTTGAAAGAAACGGAATTGTCATTGAGTATCAGCAGATCCGGCATTTTGGCTATCCTCAATTATTCGGGGAGCATATCCCTCACCTCTCCATGCTCGATATGCTGATGAACTGCGGAGCGGATACAGCTGAAATGTTAGTTAAAGGAGGGCAATATGATGAAAGTAATGGTATTTGCAGCGCATCCCGACGATGAAATTATCGGCGTCGGCGGCACGCTCGCCAAACATGTCCGCCAAGGTGACAGCGTGTCGGCAGTCATTATGGCGGAAGGCAAATCATCAAGAAAAACGGATTACAAAAAGCCTGAAGATTCTGTTATGGAGCATTCTAATCAAGAAACGGAGCAGGCGCTCAGCACTTTGGGCATCCATGATTTTGTCAGGCTGAACCTTCCTGATAACAGAATGGATTCAATGGATTTGCTGGATGTCGTGAAGGAAGCGGAGAAACAAATCTATCGTTTTCAGCCTGACATTGTGTATACCCAGTACGGCGGTGACATTAATATTGACCACTCCGTCGTATTCAGAGCGGTCATGACGGCAACCCGTCCGCTTCCCGGTCATACGGTAAAACGGGTTTTTGCCTATGAAACATTGTCTTCGACGGAATGGAATTACTGTCAGAAGGATCAGTTTCATGCCAATTTCTTCGTTAATATTGAAGACGAGCTTGAAACGAAATTGAAATCGATGGCGTGTTACGGCTCCGAGCTCAGAGACTTCCCTCATCCCCGCTCTTTGCAGGCGATCGAACATAATGCCCATGTGTGGGGAGCAAAATCGGGTTTTACCGCTGCGGAAGCGTTTATGCTTGTGAGAGGAACATGGTGACTGTCCTATGATTGCTCAAATTCCGTTTTTCGGACTTGATCCGAAGCAAATCGATGAGAAATGGGTGGAAGCGGGATACGGTCTGGAAGCGAATATTTTTGACGGCCATTCCTTTGGGGAAGCGGATTATCTCAAAACATTCAATCAGACGCTGGAATATGCGAACCAGCTTGATCCTTCATTATTGACGCTGCATTTCCCGACAGATCATGCCGATTATGTGAATGAAGATCACATCAAAAAACAGCTTTATCACTTTGCGGAGCTCGCTGTGAAATACGGCGCCAAAGGCATAACCGTTCATGCGAATCAATTTATGACGGTTGAGGAATTTCAAGTCTATGACCTGGAAGGAAACCGTAAAAAAATCGTTGAGTTTTTCGCGGAGTTTGATGAGCGGCTGAAAGGGACGGACATCTGGATCGGTGTGGAAAACCTTCCGATCATCGGGAATCTGGGAGAGGATTTTGATCCGATTTTCATTTATCCTGAGGATTTTACAGAGCTGGTGCAGATGGATCTGAAGCATGTCGGTATTACGTGGGATCTGTGCCATTGGGCGATTACCTATCAGACTCACTTGTCATCTGCCCTTATGTTCAGAAATGATCAGCTGAAATATCCCGATTTCTTTCAGTTTCTGTCGATAAAAGAGAGCATTAAGCATTATCACTTCAGCTCATTTCGCCAGCTTGCGTTCCCGCATGGCGGCGTCCGCTGTTTTGAGGGCCGCCATCCGAGTGAAGGGACGATCGCTGAGGAGCTGCTGAGACGGGCTGCCGATACTTTGCAGGAGCTTTATCGGAATCAAGATACCGGCATTGTATTTGAGGTGATGGAAGAGGATTATACGGAAAGACGGGAATCATGGAGAACGCTGGAATGGTTCGGCGGTGTTTCTGATGACGAGGATCAAAAAAGGGCCTGATATGACATATCGAACACCGAACTATGCAAAGCTTTGGTGTGCACAGGTGTTTTCTTCAGCAGCGGACGGGGTCTGGCTTATTGCACTGCCGCTGTTAGTGCTGGAATTGACCGGCAGCAAAATTCTTGTCGGCGTTATTTCTTTTATCGAACTCGTGCCGTTGACATTTGGCGTGCTGGCGGGACCGCTGATTGATTTATTCCGAAAAAAGTCGATCTTGTATTTGTGCAATACGGGCCGGGCCGTCATCATGATCCTCTTGGCGGTGCTCAGCGCGAACGATTTATTAACCGTGTGGATAGCCGGGGTGTGCGCCTTTTGTCTATCTCTGCAATCGATGCTGTTTGCGCCGGCGAAAGTCGCGATCATTCCGCTGCTCGTCCGCAAACAGCATCTTGATCAGGCGACATCTCTGATCAATACGAGTGACTTGATCGGACTCATCGTCGGAAAATTGATCAGCGGGATCATGATTGCGGCTATTCCGTTCGGGATGCTGTTTGCCATAAACGGAACTGCTTTTTTGATCTCCGCGGCATTTATCGCGTTCATTCGTATTTTAGAACAGCCCAATGAAAAAAGAAACGGAACTGAAGATGTAAAATCCGGTTACAGAATGCTGAAAGGAAATGCGGCATGGCTGACATCGGTCGGATACTTTTTCGTCGTAAATCTCGTCATTGCCGGCCTTATTTCAGTAATGGGGCCGATTCTTGCTGTGGAGCGTTTTCAGCAGAACTATTCTGTATGGTTTGCCGTCATGTATTCAATGTTTCAGGCGGGGATGCTTTTGGGCAATCTGGCCGTATTTTTCAAATGGAATACAAAACGCTTGAACCGGCTGTACCCGCGGACGTTAACGGCAGCGGGACTGCTCATTATGCTCCTGTTTTTTCCCCTTCATGGGTTTGAGTGCATCATCTTCCTGGTGCTTGGCATCATCATCTCGTATATTGATGTGCAAACGGTGCTGTATTTCCAAAAGACGGTTCCGGCCGCATATTTCGGAAGGGTCTTTGCACTGATTTTTTCCATTGTCAAAATGGGTGAACCGCTGTCGGCCGCTGTCTACACAGGGCTTCTGCTGTTGATGTATGCGGATTATATTTTTGCGGCGGTCGGACTGACCCTTACGATCGTTTTTGCTGTTTTTTCAGTCAGACAAGGGAGTCAAAGAAATACAGAGAAACAAGCGGATCAATCCGTCTGAATGGTAAACGAAGGGGCGCCGATGTCAGCCGGCGCCCTTTTTATCATAAATCCAAATAAAGCCGTATCATATCCCGGCATTGAATGCCGTTTTCAAAAATGTCTTCATCATAATGTCTGATAAAAAAATCATGGTCGACAGCCTGAATGCGGAATCCGCATTTTTGATAGAGTGACAGCTGATGAATACTGGAATTTCCGGTGCCGATTTCAATCGTGTCAGCCCCCGATTGTCTCGCTTTTTCAATGGCATCCCGCACCAGCTGTTTTCCGAATCCCCTGTTCTGCAGCGATTCTTTTACCGCGATGTTTACGATTTCTATCGTTTTAGGCCTTGTTTGCAATAAAACGTAAACCCCTGCAAGCTCGTCTGACGTCCAAGCCGTATAGCATTCTCCTCTTACAAGATAATCATCGACAATCTCCCTCGACGGATCGGCCAGCAGCAATAGTTTATACAGCGCTTCATCCGGCTCCGCGGCTTTTCGGATGCTCAGTTTTTGCATGTCCGTTTCTCCTCCTTTGTTATGATCGACAGCTATTTTTGAAAATAACTCCAAAATCATTCTACTTTATTATAAAATATGAAACATAGGAAAAGTTATACAAGTTTTGCAGATTGAATAGGAGGAAAGTCATGTTTTTTTGTAAGCATTGCGGCCAGCAGAACAATGAAGAAGCGCATTTCTGTAAAGAATGCGGAAAACCGATCGGGAAAGGAAGCCGGCTGGAGCGGCAGGCGGCTGTAAAAGCGGCTGAACCTGCTTCACAAATGAGAAAGCCGATCCCTAAAAAAACGCTCTTCATGTGGGGCGGCATTGCCGCAGCGCTGATCTTATTGATTGCCGCATATAAAACCGGAGCCTGGCTGACATCTGAAAAAAGGCTCACGGATCAATTCGAACAGGCGGTTCATGACGGGGACACGAAAAAGCTCGCAGCCCTGCTCACTCCTTCAGACAAAAAACTGAAGCTGAATGAGACCAATGTCAAACCGCTCCTTGCATACGCAAAGAAACACGATGAACTGCTGGCAGCGCTTCGCGGCAATTCATCAGAAAAAGATGCGGTATACGTAAAAAAAGAGGGAAAAACCCTTCTTTTGTTTGACCATTACGAACTGAAAGTCGATCCGGTTTATTTCCGCGTCACCAGCAATTATAAAGGCGCCGATCTTTATATCAACAGCGAGAAAACAGGTACGGTCAAAAAAGCCGATGAAACCCAAATCTTCGGCCCGTATGCACCCGGTGTCTACACGGCGGAAGCCAAGCTTAAAAATGAGACGGTTGACGTTGTCAAAAAACAAGAGGCAGAGGCGGCCGGCAGCCGGAATGTTGAGTTTGACCTGCCGTTAGATGCCGAGGATGTGACATTCACTCCGGCAGACAGCTTCAAAAGCGCGAAAGGCGATCTGCTGATAAACGGCAAGTCCGTCCATAAAGATCCGTTTACATCCGTTACATACGGTCCGCTCTTAACTGACGGTTCCATGACAGCCGCCGTGGAGGCTGATTTTCCTTGGGGAAAAATGAAAACTGCCGATGTTCCGATCAACGGTACTGATATGGAATTAACGCTTATCCCGGATCAAGATACACAACAAACAATCATGGACACGATTGTCAAAACAACGAAGCAGTATACAAAAGCGATGGCAGACGGAAATACCGATCAGATGACCGAGGCTGGTTCCGCCTGGAAAGAGCAGACGAAAGAAGTGGTATCCGGCATGAAGAGTTCCGGCACCTTTTTGAAGGATCAGTATAAAGAGACAAGCTTTGATCTGGATTCATTTGCGATTTCTCAAGAGAACGGCCGCTGGCAAGTAACTGTTACGGGTAAAGAGCTTCATGAGTCTGCTTATTTCGACGGGAATACGAAGCCTGATATGGAAGAGGCTGAGCCGAGCTTTCATTATGTACTCTCATATGATACAAAACATAAAAAATGGGTTTTCGAAAAAGCTGATCCAGCCTCAGATTCTTCTGGGACAAATGTAAAAAAAATAAAAAACGACCAGCCGAAAACCTATACATCCGCATGGGCATCTTCCAAAGGAAATACAGCTTCAGGCAGCGTGACAAACGAGCAAGTCACATCGTTTATGACTGATTACCTGACAAATCAATCAAGCGCCGTCAGCCTTAACAATTTTGCCATCATGGCGGGCAATTTAGAAGAGGGAAGCCCTTTGTATGCAGATCAGCAGAAACTGGTCAAAAAACTGCACAGCGAGGGGACGACCGAAGTATTTAATGAAGTGAATGTCAAAAGCTTTTCACAGAAAGGCTCTCATCTGACGATTCATACGTACGAGGAGTTTTATATTACGAAAGCCGGCGGGAGTCCGAAGCTCAGATCATACAATTGGACGTATGGCGGCGTTGTTAAAGACGGAAGAATTTATTTAACATCCATTCAATAAAAAAACCCCCGCGCCAATCAGGCGGCGGGGGTTTCCGTTTTTAAAAGAAGAAATAATTCATGAGTTCTTTTATATAATGCTTGATCGTGAATTGAAATGTTACGCAAATGATCAAATAGATGACGATAACAGAATAAATGATATCCGCCTTAGTAGTGAGCTGATGCTGATAGCTCGCCAGCATGAGCGGAGGCACGGCAAACGCCGCTCCTAAAAGACCGACAGCCAGAATGGTGAAGCAAACGGTTGTATGAAGCAGCATAAAAATAAGTGCAAGAAGCAAAATAGCTGTAAACGGAATCAAAAAGGCCCCGAATCTGGACAGCGAATCTTTAAATGACACCTGGGCGCCGCCGGCCTTCAAAGCGATAAAAATCAAGAGATACAGGCAAAAAACGCATAATGCAAAGGTAAGCGCCGGTTTGACCACAACCGCGGTAAAACTGATGTCACGAAAGCCGTCTGATAGGAGAATATAAAACATAATCGGCGTCACCAGACAGAAAAGCACCATGTTGATGATGCTGCTGACAAGCTGTTCGCCGCCTGTCGTTTTACATGTTTGGTACGGTCGCTTTAACACATCAAGCACGAATAAGGCAAATTGCTTTGAAGCCTGCTTAGCCGCGGCGCCGGCCTGAGCGGCCTGGCCCTGCGTTTGGCCTGCGCCTCCCTGCCCGGGCTGGGGCGCCCCGCACTTTTCACAAAACTTCCCGCCATCAGTATGATGGCCGCATTGAGAACAATACATTCTAAAACTCCTTTTACAAGTAATATAGGGATTTTGTTCAATATTTACATTATAAAAGAAAATAGGGCGGATGTAACGGAGTTTTCTAAAGATATACAAATCACCTTCTCTATGAATTGATAATAGAGAAAAAGTACCCTTTATGGTAGAATTTTATTGGAGCTGATAGATATCATGTCTCTCGGCGCATTGATTCAGAGTGAAAAAGGAAATTAACGCATGCTAAAAAAATTGAAAATGCTTTATCGGCTGTTGAAATTCGGAAAAGGCTTATGGAGATAGCAAACGGAAAAAACCGTCCTTACAAGGACGGTTTTTTCTGTTTCCGGATCGTCCGGCTGAGGTTATAAAAAGCAGACCCCGGGGTAAAAACCATGCATAAGAAACAGCGGAGAACAAAACATAACTCAATAACGGCAAGTCATAAGGAGGTACGCATGTTTTCATTCATCATTCATGTCTTCATTTCACTGTTTGCAGTCTCCAATCCCATCGGAAACGTGCCGATTTTTCTTTCACTGACGGAAGGGTACTCGGAGAAAGAACGGACAGCGATCGCGCGCAAGGCTTCCGTGCTGTCGTTTATCATCTTGGCGGCTTTTTTAATCTTCGGCCATCTGATCTTTAAACTGTTTGACATTAACATTCATGCCTTACGTATCGCGGGCGGCATTTTTATTTTCGGCATCGCTTATAATCTTCTGAACGCGAAGAAATCTCATGTACAGTCTCTCCATCATGAAGAGAAAGGGGAGAGCAAGGAGAAAGCTGATATATCTGTGACACCTTTGTCGATTCCGATTATCGCCGGACCCGGTACGATCGCGACGGTGATGAGTCTGTCGGCCGGCCATGGCGGCATCATCCATTACATCAGCGTGCTTATTGGCATTGCGGCCGTCATCGCGATGACGTTCATCTTCTTTCACTATTCTTCTTTCATCAGCAATAAGCTCGGGAAAACCGAAATGAACGTCATTACCCGACTGATGGGGCTGATTTTGGCGGTGGTGGCGATCGGCATGATCGGCGCCGGTCTGAAAGGCATGTTCCCGATATTGGTTTCCTGACTTAAAAAAGCAGCGCCCGGTTATCTTCGGGTGCTGCTTTTTTCTATTTTCGGCACATGCTGAAACACTTCTTCACTCTCAAAAAATTCTATCAAACGGCTCAGCCAGTCATAATAATGGAGCCAATCCGTCAGTTCATCCAAAAGCTGACGGGCTTTTTCTTCAATATCGGGACTGAGATTTTCCGATTCCAGAAGCTCAGTCAGCTCGCGGTTCAGCTTTTTATAGAGCATTTTGTTTTTGCTGACCGCCTTTGTCCAATTTGCCGTAAACAGGGAGATAAACGTCTGGTAATAATCACGCTCGACGTCGTAAAGGTCTTTCCGAACGCCTTTTTCAAACACTTTTTCAGCCAGATTGGCATCGGTCATTTCGCGGACCACCTGGCTCATCCTCGTTTTGCTCATCCCGGTCGCCTCTGACAGCTCATTTAACGTCATCGGCTTGCGGTTCATATAAATAATACCGAGCACACGTCCCAGTGTGGCCGGCATTCCGAATGTATGCATATTCTCGGCGATTCTCTCAATGAGATGCTCTTCAGCATGCCCGATGATATCAAGAGCGTTTTTTTCCACGGCTGATCATCCCTTCACTGGCTTTTCATGCTGACAATATATCATATTTTTTACAGTTGATGAAAAAGATGATGCGGCAGGATATGCGAGCTATCGGGAGCGATTGTAAGAACATCCGCATTGTCAGCGGGATAACATGAAAAAATACGTATATTGTATATAATTTCAACACATTGTAAACTTTTTATTTTACAAATTTCATCTTATAATAAAGATTATACTTTTCAGAAAAATAACGGAACCCTTCGGAGGTGCACGGATTGCTGAGATTAGAAAATGTATCAAAAGTCTATAAAGGCGGAAAAAAAGCTGTCAACAGCATTGATTTAAATATCGAAAAAGGCGAGTTTATTTGTTTTATCGGGCCGAGCGGCTGCGGAAAAACGACGACGATGAAAATGATTAACAGACTGATTGAGCCGTCATCCGGAAAGATTTTTATCGATGGCGAAAACATTATGGAGCAGGACCCGGTGGAGCTGAGACGGAAAATCGGCTACGTCATTCAGCAGATCGGACTTTTCCCTCATATGACCATTCAGCAGAACATTTCCCTCGTGCCGAAACTGCTGAAATGGCCGGAACAAAAGCGGAAGGAACGGGCTCGGGAGCTTTTGAAGCTCGTCGATATGGGCCCTGAATATTTAGACCGCTATCCTCACGAGCTGAGCGGGGGACAGCAGCAGAGAATCGGCGTGCTGCGCGCCCTTGCAGCGGAACCTCCCCTTATTCTCATGGATGAACCGTTCGGAGCGCTTGACCCGATTACGCGGGATTCCCTTCAGGAAGAATTCAAAAAACTGCAAAGAACATTGAATAAAACGATTGTGTTTGTAACCCACGATATGGATGAAGCCATTAAGCTGGCTGACCGGATCGTCATTTTAAAAGCGGGAGAGATCGTTCAGGCCGGCACTCCTGATGACATCCTCAGGAATCCGGCTAATGAGTTTGTCGAAGAATTTATCGGCAAAGAACGGTTATTGCAATCAAGACCGGATATTGAACGCGTCGAGCAGATGATGAACAAAAAGCCCGTGACCGTTACGGCGGACAAAACGCTTTCGCAGGCGATCCAGGTGATGCGGGAACACCGTGTCGATTCCCTGCTTGTCGTTGATGACCTGAATGTGCTGCAAGGATATGTTGATGTCGAAATCATTGATCAGAACCGGAAAAAAGCGAGCCTCGTCGGCGACGTGCTCCGCTCTGATCTGTATACGGTCGAGCAGGGGACACTGCTGCGCGATACCGTACGCAAAATTTTAAAGCGCGGAATGAAATATGTACCCGTCGTTGATGAACAAAGGCATTTAGTCGGAATTGTCACGAGAGCGAGCCTTGTCGACATCGTTTACGATTCAATCTGGGGCGAGGAAGACCAGCTGGTGACAGGCTGACAAGGGAGGAACGCTTACAATGAATGAAATGATCAAGTTTTTGCAGACGAACGGCGGAGAACTTTTATATAAAACGTGGGAGCATTTATACATTTCGATTATCGCCGTCATATTAGGCATTGTCGTCGCCGTTCCGCTCGGAGTGGCGCTGACGAGAATGAAAAAGGGCGCAGGCGCCGTCATCGGCGCCGTCAACATTGTGCAGACCTTGCCGAGTCTCGCGATACTGGCGTTTTTTATCCCGCTGTTAGGCGTGGGAAAGGTGCCCGCGATCGTCGCGCTGTTTTTCTATTCGGTGCTGCCGATTCTCCGGAACACGTATACCGGCATTCAAGGCGTAAACAAAAATCTGCTGGAATCGGGAAAAGGCATCGGCATGACGGTCTGGGAGCAGATCAGGCTTGTGGAACTGCCGCTTGCGGTTCCGGTGATCATGGCGGGCATCCGCACATCCACCATTTATCTGATCGGCTGGGCGACGCTTGCTTCCTTTATCGGGGGCGGCGGGCTCGGAGACTATATTTTTATCGGCCTGAATCTCTATCAGCCTGAATATATTATCGGCGGCGCCGTGCCGGTCACCATTTTAGCCATTATCATTGATTATCTGCTGGCGGCGACGGAACGGAAGGTGACGCCGAAAGGGCTGAAAGGGCTGAAGGAAGTATCATAAGGAGTTGGCTGTTGTGAAAAGAAACCAAAAGAGATGGATGTGCGCACTGGCGCTGTCAGCTGCTCTGCTTCTAGGCGGCTGTTCCCTTCCCGGCCTGAGCGGGGCTTCCGATGATACGATTAAAATCGGGGCGCAAAGCATGACGGAATCAGAAATTATCGCCAATATGCTCGCACAGATGATTGAACACAATACAGACTTGAATACGGCATTAATTAAAAACCTCGGATCGAACTATGTCCAGCAGCAGGCGATGCTCGGCGGTGAAATCGATATCGCCGCGACGCGCTACTCGGGAACGGATTTAACGAGCACTCTCGGCATGGAAGCGGAAAAAGACCCGAAAAAAGCATTATCCATCGTACAGAAAGAATTTGAGAAACGCTTCCATTACAAATGGTTTGATTCTTACGGATTTGAGAACACATACGCTTTTACCGTCACGAAAGAGCTTGCGGAAAAAGACCATTTAGACAAAGTGTCCGATATTAAGAAGCATGCGGATCAATTTAAGCTCGGTGTAGACAATGCGTGGCTGAAAAGAAAAGGCGACGGCTATAAAGGCTTTACCGACACGTACGGCTTTGAATTCGGCACAACCTATCCGATGCAGATCGGACTTGTATACGATGCCGTGAAAAACGGGAAAATGGACGCCGTCCTCGCTTATTCAACGGACGGACGGATTAAAGCGTACGATCTGAAAATTTTAAAAGACGACAAGCAGTTTTTCCCGCCGTATGACTGTTCGCCGGTCATTCCCGACAGCGTGCTGAAGCAGCATCCTGAACTGAAGGGCATTGTGAATAAACTGATCGGCAAAATCGATACGGAAACGATGCAGGAATTGAATTACGAGGTGGACGGCAAGCTGAAAGAACCGTCCGTCGTCGCTAAAGAATTTTTGGAGAAACATCATTATTTTGAATAAGAAATGAGGTGGAGCAAATGGAAGTGCTGCAGCAGTTCGGCACTTATTATTCTCAAAACGGCGCCTATGTGCTTCAGGAGTTTTACCGCCATTTTCTCATGTCGGTATACGGCGTTTTATTTGCGGCGATCGTCGGGGTTCCGCTCGGCATCTTCATTGCCAGGTACAGAACATTAAGCGGCTGGGTATTCGCGGTGACAAACGTGATTCAGACCGTGCCGGCGCTTGCGATGCTTGCGGTGCTGATGCTCGTCATGGGGCTCGGCGCCAATACGGTGATATTGTCGCTGTTTTTATATTCGCTTCTTCCGATCATCCGGAATACGTACACGGGAATCGCCAGCATTGAACACGCTTATCTTGAATCGGGAAAAGCGATGGGCATGACCAAATTTCAGGTGCTCCGCATGGTGGAGCTGCCGCTTGCGCTTTCCGTCATCATGGCGGGGCTGCGGACGGCGCTCGTCATCGCGATCGGCATTACGGCAATCGGTACGTTTGTCGGCGCGGGCGGACTCGGTGACATCATTGTCAGGGGCTCAAACGCCACGAACGGAACCGCGATTATTTTGGCCGGCGCCATTCCGACAGCGCTGATGGCCGTTATCGCAGATCTTGTGATGGCATGGCTGGAGCGGGCGCTGAGTCCGGTGAGAAAGAAAAAACGAACCAAAGCGCCGAATGCGGCATGAAAAAAACGCCTTGCGGGTCAGGGCGTTTTTTTCTTATGGCTTCGGAACATGCTTGAAAATTTCTTCGCTTTCAAAAAACTCGATCAGACGGCTGATCCAGTTGTAGTAATCAAGCCAATCCTTTAATTCTTTCAGCAGTTCGTTGATTTTTTCCTCAGCTTCTTCCGGCACGCCGTTTTCAAGGACGGCCGTCAGTTCGCGGTTCAGCTTTTTATGCATCATTTTATTTTTGCTGACGACCTTGCTCCATGTGGCCGTAAACAGCGTAATAAAGGTTTGGTAATAATCCTGCTCGACGTCGTATAAATCTTTGCGGACGCCTTTTTCAAACACTTTTTCCGCCAGATTGACGTCAAGCATTTCACGGACCGCCTGACTCATTCTCGTCTTGCTCATGCCGGTCGCTTCTGATAATTCAGTTAAGGTCATCGGCTTGCGGTTCATATAAATAATGCCTAAAATGCGCCCCACCGTCGCGGGCATTCCGAATGTATGCATATTTTCAGCGATTCGTTCTATCAAATGATCTTCAGCTTGTTCGATTACGTGTAACGGATCTTTCTCCAACAGTTTCAATCCTTTCAGTCAGCAATTCCGATGTCAATATACCACATTTTTAAACCGGCGGAAATGCTCTTCCGAGAGAATTTGGCAGTAATCCGGAGCAATAAGAAGAACTTTGCCGGTCAATACGGGTTAATCAATGCTTACACAACCTTTATATATAATATGGACAAATTGTAAACTTTTTAATTTACAAAGTTTAATTTATAATGGAAAACGTTCAATTGTCTGAAAAGTTAAATTTGAATTTAACGAATTGAATAAATTTAATCATGGAGGTGTGAGTGTTTGCTGACATTAGAAAATGTCTCGAAAATGTATAAAGGCGGGAAAAAAGCCGTCAACAGCATCAACCTGAATATCGCCAAAGGCGAATTTATTTGTTTTATCGGGCCGAGCGGCTGCGGCAAAACGACGACGATGAAAATGATCAACCGCTTAATTGAACCGACAGAAGGCAGAATCCTGATAGAGGGCCGAAACATTTTGGAACAAGACCCGGTGGAACTCAGAAGAAGCATCGGCTATGTCATCCAGCAGATCGGGCTGTTTCCGCATATGACCATTCAGCAGAACATTACGCTCGTTCCGAAGCTTTTAAAGCATCCTGCCGAAAAACGGAAGGAACGGGCGCGGGAGCTTTTAAAGCTCGTTGATATGGGTCCTGAATATTTAGACCGTTACCCTCATGAACTGAGCGGAGGACAGCAGCAGCGAATAGGTGTATTACGGGCACTTGCCGCAGAGCCGCCGCTCATCTTAATGGATGAACCGTTCGGGGCGCTTGACCCGATTACGAGAGATTCCCTTCAGGAAGAATTTAAAAAACTGCAAAAAACCTTACATAAAACCATCGTATTTGTTACCCATGATATGGACGAAGCCATCAAGCTTGCGGACAGAATCGTCATTCTGAAAGCGGGAGAAATCGTCCAGGCCGGAACGCCTGATGAGATTCTCAGATTTCCGGCGAATGAATTTGTTGAGGAGTTTATCGGCAAGGAACGGCTGATCCAATCATCCAGCCCTGATATTGAACGGGTGGAGCAGATCATGAATCCCGATCCCGTGACGGTAACACCTGAGAAAACACTGTCAGCCGCCATTCAGCTGATGCGTGCCGAGCGGGTGGATTCGCTGCTCGTCATTGATGAAAAGAACGTTCTCCAAGGTTATGTCGATGTGGAGATGATTGACCGCAAACGAAGACAAGCGGTAACCGTCGCGGAAGTGCTTGAGCGGGATCTGTACACGGTCAGAAGCGGCACTCTGCTTCGCGACGCCGTCCATAAAATTTTAAAAAGAGGCATGAAATTTGTGCCGGTCATTGATGAAGCCGGCCGGCTAACGGGAATCGTGACAAGGGCAAGCCTCGTTGACATCGTCTATGACTCCATCTGGGGAGAAGAGAATCAGCTCGCGGTGATGTCATGAGGAGGCTTCAATTGATATGAATCAGATCGTGCAATTTTTACAGGCAAATGGAGGAGAGATGCTTTATAAAACATGGGAGCATCTGTACATCTCATTAATCGCCGTCATGGCGGGCATTCTCGCCGCCGTTCCGCTCGGCGTCGTGCTGACGAGGATGAAAAGAGGAGCCGGCGCCGTCATCGGCATCGTCAACATCATTCAAACCTTGCCGAGCCTTGCCATTCTTGCGTTTTTTATTCCGCTTTTAGGCGTAGGAAAGGTCCCGGCCGTTGCGGCGCTGTTTTTCTATTCCATGCTGCCGATTCTCAGAAACACGTATACGGGGATTCTCGGCGTCAATCGGCATCTTCTGGAATCGGGAAAAGGAATCGGCATGACGGCATGGGAGCAGATCAGGCTTGTAGAGCTCCCGCTTGCCGCTCCGGTCATCATGGCGGGCATCAGGACGTCTTCGATTTATTTAATCGGCTGGGCGACGCTCGCCTCCTTTATCGGCGGAGGCGGGCTGGGAGATTACATTTTTATCGGCTTGAACCTTTACCAGCCGGAGTATATTATCGCAGGCGCCGTTCCGGTCACAGTGCTGGCGGCAGCCGTCGATTACATGCTGGGGATGACAGAACGGAAAGTCACGCCTGACGGGCTGAAAAGCATAAAGGACGCTTCATAAGGAGGAGGTCTCTCATGGGGAATAGATGCAAAAAACGGCTGCTCGCAATCGCCTGTATCGGCATGCTGCTCCTTGGCGGATGCTCGCTCCCGGGATTGAGCGCCGCATCGGAGGACACCATTAAAATCGGCGCGCAAAGCATGACCGAATCAGAAATCATCGCGAGCATGCTCGGACAGATGATCGAACATCACAGCGGGTTGAAGACAACGGTTATTAAAAATCTCGGCTCCAATGCCGTACAGCAGCAATCCTTGATAAACGGTGATATTGATATCGCCGCGACGCGCTATACAGGAGACGCGCTGACGGGCACGCTTCGCATGGAGCCGGAAAAAGACCCGGACAAAGCGCTGCGGCTCGTTCAGCGTGAATTTCAAAACAGATATGACATGAAATGGTTTGATTCTTACGGCTTTGATAATACATACGTCTTTACCGTTTCCGGACAGCTTGCCCGCAAGTATCATTTAGAATCGGTATCCGATGTCAAAAAAGAAGCGTCTCATCTGAAATTCGGCGTCGATAACTACTGGATGAAGCTGAGAGGCAACGGATATCAGGATTTTATGAACACATACGGAATGTCATTTGAAGGTACGTATCCGATGCAGATCGGCCTTGTTTACGACGCGCTGAAAAGCAGAAAGATGGATATCGCGCTCGCTTATTCCACCGACGGAAGAATCATCGCTTACGGACTGAAAACGCTGAAGGATGATAAGCGGTTCTTTCCTCCGTATGACTGTTCACCCGTCGTTCCGGATCAAGTATTAAAAGAGCATCCCGAACTGGAGGGCGTGATCAATAAAATGATCGGCGCGATTGATACAAAGATGATGCAGAAAATGAATTACGAAGTTGACGGCCGATTAAAAGAGCCGTCCGTCGTGGCCAAGGAATATTTAGAAAAACATCATTACTTTGAATAACGGAAAGGAGATGTGCGGATGGACACGATGAAGGAGCTGTTTACGTATTATGCTCAAAACGGCAGTTATGTTCTGTATGAGTGCTGGCGGCACTTTCTCATGTCGGCGTACGGCGTCGTTTTCGCCGCCGTTCTCGCCATTCCGGCCGGAATTGTGACAGCAAGGCACGGGCGTCTCGCCGGCTGGGTGTTTGCTGTGGCGAACGTGATTCAAACCGTTCCGGCGCTTGCGATGCTCGCCGTCCTGATGCTCGTCATGGGACTCGGCGCCAATACGGTCATCACGGCTTTGTTTCTGTATTCACTGCTGCCGATTCTCAGAAATACGCACACGGGCATTATCAATATCGAGCACGCTTATCTCGAGTCGGGAAAGGCGATGGGCATGACGAAATACCAAATCCTTCGTATGGTGGAGCTGCCGCTTGCGCTTTCCGTCATTATGGCGGGTCTCCGAACGGCGCTCGTCATTGCCATCGGCATCACGGCGATCGGCACCTTCGTCGGGGCGGGCGGCCTCGGCGATATGATCGTCAGAGGGTCGAACGCGACAAACGGAACCGCCATTATTTTGGCGGGCGCCATCCCGACCGCGCTGATGGCGGTAGCCGCAGACCTGCTGATGGCGTGGCTGGAACGAGCCCTCAGCCCGGTGAAAAAACAAAAAAGAAAGCTGATCGTACGCTCAGCCTCATGAAAAAAAGCATTCTTCCGCGTGAAGGATGCTTTTTTTTGATTTCTTGATTAAATTTTGATAACTGCGCTGTAAAGTCTTACTTATCAAATAACAAAGCAGAGGGGTAATCAAATGAGCAACATCTTAGAAACGAGACAGCTCCAAAAATCATTCGGCAGACAACAGGCAGTGGCTGATGTGTCTCTATCGGTTAAGCGCAACAGTATATACGGCCTGCTCGGTCCGAACGGCGCCGGAAAATCAACGACTCTTAAAATATTGACCGGAATCTTGCAGCAAACATCCGGCGAGGTTCTGTTCGACGGACATACATGGAAGCGCGAAGATTTGAAAAGCATCGGTTCCCTGATTGAAGCGCCGCCGCTTTACAGCAACTTGACAGCCGCTGAAAATCTGAAAGTCCGCTGCGTGATGCTCGGACTGCCTGATTCAAGAATTGCGGAAGTGCTGGAAATCACGGGATTAACGGGAACCGGAAAAAAGCGCGCCGGACAATTTTCTATGGGAATGAAGCAGCGTCTCGGCATTGCGTTAGCATTATTAAACCGTCCGTCGCTCTTAATTCTTGATGAGCCGACAAACGGATTGGACCCGATGGGAATTCAGGATTTGCGGGAATTTATCCGCTCCCTGCCCGGACAGGGAATGACGGTTATTTTATCTAGCCACCTGTTATCAGAAGTCGAGCAGATCGCAGACCATATCGGAATTATCAGTGACGGCGTTTTAGGATATCAGGGAGAAATCAGCCGGGAAGACGATCTGGAGCGGCTGTTTCTGGAAATAGTCAAATCAACACGGGAGAAAGCGGGGACAGGAAAATGATTCAGTACATGCAGGCGGAACACCTTACATCTAAAAGAACATTTATCAGAAAGCTGATCATTCTTATCCCGCTTCTGAACACGGCTTTTTCTTTTCTGCTGAATGCCGCCTATTTTATGACGGGCACGTTCAATTGGTGGGCGGTTATTTTCATGCCGCTCATGATTGCTCTAATGTGCGGTTTATCTGTTAAAAAAGAGAAAAAATCTGCGATTGACCGCGCGGTGTACTCACTGCCGGCTGACTTGAAGAGCATATGGTTCTCAAAAATAAGCTTGATCGCGCTATATTCACTCCTGTCGCAAATCGTCTTTTTAGTCATCATGTTTTTGCTTGGCCTTGTGTTTCCGGCAATTGCTGCGGTTCAGCTGAAAGGTATTGAAGCAAGCTCTCTTTTGTGGCTGACGACGCTTTGGGAAATTCCGTTCTGCTTATGGATTGCCAGACAGTTCGGGTTTACGGCAGTCATCCTCATGAATATGATCGCCGCCTTTGTTTTAGGCATTGTGCCGGCGTCAGGTTCATTGTGGTGGCTGAGTCCATGGAGCTGGTCAGTCCGGGTGATGTCACCGATTCTCGGGATCCATCCGAACGGAATTCCGCTTCCCGCAAACAGCGGCTTATTAAACGGAAACGTGATCATTCCGGCTATTATTCTTTCTATTCTTTCTTTTATCGCGGTAAGTTTTGTTTCCGCCGTGTCTTTTTCAAAAGGGGGAAACCGGTCATGACCGTGCTTTTACGATATATGTGGGCCGATGTATTAAAAATGAAGCGTACGCCGCTCATATGGATGCATGCTGCGGCGCCGGTTTTATGCGCGGGATTTTTCCTGTTGTATATGTATGGAAGGGTTCAGGAGCCTTATATGCTGTACAGTGTGTTTTTCAGCGCGATTGCTGTTTTATACCCTTTAATCATCAGTATTGTCTGCGGCATGTCTGCCTCGGTTGAGGAACAGGCGGGCCATTTTCAGATGATGCTGGCGGTTCCGCATTCTAAAATCATCAGTTTTGCGGGCAAGCTGCTTCTATTGCTGCTGTTGAATGTGTTATCGATAGGTCTTGCCATCTGTCTTTATTTGGCGGGGATGAAATTTGTTCTTCACATCAATGATCTCCCGTATCTTCTCTTTTTAAAAGGAGGGGCGTGGCTGATTGCCGGCAGTATTCCGCTTTATATGATGTCTTTTTTTGTCGGCATAAAATACGGCATGGGGCCGTCCGGGCTTTTAGGGGGTGCGGGATTATTAATGGCGGCGCTCATGAATACGGGACTTGGCGATATCATCTGGCGTTTTTTCCCGTGGGCATGGAGCGTGCGGCTTTCAGGCCTTGCAGGACTGCTGCATTTTGACAAAGTCAAAAAAGAGTTCCTCCCTTATGTAAGATACGATATGAGATTCGGAGAAATAATGTTATATTTTTCTATAGTGATATTATGTCTGGCCGGCCTCTATTGGTGCAGAAGATGGGAAGGGCGGCGTTCATATGAATAAAGGCAAGGAGCGATTCGGCCGGTGGCAAACATTTTAGCAATTGATGATGAAAAAGATATTCTCGTTCTGATCAGAAACATTTTACAGCGTGATCAGCATACAGTAACGATTCTGGAAAAAGCGGAGGATCAGTCATTGGATTTTTTTCAAGGCTATGATTTGATTCTTCTTGATGTCATGATGCCCGGAACGGACGGGATTGAACTCTGCCGGCGGATTCGGCCGCTGGTGGACAGCCCGATCCTGTTTTTAACGGCAAAGTCTGACGAAGAATCCATTGTGAAAGGCCTCATGACAGGCGCTGATGATTACATCACAAAGCCGTTCGGCGTACAGGAATTGATGGCAAGGGTAAACGCGCATGTCAGAAGGGAACGGCGGGAAAAGCATCAGACGAAACGGCTGATATCAGGCTTCATGTTTGATTTTGAGAATAAAGAAGTATGGATTGATGACCGGAAACTGCCTCTTACGAAAAACGAATATAAAATCGTTGAATGTTTGGCACAGCATAAAAACAGAACATTCTCACGGGAGCAGATTTACGAGG
Organism: Bacillus sp. FSL K6-2865; assembly: GCF_040311405.1. Taxonomy (NCBI): domain Bacteria; kingdom Bacillati; phylum Bacillota; class Bacilli; order Caryophanales; family Bacillaceae; genus Bacillus; species Bacillus sp. FSL K6-2865. The sequence continues at coordinate 3,399,988 of NZ_CP152036.1, read as the reverse complement.
AAGTGTACGGCTTGGACGGCGATGCGCTCTATTCAACCATTACGGAGTTTATCAGAACCATCCGGAAAAAATGTAAAGAACACGGGGCTGATCCGATCAAAACGGTGTGGGGTGTCGGATACAAATGGGAATAGCAAAAGGAAAATCCAGCATCCGCAAAGAGCTTGTCAAATTTACGATCACACTGTGTCTGAGCACGATGGGGGTGGCGGCATTATGTGTCGCCTTAAATGCCATTGCCATGAATGCCGGAGCGATCCTGCCCGCAAACTACAGCGAGCATGAGGCGGAACAGATCAAACCCCGCCTGAAATCAACGGAAAAGATAACCGAAGACATGATCCCCGCAGGTATGACATACGCTGTTTTTGATAAAAAAACAAAGCGGATGACAAAAGGAACGATGACGGAACAAGATGCGGCCAACGCCAGAAAAAAGATTCAGCATCAGCCGTATTTTAATTATGCACAAAAAGGATTCATGGTGATAAATCGGAAAGATGAATATGGCGTTCTCCAATATTCACTTAGGTCGGAATTTCAGTCGCCGCTGTTAAGGCGCTATCTGCCGAATTATGAATGGACGGGTCTTACGATTCTGATCACTTTGCTTCTTTTGACCGTTTTTATCGTGACGACGCGTTTCGCCAATCAGCTGAGACGGCATTTCAGCACACTCAGCTCCATTACGGCAAGCATTCAAAAACAGAATTTAAATATCAATCCAAAAAGGTCGCGCATAAAGGAATTTGACGATGTCATTGACTCTCTGCTGAAAATGAAAGACGCGCTTCAGGCATCTCTGGCGGCGCAATGGGAGGCGGAGCGGATAAAGAAAGAACAAATCGGCGCGCTTGCGCATGATATTAAAATTCCGGCAACGATCATTAAAGGAAATGCCGAGCTGCTTCAGTTAACAGAGCCTGATGAGGAGCAGGCGGAATATGCGCAGTATATTCTGGATGCCGGAAACAAAATCGAGCATTATGTCGGACAGCTGATCCAGCTTTCTAAAGCGGAGGAGGCAGTTGCCGTTCATGTGGAATATACCGACCTCAAAGAGTGGATTCAAAACATATATCGTGACGCGGCGGCGCTTGCGGGGCCGAAACAGATTGATCTCGTCCTCAGCGAACGGGGAATTGACCGAATTGAAGCGCCGATCGATCATGAGCTGCTCCACAGGGCGGTCATGAATATCGCGGCAAATGCCGTCGACTATACGCCGGAAGGAGGGGAAATCCGTGTGGACGTCCTGTGCACCGATTCCGCCCTCCATCTCGCCGTATCCGACAGCGGAAGCGGGTTCTCGCCGGAAGCGCTGAAAAGAGCGACACAGCTTTTTTACACGGAGGATAAAAGCAGACATTCGGCGGGGCATCACGGCATGGGGCTTACATTCGCCCATCATGTCGTACATCTTCACCACGGCGAATTAATACTTGAAAATCAGGAGTCTGGAGGAGCCCGGGCGGAGATTCGAATTCCGCTGGAAGGCGTCAGACAAAAACAAGCCCTGCACGCCTGAGGGCTTGTTCTTCTGTTTAAGAAAAGCAAAAATAAAAACGGCTGTCCGTTTGAGAGATCAGCCGCTTATGCGGAAAAGAGTTTATCAGGAAGGATCAATCCATGTTGAAGACCACTTGGAAATTTCCTCTAAAATAGGGGCTAATGCGCAGCCTTTTTCCGTTAAAGAATACTCAATGCGGACAGGCGTTTCGGGGATAACATCCCGTTTGATGACACCTTCTGTTTCAAGTTCTTTCAGACGTTCTGACAAGACTCTTCCGCTTAAATTCGGAAGCGCCGCTTCAATTTCGCTAAATCGCTGCTGTCCGTTCAATAACTGAAAGACGATTAGAGCCACCCAGCGTTTACTTAGGATGTCGACCGCTTTTTCGAATCTGGGGCACATTTCTGATTGGTTCATGCTTTTTCACCTCGTCTTCTGCTATTATACCGCAAAATCGGAGGGAACGTACGTCTGGCGCTTGTTAAGTTGAGGAGAGGATCAAAAAGAGGATGAGGAATCCGGGGAGCGCTTTTTCGCTTCAGCCGCGATAAAATCAAAGTATTTGCTGACGCTTTCAATATCTTCTTTTGTGAAGTGCTGCCACTTTTTGCTGTCAAACAGCGGCAGATGCTCCGCGCCTCTGTCAACGGCGGTCTGATAGATGGCGCAGATGGATTGATAGCTTTCGGAGGTTTCGCGGATTTCTTCCTGAAATGCCTTGATGTGTCCGGCCCGCGCCATTAACTCCTCGTACGGAATCTTTAATGTGTCCGCCAATTTTCGGATGGTCGCGGGTTTAGGAATGCCGCGGTGCCCGTTTTCAATTCTGGAAATGGTCGCCGAGCTGACGCCGGAATAGACGGCAAGCTGATTGACGGTAAGCTTCCGGGCGCGGCGCAGCTCTCTTAATTGCTTTCCGAATGTGTTCAATAAGATCGCCTCACATGTGCAAAGTCATGAGTCTTCATTTGTTCTTTTTTTGGCTTCAGCCGATAAGAACGCAAAGTATTTATCAAGCAGAACCAAGTCTTCTTTCGACAGGTGCCGCCAGTTCTCCCGCTCCAACAGGGATAAATCATGCAGCTCAAACGTTTCGGCTTTTTCCAGCAAGGTGCAGCCCGTGTCGTACGGGGCTCTCGTTTCCTGAACGGTCTCTATGTATCCCGCCGTCTGCATCAGTTCCTCATACGGGATTTTTAACGCATCTGCGAGCTTTTTAATGGTTGCAGGTTTCGGCACCCCGCGTTTGCCGTTTTCAATCCGCGAGATTCCCGCGGCGCTGACGCCTGAATACGTTGCCAGCTGATTCACTGTCAGATGCCTTTTTTCCCGCAATGTCCGCAATTGTTTCCCGAAGCTTTCCACAGTCTTTCCCCCTCCCGCGGTCTATTTATATTCTAGTATGTTTATTGACTAAAGGGAATAGCCAGGCTGGAAAAGTATTGACAAAAGTTAACAAAAGCCGTATCTTATGTATAAGAAAGAAAGTATTTGACAGAACGGAAGGTGAAGAAAGTGGTCGAAAAGATACAGATCAGAAGAGATTATGTGCTGCAGTATATGGTCAATAATGACTACTCGTTAAACCAGCTCGCCCTGGAGATCGGAATATCTCCCGCCACACTGAGCCGTGTACTGAATGGAGAGCGGAGGCCGGGCCAGCTGGTCATCGGAAAAATGCTCTATTACTTTGACATGAAATTTGAAGATCTTTTTTACTACGACTTTGTTGACAAAAGTCAATGATGATGGAAGATTCAAACGCATTTCCGTTTTTCTGACATGATGTGCACCGATACGGCGTGACATGCCTTTGTTTTTCATGTAAAATAGAAGCAATGTAGGCCAGTCAGTCTGGAGGTGTATGGGATGCACACATTATTGATTACCTTATTGGTCATCGTCAGTATTGCACTTATTATTGTCGTATTGCTTCAAACCAGCAAAAGCGCCGGTTTATCGGGTGCAATTTCAGGCGGGGCGGAGCAGCTTTTCGGAAAACAGAAAGCAAGGGGCCTTGATCTGATTCTTCACCGCACAACCGTTGTGCTGGCAGTCTTGTTTTTCGTGTTGACGATTTCGCTGGCGTATATCGTATAAGGCAATGTTTGTATAAGGTCTGATTTAATATCAGGCCTTTTTCTTGTTGAGAGACGGCGTTTGTTTCTCGCAAAACTGTGGAAAACTAAATTGAATGTGCAAAAAAGGGGTTATGAGCATGAAAATTGTGACACCAAAACCATTTACATTTAAAGGCGGAGACAAAGCGGTGCTTCTGCTGCACGGATTTACGGGAAATACGGCAGACGTCAGAATGCTCGGCCGCTACTTGAATGAGCGCGGCTACACTTGTCACGCGCCTCAATATAAAGGGCACGGCGTTCCGCCGGAAGAACTGGTACATACGGGGCCTGAAGATTGGTGGAAAGACGTCATGGACGGTTATGAATATTTACGGTCTGAAGGCTATGAAAACATTGCGGCCTGCGGACTGTCGCTTGGCGGGGTTTTTTCATTGAAATTGGGTTACACTGTACCCATAAAGGGAATTGTTCCTATGTGTGCGCCGATGCACATTAAAAGTGAAGAGGTTATGTACGAAGGAGTTCTTTCCTACGCGCGCAATTATAAAAAATTCGAAGGAAAACAGCCGGAGCAGATTGAAAAGGAAATGAAGGAGTTTGAAAAAACACCGATGAATACGCTCAAATCGCTTCAGGAGCTGATTGCCGATGTGCGCAAAAACGTCGACATGATCTATTCCCCGACATTTGTGGTTCAGGCACGGCATGACCATATGATTAATACAGAAAGTGCGAACATCATTTACAACGAGGTGGAAACGGACGACAAACAGCTGAAATGGTATGAAGAATCAGGTCATGTCATTACGCTCGATAAAGAACGGGACCTCGTTCATCAGGATGTGTACGAATTTTTAGAGAAACTCGATTGGTAACAAACAGGAGGTCGAATAATGGAAAAAGAAGCGTTTATGGACCGTCTTCTCTCGTTTATGAAGGAAGAGGCGTACAAGCCCCTTACCGTTCAGGAACTCGAGGAGATGCTGAACATCACGGAAGCAGATGAATTTAAAGAGCTGGTAAAAGCGCTGGTGGCGCTCGAGGAGACGGGACAGATCGTCCGCACCAGAAGCAACCGCTACGGGCTTCCGGAAAAAATGAATTTAGTAAAAGGAAAAATTTCCGCGCATGCAAAGGGATTCGCGTTTCTATTGCCGGAGGATACCTCTTTAAGCGACGTGTTTATTCCGCCGAATGAGCTGAATACGGCCATGAACGGCGATATCGTCATGGTGCGGCTCAATTCCCAGTCAAGCGGATCGAGACAGGAAGGCACGGTCATCCGCATCTTGGAAAGAAGCATCGACCGCGTCGTGGGCACATACACAGAAACGAAAAGCTTCGGCTTTGTCATCCCGGATGATAAGAAAATCACGAGTGATATTTTTATTCCGAAACATGCCAATAACGGCGCTGCGGAAGGCCATAAAGTCGTCGTCAAACTGACAAGCTACCCTGAAGGCAGAATGAACGCCGAAGGAGAAATCGTTGAAATACTCGGCCATAAAAATGATCCGGGCATCGATATTTTATCCATCATCCATAAGCACGGCCTGCCGGGAGATTTTCCGGCTGAAGCGATGGAGCAGGCAACAAGCACGCCCGATACCATCGATGAAAAAGACATCAAAGACCGCCGTGATCTCCGCGATCAGGTCATTGTCACCATTGACGGCGCGGATGCGAAGGATCTGGATGACGCCGTCACCGTGACAAAGCTTGATAACGGCAGCTACAAGCTCGGCGTCCATATTGCGGACGTCAGCCATTACGTCACGGAGAATTCCCCGATTGACAAAGAAGCGCTGGATAGAGGGACAAGCGTGTACTTGGTTGACCGGGTCATTCCGATGATTCCGCACAGACTGTCTAACGGAATCTGTTCTTTAAATCCGAAGGTCGACCGGCTGACGCTTTCCTGCGAAATGACAATCAACCAGCAGGGCCAGGTGACAGAGCACGAGATCTTCCAAAGCGTCATTAAAACGACGGAAAGAATGACCTATTCAGATGTCAACCAGATCCTCACAGAAGACGACGCCGAGCTGAAAGAAAGATATGAGCCGCTCGTCCCGATGTTTAAAGACATGGAACGTCTGGCGGAAATTCTCCGGGCGAAACGGATGGACCGCGGCGCCGTGGATTTTGATTTCAAAGAGGCGAAAGTGCTCGTCGATGAGGAAGGCGCCGTTAAAGACGTCGTCATCAGAGAGCGCTCAGTAGCGGAAAAGCTGATTGAAGAATTCATGCTTGTCGCAAACGAAACGGTGGCCGAGCACTTCCATTGGATGAACGTGCCGTTTATTTACCGGATTCACGAAGAGCCGAACGCCGAAAAACTGCAAAAGTTCCTGGAGTTCGTCACGACATTCGGTTATATCGTCAAAGGAAAAGCCGGAGACATTCATCCGCGCGCGCTGCAAAGCATTCTTGATGAAGTGCGGGATCGTCCGGAAGAAACGGTGATTTCAACCGTCATGCTCCGTTCCATGAAGCAGGCGAAATACGACCCGCAAAGCCTGGGCCATTTCGGGCTGGCGACTGAATTTTATACGCACTTCACATCGCCGATCCGCCGCTATCCTGACTTAATCGTTCACAGGCTGATCAGAACGTATTTGATCAACGGACAATCGGACGAAGCGACTCAAGAAAAGTGGGCCGAACGCCTTCCGGAAATCGCTGACCATACGTCAACGATGGAACGTCGCGCCGTTGATGCAGAGCGGGAAACGGACGATCTGAAAAAAGCGGAATATATGCTTGATAAAATCGGCGAGGAATTTGACGGCATGATCAGTTCCGTCACGAATTTCGGAATGTTTGTCGAGCTGCCGAATACGATTGAAGGGCTTGTGCACGTCAGCTTTATGACGGATGATTATTACCGTTTTGACGAGCAGCATTTCGCCATGATCGGCGAACGCACGGGCAACGTTTACCGGATCGGAGATGAAATCACGGTCAAAGTCGTCGACGTCAATAAAGATGAGAGAAACATCGACTTTGAGATTGTCGGCATGAAAGGCACCCGCCGTCCGAGAGAAACGACAGGCGACCGCAGAAAACGCGGCAGACCGGCGCGGAAACGCGTGTTAAACAGCAATACCCCGGCTTCACCGCCGAAATCGGAGGAAAAAGGGGAATGGTTTACAAAACCGAAGAAGAAAAAGAAAAAACGCGGTTTCCAAAACGCGCCGAAACAAAAACGCAAAAAGAAGAAGTAAATGAGAAAAGCAAATGGGGCAAAATGCTCTGTTTGCTTTCTTTCGCAAGCCGCATTTTCATTGTCGCGGAACGCTCCATTTGCTAAAATAAAGCGTATCGCACACATGAACGGTTTTTGCGGAGAGAGGAGGAGAAGGCATGCCAAAAGGATCAGGCAAAGTATTATCGCAAAACAAAAAAGCAAACCATGATTACTTTATAGAAGAAACCTATGAAACAGGCATCGTGCTGCAGGGAACAGAGATTAAGTCCATCCGCGCCGGCCGCGTAAACATGAAGGATTCCTTTGCGAAAATCGAGCGCGGCGAAGTGTTCCTCCACAACATGCACATCAGCCCGTACGAGCAGGGAAACCGCTATAACCACGACCCGCTCCGGACGAGAAAGCTTTTGATGCACCGGAAAGAAATCAATAAGCTGATCGGTCTGACGAAAGAGAAAGGCTATTCCCTCGTGCCGCTGAAGCTGTATTTGAAAAACGGCTTTGCCAAAGTGTTAATCGGCCTCGGAAAAGGGAAGAAAACATACGATAAACGCGAAGATTTAAAACGAAAAGACGCCAAAAGAGAAATCGAAAGAGCGTTCAGAGACAGACAAAAAGGCTTCTGATGCCTGAGCCTTGATGTGATAACTGCCGTATGCTATACTGTTCACATATCAGATTCACAGGCTGTTTATTGAAGACATTCCCAATTGAATTTGCCTGTGATCATGGTATAATAACAGTACAGCCAGTTGAGCAAGAGCTTGATAGATCTCCCGTATACCCTTAACAAGGGGACGTTACGGATTCGACAGGGATGGATCGAGCTTGAGCTGCGAGCCGAGAGGCGATCTCGTTAACACGCACCTAAATATAACTGGCAAAACTAAAAGTTTTAACCAAAACTTAGCACTAGCTGCCTAATAAACGCAGCGAGCTCTTCCTGACATTGCCTATGTGTCCGTGAAGAGCACATCCAAGTAGGCTACGCTTGCGTTCCCGTCTGAGAACGTAAGAAGAGACTGACAGACTAGCTCTCGGAAGGCCCGCCCGCAGGCACGAAGACGAGTGAAACACGAAATATGCAGGCTACGCTCGTAGACGCTTAAGTAATCGATGTTTCTGGACGTGGGTTCGACTCCCACCGTCTCCATACATAACAGAGGAACCGCAGTGCCGTCACTTGACCGCACTGCGGTTTTTTCATGCCGAAATAAAGGAGTCCATTTGAATGATAGTCGTCATCATAGACGGAAAAGATGTTACAAGCACAGAAGCTTTACACCGAATCTTAAAAGATCAATTAGATTTCCCGGACTTTTATGGTGAAAATCTGAATGCCTTATGGGATTGTCTGACAGGCTGGATCGAACTTCCGCTGACTTTGGTGTGGAAGAATTTTGACATCAGTCAGAAGGAATTGGGTTCGGATGCTGATGATGTCTTGGAGCTGTTTCAAGAGGCTCAAGAAGAGTTAGGGAATCGGTTTGTCATTCAAATCGATCAGCCGTCAGCTGGGACAACGGACAGGCACTAAAAAGTGCGTACTTCCCCTCATCCATTTTTCTATCCGATAATAGGGACGGAGGGTTTCAGGCTTTCGATTTCAGTCCATATATAAGAAGAGACTTGCGATAGGGAGGAATGGATGATGGATTTGCAGTTGAAAGGGAAGACGGCGCTTGTGACGGGATCTACGTCAGGCATCGGGAAGGCGATTGCGGCTTCGCTGATTGCAGAAGGTGCGGCCGTGATCATTAACGGCCGCCGTGAAGAAAAGGTGAACGAAACGATCCGGGAACTAGAGAAACAGACGCCGGATGCCCGTCTCTATCCGGCCGCATTTGATTTAGGCACGGCGGAAGGATGCGGGGCGATTTTTCAGCAGTATCCGGATGTGGATATTCTCGTCAACAATTTAGGAATCTTTGAACCTGCGGAATACTTTGATATTCCTGACGAAGAGTGGCTCCGGTTTTTCGAGGTGAATATCATGAGCGGCGTGAGGCTGACACGCCGGTATGCAAAGCGGATGATTGAACGGAAGGAAGGGCGGGTTATTTTTATCGCGAGTGAAGCGGCCGTCATGCCTTCTCAGGAAATGGCCCACTACAGCGCCACGAAAACGACGCAGCTGTCGTTGTCACGCAGTCTGGCCGAGCTCACGGAAGGGACGAATGTGACGGTGAATACGGTCATGCCGGGCTCCACGAAAACAGAGGGCGTCGAAACGATGCTTGAGTCGCTTTATCCCGGTGAAAACCTGACCGCGGCGGAGGCGGAGAGACGATTTATGAAGGAAAATCGTCCGACGTCGATCATTCAGCGATTGATCCGTCCGGAAGAAATCGCCCACTTTGTCGCCTTTTTAAGCAGCCCGCTGTCGTCTGCCATTAACGGATCTGCATTGCGGATCGACGGCGGCTTGGTGCGGAGCATTATATAAGATGAACGTACAAAAACCCCCGTAAAGCGGGGGTTTTTTTAATGTGGATCACGCTGAAACCGGCTGATGATCCTGCTGATTAAATCTTTTGTGGCGGAGTCAAAATGCTCTTCTTTTTGGTTTGTCAACAGCCCGACCGGCGGTGAAATTGTTAAGTTATGGATCGGAATGACCTTCGTGCCCTCGATCGGTTCTGAATGCGCCGTCGCCGTAAAGATTGAGACGCCGATATTTTCCCTGACATAGTATTGGTGAGCCATGCTGCTGGTCAGCTCCATTTTTCGATAGCGGCTGCCGATGGACCGCTGCAGGTGCTGTTCAATTTGAATCCGGATCGGGCAATTGGCGGGCGTAAAAATCAGGCATTCATTTTCTAAATCCTCGAGATTGACGCTTGCTTTGGCGGCAAGGGGATGTCTGTCTGACACGATGACATTGAGCGAGTCATGAAAAAACGGATCGAAATAATTCTCCAGAATCAGCTCCGGCTCGCCGCATACGGCAAAATCAATGGCGCCTTCCAGCAGTTTGCGGCTGCATGTATTGGCGTCATCCACGCTGACATTGACCGACATGTCCGGATAATCATTTAAGAAACCCCGCAGTACGGCAGGGAAGATCAGGCTTGCCGTCGGTTCGGATATGCCGATCTGAATAAGGCCGGCCTGCCCCTGTCTGATATCGGCCAGAGTATGGTCAAGCACCTCGTATTGCGCGAGAAGCTGCCCGGCCCGCTCATGAAACAGCCGCCCCGCCCTTGTCAGCTTCAGCTTCTTTCCCCGTTCAAACAGCTGCGCGCCTACATCCTGTTCCAGCTGTTTAATCCGCATTGAAATCGTCGGCTGTGAGTAGTTCAGAATTTCGGCGGCTTTATAAAAGCTGCCTGACTGTACGATCGTATGAAACGTTTTAATGGTGCGTAATTCCAACGAAATCCCCTCCCGGCTGTTCATTAATTTTCTTGAACCTTTCCTTTACTTTTTTTGATTAGTCAAATAAATCAGTTTGCTTTATAGTATAAACAATCAAAGCTTAGTAAACAAATTGGAATTATATATTTTTGCGGGGAGAGTGACCGGAATGAGTGAAGACATATTTCGATTGGCTGAGAAAAAGGATGCGCCGGAGTTTTTAGAGCTGCTGTACAGCGCGTTTCAGCCGATCCGCAATTTGGAGATTGACTGGCCGTCGGCGCGGGCCGACATCGATATGGTAACAGAAAATATTGAAAATCATTCAGCCGTCGTGCTCGAACGGGACGGACGGATTCTTTCAACCATTACGATCCGTTTTCCGTGGGAGAGTGACACGCCTCCGTCAAAATATCCGTTCGTCTGGTGGTTTGCAACGCTTCCTGAGCTGAAGGGGCAGGGCATCGGCAGCAAACTTTTGACTTATGTGGAGGAACACGTGCTGCGGGATACGCTGAAGGCCCCGGCCATCACGCTCGGCACTTCGGCGCGCAAGCATCCCTGGCTTGTAGATATGTACAGACGGAGGGGGTATGAAGTGTATTTTGAGCAGGAGAAAGACGGAGACATCGGAGTCATGATGAGAAAGGTGCTCATATCGGAGCGGTTTGACGCGTCGCTGTTAGGCACACCGAGCTGGGCGCAATGATAAAAAAACGGATCAGAGCCGGCTGTCTGCTTCTGCTGCTCGGCGTGCTGGCCGGGTGCGGGCAAGGAGAAAGCACAAAAGCGGAAAGCGGCGTGCAGACCGTCATTGTCGGCACGGGAACTGATTTTCCGAACATTGCTTTTATGGATGAAAAAGGCGAGCTGACCGGCTATGACATTGAAGTGATGAAAGCCATTGATGAACAGCTGCCGCAATACAAATTTGTCTTTAAGACGATGGATTTTTCGAATCTGCTTACAAGTCTAGGAAACCGGAAAATTGATGTGATCGCGCATAATATGGCGAAAAATAAGGAACGGGAGAAACGCTTTTTGTATCACAAGATCCCATATAACTACTCGCCGATGTACCTCACGGTGAAGGCGGATAATGACGCGATACACACGCTCCGGGATTTAAAAGGGAAAACCGTCATCGTCGGCGCGACGTCAAACGCGGCGGATTATATGACGGCATACAACAAAACCCACGGCAGCCCGATACATTTGAAATACGCCGGGCAGGGCGGCAATGATACAGCAAACCAAATAGAGACGGGACGCGCTGACGCCACCGTATCCACGCCGTTTGCCGTCGATTTTCAAAATAAGACGCACGCGTTCAAACAAAAAACGGTCGGTGATGTGCTACTGGATACCGAGGTGTATTTTATGTTCAATAAAAACAGCCAAACCCTGGCGGACGATACGGATCGGGCGATTCAAAAGCTTGAGAAGGACGGCACATTGAAAAGGCTGAGTGAAAAATGGCTCGGCGCGGATTATTCAAAATCAAGTTTCACTAATAATTGAAGCAGAAAACGGGGCGATCACATGAAAATAAGACTGGCGGTCATGTCATTAACAATTGCTGCAACGGCGGCGTTATCAGCCTGCGGCGCGGGCGGGGAGGCGGCATCAGGCAATCAGAAAAACGTGAAGAACATTACGGTCGGCACGGGAACTAAATTTCCGAATATTTGCTTTATTGATGATAAAGGCAAATTGACGGGATACGACGTTGAGCTGGTGAAAGAGCTTGACAGGCGCCTGCCGGACTATCGTTTCACTTTTAAAACGATGGATTTCTCCAACCTGCTTGTCAGCCTCGGCCAGCATAAAGTCGATATCGTAGCCCATCAAATGGAGAAAAGCGCCGAACGGGAGAAAAAATTTCTGTTCAATCAAGTCGCGTATAACAACTTCCCGCTGAAAATCACGGTGCTTCAAGAAAACGGGAACATTCACGGCATTGAGGACTTGAAAGGGAAGCGGGTCATTACGAGTCCGACGTCAAACGGCGCGCTTGTGCTGAAAAAATGGAATGAAAAACACGGCAGTCCGTTTGAAATCGCTTATGCGGGCCAAGGCTCCAACGATGCGGCCAATCAGCTGAAATCCGGCCGCGCCGATGCGACGATTTCTACGCCGTTTGCCGTCGATTTCCAAAACAAAACGAGCGCGATCAAAGAAAAAACGGTCGGCGGGGTGCTGTCAAATGCCAAAGTGTTCTTTATGTTTAACAAAAATGAACAAACGCTGAGCGATGACATTGATAAAGCCCTGCAGGAAATCATTGATGACGGCACGCTTAAAAAGCTGAGTGAAAAGTGGCTCGGCGCGGATTATTCAAAGGAGCAATATTAAGTGAAAAAGAGAGGGATCGGCAATGGAAAAAGCGTTTGATATCAGTATGATCGCGTCTTTTGTGCCGACATTGCTCGGGTATTTGTCCGTCACGCTCTATATACTGGCGGTGTCTCTGCTGTTCGGCTTTCTATTGGGGCTGCTTTTGGCGCTGCCCCGCATCTATCGCATTCCCGTTTTGAATCAGTTTGCGAAGCTGTATATCTCTTTTTTCAGAGGAACGCCCATCATGGTGCAGCTGTTCATTGTATTTTACGGCATTCCGGCGCTCACGGCGCTCGCCGGGATTGATACCTCCAAAATGGACCCTTTGTATGCGGCCATCGCCACGTATGCGCTGAGCAGCGCGGCAAGAGCGGCCGAAATCATCAGGGGAGGTGTGAACAGCGTCGACCGCGGGCAGGCGGAGGCGGCTTTCAGCATCGGGCTGAACGGGGGGCAGACATTCCGGCGCATCATTCTGCCGCAGGCGCTTGTGCAGGCCTTTCCCAACATCGGAAATATGGTGATCGGTTTCTTAAAAGATACATCACTCGCTTTTTCGATCGGGGTGATGGATATGTCGGGCAGAGGACAGACCTTGATTACATCGAGCAATCATTCTTTAGAAGTGTATATCTCGCTTTCTGTTCTGTATTATGCGGCCGCCCTTTTATTTGAATGTGTCTTCAGATGGGCCGAAAAACGAATCAAGAAAGATGAGACGCGCCTTGTGACGGTTTTTGACATGAGCGCGCACGGCTGAAAAGGAGGGAGAACAGTGGAGCTGGACATTCCATTTATCGGCACTGCGATCAAACAAATGATGAAAACCGTTCCGCTTACATTGGCGATGACGGTCATTCCGATTATTGCCGGATTTTTCATAGCTCTCGGCAATATCACGGTGCGTATATTCCGCATCAAATGGCTGCTGGCCTGCTCAGCGTTTTACGTGTCTTTTTTCCGCAGCACCCCGGCGATTCTCCATATTATGCTGATTTATTTAGGGGTTCCGCTGATTGCCGATCAATTCAGCCGCGCGTTTCATCTCGGCTGGTCGGCCAATCAGATTCCGGTCGCCGTGTTTGTCATCATGGCACTGTCATTAACGGCAGGCGCTTATATGACGGAAATTCTCCGTTCCGGGATCATGGCCGTCGATACGGGGCAGGCGGAGGCGGCATATTCAATCGGCCTGACGCGGGGCCAGATGATTCGGCGCGTGGTTCTGCCGCAGGCGTTCATGATATCGCTGCCGAACTTCACCAATATAGGCATCGGCTTTTTGCATACCACTTCCATCGCGGCAATTGTTGCGGTGCCTGAAATTACAGGAACGGCGACGATTGCGGCATCCGATAACTATGCATTTCTGGAAGCATTTATCGGGGCTGCCGTGATTTATTGGGGATTAACGCTGATTCTCGAAGCTGTAAACAGTCTGGCGGAAAAAAGGGCAGCCAGATATCAAGGAGGCGCATTATGATCGAAATCCGAAACATTCAGAAACATTTTGGCAGTCATCACGTGCTAAAGGGCATCAATTTAAGTGTCCGGAAAGGAGAAGTCGTGACCATCATCGGCCCGAGCGGTTCCGGGAAAACCACTTTTCTGCGCTGCCTTAATTTACTTGAGCGGCCGGATGAAGGCGCCATTTCGCTGCACGGTGAAGTCATTAACTGCAAAAAGCCTGCCAAAAAAGACATTCTCAGACTGAGGAAACAGACGGCGATGGTTTTTCAGCAATATCATTTGTTTTCGCATAAAACGGCGATTCAAAATGTTATGGAAGGCCTGACGATCGCAAGGAAAATGAAAAAAACAGATGCGTACGCCATTGCCGAGCGGGAACTGGCCAAGGTGGGGCTTCAGGATAAATTGCACGCCTATCCGAATCAGCTGTCGGGAGGACAAAAGCAGCGGGTCGGAATTGCCCGGGCGCTTGCCATTCATCCTGATGTGATGCTGTTTGATGAACCGACCGCAGCCCTCGATCCGGAGCTTGTCGGCGAAGTGCTCGAGGTGATGCTTAACATTGTGCGGACCGGCGCCACCATGATCATTGTTACTCATGAAATGGAATTCGCCAGAAGAGTGTCCGACCGAATTGTGTTTATGGATGAAGGAGCAATCGTGGAACAAGGAACGCCTGAGGAAGTCTTTTACAAGACGAAAAAAGAAAGAACGAAGAAGTTCCTCCGCCGCGTGCTGCCTGATTACGGTTATGACATAAAAGAGCGCATAAAGGAGCCTGTCGTATGATTCGTTTAAGCATTTTAGACCAAAGTGTCACCGCGGAAAACCAAACCGCAGAAGAAGCCTTGCGGCAAACGGTGAAATTGGCTCAGGAGGCCGAACAATACGGATATGACCGTTTCTGGGCGGCGGAGCATCATAACAATGAAGAGATAGCGGGATCAGCGCCGGAAATTGTTCTGGGGTATCTTGCCGCAAGCACGAAAAAAATCCGTCTCGCATCCGGCGGGGTGATGCTGCAGCATTACAGTCCTTATAAAGTGGCGGAGCAGTTCCGGGTTCTGTCCGCTCTTGCTCCCGGCCGTGTGGCGCTTGGTGTCGGCAAAGCGCCCGGCGGATTTCAGCTGTCAACCGATGCGCTGCAGCGGGAGCTTATCCAGCCCGCCCGTTTATTTGAAGAAAAGCTTGAGGAGCTGACTCATTTCATCCGAAATGATTTTCCGGACTCGCACCGCTACGCGTCATTGCGGCCGGCGCCGCATACTGAGTATGCGCCTGACCTCTTTTTGCTCGGCGGCAGCGCGGAAAGCGCGATATCCGCGGCCAAACTCGGCATTTCCTTCGTTTTCGCCTATTTCATAAACGGTGAAGAGGCTGCGTTAGAAAAAGCGCGCCACGCCTTTGACGAGCATCTGCCGAAAGGATCGAAGGCGGAATTTCACCTTGCGCCGATGGTCTTTACCGCGCATACAAAAGCAGAAGCGGAAAAACACGTCGTATCGCGTGAGTCGGTCAAAATCATTCTCGAAGACGGCAAAAAGGTGAATGTCGGTTCCCGGGAACAAGCGGAAGCGTTTCTTGAACAAGTCACGCAGCCGTATAAGCTGATTACACAAAAGACGGGTGTGATTGCCGGGACAAAAGAAGAGACTGCCGCCGAGCTGCGACGATTATCCGTTCAATACAGCATTACTGATTTTGTGATTTTGTCGCCTGTCAAAAACGCTGAGGAAAAACGATTGTCTTACCGGCTGTTAAGCGAAGCGGTACAGCCGGCCCCACAATTGTAGGAGGGATGAACATGAGTCATGAAGTAAACGTAGTGGTCTGGAGCAAACAGGGCTGCTCCTATTGCGATGAAGTGAAAGGATATTTGCGGGAAAAAGCCGTTGCATACGAAACAATTGATGTGACAGAGCGGGACAAATTGCGTGACGTGCTGCAGACGAAGTACGGCATCCGTCATGTTCCCGTCGTTGAAATCGGCAGCGGTGACAGCCGTGTGTATCAGGCCGTTACTCGAGTCGGCATTGAACATGTAGAACGGGCGCTTGCCGATTACGAGGGGAAAAAGGGGGAGAGAAAATGAGCCGGACGGATCTTATTCAATTCGGAGCCATGATTCACGGTGTCGGCGGCACAACGGACGGCTGGCGTCATCCCGACGCCGATCCGACAGCAAGCACGAATGCGGCGTTTTACAGGCAAAAAGCGCAGACTGCTGAAAGAGGGCTGTTCAGCTTTGCTTTTATTGCGGACGGCTTGTTCATTTCTGAAAAGTCCATCCCGCATTTCTTAAATCGGTTTGAGCCGATCACTATTTTATCGGCGCTTGCCGCCTCTACAACCCATCTTGGTTTAATCGGCACATTTTCCACATCGTTCATTGAGCCGTTCACCATCGCAAGACAGCTGATGTCTCTTGACCATATCAGCGGCGGCCGGGCGGGCTGGAATCTCGTCACCTCTCCGCAGGCGGGAGCCGCGCGCAATCACAGCAAAGAAAGCCTTCCCGACCACAGCCGGCGCTATGCCATCGCCCAGGAACATGTGGACGTGGTGCGCGGTCTGTGGAATTCCTGGGAAGAAGATGCCTTCGTCCGCAACAAAGAAACCGGGCAGTTTTTTGACCCTGACAAACTGCATCGCCTGTATCACAAAGGCGAGTATTTTCAAGTGGAGGGTCCGCTGAATATCGGCCGGTCCAAACAGGGAGAGCCGGTCGTTTTCCAAGCGGGGTCTTCAGAAACCGGCCGGTCGTTTGCCGCGAGGAATGCAGATGCAGTCTTTACGCACTCCAATTCACTTGAGGAAACGAAGGCTTTTTATGATGATGTGAAGAAGCGGGCGGCGGATTACGGCCGGGACGCTACCAAGCTGCGGATCTTTCCGGGAATCAGTCCGATTATAGCCGGCTCACAAGAAGAAGCGGAAGCGAAATACCAAGAATTCGCCGAGCTGATTCCGATAGAGAACGCCGTTAAGTATGTGGCTAGATTTTTTGACGATTATGATCTGAGCCAGTTTCCATTGGATGAGCCGTTTCCTGATTTGGGCGACGTCGGGAAAAACGCGTTTCAAAGCACGACAGACCGTATCAAAAGAGAGGCGAAAGCCCGGAATCTTACGCTGCGTCAAGTGGCGCGCGAAGCCGCGTTTCCGCGAACCAACTTTATCGGGACACCGGAACGTGTGGCGTCATTAATTGAAACATGGTTTCAGCGGGAAGCGGCGGACGGGTTTATCATTCACTCTGACATCCCGGGCATGCTTGAAGCCTTTGTGGATCAAGTCATACCGATCCTCCAGGAAAAGGGACTGTACCGAAAAAGCTATCCGGCCGATACACTGCGGGGGAATCTCGGGTTGGATATCCCGGTCTGTAAATCAAATCCGATTTTGAGCAGAAACTAAATGTTTCTGCTTTTTCTGCTGCTTGCCATTCCCGTCATTGCACCCTTTTCAAAAAAATACACTGATTTCGAGATATTATTGTTGCGAAAAGATTTTTTTGTAACTATAATTATTACAGAACTGATCAGTATAAAAAGACATTCATATTTCATAATAAATGTGTGTGTAATTTGAAAACGAAAGGGCTGTTTACAATGGCAAAAGTACTTTATATCACTGCTCATCCTCATGATGAAAAGACATCTTACAGTATGGCGACAGGAAAAGCGTTTATCGATTCTTATAAAGAATCAAACCCGAATGATGAGGTTGTACATATCGACCTTTACAAAGAAAACATTCCTCATATCGACGCGGATGTATTCAGCGGCTGGGGAAAACTTCAATCCGGCACAGGTTTTGAAGAGCTTTCTGAAAACGAAAAAGCGAAAGTCAGCCGTCTGAACGAGCTGAGCGATCAATTCGCGTCAGCTGACAAATACGTATTCGTCACACCGCTTTGGAACTTCTCATTCCCGCCTGTTATGAAAGCGTATCTTGATTCTGTGGCTGTAGCCGGAAAATCATTTAAATATACAGAGCAAGGCCCGATCGGTCTGTTGACTGACAAAAAAGCGCTCCACATTCAGGCGCGCGGAGGCTATTACTCTGAAGGGCCGGCGGCTGACATGGAAATGGGCCACCGTTACATCGGCATCATGATGAACTTCTTCGGCGTTCCTTCTTTTGACGGTTTAATCGTTGAAGGCCATAATGCTGAACCGAATAAAGCACAGCAAATTAAAGAAGATGCGATTGCCCGCGCGAAAGAAGCCGGAAAATCATTCTGATCTTAAAAAAACCTCCCCGCCGTACGGTTGGAAGGTTTTTCATATTAAAGGGCAATCGTCCGTTTTTGTTTGCTGCTTTTCATTGCGGCTTCAATGACACGGATGACATCGATGCCTTCTTTTGCCGTAACGGGAAGCGGTTTTCCGTTTAAGATGCTGTCTGCCAGCAGTTTGTAGTACGTAAGGTAAGAGCCGTTCTCAGAGGGGATTGTTTCTGTATGCCTTTTCTCATCCGCTGCGATTGTCAGCTCTCCGAAGTTGTCAGGATCATCGGCGCCCCAGCTGTCGTCAATCGGCTTTTTGCCCGCTGAAAGCGCATCTTCCTGTCCATCCATTCCGTATTTGATAAAGCTTGCATTCCGTCCGTGAATCTGATAGCGCGGGCCGCTTGCCGCATTCATGGAGCCGGATTGAAGAATGACCTGAAGTTTGCCGTAATGGAGCGCGGCCAGAAAATTATCAACGGTTTCACTGTTGTCCCGCTGTTTCATCACATGTGCGGTGACGGATTCCGGCATTCCGAAAAGCAGAAGTGTCTGGTCAATAATATGTGAACCGAGATCATACAGCGTTCCCGTGGCGGGTCCGTTCTTTTCGCGCCATTTTTCCTGTACAACCGGGTTGTATAGATCGTAGCTGACTTGATATGTATGAATGTCTTGAAGCGCCCCGTCCCGAATCAGCTTTTGTATTGTTAAAAAGTCATTGTCCCAGCGCCGGTTGTGGTACACGCTCAGCAAGACGCCTTTATCTTCAGCCGTTCTTCTCAGCTCCTCCGCTTCTGCTGAAGTCGCCGTCATCGGTTTTTCCACGACGGTGTGTTTTCCCGCCAGGAGACATTTCATCGCTGATTCATAATGCATTCCGCTCGGTGTCGTGACGATGACGAGATCAATGTCAGGATCACCGGTAATGTCTTCAATCGCGCGCACGGCTTCAGCCCCCGGCAGATCACGTTTGACCTCATCCGTTCTGGACGTCATGACTTTTTTGATCTGATAATCATCAAGGACGTCCAAAAGCGGCGCATGAAAGACTTTACCCGACAAACCATATCCCAATATGCCAACTTGTATCGTTTTCAATGAGTTTCCCCCTCTTGATAAGTGATAACATTATATACCCCGCGGGTGTACTGGTAAAACTTGTGTGTTGAAAATTTTTTACACCGGATTTTCAATTCTGTATAATGAAGATAACGAAGAAAAAAACCGAGGTGGAAAATGGACAAACATACCGAGCATCAATCGTTAAATCATAAAAGCGCCAAGGAAAAAGACCAGATCCTGAACCGGCTGAAACGGATTGAAGGCCAAGTCAGGGGCATTCAGAATATGGTGGATAACGAACGATACTGCGTGGATATTCTCGTGCAGATTTCAGCCGTACAGGCGGCCATGCAGAAAGTCGCGTTTCATCTGCTGGAAGATCACGCCCATCACTGCGTAGCCGGCGCCATTGAGAGCGGAAACGGGGAGCAGGCGATTGCCGAGCTGCTTGATGTTGTGAAAAAAATCGCAAAATCGTAAAATAAAATGTTTTGAAATACCCTACAGGGGTATGGTAACATAAAGAAGAAAAAACAAGACGTGGAGGGAATCATCATGGAACAAAAAACACTGCAAGTCGAAGGCATGTCATGTCAGCACTGCGTCAAAGCAGTAGAGACCGGAGTAGGAGAACTGAACGGAGTGACGGCGGTTCAGGTGAAATTGGAAGCCGGACAGGTGGATGTGACGTTTGATGAGAACAAAGTCTCCGTATCAGATATAAAAGACGCGATTGAAGATCAAGGTTATGACGTCGTATAGGATTTATCGCGCTGCGGAAACGGGCGCGGTTTTCTTTTATCATACTTATACCCCCATGGGGTTTATGAAGAGAGATGAGGACATTGAGTGAACCGAAAGAAATGACCATTCAAGTGGGGGGCATGACATGCGCCGCCTGCGCTTCTAGAATTGAAAAAGGGCTGAAACGGATGGACGGCGTCAATGACGCTTCCGTCAATCTTGCGCTTGAGACCTCAAATATTTCCTATCAGCCTGACAAAATCGAAGCTGGCGCCATAAAGGATAAAATTGAAAAACTCGGCTACCATGTTGTGACGGAAAAAGCCGAGTTTCAGATTGAAGGCATGACGTGCGCCGCTTGCGCCAATCGGATTGAAAAGCGCCTGAACAAAACAGAGGGCGTTGTGGGCGCGCCGGTGAATTTCGCCCTTGAAACAGTCACCGTTGAATACAATCCGAAAGAGGTGACACCGAAAGAACTGAAAGAGACCGTGGCAAAACTCGGCTACAGATTAGACGAGAAGCAAGCGGTTGATGGAGATGGCGGATTATCCCAAAAGGAGAAAGAGCAGCGAAAACAGCTGATCAGGCTGATATTTTCTGCAGTTCTCTCCTTTCCGCTTCTATGGTCGATGGTCAGCCATTTTTCTTTTACTTCTTTTATCTGGATGCCGGATATCCTGATGAATCCGTGGCTGCAATTCGCGCTTGCCACCCCGGTGCAGCTCGTCATCGGCTGGCCTTTTTATATGGGAGCGTATAAGGCGCTGAGAAACAAAAGCACCAATATGGATGTTCTCGTTGCGCTCGGAACGACGGCCGCTTACGCATACAGCCTGTACATGACGATTGCGTCTCTCGGACGAGACGGACATGTAGAGGGGCTTTATTATGAAACGAGCGCCATTTTGCTGACTTTGATTTTGCTTGGAAAGCTTTTAGAGATGAAAGCGAAAGGCCGCTCATCAGAAGCGATTAAAAAGTTAATGAAGCTTTTGGCGAAGACGGCGGCGGTTGAGCGGGAAGGGAAGGTACAGGTGATTCCGATTGACGAGGTCCGGACGGGAGATATCGTATATGTGAAACCGGGAGAACGCGTCCCTGTCGATGGCGAAGTGATTGAAGGCCATTCCGCGATTGATGAATCGATGATTACGGGAGAGAGCATGCCTGTCGATAAGTCTCCCGGAAGCACCGTCACCGGGGCGACGATCAATGCAAACGGTTTTCTCAAAATCAAAGCGGTGAATGTCGGGAAAGATACCGCGCTTGCACACATTATTAAAATCGTGGAAGAAGCCCAAGGATCAAAAGCCCCCATTCAGCGGCTCGCAGATCACATTTCAGGCATTTTCGTCCCGATTGTGATGGGGCTGGCCGTGCTGACTTTTCTCATTTGGTATGTATGGGTCGCGCCGGGACAGTTTTCTGAAGCGATCGGCAAATTCATCGCCGTGCTTGTCATTGCCTGTCCGTGCGCACTCGGGCTTGCCACTCCGACGAGCATTATGGCGGGCTCCGGCCGCGCAGCTGAATTCGGCATTCTTTTTAAAGGCGGAGAGCATTTAGAAAAAACACAGCGTCTGACGACAATCGTACTGGATAAAACAGGAACGGTGACAAACGGCAGACCGGTTCTGACAGATGCCGTACCGGCAGCGGGAATGAACGAAGAGGAACTCCTGCGGCTGGCGGCGGCCGCCGAAACGGGATCAGAGCACCCGCTCGGAGAAGCCATCGTGTCAGGAGCCGAAAAACGGGGGATTGCCATCCCGAAAATCACCCGGTTCCAAGCCCGGATCGGTTCCGGAATATACGCCGAGGCTGACGGCAGAACGATTCTAGCCGGATCAAGACGGCTGATGGAATCGGAACACATCGAACATGAGGCGCTGCTTCCGCACATGGCCCGCTTGGAGGCGGAAGGAAAAACGGTGATGCTTATTGCGGCAGACGGCAAAGCGGCGGGGCTTATCGCAGTCGCCGATACAATCAAAGACACATCTCCGGCCGCGGTGAAACGCCTGAATGATATGGGGCTTGACGTCATCATGATGACCGGTGACAACAAAAAGACCGCGGAAGCCATTGCAAAAGCCGCGGGCATCGGCAGCGTGATCGCCGAAGTGCTTCCCGAACAAAAGGCGGCGGAAATTTCCCGGCTGCAAAAAGAAGGCCGGCGCGTGGCGATGGTCGGTGACGGCATCAATGATGCTCCGGCGCTGGCTGTGGCTGATATCGGAATGGCCATCGGCACCGGCACAGATATCGCAATGGAAGCGGCGGATATTACGCTGATCCGCGGTGACCTGAACGGCATTGCCGACGCCATCGGCATGAGCAGGCTGACCATGAGAAACATCAAGCAGAATTTAGGCTGGGCATTGGGATACAACAGCATCGGCATTCCGATTGCGGCGGCCGGCTTTCTGGCCCCGTGGGTGGCAGGCGCTGCCATGGCGTTCAGCTCAGTATCGGTCGTCCTTAATGCTTTGCGTTTACAGAAGGTGAAACAAGACAAAATGGGCTGATGCCTGTTTTGTCTTTTTTATTGACACTTTATTCAAAGCCTGCATATAATAGAGAAAACACATATATGAGTATATGTTCATATATATAAATTCGTTTAGCTGTATTGATGTTATGGGAATCCTATTACGGAAAGTAGGGTGAGTCGAAAATGAAATCAGCCAAAGGTGAATTTGTATTAGACGGACTTGATTGCAGCAACTGTGCAAAAAAAATAGAAAACGGCGTAAAAGCCATTGACGGCATAGACGGCTGTGCTGTCAATTTTGCGGCAAGCACCATCACGGTCTCAGCCGGCGGCAAAAACGAGCAATGGATGAAAGATGAGGTTGCGAAAAAAGTAAAGTCCATTGATCCTCATGTGACCGTTCGTTCGAAGCACGAAGACAAACCCGGCGAGGATGAATACCGCGAAAAGCTGCAGCTGATGTTAGTGAGATTGGCAGCGGGAGCCGTTTTGGCCGTCATCGCTTACTTCGCACACACGGGCGCCGTCCTTGAGTTTCTGCTCTTTTTTGCTTCATATTTGATTATCGGCGGCGATATCGTAGCCAGAGCGGGAAAAAACATTGTCCGCGGCCAGGTATTTGATGAGCATTTTCTGATGGCGCTTGCCACGATCGGCGCATTTATGATTCATCAGTATCCGGAAGGCGTCGCGGTCATGCTGTTCTACCAAATCGGTGAACTGTTTCAGGGAGCGGCCGTCAGCCGATCCAGAAAATCGATCAGCGCGTTATTGGACATCCGTCCTGAGTACGCCAATGTGAAAACGGAAAACGGCATGACTGCCGTTCCGCCGCAGGACGTCAAAGTCGGACAGGTCATCGTCGTGAATCCCGGAGAACGGATTCCGTTGGACGGAAAGGTGCTGAGCGGTTCTTCGATGGTTGATACATCCGCTTTAACGGGCGAATCCGTGCCAAGAAAAGCGGAGCCGGGGCAAGATGTGATGGCCGGATTTATGAATCAGAACGGCGTGCTTCATATTGAAACCTCTAAAGGATATGAAGACTCTGCCGTGTCAAAAATATTGGATCTGGTCGAAAATGCGGCCGGACGCAAAGCGAAAACGGAAAACTTTATTACGAAGTTTGCCAAGTATTATACACCGGCCGTTGTCATTGTTGCGGTGCTTCTCGCCTTTTTACCGCCGCTTCTCGTGCCTTCAGCCGCGCTATCCGACTGGGTGTACCGCGCGCTGATTTTCCTTGTGATTTCTTGTCCGTGCGCACTCGTCGTCTCCATTCCGCTCGGGTTTTTCGGCGGTATCGGAGCTGCGTCTAAAGCAGGGGTGCTCGTGAAAGGAAGCAACTATTTAGAAGCGCTCAATCAGGTGGCATACGCCGTGTTTGATAAAACGGGAACCTTAACGAAAGGCAATTTCGCCGTTACTGATATCAGACCGGCGGCGGGGTTTACGAAAGACAGCCTGCTTCATGCGGCCGCGCTTGCAGAAGCCCATTCCAATCATCCGATTGCTTCTTCCATCCGTGAAACTTACAATCAACCGCTCTCGGCTGAGGAGATTGAAGAATATGAAGAAATACCCGGACACGGCATTCGGGTGAAAACCGGCGGATCAACGATTTTAGCCGGAAATCAAAAACTGATGGCAAAAGAACAAATCGCTTCCGGCACAGCTGAAAACAACGGAACCGTCGTCTATGTCGCCGTTGATCAGCAGTATGCGGGGGCGATCGTGATCGCCGATGAAATCAAAGAGGACGCCAAACAGGCCATTGCCAATTTAAAAGCGCTCGGCGTGAAGCGGACAGTGATGCTGACGGGTGATTCAAAGCAGACCGGAGAAGCTGTCGGCCGAGAGCTCGGTATTGATGATGTGTACACAGAGCTTTTGCCGGGTGACAAGGTAGACCGCGTCGAAGAACTTGAAGCGGCGCTTGCACCGAATGAAAAACTGATGTTTGTCGGCGATGGGATTAATGATACGCCTGTGCTTGCCAGAGCTGACATCGGAGCTGCCATGGGGGCTCTCGGCTCTGATGCCGCCGTCGAAGCGGCCGATGTCGTCCTGATGACAGACCAGCCGTCAAAAGCAGCCGAAGCCATCCGGATTGCACGCCGCACACGCCGGATCGTCTGGCAGAACATCGGATTTGCTTTAGGCGTAAAAATGATTTTTCTCCTGCTTGGCGCATTCGGATTCGCCACCATGTGGGAAGCGGTCTTTTCAGATGTCGGCGTCACGCTGATCGCTGTTGCCAACGCGATGCGCGTCATGAGAGTGAAAGCGGAATAATTGTCAAAGATAATTCGTTTTTCAGGGTTTTCTTAAACAAGGTTGTCTTGGTAAAATAGAGAAGCGGGCCATCCGGCATCCGCTTCTTTTTTATTTTAAAAACAATGAGGTGTCTGAGTGAAAAAGAAACAATCGTCTGCGAAATTTGCGGTGATACTGACGTTAATCGTTGTCGTTTTATTTGCGGCCATCGTAATTATTAACAACCAAACGGAAAAAGCGGGCGAAACAGTCGCCGAACAGCCTTCCATTAAAGGACAGCCCGTGCTCGGCAAAGACAGCGCGCCTGTTACGGTAGTTGAATTCGGAGATTACAAATGTCCGTCATGCAAAGTATTTAACAGCGATATCTTTCCGAAAATCAAAAAAGATTTTATCGATAAAGGCGACGTGAAATTTTCATTTGTGAACGTCATGTACCACGGAAGCGGCTCGCGTCTGGCGGCTCTTGCTTCAGAAGAAGTGTGGAAAGAAGACCCGGCATCATTCTGGGCATTCCATGAAAAGCTGTTTGAACAGCAGCCGTCAAGCGAACAGGAATGGGTCACGCCTGCATTGCTTGAAAAAACGGTCAAAAGCACTGCGAAAAAGGTTGATCCTGACAAGCTGAAGGAAAACCTTGATAAAGAGACATTTGCAAAAGAGCTGAAAGCTGACACTGACCTGAATGATAAATTAAACATTACGGCGACACCGACGATTTACGTAAATGACAAGGTGATTAATGACTTCTCTAAATATGATGAGATTTCAAAAACGATTAAGAAAGAGCTGAAAAATGAAAAATAGAATCGTATTTTTATATGCTTCTTGGGTGATTGCTCTTGCTGCTATGCTCGGCAGCCTTTATTTCAGCGAGATCAGAAAATTCATACCGTGCGAGCTGTGCTGGTATCAAAGAATTCTCATATACCCGCTTGTCCTGATTTTAGGAATCGCCACCTTCCAGGGTGACACGCGCGTAAAAAAATACGTGCTGCCGATGGCCGTCATCGGCGCGTTTATATCGATCATGCATTACCTTGAGCAGAAGGTGCCCGGTTTCAGCGGCATCAAGCCGTGTGTCTACGGCGTGCCTTGCTCATCTGAATATATTAACTGGTTCGGTTTCATTACCATTCCTTTCCTGGCATTGACGGCATTTATTCTCATTATTATCTGCATGTGTTTTGTCAAAACGGAACGCACGGCAAAATAAAGAGCCTGCTCCATGGGAGCGGCTCTTTTTCTATTATTTGTACCAAGCTTTGTTTGTCTCAATCTGTCTGTTATGGGAGCTGTCCCAAATATCCACGGAATAGGCATAATCATAATTCATGACGCAGCGGATGCCGCTGCCTTGGGCGTCATGCTGAAGTCCGAAGTTATGGGAAAACTCGTGCTGTGCCGCTTTCGCCGTGTTGGCCGTTCCTTGATCAAGGTTCACGCTGAAAGCCGGGCCGCTCGGTTTGCCGTTATATACATACGCGATACCGCCGGCGTCAAAACTTGATTTTGCGGTAAAACCGACGACAAAATGATAATTTTGATTTCTGAAGCTGCCTTGGAGATTCGATAAAATCTGAGAACTGTTTGAGCCGGAGGAATTCCAAGCCTGCACAGCCTGTACGACGAAATCAATGTTGTGATCACGGTTAAAAGCAACATCGGCCTGCTCCACGATCTGGACGATTCGCGTTTGCCAGTCGCTGTATTTGGCGCGGTATTCAGCGTCCGCCACCGCCAGCACTCTGACCTTCTGAGAGCCCGTGCTGGCTTTAGTTGAGGCTTTATCCTGACTGACATTGGCATTGAATCGTTTCGTGCCGACCTGCTTGCCGTTTTCATCCAGAATTTTTGTGTCAACCGTCTGTTCGACTTGGACCGGGCCCTTCAGATCTTTAAAATGATCGGCTTTCGGAAGCGGGTCCGTATACACCGTTTTCGCCGGCTCCGCATGAGTGTGCGAATGCGTATGGCTTTCGGCTGACGGCAGGCCGGGAATTAATCCGGCGGCCAATAAAACAGGAAAAACAAGTGAACTGATTTTCATCTCATAACCCCCTTTTTGTTAGAGAAAGTATTCAATGAAACTTCCAATAAACCTCCCAAAATAGTATAAAATAGGTAAACGTTCTTGCTCCCAGCCGTTGCGAGTGAGGTTGTCCCGGGTTAGGAATCAGAATCTTTCAAAAATAAGGTTGATTTTAAGAGAAAGCGATTATAAAATCTAATGGTCGTCAGAAAATTTAACAAATAAAAAGGAGCATATGGAATGGCCTGGGAGCTGCTTAGTGTAATCGGCATCATTGCGTTTGCGGTCAGCGGAGCGATTGTTGCGATGGAAGAGGAGTATGATATTTTAGGCGTGTATATCTTGGGGATTGTAACGGCGTTCGGCGGAGGAGCGATCCGAAATCTGCTGATCGGTGTTCCGGTCTTCGCCTTGTGGGAGCAAGGCGCGTTTTTTCAAATCGCTCTCGCATCAGTTACGATTGTCTTTTTGTTTCCGAAGCTGCTGTTAAGGCATTGGAGTAAATGGGGCAACCTATCCGATGCCATCGGGCTTTCGGCGTTTGCCATCCAAGGCGCTTTATATGCCGTGAAAATGGGCCATCCGCTCAGTGCGGTAATTGCGGCAGCGGTCCTGACCGGAAGCGGGGGCGGCATCATACGGGATTTGCTCGCGGGCAGGAAGCCGCTTGTGCTCAAGGCGGAAATTTACGCGGTCTGGGCCGCGCTCGGAGGGTTAATCGTGGGCCTCGGCTGGGCCGGGGATGCCGCCGGTTTGTATGTGCTGTTTCTTGTGCTTGTGGCATGCCGCATCTGCAGTTATGTGTTCAGGTGGCGCCTGCCGAATCGTTCCTATCATATAGATCAGTAAAAAACCGATTTCACAAACGAAATCGGTTTTTTTTGCATAACGGCTTCTGATAAAAAAAGACGCCCGATATGATAAGAAAAAGGGTATTTGACCATAATGCTGAATAATATGTTGCATATATGTTTGTATGATGAAAGCCGGATTTGTCAGCTTGATGTCGGAGGTGCCGCTGATGGCAAAACGTGATAAAGAGTGGAAAGAAGAGCAGGAAAGAATCAATTTTGTCATGAAGGAACTGGAACAGAAACAAACTCATCTTGAAGCCTCATCGGGCGGATTGAAGCAGGATATTGTCGGGCTGAGAAAAACGTTTTGGGATGATGTCACCGTGAATATGGATGACGCCCATGAAGCGGCTGAGACATTTTCAAGCATTAAACAGCAGGCAGAAATGCTTTCAGAACGTGAACGGACGCATCGGCTTCAATACCGGCAGCTTCAAAAAATCCAAAAGCTGAAAACCTCTCCTTACTTCGGCCGTGTCGATTTTACGGAAAAAGGGGAGTCTTCTTCCGAGCGGATTTATATCGGGCTGACTTCTTTGATGGATGAAAACAACGAGCAATTTCTCATTTATGATTGGCGCGCGCCCATCTCATCTCTTTACTATCAATATTCCCCGGGAAAAGCCCGCTATGAAGTTCCCGAAGAAACGATAGAGGGAGACATCACACTGAAGCGGCAGTTTATCATTAAAAACGGGACGCTTAAAGCGATGTTTAACACGGATATGACGATTGGTGACGAAATGCTGCAAGAGGTGCTGAGTGGGCATTCCGGACAGCATATGAAAAACATCGTGTCAACCATCCAAAAAGAACAGAACGAAATCATCCGGGATGAAAAAAGCAAATATCTCATTGTTCAGGGAGCCGCCGGAAGCGGGAAAACATCCGCGGCGCTTCAGCGGGCCGCTTACTTGCTGTACCGCGGTCGCGGGGTGCTTGATGCCCGTCAGATTGTATTGTTTTCCCCGAACATTTTGTTCAACAGTTATGTTTCCGCCGTATTGCCGGAATTGGGAGAAGAGAATATGGAGCAGGCCACCTTTCAGGAATATATCATCCGCCGGCTCGGACGAAAGTTTGATTGTGAAAGCCCGTACGAGCAGCTTGAATATTGCCTGACTGAACAAAATCAGGACGCACTTTCTGTAAGGCTTGCAGCCATTGCTTACAAAGCGTCATCAGCTTTCGAGTCCATGATTGACCGCTACGCCGGCTCGCTTTCCGGCTCGGGTCTGATGTGTAAACAGATCAGCTTCCGGGGAGACATCCTGATTTCAAAAGAACGGATTGAAGCCTATTTTTATTCGCTTGATCAGCAGCTGCCGATTCCGAACAGAGCGGAGCTGACAGCGGAATGGCTTCTCGCGGAAATCAGCGCTCTCGAAAAAAAGGAGCGTAAGAAGGAATGGGTCTTGCAGGAGAGCGAGCTGCTTGATAAGGAAGACTATGCTGAGGTTTATCAAACACTCAAGAAGCAGGCGGCAGATGATGATGAACCTGCATTTGACGACCATCAGCGCGAACAGCGGCTGCTTGGCGCCATTATTGTCGGCAAAGCCTTTAAACCGATTAAGCAGGCCGTCAGACGGCTCGGCTTTCTCGATATAAAACGGATGTATCTCCGGCTGTTTTCAGACTGGGGAGCTGATGAAAAGCCCGATCATTGGGAGAGCATCGGCGCTTTGACCAGAAACGCATTTGCAGAACGGTCACTTCCGTATGAAGATGCCGCTCCGTATCTGTATTTGCAGGATCTGTTAGAAGGAAAAAGAAAAAACACACAAATGAAGCACGTCTTCATTGATGAAGCGCAGGATTATTCTCCATTTCAGCTGACGTATATTCAAAGCATCTTCCCAGCTGCAAAGATGACGGTGCTCGGTGATGTCAGCCAGTCGATTTATGCCCACACCATTACGGGCCCTTCTTCCCTCGCCGGCTGCTTTCGCAATGGTGCAGAAAAGTATGTCAGCCTGAAGCGGACTTACAGATCGACGCGGCAGATTGTTGAATTTACGAAAGCGCTGCTGGCTGACGGTAATGACATTGAGCCATTTAACCGGAACGGGGAAAAACCGCGTGTTTTGCGGACGGATACAGAAAATGCGCGGCAGGAACAATTGGCGGATACAATCCAGGAGCTCAGACAAAAAGGCTGGGAGACGGTCGCCGTCATCTGCAAAACGGCCGCGGAAGCCAAAAAAGTGTTTCAGGCGGTCAGCGCCGAGAGCGGTGTCCGCTTGATCAATAAAGAAAACCAGCCTTTTCAAAAAGGGGTATGCGTCATTCCCGTTTATTTGGCAAAAGGCATTGAGTTTGACGCCGTCATTGCTGCTGACGCCTCTGCTGCCCAGTACAAAAGCGAACATGACCGTAAGCTGTTATATACGGCCTGTACGCGCGCGATGCATCATCTGACCGTATTGTCTCCGGGAGAACCCTCTCCTTTTATTAAAGAAGTGCCCGCCGGCTTATTCGTGTAAGCCCTTTGCCAAGTGCAAAGGGCTTTTTACCATTAGTAATCTTAATCGTTGTCATCATGATTATATATTTTACTTACATACAAACTTTCGGTAAAGTTTCAATTAGAATATTATTTTGACAATTCCTATAGAAATAACGTACGTTACGTTTAATTCCTTGTGAGGTGGATATCGTTGCAACTTCAGGTCATGAACAGTCCGTTTAATCAGGAGCAGGCAGAGCTCCTTAACCGCCTTCTGCCGACCTTGACAGAATCACAGAAAATCTGGCTGAGCGGTTATTTGGCTGCGGCCCGGTCCGAATCCGGTGAAACGGCCGCGCCCGCTGCTCCGGCTCCTGCAGAAAGCCCGGCAGTTTCAAGAGAAGTGACCGTATTATACGGATCGCAAACGGGAAATGCGGAAGGTCTTGCGAAACAGACGGTAAAGACGCTTGAGGAACGGGGATTTCAGGTCACCGTCGCGTCGATGAACGATTTTAAGCCGAATAATCTGAAAAAAATAAACAATTTACTGATCGTGGTGAGCACGCACGGAGAAGGCGATCCGCCGGATAACGCGCTGGCCTTTCATGAATTTCTTCACGGCAGACGCGCGCCGAAGCTTGAAGCGCTCCGTTACTCCGTTTTGGCGCTCGGGGACAGCTCGTATGAATTTTTCTGCCAGACCGGCAAAGAGTTTGACGAGCGTCTTCAAGAGCTCGGCGGCACCCAGCTTGCGCCGCGGGTTGATTGCGATCTTGATTATGATGAGCCGTTTTCGGAATGGCTTGACGCGGTCATCGGCGGTTTGAACGAAGGAGCGGGAAATCAAACAGCCGAAGCGCCTGCCGAGACGCCGGCTCTCGGTGAATCCGTTTATTCCAGAACGAACCCGTTTCGGGCGGAGGTTCTTGAGAACATCAATCTGAACGGACGCGGTTCGAATAAAGAAACACGCCATCTCGAGCTTTCGCTTGAAGGGTCGGGCCTCGCGTATCAGCCCGGAGACAGCCTCGGCATCTATCCGGAAAATGATCCGGCGCTCGTTGATGAGCTGATCAATGAGCTGAAATGGGACCCAAAACAGGAAGTGGCGGTGAATAAACAAGGAGAGCGCCTCCCGCTGAAAGATGCGCTTACTTCTCATTTTGAAATAACCGTCTTAACAAAACCGTTCCTGCAAAAGGCCGCACAGTTTACGGCTGACCAAAAGCTGAGTGAACTTCTGGCCGAAGGAAACGAAGAGCAGCTGAAAGCGTACATCAACGGCCGTGATCTGCTTGATCTCGTCCGGGATTTCGGGCCGTGGGAAGCGACAGCGGAAGACTTTCTTTCCATCCTGCGTAAAATGCCGGCCCGGCTCTATTCGATCGCAAGCAGTTTAGAAGCGAATCCGGAAGAGGTGCATCTGACAATCGGAGCGGTCAGATATGACGCGCACGGCAGAGAACGAAAAGGCGTCTGCAGCATTCTGTGTGCGGAAAGACTCCAGCCGGGAGATACGCTTCCGATTTACATTCAGCACAACCAAAACTTCAAGCTGCCGGAAAACCCGGATACACCGATCATTATGGTCGGGCCGGGGACAGGCATCGCGCCGTTCCGTTCCTTTATGCAGGAGCGTGAAGAAACCGGAGCTGAAGGGAAAACATGGCTGTTTTTCGGGGATCAGCACTTTGTCACTGATTTTCTGTACCAGACGGAATGGCAAAAATGGCTGCAAAACGGTGTTCTCACAAAAATGGACGTCGCTTTTTCCCGGGATTCGGAGGAAAAAGTATATGTGCAGCACCGCATGAAAGAACAAAGCAAAGAGCTTTATGAATGGCTGCAGCAGGGAGCCGCCGTATACATCTGCGGTGATGAACAGCATATGGCGCATGACGTGCACCAGGCGCTTCTCGATATCATTCAGGAAGAAGGCGGCATGAGCCGTGAAAAAGCGGAAAGCTTCCTGGCAGACATGCAGCAGAAAAAACGCTATCAGCGTGACGTATATTGATTTTGGTTTGAAAGGAGCTTATTCAGCATGGTGAACAACATTTTAAAAGCGCCGGAAGGCCCTCCAAGTGATGTTGAGGAAATTAAAGAAAAAAGTGATTATTTGCGCGGCACATTGAAAGAAGTCATGCTCGACCGGATTTCAGCCGGCATCCCGGACGATGACAACCGGCTGATGAAGCATCACGGAAGCTACTTGCAGGATGACCGCGATCTCCGTAATGAACGTCAAAAACAAAAGCTTGAACCGGCTTATCAGTTCATGCTGCGCGTTCGGATGCCAGGCGGCGTGTCAACTCCGGAACAATGGCTTGTTATGGATGAACTGGCGCAAAAATACGGAAACAATACATTGAAGCTGACAACGCGTGAAACGTTCCAAATGCACGGAATTTTAAAATGGAACATGAAAAAAACGATTCAGAAAATCAATGCGGCGCTGCTTGATACCATTGCGGCCTGCGGAGATGTCAACCGAAACGTCATGTGCGCTTCAAATCCGCACCAGTCTGAAATTCATGCGGAAGTATACGAATGGTCGAAGAAATTGAGCGATGACCTTCTTCCGCGCACGAGAGCCTATCATGAAATCTGGCTTGATGAGGAACGTGTGGCGGGCACTCCTGACACGGAAACGGAACCGATGTACGGGCCGCTGTACCTGCCGCGGAAATTCAAAATCGGAATCGCCGTGCCTCCGTCCAATGATATCGATGTCTTTTCTCAAGATCTCGGCTTCATTGCCATCGTGGAGGAAGGCCGTCTTATCGGATTCAACGTTGCAATCGGCGGCGGTATGGGAATGACGCACGGCGATAAGGCCACTTATCCGCAGCTTTCAAAAGTCATCGGCTTCTGCAAACCGGAGCAGCTGTATGATGTAGCGGAAAAAACCATTACGATTCAGCGCGATTACGGAAACCGTTCCGTCAGAAAGAATGCCAGATTCAAGTACACTGTTGACCGTCTCGGGCTGGAAAACGTAAAAGCCGAGCTGGAAAACCGCCTCGGCTGGCAGCTGGATGAAGAGAAACCTTATCATTTTGACCATAACGGCGACCGTTACGGATGGGTGAAGGGTGTAAAAGGTAAATGGCACTTTACGATGTTTATCGAAGGCGGCCGCGTCACGGACTATGAGAATTATAAGCTGATGACGGGATTACGAGAAATCGCCAAAGTCCATACGGGAGATTTCCGTCTCACCTCTAATCAAAACCTGATTATCGGCAATGTCTCGAGCCAGAAAAAGAAACAAATCAGCGCATTAATCGAACAATACGGTCTGACAGACGGCCGGCAGCATTCCGCCCTCCGCCGCAGTTCAATGGCTTGCGTCGCGCTTCCGACATGCGGGCTCGCCATGGCCGAAGCCGAGCGCTATCTGCCGAAATTGATTGATAAGATTGAAGACATTGTTGACGAAAACGGGCTGCGGGATGAAGAAATCACCATCCGTATGACCGGGTGCCCGAATGGCTGCGCCCGCCATGCGCTCGGCGAAATCGGATTTATCGGAAAGGCGCCCGGAAAATATAATATGTATTTAGGAGCGGCGTTTGACGGCAGCCGTTTGAGCAAAATGTACCGGGAAAATATCGGTGAAGAGGAAATTCTGAATGAGCTTCGCACCATTCTCCCGCGCTACGCGAAAGAGCGTGAGGAAGGCGAACACTTCGGCGATTTCGTTATCCGCGCCGGCATCATTAAAGCGACGACAGACGGCACGAATTTTCACGAATAAGATGAGCACTTAAAACCAAGGATAGAGACACACTGACGGTGCGTTCTCTATCCTTTACTAAGCAGCATAAACGCTGCACCGCGTCATGAAACAGATGACGCAGCTTGCGAAAAAGCCTGTTTTCAGAGAAAACAGGCTTTTTCTTTTTCCGGAAAAAATGTAGCTGAAGCCAAAAAAGTTCGCCGTGAGCACGTTATGAGAAATTTTAAATAAAAACGGGTAAAATAAAAGAAGAATGGTTGCGTGCGGAAAATATATGGAATCTGCCCGATCATCGGCTCCGGCCTTTGGCAAAGGCAGAGAACAGGCAATAATGATATGATGCAGCAGATGAAGGAGGTCATGCTTTGGACATATTTTTAGTCGTACTCGTACTTTTAACCATCATCGCGATCTCAAATATCGTAAATCGGTTTGTCCCCTTTATCCCGGTGCCTTTGATTCAGGTGGCGCTCGGTATCATTGCGGCGTCATTTCCGCAGGGGCTTCATTTTGAACTGAATACCGAATTGTTTTTTGTTTTGTTTATCGCTCCGCTGCTTTTTAACGATGGAAAACGGACGCCGCGTGCGGAACTTTGGAATTTAAGAGCGCCGATTCTGCTGCTTGCGCTCGGGCTCGTGTTTGCCACGGTGATTGTCGGCGGTTACACGATTCATTGGATGATTCCGAGCATCCCGCTGGCTGCCGCGTTCGGGCTGGCGGCGATACTGTCACCGACTGACGTTGTCGCGGTCAGCGCGCTGTCAGGGCGAGTGAAGATGCCAAAAGGCATTCTGCGTCTCCTTGAAGGAGAAGGACTGATGAATGACGCATCCGGCCTGGTCGCTTTTAAATTTGCGATTGCGGCTGCCGTGACGGGCGCATTTTCGCTGGCGCAGGCCGCCTTCAGTTTCGTTCTGATTTCAGCCGGCGGTTTACTCAGCGGTGTCGTCATTTCTTTTTTGATTATCCGTTTCCGGCTGTTTTTGCGCCGCCTCGGCATGCAGGATGTCACGATGCATATGCTGATTCAAATTCTGACGCCGTTCGTCATCTATCTCGCGGCTGAAGAAATCGGCGTTTCCGGCATTTTAGCTGTTGTGGCCGGCGGCATCACGCATGCGGTGGAGCAGGACCGTCTTGAATCAACGATGGTCAAATTGCAAATCGTCTCTTCAAGTACGTGGAATATTATTTTGTTCATTCTGAACGGTCTTGTTTTCGTTATTTTAGGGGCGCAAATACCGGATGTGGTTTCCGTCATCTTTAATGATACCGCGTTTAACAATATGATGGTCATCGGGTACATTATCGTCATTACGCTGACGTTAATGATTCTCAGGTTTTTGTGGGTGCTGTTTTTTTGGAACGGCAAGTGGTTTTTTAACAAGGATCAGAGCATTTATAAACCCGGCCTGCGCTCGACCCTGCTGATTTCGGTTTCAGGCGTCAGGGGAGCGGTCACGCTTGCGGGTTCCTTTTCCATTCCTTACGTGCTCTCTGACGGCTCACCGTTTCCTGAACGGAATTTGATTCTCTTTTTAGCCGCAGGTGTTATTATGTGCACATTGGTGCTGGCGACAATCGTACTGCCGATTTTGACAGATAAGCCGGAAGACAATGTGAAAGAGAAGAAAGTCAAATTGCTGACAGCGAGACGGAAGCTGATAAAGGCAGCCTTAACGGCCATTAAAGAAAATATGAATGAGACAAACAAAACGGCTTCTTTTGCGGTTATTGCCGAATACAATGAGAAAATGAAAAATCTCAGGTTTCAGCAGTTCACCGTCAAAAACCGCACGAAAAAAGATGAGCGGAAAGTCCGCGCCCAAGGGATACAGGCTGAACAAGAAGAATTGCTGCGGCTGATTGAGCGGGGCGACATACCGGAAGAAACGGCTGACAGCCTTCAGGAACGGTTTGATGAACTGGAAGTGCTGTATACGAATCCGTTTAAAGTCGGCTTAT
Source organism: Bacillus sp. FSL K6-2865 (assembly GCF_040311405.1). Taxonomy (NCBI): domain Bacteria; kingdom Bacillati; phylum Bacillota; class Bacilli; order Caryophanales; family Bacillaceae; genus Bacillus; species Bacillus sp. FSL K6-2865. Next base: position 3,364,151 of record NZ_CP152036.1, on the reverse strand, counting down.
CTAAGAAAAAGCTGAAACGCCTGATGTACTGGATCTTTTTCGGTGAACAAAAAAAGCCGGAAATGACGATTTTAAATGAAGAAGGCCTCATCCGCGCCACAAGGGTTAAAACGGCAAAAGCGGCCATTGAAAGCCTGAAAAAACACATGACTGAAGAAAATAAAGATGTGACGCTTGCCGTCATTTCCTTTTACAATCACTTGATTTTCAGGCTGGGGCACTCGTATCACGAACAGAGTCCGAGCCGCCGTTTTGAAAATCAAAAACTCGAAATCAAACTGCGGGCCGTGCAGGCCATCCGCAACGAAATCCAAACATTGTTCGAAGAGCGGGAAATTTCCCGCGATATGTCACATGAGCTTCGCCAATACATCAATGATGTGGAAGCGGCCATGCTTGACGGAGATGAATAAATCAAAAAAGTCCGGCATCTGTCGCCGGACTTTTTTTGATTACGGACGATGGAATTCGACGTGATCGCCGTCGCGGTCAAACCAGCCTCTGAAGGCCCAGTTGATCCAGCCGCCATCACCTTTATTGGTGAAGCTTCCGTCTTCAAACACCCAAATGCCGTACGTGATGCCGTCATAAACGGCGGAACCGTAAAACTGAACACCGTTAAAATGATCTTCATATTCCTGGCTTAAATTAAACACCATGACGTTATATTTTTGTCCGGAAGCGTAGAATGAAGATTCCATTAAGTTTTTGACGAAGCCGTCACGGTTTTGCGCCGACTTAATCGCGTCAGCAATCGAATTGCCGATGCCGAGCAGGTCAACGTCAATGTTTAATCCGACATCTTTTGCTGAGACATCTGATGATTGCTGTGCCATGTTTTGAGGGACCGGGGTTTCTTTTGCGGATACAAAGGACAGAGGAGTCAGAGACAAAGCGGCGCCAAGGGCAACGGATATCGGGATACGCATACGTTTCATATGATTTCCTCCTTCAATTGTGTGGTGGCTACAGTAGCGATTTACCCGGACAGTTAACCGGTTAACCGGAATTTTTGAAAAATAGGAAAATAATAACGGAAGTGGTGCTTGGGCACTAAAGATGGTTTTTGTGATAACGATGAGCGTATAATTGGTTTCTTACGGCGGAAATGTGAGATAATAATAACCGTTTACATAATGACTAGAAAGGATGGTTCAACGTGGCAAAAAGCTTAAAAGATACTGTAAAGCTTCATAATGGCGTTGAAATGCCGTGGTTCGGCCTTGGCGTCTTCAAGGTGGAAAACGGAAGCGTAGCGGCGGACTCCGTCGAAGCGGCAATCAGAAACGGCTACCGCAGCATTGATACGGCGGCTATTTACAAAAATGAAGAGGGTGTCGGCGAAGGCATCAGAGCTGCGGGCGTTGCCAGAGAAGAGCTGTTCATCACGTCAAAAGTGTGGAATGAAGATCAAGGATACGAAACGACACTTGACGCGTTTGAGAAAAGCCTTGAGCGCCTCGGCCTCGATTACCTCGACCTTTACCTGATTCACTGGCCGGGCAAGGATAAATATAAAGACACATGGCGCGCTCTTGAAAAGCTGTACAAAGACGGCAAAATCCGCGCCATCGGCGTCAGCAACTTCCAAGTGCATCATTTAGAAGAACTGCTGAAAGATGCTGAAATCAAGCCGATGGTCAACCAGATTGAATTCCACCCGCGCCTGACTCAAAAAGAAGTAAGAGATTTCTGCAAAGCGCAGGGCATTCAAGTGGAAGCATGGTCTCCATTGATGCAGGGACAGCTTCTCGATAACGAAGTGCTGTCACAAATTGCGGAAAAACATAACAAATCGGTTGCTCAAGTGATTTTGCGCTGGGATCTTCAAAACGAAGTCGTTACCATTCCGAAATCGATTAAAGAGCACCGCATCATAGAAAATGCCGATATTTTTGATTTCGAACTGTCACAGGAAGAAATGGAAAAGATCAGCGCATTGAACAAAGACGAGCGTGTCGGCCCGAATCCGGACGAGCTTCTGTTCTAAGAAAAAACAGCCCTTTACGGGGCTGTTTTTCTTTACATAAATGTCTGTGTCTGACGTTTTACGCTGAACCTGTATGCGGCTATTAATAACAGGGCGGCGGCGAAGGCTCCCAAAATGATGATGTTCAGCATCAGGCTTTGGAACGTGCGGCCTTGCTGCAATTGATCCACCGTATCGAGCACCCAGCGCTGAGGCAGAAATTCGGCGATTGTCTGCACCGTTTTCGGCATAATATTGCCCGGAAAGAAGCAGCCGGCCAGCAAGCATGTCGGCACGACGATCAAATTCAAAAGCGCCGATGCCGAAGCGCTGCTGGTGGAAAAACCGACGGCAATAAAGGCGACCCCGATCGCGCTTAATGCAAACAGCATCATCAGGACGAACAGCTGCCACAGCGGGAATGACGGATGAATATGAAAAGCGGCGCCCATAAAGAGAACGGCGAATAGAATTTGGACGGCCATGATAATGATATTCACCGCCGCGTTCGCCAATACATACTGCTTTGATGTGATCGGCGTTGACAGAAGCCTGTAGTATGTCCTGTTTTCTCTCTCTTTAATCATCAGTTCCGTCAGGTTGCCGGCGGAATAGAGCATAATGATAATGAGATACCCGATGACTGAGTAGGTCATTTCTTTATGGTTCGATGTATCTTGTAAAACAGCGGACTCCGTTTGAATGGGAGAATGCTTGAAATCGGCGTACATCGCCTGAAAGGCCTTTGCGTCTCCGCCGGAGGATTTGCCGATTGAGGCGATGCTGTTCATATAATTGTACAAATAAGAGCTGACATATCCGGTGACCTGGGCGCCTTTCAGCGAGGTCATGCCGATGTGAGACGGTTTCCCGTCTTTTACGCTTTGGGAGAAGCCTTTTTCAAACGTAATGAGCGCCTCCATTTTTCCTGAAGCGATTTTTGATGTGGCGGACGCAGCCGTTTCCTCCGAAATCTTCACATGATCCAGTCCTTTTAAAAACGCGGCCGTATCCTGCGCCACTTCTCCGCCGTCTTGATCGAGAATGCCGATATTGAGCGTTTCGGCTCCGCCGTTGGCATTGGTCATGAAGGAGAGGAAGACGCCGATCAGCGGAGCCCCGATATAAAGAATGAGCTGTTTTTTGCTTTTTGTAATCCCTTTGAGAGTGTGCGCAAACAGCCACCAGAAGTTTTTCATATTACAGTCCCTCCCGTCTTTGAAACGTAAATGCGGCGATCAGCAAAAAGAGTGCCGCCAATGCTGTATTTAAACCGAGTGCAGGCCATGCCGCTGATACATCATTTGCGTAAATGATGTTGTTAATCGCCTTATTGATCCAGGATAAGGGCGACAGGGCGGAAATTCCTCCGCCTTCATATTTGTAATAGGCGCCGCCGATAATGGACATCACCTGAACGATGATGACGGTGATTAATCTGGCGCTTTCGGGTTTTCTGGTCAAATAGCTCAGGCTGAGCCCGAAGCTGACGGCCAAAAGAATTTCAGAAACGAGAATCAAAAGCACAAGTCCCATGTGGCTGCCCCAATTCGCTTTTAAGATAAATTTGCTGAAGGCGACAACGGCAAGAATCGTCAGAACATTCACAGCCAAAATGCCGAGCATCTTTCCGAGAAAGATATCGCTTTTCCGGAGCGGGGCGGCGATCAGGCGATCTGCGGTGTGCCGTATTCTTTCCCCGCGGAATAAGGTGCTTGCAAAAATCGAGGCGTACAGCCCGATCATCGTCGTCATGGATATCGCGTAAAAATCTTTCGCTTTCGGTTCTTTCGCTTTGTGTAAAGACGTCTGCTTCATATAATCGCTTTTGATTTGTCCGGCGGAAGGCGCCTTATGCGCCTTGTAAGCGGCGGCGCCTGCTTTGTATTGATTGGTAAAAGCGGTCAGCATGCCTTGGACGATCGTGCCGTTTATGCCGCTCCGGTCATTTGTAAAGACTTGAAAACCGGTGTTTTTTACAGTGACGAAAGCATCCGCCTGATTTTCTCGAACCTCGTTTTTGCCTTTTGCCTCCGTGTCCGCTTTTTGAAAATAGACATGCTCTTTTTTGGCGGCTTTCATAAACTCAGTAAAATCATGAGAAAGAGGGCCGTTTGACTGGTCCGTATATACGACCTCGATGTTCCCGACCGTCACCTCTGAATCAAAGGCGTTTGATAATGCCGCAGTGAAAATCAGCATGAAGACGATCGGAAAAGCAAGCATGAAAATAAAAGTCCGTCTGTCGCGGAAACTGATTTTGATTTCTTTCCCGGCGATGTGCAGAATATTCATTTGCAATCCTCCTTTCAGTGAGGTCAGTCGCGCAGGCTTCTGCCTGTCAGCGTGAGAAATACCGTTTCTAAGTCAGGGGCCTGTTCCTGCAAGGAGCGGATTTCAATTCCTTTGTCCATGAAGTACCGGATCAGGCGGTTTAAATTGTTGACCCCTGTGTCAGAGCTGATTTTCACGCTGTTTTCTTCCAGTGTGGCGGCTCTGACGCCTGGCAGCTCCTGAATATCGCCAAGGCTGATGCCGTTTCCGGATGACAGCTCAATCACGACGTCCTTCGTGTCGGTAATGATGGAGGTCAGCTGTTCTTTTGTGCCTTCTGCGATGACTTTTCCGTGGTCGATGATGGCGATGCGTGTGCATATTTCTTCCACTTCCTCCATGTAGTGGCTCGTGTAGATGATCGTGCAGCCCATTTCATTCAGCTTTTTCACTGATTGCAGAATATAATTTCTTGATTGCGGGTCAATGCCGACCGTCGGTTCATCCATGATGATCAGTTTCGGCCGGTGGGCAAGAGCGCACGCAATATTGAGCCTGCGCTTCATTCCGCCGGAAAAATGCTTCGGCAAATATTTGTGTTTATCGCTCAAGCCGACGAATGTCAGGGCTTCCTCGACCCGTTCTTTCAGAGCCGCCCCTCTCAGGCCGTACAGCCCGGCGAAGAACTTCACATTTTCATAGGCGTTTAATTCTTCGTAAATCGCGAGGTCCTGAGGGACGATGCCGATATTCATTTTCGTTGCTTTGCTATATTTGAAAATATCTTTTCCGAGGAACAGAATGTCTCCGCCTGAAGGTTTTAAAAGGCCTGAGATCATATTGATCGTCGTGCTTTTTCCGGCTCCGTTTGCGCCGAGAAACCCGAAAATCTCACCTTCTTTTACGGCAAGCGACATCTGGTCAACGGCGGCATAATCACCGAATTTCTTACTCAGCTGTTTGAGCTCCAAAATGTTCATGTTTCCACCTCTATGTCTTATGATGCTCTTATTATAAAAAAAAGAATGAACGGCCGTTAGTGCAGCTGTTCATTCCTTTGACATGAGAATCTTCATATTTTTCACATGAAAACATTCACTTATTCAACCGGAAGCAATGTCGTGACGGAAAAACCGGCCGTGCCGTCAAAAATAACGGTTCCGTGCAAAACGGCCGCCCGTTCTTCCATACCGAGCATGCCGAGGCCTTTTTTAAAGCGGCCAGCGCCGTTTCCGTTATCTTTCACTTCCGCTTTTACGGCTTTGTTCAGCACATGGACATCAATGAAAATCTGTGTGGCATCGGCGTATTTCATTGCATTGGTCAAGGCTTCGGTTACGTTTTCCTGAATGACTCTCCAATGCATTTGCGTCAGTCTGTCCAAATCGCCTTGATGCGTAAACGGAACCGGCATCCCGTTTTTGGCCGAAAATTCATCAATAAACGTTCTTAATCTGTGAATGCCCATTTGTTCAGCGGGAGGTTTCATATTTTTAAGCGTAATGCGGATATCCTCTATGCCTTCTTTGGAAATGGTAATGGCGTTTTGGAGCAGTTCAGCCGCTTTGTCCGGATGGGAGCCGAGCATCCGCTTCGCCGCTTCCATCTGAATGAGCGCGCCTGTCATGGAATGGCCGATTTTGTCATGGATGGCTTGGGACAACCTGTTTCTTTCTTCGAGTTTGCCGGTATACTCCGATTGTTTGATATATTCTGTGCTGCTGTGCAGCTGTTTCGTCAGTTTTTCAATGCTTGAGCGCATATTGTCTGACTGCTCTTCATATTTTTTCAGCCGGTCGCTGGACCGGGCGGCCAAAACGAATATCGCCAAGCAGAACAAGGTCATGACGATATAAGTCGGAAGGTCGCCGTACGGGACAAATAAAAACGGCAAAAACACGAGCAGGCAGAACACATAGCGGTGAACCGGATATTCGGCAAGAACGGCAAAAATGGCGGGCGGCAAAAGAAATAGAAACGCCGGATGGCCTAAGGCGGAAAGCCAGGCGGTCAATGCCAGCGCCATGAGGGTGACCCCGCGCCTCCAAGCGGGCGGCCTGATCATGCAGACCGCAATGCCCAAAGACAGATAAAGCAGCAGAAACAAGACGGCATACGGCGTGTAAGGGCGGTCTGCCGATACGAACAAAAAAGACGTATAAAAAATGGCAATCAGTCTGCTCATCAGCATCCAAAAATCCATACCGTTCAACGCCCGTTATCCACCTTCCCGGTGATATAATAAATCGCGATCTGCGTTCTGTGCTCAAGCCCTGTTTTCCCTAAAATAGATGAAATATAATTGGCCGTCGTCCCTTCAGAAATGAAAAGCTGTTTTGAAATTTCCCTGTTCGACAGTCCTTTCGCAATAAGCGACATGATGCTGAGCTCTCTTTCAGTAAACTGGCTTTCATCAATCTGATGCGCGGCTTCCGCCGGCCGGAAAAGGCTGTCTTTTATTTTATCCAGCACGGTGTCCTGAAGAATGCTGTGTCCGTTGAAAACGCTTTTGATCGCATCGCGTATCCGTTCCGGTTCGGTGTTTTTTAATAAATATCCTTTCGCGCCGTTTTTAATCGCTTCTAAAATATACTCATCGTCGTCAAATGTCGTCAGGATCATCGGCTTCGTATCCGTTTCCTCCGCAATCCGTTTTGCGGCTTCGACGCCGTTCATCACCGGCATGCGGACGTCCAGCAAGGCGATATCGACGGGATTGTGTTTACAATACTCGGCCGCCTCCAGGCCGTTTTCCAACGTTGCCGATACAGTAAATTCCTCATATGTATGCAAAATGATTTTCATTCCTTCTCTGATGAAAGAATTATCATCCGCGATAATGACATTAATCTTCATGGCCGCACCCTTTGTGTGTTTTTTGTTTCATTATATACCATCCGATTTTAAATCAAAAAGCCTTCCGGCGAAAGGTGCGCGGAAGGCGGATCGGTCAAGCGGGTTTTTTCAATTGAATGAAAAACAGCATCAGGAAAGAAATGATCACTATACAGATCACCCACACCCAGGCGAGTGTTTCATTGCCGGAGTCCATCGCGACGTAAATCGCTGTCGGCAGCGTTTGGGTGACGCCGGGAATATTTCCCGCAAACATTAAAGTCGCCCCGAATTCACCTAGCGCCCTTGCAATACTGAGAATGCTTCCGGTCAAGAGGGAGGGAAAGGCAAGCGGGACGGAAATACGGGTGAACACCTGCCATCTGCCGGCTCCGTCTACTTTCGCCGCTCCCTCGATGTCAGCATCAACCGCGGCGAAGCCCGTTTTAGCGGACTGATACATAAGCGGGAAGGCAACAATGGCCGAAGCGATCACCGCGGCCGACCACGTGAAAATGACGGGCTGGTGAAAAATCCGCTCAATCGCCCGGCCGATAAAGCTGTGTTTCCCGAAAATGATAATGAGAATGAAGCCGACAACGGTAGGCGGAAGAACGAGCGGGAGCATAAACAGGGTCTCCACAGCCGTTTTTCCGGGAAATCGCGCTTTCGCCATCCAGGCGCCGGCAAGCGTCCCGAGAATGATGACGGCGATGCCTGATGCCAAAGCCACCTCAAAAGACAATACGACTGGGGTGAAAAATTCCGAAGCCGTAATGTTACTTGGCAGTAAATCCATATTTCTTAAACACTTTCATTGCTTCATCTGACTGCAGATACTGATAAAACGCTTCTGCTTCTTTACGGTGCTTTGTATCCTTGACGATGCCGAGCGGATAAACGATCGGATCGTGCGTTTTCGCCGGCGCTTCATCGGTGATTTTCACCTTTTTCGAAATCAGCGCGTCTGTTTTATAGACAAGCCCGGCATCGACATTTCCGGTTTCAACATAAGAAAGCACCTGGCGAACGTCTTTTGCATAGACGACTTTATCTTTTACCTTGTCCCACAGGGATAATGCCGTCAATGACTGTTTGGCGTATTGTCCGGCCGGAACGGATTCAGGCGTGCCGAGCGCGATTTTTTCCGCGCTGTCTTTTTTCAGGTCATTCAGATGTGTCAGGTGTGCGCTGTTTTTCTCAGGCACGATCATGACGAGATCATTTTTCAAAAGATCCGTGCTGTCCTTTTTGTCGATATCTCCGTCATGAACGAGCTTTTCGAATTTATCTTCGGCTGCCGAGAAGAATAAATCAGCTCCCGCGCCTTGTGAAATTTGTTTTTGCAATGTGCCTGATGATCCGAAGTTGTCTTGAATGGTTACGTTTGAATGTGATTTTTCGTAGTTGGTCTGGATTTCTTCAAGTGCATCCTGAGCGCTGGCTGCCGCAGAAACGGTCAGCGTGACTTTTTCGTTTTGTCCGCCTTTGGACGATTGTCCGGATGAGCAGCCCGCAGTTGCCAGGAAAACGGCCATAGCCGCAGTTGTGAGTAGTGTCGCTTTCTTTTTCAACATTGTGCACCCCTTATAGCTAAATATCATTAGATCAAACTAATTATAACGCAATTGTACGTGATGGTGCGGTTTTTTTTCAATATCTGAACAGTTATAATAAAAACGGAGCGTGATAATATGACAGAAGCCACTTCCTATACAATAGAAGAAGTTGCGGGCCTTTTGAAGGTCTCCAAACTGACAGTATATGATTTGATAAAAAAAGGACTCATTCCGGCGTACAGGGTCGGAAGACAGATGAGGGTCGATGAAGAGGACTTAAAACAATATAAAGCAAACATGAGAATGTCAAAAAAGCCATCCGCAGCAGAAGCGCCTGACCCGTCCCGCGGGCGGGAGCCGGAAAAAAGGCAGTCCGTTATCATCAGCGGGCAGGATGTGTCGATGGACCTCCTCAGCAAACAGCTGGAACAAACAATACAGGCGGCTCCGCTCCGCAAGTACAGCGGCAGTTTGAACAGCCTGATCGAGATGTACCGCGGAGCTTGTGACATCGTCAGTCTGCATTTGTACGATGGGGAGACGGGGCAGTATAACATCCCGTATGTGAAGCGCATTCTTTCAGGGGAGCCGTTTGCGCTTTTTCATGTCGTGCTGCGGCAAGCCGGATTATATGTGAAAAAGGGAAATCCGCTGAACATTCAGGGCTTTCAGGATTTGAGCCGAAAGGATGTCCGTATCGTCAATCGCGAAAAAGGATCAGGCGCGAGGGTGCTGCTGGATGAACAGCTCAGATCTTTCGGCATTACGCCGTCTGATGTCGCCGGCTATCATGACATTGTCACGGATCATCTGTCAGCGGCTTCACAAGTATCAAGCGGAAAGGCGGATATCGGAGTCGGGTCGCAGCATGCGGCGCATATGGCGGGCACGGACTTTATCCCGGTGATCAGTGAGCAGTACGATGTGGTCGTCTTAAAACAAAACCGGGAGCTTGTTCAAAGCGTGCAGGACATTCTCAATTCTGAGGAATTCAAGTCTCAGCTTTCTCAATTATCCGGATATGATACGAAAATGACCGGACGGCTCATATATGAAACATGAAAAATCCCTCCATATAACGGAGGGATTTTTTTATTGCTTATAAAACCGCAGCAGGTCGCCGTTTAATATTTTATCGGAAAGCATCAGCTCTTGTTCCGCTTTTTCTTTCTCATCGCTGCACGCGCTCATGTCAGAAAGCGGTTCACCCGTTTTACGGCTGTAACACGTATTTTTCGTATAAATATGATCATCCGTGATAAAGCTGCCGTTTCTCAGCACCGCAAACGGGGTCCGCTCTCCGGAAAACAGATCATTGCCGAACTGAATGCTGCCTTTCGTTTCAATGCCGAGCAGGTGAAGCAGCGTCGGTCTTACATCAACCTGTCCCGCGGCCGAAGCAATCGTTTCCGGCGCACGGTCGGTCACCCCGGGAATATGAATGATAAACGGCACGCGCTGAAGCTGAACCGTATCAAACGGAGTGATTTCCTCTTTCCCTAAGAATTCGGCAAGTCCTTGATTATGGGCTTCGGATATACCGTAATGATCTCCCATCAGGACGATCATCGCGTTGTCATACAGTCCTTCTTTTTTCAGCTTCTTGAAAAAGTGTTTCAGGGCCTCATCTTCATAGCGGACCGTCGTCACATAGCGGTTTAATAACTCGCTGCTTGTGTCCGGTTCCTCAATGAGCTGATCCTGTTTATCAATTTCAAAAGGAAAATGGTTGGTCAAAGTCAGCAGGCTCGCGTAAAACGGCTGCGGAAGCTTCTTTAATTTTTCCGCTGACTGTTCGAGAAATTCCTTGTCCTTCAGGCCCCAGCCTGTTGAATTTTCCTGTGTCACCTTAAATTCATCCGCGTCGAAAAAACGGTCGATTCCGAATGCCCCGTACATCTGATCCCGGTTCCAAAAGGCCTTATGATTGGCATGCAGAACGGCTGAATAGTATTGACGGTCTTTTAACATATGGTACATCGTATTGAACCGGTGGCCGCTTTTTGTGAAAAAAACGGCGCCGCTTGAAGACGGATACAGCGAATTCGCAGTAATGAATTCTGAATCTGAGGTTTTTCCCTGTTCAGTCTGCTGATAAAAATGAGTGAAGTCATAACTTTTTTTCCGCAGTTTATTTAAAAACGGGGTAATCTCCCGTCCGTTGACCCGCTCATCCATTACAAAACGCTGGGTTGATTCGAGCGTTACAAAAATCACATTGCGCCCCTTTGCGAGCCCGAACTTTGATTCGGACGGCCTGCTGTAGTCGGCTTGAGTGTAATTCGCGACCGCCGCAAGGCTGTCTTCGTCGGCAAACGCTTTAGCCCCTGCATTCAGCGTCTGCGAAATGGTGTCATACAAATGAAAGTGGAACAGGCCGATTCCTTTTACGAGCGCTTCACGATCAAAAGGGTGCTTGAACAGCTTCGGCTGCTCAGCCTCAGACAGCGCAAGGTTGCACAGCATGAGGCCGGCTGATGCCCACGCATACGCTTTAACGGTACGGGTGCTGGCTTTCCCTTTATCGGCTTTATGTCTTTTACCAAGGTAAAACAAAACCGCAATATCCAAAAATAAAGCGATATAAAGCGGGTGAAACAGCTCTTGGACGCTGCTTCCCATATCACCCATATTGCTCGCCTGAAACAAAACCGGTATGGTGATAAAATCAATATAAAACCCGTAAAACACCGTATTCGCGATTAAAATTCCCGTCAGCATCACATTTGCCGAAAGCAGAAAGATCCGCTGTTTTTTTTCTGTCAGCAGCAGGGCGATGCCGAACAGCGGCACAATGAAGCTCAGCGGATTAATGAGAAGCAAACATTCCTCAAGAACCGAGTTGTTCTGCAGATCAAAACCGAGCTTATAAACGGCATAGGTTTTCATCCACATGAACAGGATGGACAGGCATAAAAACCGATGATTGCTGAAAAAGGTTTTCTTCATATGTATGACTCCTCACCCTAAAAGCGAAAGATGCTTTTTGTTTAAGAGATGCGGCCGTGAACCAGTTCGTATAAATAATAGCAGGATACAATCGTTAAGCCGGCCAGCACAAGCTGCTCCGAAAAACTCCCCGTTCTCATATAAAGGGGAAGACGGAAGCGGATGGCGGACGGAAACAGCAGTTTAATGCCGTTGACGGTCCATGCGTCAAGCACAAGATGACTCGCCATTCCGATCATCAGTCCGGCGGAAATGCTCGGATTCGGAATATAGGTTGCCGTAATGAAAAACATAATAAGCATAAACAGCAGGCTGTGTGTAAACGTTCTGTGGCCGAACACCGTGCTTACGATTTTGGACAGAACGGGCAGCGTTCTGCCGATTTTGCTTTTCGTATGGCATATGTCGGGAATCAGCGCCCCGAGGGCACCCGCTGAGGTCATAAGGACCGGATCATACCCGTAATAATACGCAATTGCGGAACAAGAAGCGATGCCTCCCATGATGTGTGTTTTTCCTGTCATTTTTCGCTTCTCCTTTTTATTTTTGCCAAAATCCCCTGAATTACAAATATATCAAGAGAATGCATGTTTGATCAACAAACTTTACCTGTTCCGCCAAAAGGAAGGAGACGGGGATTCCGCATATTCTGCCGCGGAAAAAGACACATTATAGGTGTACCTATATTTGATAAAGAGGTGATACAGATGGCTTTCTTTAACAAAGAAAAAGGAAAAAACAGCGATAAAAACAAAAACGTCATTCAAGGCGCGCTTGAAGACGCCGGTGCAGCTCTGAAAGACGATCCGCTTCAAGAAGCTGTTCAAAAGAAAAAAAACAACCGCTGACCATATAAGACGGGTAGGGCGAACGCTCTATCCGTTTTCATCTAATTTTTCCCTTTGACAGATCTTTTTATCTCTGATAACCTCTGAGTAGAATTGAATGATAAAAATCCTCACTCTTTCTCGGTGAGGTAGAGGTTGCGCTTGATGATGAGTCGCACATGCCAGGCTGATAGGGGCCGCAAAACATGTGTTAAAGGCATCAGCGCCGAAGTGTAAAGAAAGCCGATCCTTCTTTATGCTGGGACTGTATCTGAATAAGTGCAGGACTGCCGCGTGCTTTTTCGCGGAGGGCTATCCGGAGATCAAGGGTGTGTGTGTTTCTTTAAGCATGGACTTTTGTTCAGGCTTTTTTTGCGTGTAAATATGATCTCGGGGTCTGGTCCGTACGAATGAACAACCAGGAGGTACAGGAATGGAACAGACGAAAAAATGGGGTTTTTGGTTATTAACGGCGTTTGTCGTAGGAAATATGGTAGGCTCGGGCATCTTTTCGCTTCCGAGTACGCTCGCAAAAATCGCGAGCCCGTTCGGCGCCACATCGGCATGGCTTTTAACGGGAGCCGGTGTGTTAATGATCGCGCTGGTCTTCGGCCACTTATCCATCCGCAAGCCTGAGCTGACGGCGGGGCCGCAAAGCTATGCGCGTGCGCTGTTCAGCGATCGGAAAAAAGGGAATGCAGCGGGCTTCACGATGGTCTGGGGCTACTGGGTGGCGAGCTGGATCAGCAACGTGGCGATCATCACGAGCCTTGCCGGATATTTAACATCATTTTTCCCGATTTTAACGGATAAGCGTGAAATGTTTTCGATCGGCGGTCAGGCGGTTACGCTCGGCCAGCTGCTGACGTTTGCCGTATGTACGGTTTTATTATGGGGCACTCACACGATTCTCGTCACCAGCATTAACGGTGCGAGTAAATTAAATTTTGTCACGACGTTTTCAAAAGTATTAGGATTTATCTTCTTTATCATTGCAGGTTTATTTGTGTTTCAAACGTCGTTTTTCGATCATTTTTATTTTCCGGTTCAAACAGGTCCTCACACAGTTGAGGGAATCGGCGGACAGATCCACAATGCGGCGATTTCAACATTATGGGCGTTCGTCGGAATTGAATCGGCAGTCATTTTATCCGGGCGCGCCCGTTCGCAGCGTGACGTGAAACGCGCCACCATTACCGGATTATTGATCGCGCTTGGTATCTATATCATCGTGACATTGATTACGATGGGCGTGCTTCCGCATGGTAAGCTTGTCGGCTCGGAAAAACCGTTTGTTGACGTATTGTACGCGATCGTCGGCAATGCGGGAAGCGTCATTATGGCGATTCTGGCGATTTTGTGTCTGTTCGGAACGATGCTCGGCTGGATTCTTCTCGGTTCTGAAGTTCCGTATCAAGCGGCAAAATCAGGAGACTTTCCCGCTGCTTTTGCAAAAACGAATAAACAGGGAAGCCCGGTTGTGTCGTTAATCGTAACGAACGTGATGTCACAGATCTTTATCTTTTCGGTTATTTCCCGGACGATCAGTGACGCGTTTACGTTTTTAACGACGGCGGCGACGCTCGCTTATCTGATTCCGTATCTCGTGTCAGCGTTTTACAGCCTGAAGCTCATTTTTACGGGTGAAACGTATGACGAGATAAAGGGCTCAAGAGTAAGAGACGGTATCATCGCCATCCTTGCCTGCATTTATTCTTTTTACGTCATTATTACCGGAACGGCCGATTTAACGACCTTTATTCTCGGTATCGGGCTGTTTTTCGTCGGTTTGCTGTTATATCCTTTCGTTTCAAAGAAATTTGCAAACAACAGACAATCGGTATGACAAAAAGACATCTCACGTCTGTGAGATGTCTTTTTTTGTTTGCGGCAGCTGATTACTTTTTGACGGCATGTATATAATGAATGGTCTCGAATGCGGTTAAATGGTCAGTGCGTCCGCTGAAAAAACGGTCATTGACGTCCGCCGGAGATAAATGTTCATAAATAAGCAGACCTGATGATTCTAATATTTTTTCGATTTCTTTATAACTGAAACACGATAACATCGGTTCTCCGCTTTTTGCAGCCATTTTCACCATGTTTTCCACTCTGTTTGACAGTCCTCTTTCTTCAAAGAGCGACTCATCTGCATAATCAAACACGATAGAGCTTCCTGGCGGGACTTCGGCAAATAATTGTGTGAGCAGGCGGGCGAGATGCTCTTTCGTAAGATAGTATGACACACCGAGCAGGCTGAAAAAGGTTTTTTGGCGTGAAAAACCTTCCTGATACAGACGGCTGAAAGAAAGCGAAGCGGCGAAGTCCATCGGTACAAAATGAAGATGATGGGAAATGTCGAGATTCAGATGTTTCAATCTGTTTATTTTGTCTTCCTGTGAAGCGGGATGATCGATTTCAAATATGTCTAAGGCGTTTGTCATCTCAGGATGCCTGAAACAGAAAGTATCCAGCCCCGCGCCAAGGATAACATACTGTTTGGCCCCGAGCTTCACTTCATTCAAAAGCACTTCTTCACAATATGCGGAACGGGCTAACGGTGTAGGAGACAGCTGTACTTGAGTCACCCATTTTAAGATGTCATCCGGTTGGCCTTGAAGCCTCTGTGCCATGTCTTTACTGAAAAATGATATACCTTGAATCAGATAATCGCGGATGTCCGAATGCTCTTTTTCGGAAATCAGATCTTGTGCCATAAAATCATCAAATATCACCGGGGTGTCGTATTTACTGTGGTACGCCCTTCCGAAAGCGGACAGCAGGGAAGTCATACTCGCCTTGTTTTCTTTCATATAAAGATCCTCCGTTATTTACATCAATCTCCGGCCGGGAGAATCTTATTATACATGTTAATCCAAAAATGTAAATTATAGCATAAATAATTTTTTTTGTCAAGTTTTAAGCGTAATAAAAAGCCGCTGTGACAGCGGCTTCGGGGTTACTTCGTTAAGCTTTTTGTGATGTAGTCAAGCTGGCCTTCAAGTGAGATCGGGTCTGAGAAATAGAAGCCGATCGGATCAATGCGGTAGACATGGTTTTGTTTGACGGCATCGAGGTTCTTCCAGATTGAGCTGTCAAGCACGCCTTTGTCGTCACCGCCGGCCTGCCATGGCCCCATAAAGATGTAGTCTCCCGCGAAGTCAGGCAGTTTCTCGAGTGAAATGCTGGCGTAGCCCGGCCCTTGATTAATGGCTTTTTCCTGCGTCAGTTTTGTGGCCTTCAGCCCGAGTTTGTCATAAATGATGCTTCCGCCGCGGCCGAAGTCTTTACCGAATACATAGATGTCTTTTCCGTTTGTCTGCATGATGGAGATGGTTTTTGAGCCGACCGCTTTTTGAACCTTTGTTTTAGCGGCAGCGGTTTTCTTATCCCATTCAGCCAGCCATTTGTCTGCTTTATCTTCAGTGCCTGTCATTTTCGCAAACTCTTTGAATTGATCAATGTTGCTGAGCTTGTCATATTTAATAGCGATGGTCGGCGCGATTTTTTCCAGTTTTTCAATATCGGCGCCTTGTGTCGTCCAGACCACGATTAAATCCGGCTTTAAGTCAATGATTTTTTCAACGGACGTGCCGTCGCCGATGTTTGTCACTCCTTTTGTTTTCCCTTTGTAATAAGGGTTTTTAAATACGTTTTGCGGCGCGCCGACAACATTGATGCCGAGCTGTTTAAAGTCGCCGTAGTAGCCGTCAGCCATGACGACGACCCGTTTCGGGTGCTTCGGAATTTTAATATTGCCGTTTTCGGCTTTATACGTGATGGTTTCTTCTTTTTCAGAAGAACCTTTCGTGTCTGAAGAATTGCCGCATGCGGCCAAAGCGGCGATGAGCAGCATGGCAATCAGCGCTGCGCCGATTTTTTTGTATGTATGGAACATTTGACATTCCTTCTTTCATAAAAATTAGTGATAAAGAGAATCATTATCAGTGTGATTATATCACTGCTTTCATAGAGAAGCACGCTCTTTTTTAAGAAAAACTTTCTTTTTTTATATGAAATTAGGTCTATTAAAAGAGAAGATAAAAGTGCTATACTGAAACAAGTCATTGATAATCATTATCATTAACATTCTTGTTTTGAGAAAGGAAGAACGAGTGTTGGGTCTATTGAAAAAGAAACAGACAATGACGGCTCAAGGGGCATCAGGGAGTGAAATCCAGTGGACGGCGCGTTCATTCCGGGCGGCTGTGCTGCTGTGTGCCGGGATTGCGGTTTTATTGATCGGCGCGGCTCTGTCTGTTTCCATCGGAGCTGCCGATATTCATCTGCGGACGGTGTGGGATGCTCTCTTTCACTTTCAGCCGCAAAATACATCTCATCAAATCATACGCGATCTGAGGCTGCCGAGAACTGCCGCCGCCGCGCTCGTCGGGGCTTTTTTAGCTGTGTCCGGGGCGATTATGCAGGGGCTGACGCGGAACCCGCTTGCTGAGCCTTCCATTATGGGCGTGACGTCGGGGTCAGGATTTGCGATCGCATTGGCGTTTGCTTTTTTTCCGGGCCTGTCTGCGGCGGGACTTGTTTTGTGGTCCTTCGCGGGAGCGGGAATCGGAGCGCTTATTGTGTTTGGCATCGGCCTGTTTTCAAAAGGCGGTCTGACACCGGTGAAGCTCGCGCTGGCCGGTACGGCAGTCGGCTATTTCTTAACGGGGCTTTCAAGCGCGATTGCGATCCGTTTTGATGTCGCCCAGGATGTGAAGTTCTGGTATGCCGGAGGAGTTGCTTCCGTGAAATGGGAAGGCGTGCAGCTGCTGTTGGCGGTCGGGGTTATCGGACTTTTGCTGGCATTTCTGATTGCGCGCTCAGTGACGGTGCTGAGCTTGGGTGAGGAGCTGGCCAAAGGGCTCGGGCAGTACACATCGCTTGTGAAAGTAATCGGAATGTTTGTCGTTGTCCTCTTGACGGGGGCTTCAGTCTCAGTCGCCGGAGCCATTTCTTTTATCGGCTTGGTGATTCCGCATATCACCCGATTTTTAGTCGGGGTAGATTACAGGTGGATCATTCCCTGTTCGGCGGTATTCGGCGCCGTTCTGTTAGTCTTCAGTGATATTGCCGCAAGACTCGTCAATGCGCCGTTTGAAACACCGGTCGGCGCTTTAACCGCCCTTATCGGCGTTCCCTTTTTCTTTTATTTGGCGCGCAGGGAAAGGAGAGGGCTGTAATGAATGTAAAATCGAAAAAACCGCTGGCGGTCATGGCCGTTACGTTTTTGCTCATATGCATCGTCTTTTTTATCAGCTTAAACATGGGCGTGATCCGGATTGCGCCTCTTGATACGCTACGTGTCTTTTTCGGACAAGGGGATGCCCGGGATCAGCTCGTTTTATTTGAATTCAGACTGCCGCGCATGGTGCTGTCATTGCTGGTCGGCGCCGGAATCGCGGTTTCAGGCGCGATTTTTCAAAGCGTGTCTCAAAATGACTTGGCGGAGCCGGGCATTCTCGGGATTAACGCCGGGGCGTCTTTGGCGGTCGTTTTGTTTATCTTCTTTTTCCAAGGATCAGCTGCTGATTTAAGCATGGCCGGTACATGGCTGCTTCCGGTGAGCGCTTTAGCGGGGGCTTTTCTGGCTGCGCTGCTCATCTATGTGCTGGCTTGGAAAAAAGGCGTTTCACCTGTCCGGCTCGTTTTGGTCGGGATCGGCGTCAATGCGGGGTTTAATGCGCTTCTCTTGATTTTTCAGCTGAAAATGGACCCGCGGGATTTCATGCAGGCGCTTGTATGGATTTCCGGTTCGATTTGGAACGCCAATTGGAAAATGGTACTGTCCATTTTGCCGTGGCTGCTGGTTCTTTTACCGTTCAGCCTCTATAAAGCCAGGTATTTAAATGTGCTCCAGCTCGGTGATCAGCTGGCGGCGGGGCTTGGCACCCGGGTTGAAAAGGAGCGGCGCGTTCTGCTGATGTGCGCCGTTGCCCTGACCGCGTCATGTGTTGCGGCAGCCGGCGGAATCGCTTTTCTCGGACTCATTGCGCCGCATTTGGCCAGAAGGCTTACCGGACCGCGCCACCAGACGCTTATCCCGGTTTCGGCTTTAATCGGCGCATTTTTATTTCTGCTTGCCGATACGCTGGCGAGAAATGTGCTTGCACCGTCCGAAGTTCCCGTCGGCCTGGTGATTTCCGTGCTCGGAGCGCCGTATTTTGTATATTTGCTGATGAAAACGAAATAGAGGAAGGAGACTGCCGCGATGAACTCATTATCGGCGGAACAGCTTACTGTCGGTTATGGCGACCGTTTGATAGCGAAAGAATTGGATATCGCCATCCCGAAAGGAAAAATTACAACGCTGATCGGTCCGAACGGCTGCGGAAAATCGACGGTTCTCAAAACGATGTCAAGAATCATGAAACCGAAATCCGGCGCCGTCTATTTAAACGGACAGGCGATCATGCAAAAATCCACGAAGGACATCGCCAAGGAAATGGCAATTCTTCCGCAGACGCCTGAAGCGCCGAGCGGGCTGACGGTGTACGAACTTGTTTCTTACGGCAGGTTTCCGCATCAGTCCGGAATGGGCCGTTTGAGTGATAAAGACCGTGACATGATCAAATGGGCGCTGGAAGAGACGGGGATGGCCGAATTTTACGACCGGCCGATCGAAGCGCTTTCCGGGGGGCAGCGGCAGCGTGTGTGGATCGCCATGGCGCTCGCTCAAGAAACGGAGCTGCTGCTTCTTGATGAGCCGACCACTTATTTAGATCTCGCCCATCAGCTTGAAATTTTGCAGCTGCTGGACAAATTAAACAAGGAGCAGGGCCGCACCATTTTAATGGTCATTCATGATCTGAACCATGCCGCCCGTTTTTCCCATTACATGATCGCCCTGAAAAAAGGGCGCGTCATCAAGGAAGGAACGGCGGAGGAAGTCATGACTCCCGGCATATTGGAAGACGTTTTCCAAATTGACGCACAGATTGTAAAAGATCCGCGCACGAACAAACCGGTCTGCTTAACCTACGATTTAATCCGGCATGAAAACGCAACGGTATGATGAAAAAAAAACGCAGAGCCATTCCGGCCTGCGTTTTTTTATTGCGCCCGGGGCTGCTTTTGTCCGGAGACGCATTTATCCAAAACGAAAAAAACCCCCGCCACAATCAGCTCCTCCGTCGTTGACAGCCAAATCTTTTCAATCAGTTTATCCGTCGTATACGCAGTCATCCAGAGGAACAGCAGCTGAACGGTGCTGGCTAAAAGGAGAAAAGGCAGCCTGCCCGTCCCAAAAAAGGTAAAGCTATGTATCATCAGCCGCTCAAGCGGTTCAAAACATAAACCGAGAAAAATAAAAAGCACGGAAAAAAGCAGGACGTACGCCATCGATCCGTAGCTCGTCCCGGCTAATGAAAATACGGCCATCATCACGATGAAATACCCGAATAATACGGCAGCGGCTGCCAGGGCATACCGAAGCACATGAAGAAAAAACATTTTCGTCCCGTTTTGATTGATCATCTGTTCAGCTCCTTTTCACACAGAGGAGACTTGCAGAGACGGAACTCTGCAAGCCGGTGTGTATCTTCAGCATTTCTTTTTGACGACAGGGTGTTTCTCTTTCGAAAGAATATCCGTAAAGTCTTTGCCCAGATCCAGATGCTGCTGGACGAATTTCTCAGGAAGCATGGCAAGCCATTGGTTCAGGGACACATCGGCATAGTGGTCATCCTTGAAGATTTCCAGGAAGACGAGCGGCTCATCTCCCAAATTCTCCACATAGTGGCCCATTGCGAACGGGACGTAACCGACATCCCCGGCCTGATAGTTAAATGTTCTCGCATGGCCGTCCGATGCAAAAACCGTCATCCGCCCTTTACCGGAAATATAATACTGCCATTCATGCGTGTTCGGATGCCAGTGCAGCTCTCTCATTGCGCCCGGTTCGACCACGACAAGCGCTGAAGCGATCGTTTTGGACACTTTGAAGTTTGTGGAATCCGCGATATATACTTTGCCGCCATCCGTCTCAGCAGTCGGACCTTCATCCAGCAGGCGGTAAGTGAACGGATAAGGCACTTCACCGTTCGGGCCTTCCACAATGTCATCTTTCAGCTTCCCGGGAACCGGCTCTTCAAAGATATATTTTTCTTTCCCGGGCAGGCCGGCGAGGTCTTTTTCTGAAACCCCGAAGTTGTTGGCAATGACATCAAGCGGTGTGTGGGCAAGCCAGTCAGTCACTTGGAATGTGCTGTTTTCTGAGAAGGAACCGTCATCAAAAACCAAGAGGAATTCACAGCCTTCTTTCAGCGCCTGAATGGAGTGCGGCAGGCCTGACGGGAAGTACCACAGATCTCCTTCCTTCACGTCATCGATAAAACTGCGTCCCTGTTCATCAACAATCGTGACCCGCGCTTTGCCTGTCAGCATATATGCCCATTCCGCTTCTTTATGCCAGTGCAGCTCACGGATGGCGCCCGGTTTTAAACGCATGTTGACAGATGCCAGATTCTCAGAAATCGGCAGCTCGCGAACGGTCACCTCACGCGCGTATCCGCCCTTTTCCAGCCGGTTGTGCACATCTGAGAAAGAGAATTTCATATTATCCACTGTGCCGTGATCCGTTTCCGGCGGCGTCAGCATATCCGGATTTTGGCGGTCTCTTTCAAGGTTGCGCGGAATCGTGACGGTCGCCCCTTTGTCTCCTCTGATCGGCTGCGGGATATTGCAGTTGTTTTCTTTTGACATGTAAATCGTCTCCTCTCAAGCTTTGTTTTTTCAGAAAGAGAATGTGAAAGGCCTTTCGTTTTCCCTTCTGCTTTGTTAAGTGATGCGTTCCGATGAAAAGTCAACTTCGTGTGAAAATTAATTTTTCATTTTCTGATCTTTCAGTTCCGTCATCAGTTCGATCAGGGCGTCAAACTTCTTCTCAAACCGTGTGAGAAGATACATGGCAATCAGAGCCGGAAAGCCGAGATTGCCGAGCTGTCTGACCGCTTCTTCTATAAAAACCTGATCCATTATCAGCCACCTCCTGACTTGACCTGCAGTCATGTATATAAGTGAAAGAAAGAGCGGCTCCTGTAAACCTGATATCCCGGTTGAGGGTCTTTTTTTTGTTCCGGCAAATCCGGGACATAAGGAGTGCGGAATCTTAGTCGGAAAGGAGTAGTTTACTTTTTTTTGCTTTCTTTCATTTAATTTAAATAGGGGGCGGTTTTATGGACTATCAAGTTCTTTTACGGTCAAAATGCAAGGAAATTATGAAACATCCGATCGTTAAACATTTTTTAAGTGACCCAAAGCATTACGAGAAATTTAAAAATGTGCTGGAACATTCAGACGAGAAGGATGCAAAATCACTGGACGACCATTTTAAACAGTTTTATAAGGAAATCCGGATCATCAAATATATGAACTCTATGATCCGGATTTTCTCCATCGATTTTGACAAGCGCATCCGTAAAAATCAGAAGCGCTATCCGCTGACGGTGGATCAGCCGGAGGGAGGTGAAGCGCTTCCCTATGAAATGGGAAAAGATGCGTATGAAGAGTTTCTGCGGAAGCAGGGGGATTTGAGCCAGCATGTCCAAAACCGTGATTTATACGAAGCGCTTCAGACGTTAACCGATAAACAAAAAAGCGTGCTGACGAATATTTATCTTCACGGAGCGACGATGAAGGAGATTGCCGAGTCGCTGGGTGAATCACGGCAGAACATTTCCAATATTCATAAAAAAGGGCTCGACAATCTCAGAAAGCAGCTGGACAAGCAAAAAAAGGGGGAAAATAAGCAGTGAACGGGCCATTTGACTTCAACAAAGAGAACACAGATACCGACGAAATGGAACTTTTGATTTCGCGTTTTTCGCCAATGATAAAAAAAAAACTGAGCAATACATCATACCAGGAAAGAGAAGATCTCGAACAAGAATTGAAGATTAAAATCGTTGAAAAAGCGGACATGCTGTTATGCCAGGAAGTGCCGGGTTTTTGGGAATTTATACTTCATCTTATAAATGAAAGCTCCTGACAAAAGCGGCGGAATGATGGATATTCCGCTCTGACAACGTGAGAAAAACGAGAAGAGATGTCCGGTCTCGTTTTTCTTTTCTGTTTCCCCGCAAGACCTCCGCACTAAAAAGGTACCAAATCTTATCCATATAATGATATGATGAAAAAAACAAAGAGAAAGGAACGTCCAAGGTGGAAAATGCGTCAATTTTAATTGTAGACGATGAGAAGGCGATCGTTGATATGGTCAAACGCGTTCTCGTCAAAGAAGGCTATCACAACATTAAGACAGCCGGAAGCGCTGAGGAAGCGATCGAGTTTGTTAAACATGAAACCGCGGATCTGCTCGTGCTGGATGTGATGATGGAAGGCATGTCCGGTTTTGAAGCATGCACCGAAATCCGGAACTATACCGACGCTCCGATCTTTTTTCTGACCGCCCGTTCTTCTGATGCGGATAAGCTGTCAGGATTTGCATTGGGAGCTGACGATTATATAACAAAGCCGTTTAATCCGCTCGAATTGGCGGCGCGGATCAGAGCGACGTTAAAGAGAACCTATAAGCGCGAAGAGAAAACGGCGGTAAAGACGTATTCATACAGTCATTTTTCCTATTCACCGCAAAACGCCGAGCTGATCGTCGGGGGAGAGCCCGTCAGCTGCTCCGCACAGCTTCTGCAATTGCTTCAATATTTCTGTGAACACCCTGATGTGGTGCTCTCAAAAGATCAGATCTATGAAAAAGTATGGGGATATCCGTCTTACGGCGACAACAACACCGTCATGGTGCATATCCGCAAGCTCAGAGAAAAAATTGAAAAAGACCCCAGCAATCCGTCTTATATTGTAACGGTGCGCGGCCTCGGTTATCGGTTTATTCCCGATCAAGGAGAAAAAGGAACCCGCTCATGAGAATGCGCGGAAAATTTCTGCTCCACTTTTTCGGACAG
This sequence comes from Bacillus sp. FSL K6-2865, assembly GCF_040311405.1. NCBI lineage: Bacteria > Bacillati > Bacillota > Bacilli > Caryophanales > Bacillaceae > Bacillus > Bacillus sp. FSL K6-2865. The sequence continues at coordinate 3,340,819 of NZ_CP152036.1, read as the reverse complement.
CTGCTGCTTGTCATCCTGCTGATGTCCGTTTTGGCCGTCGCTTCTTTCTTCTATTTGGATTGGCGTTTCAGCGAAGCGGAAGCCAATGCGGGACTGACCAAAGCGACCGCGGACTCGTTTGAAGCGTGGCTTGATAAAAATGAAGACGGCACATGGGATGTCGATGAGTTTTTAAAGATGTCGGTCCGAAAGCAGAAGGGCTGGCTGCAGATCATTAATGACAATGAAAAAACGGACTACGCGTACAGAGTGCCGAAAGACGTCCCGAGCCATTACAGCAGAAAAGATCTCTTATCCATTTACCAGTACCGGAATTTTGACAACTACAAGCTGAATTACTGGACGGTCACGATAAATGATGAGACCTATTTGATTCTGTTCGGCTGGAAATCCGCCAGTGAGCAGCTTCTCACTTACATCGAATCACAGGAGCCATCCCTTGCTTCCCTTTCTCAATATAAAAAAAGCACGGTTGATTATATTAAACGGGAAAAAGGGGCGGTCTACCTTCTCGAAGACAGAGGCAGACTGCTCGGGGATATCAACAGCACGAAAAAAGAACGGAACACCGTCAATGAGCTTGAATTGCTGAAATACAGTTCCAAGCCGTGGAATTACAAACGGGAAATTTCTTTTAAAAGACTCGATAAAACGAAATGGATGGTCGCGTCGGTGCCGAACCCCGTGTACATCCCCGATCACGAGTTTAACAAATCATTTTTGAGAAATGTGATGAAAACCCTCTTCCTCTTGATCGGAATCTTAGTATTTATGATCTGCATCTTGACCATCTGGTACTCTTTCCGTTTCGGCTGGCCGCTGTTTCATACCATCAAATGGCTCGTCAATTTATCAAAGGGCCGGCTTGAAGAGCCGAAGAACCGCAAAGGACAGCCGGTCAGCAAAAACAAAAAAGGCAAAACAAAACAGCCGTTCCGCTTTTTCGCCGAGATTTTCGAATCGATGGATCAGCTGACAGACACGCTGAAGCGGGATAAGAAAAACAGAGAAAAAATCCAGGCGACAAGGGAAGAATGGATCGCCGGGCTGAGCCATGACTTAAAAACCCCGCTGAGCACGATTTACGGCTACAGCATGATGCTCGAATCGCAGCAATACGACTGGACCCCGGAAGAAGTCAAAGAAATGGGACAGATCGTCCGGGAAAAATCAGAATATATGTCCAAGCTGATTGAGGACTTAAACTTAACATACCGCCTCAAAAACGCGGCCCTCCCGATCGAACGGCGGCTTATCAACGTCGTGCCGTTTATCAGAAACGTCACGAACGATTTCACGAAAAACACGTTCTCGGAAGGCTATGACATCGCCTTTGAAACCAAAAAGGAAGACATTCTTTTCGCCATTGATGAAGCGTGGTTCCGCCGTATTCTGGAGAATCTGCTGGCAAACGCGGTTAAGCATAATAAGAAAGGGACCGCCATTCGGGTCGTGCTTGAGGAATCAGCCGAACAGCTCATTCTGAAAGTGAAAGATAACGGAAGAGGAATGGACGATGAAACGATTCACCAGCTGTTTAACCGTTATTACCGGGGAACGAATACGAAGGGACCGTCAGAAGGAACGGGACTCGGACTCGCCATTGCCAAGGAGCTGGTACACCTTCATAACGGAACCATCCATGTCAACAGCAGAATCAGCGCCGGAACGGTGATTACGATTCTTTTTAAAAAAGATTAAGTTTGGACGCCGCTTTGTCGGGAATAACAATAGAAGACTGACAAGCAAAAGAGGTGTTCACATATGGAAGCAGCATTACGAGCAGATACGAGAGCAGTTATCGGAGAAGGCCCTTTATGGGACAAGGATAAGCAATGCCTGTACTGGGTGGATATACTGGGCAGCCAGCTGCATATCTTCACTCCGGCTGACGGAATCAACCGCTCCGTTAAATTCAAATCATTTGTCACGGCTCTGGCCTTATATTCAAAGGAAGAGCTGGTGATGACGATGAAAGACGGGTTTTACCTGTACAATCTTCGGGAAGACACATTGACGAAGATGAAGCAGCCGAAAGACATGCGGGAAGATATCCGTTTCAATGACGCAAAATGCGACCCGTCCGGCAGATTATGGGCGGGAACGACGAGCATGGAAGGCAAAGAAGAGGAGGCTTCGCTGTACCGTCTGAATACGGACGGCAGCCTTGCCAAAATAAAAGACCAGGTCTCCACCTCGAACGGTTTGGATTGGGATCGGGACCGAAACCTGATGTACTATATCGATACTCCGACGCAGGAAATCGTCTGTTATTCATATGATCCTGAAACCGGAGCCGTATCAGATCCGAAAACGGTCTACCGCTTTCCGGAGTCGCAAGGATCTCCCGACGGAATGACCATTGACCGTGACGGAATGCTGTGGGTGGCTCTGTTCGGAGGCGGCCGTGCCGTCCGGATTGACCCGTTTTTGCATAAGGAAATTGCATCTATCGAAGTTCCGGCGAAATACGTCACCTGCTGCGCGTTCGGAGGCAGAGACTTGAACACGTTATACATTACGACCGCGACGGAAAAATTGACGGAAGCCGAAAGACTTGAGCAGCCGCATGCGGGCGGCCTGTTTTCAGCAGAGCTTGAGACGGGCGGCTGGGAGCCGGTTCCGTTTGCAGGCATGGTGTAAAAAAAAGCCCTGGCATATGGGGAAGTTCCCATTGTGCCGGGCTTTTTTGTGTTAAATGGAGCGGATGATGCCGCCTTCAACCCGCTGTGCGGTGCCATTAATGGCAGAAGCCGCTGATGAAGCGAGAAATACAATCGTATTGGCGACTTCTTCCGGGGTTGCATAGCGCTGAATCAATGATGTCGGTTCATTCACTTTAAAATAATCCCGGACGAAGCTGTCTGTGTCTTCTCCGGCAGCCTTTGCGGCTCCTTCCATGTAAGAAGCGACGCCTTCGGTCCATGTCGGTCCCGGCAGCACGGAGTTGACCGTGACATTTGTGCCTTTCGTCATTTCCGCCATTCCCCGGGACAAGCTGATTAACGCCGTTTTCGTCATTGAATACGGAATCATTTGCGCAAGCGGTTTGACACCGGCTTCACTGGAGATGTTCAGAATCCGTCCGCTGTTTCTCTCGAGCATTTGCGGCAGAAAACGCCGGCACAGGCGCACGGCGCTCATAACATTCACTTCAAAATACCGAGTCCATTCGTCATCAGACACCTCAGCGAAGTCTTTTACTTCAAAAAAACCGAGATTATTGACGAGAATATCGACTTCCCCGATTACACCCGCGCGCTTTATCAAGTCATCCGCCTCATCCTGACGCGATAAATCCGCAGCGATGCCGTGGACCGTTCCGTAAGCGGAAAGCTCCTCAACCGTCCGTTCCACAGTTTCTTTTTTTCTTCCGTTTATAATCACCTCGGCGCCTTCGGCTAAAAAGCTTTTTGCCGCGGCTTTTCCGATGCCTGAGGTTGATCCTGTAATCAAAACGAGCTTTCGTTCAAGCTGTAATTCCATGATAATCCTCCTTTTTACACCATTGTGTAACAGTATACATGATGAATTTTAGTGTGTACGAACAATTTGCTTTCATGCAAAAAGGCCGGATATACAAGCCTTAAAGACTTATAGTATAATTACTGCGAAAAAAGGATACGAATGTCAAAGAGACAATCGTTTACCATAATCAGGGGGAGTTAAAAGAATGAAGAAGATCACTGCCGTCTGGGCGGCGCTCTTGGTCACCGCCTTTGTGGTCGCCGGCTGTTCCGGCGCACAGGAAGAAGGAAGCGCGGCCAAACAAAAAGCCGTCTCAACCGAAGCATTCCCGGTAACCATTAAGGATGCCGCGAACGAAAAAGTAACCTTAAAGCAGGCACCGGAAAAAATCGTTTCCCTCATGCCGAGCAATACGGAAATTACATACGCGCTCGGACTGGGAGATAAGGTCGCAGGCGTCACAACAAATGATACATATCCGAAAGAAGCGGTAAAAAAACCGAAAGTCGGAGATATGAATGTGAACGCTGAAAAAGTCATCGCGCTGAAGCCGGATCTCGTGCTTGCCCACGCGTCCTCTATGTCCGCTTCCGCCGATGCGATGAAGCAACTGAAAGATGCGGGCATCACCGTCTTAACGGTCAATGATGCGCAATCGTTCCAAGATGTGTACAAATCAATCAGCATGATCGGAAAAGCGGCCGGCAAAGAAAAGCAGGCGGATAAGCTGATCAAATCGATGAAATCCGACCTTTCCGGCATAGAAAAGAAAGCGGCGGCCATTTCTGAAAAAGACGAAAAGAAAGTATTCGTCGAAGTGTCTCCTGACGGCTACACGACGGGGAAAGGCACGTTTATGAACGAAATGCTTGAAGATATACACGCGAAAAACGCCGCCGGCAGCCAGACCGGCTGGGTTCAGCTGACGGATGAAGCGATTGTCAAAATGAATCCGGACGTCATCATTACGACAGACGGCGTAAAGGCCGCTGAAGTGGAAAAACGCGCCGGCTGGGGTGCCGTCAATGCGGTCAAACACCACAATGTCTATTCTGTTGATCCCGACCTTGTCACACGCTCAGGCCCGCGCCTTGTCAAAGGGGTCGAGAAGCTTGCAGAAAGCGTTTATCCTGAAACGTTTAAAAAGTAACCGCCCGCTGGCCTACACGGTCAGCCTGCTGTTTTTAGCCGTTTGTACGGCACTCGGCATTTCAATCGGCAGTCTGCATATTCCTTTATCCGACGTTTTTTGGATCGGGATCGGCCGGACATCCTCGGCTGACCCTATGAATGTAAATATTATGATGAATATCCGCCTGCCGAGAGTCGTTCTGGCTGCCCTTGTCGGAGCCGCGTTATCCATTGCGGGAGCGGCGTTTCAGGGACTTCTGAAAAATCCGCTCGCCGACCCTTATACACTCGGGGTATCTTCGGGAGCCTCGGCGGGAGCCGTTATCACCTTGTTTTTCGGCGTTCAGATTCCCGTCATCGGCCGGTTCACACTACCGGTTGTCAGCATCGCCGCAGCGATTGCGGTCATGGCGGCGGTTCTGTTTTTCAGCCGCCTCGTTCATGCGTCGATGTCGGTTTCGACGCTCATTTTGACAGGCATCATCATGAATTCTTTTCTCGGGGCTCTCATATCGCTTGTGATCGCTTTAACGGGCAATGATCTGCTCCCGATTGTCCGCTGGCTGTTAGGAAGCGTGTCAATGAGGGGCTGGGGCTATGTCGCGCTGTTTCTGCCTTTTTTTCTGGCCGGGACGGCGCTTCTGCTTATCAATGGCAGAGAATTAAACATTATGACTTATGGAGAAGAAAAGGCAAGGCTGTTAGGCGTCAGTACGGGAAAAAGAAAATGGCTGATGATCGCCGCCGGATCTCTGCTGACGGGAGGAGCGGTTGCCGTCTCGGGGACGATCGGATTTGTCGGCCTTGTCATTCCCCACGTGACACGGCTTTTATGGGGAACGGATCATCGCCATTTACTGCCGCTGTCAGCATTGACGGGCGCCGGTTTTCTCATTTTGGCGGATTTGTTTTCCCGCACCGTCATTGAGCCTGTCGAATTGCCGATCGGCATTATGACGGCTTTGGCGGGAGCGCCTGTGTTTGCCTTGATTCTGCTTCGCCAGCATCATGGAGGGAAACGCTTATGATCAGGGTGAGCAGCCTGTCCGGCGGGTACGGAGGCCGGATGATTGTGGAAGATGTCAGCTTTACCGCCGGAAAAGGTGAATTTGTCGGCATACTCGGTCCGAACGGCTCGGGAAAAACAACGCTGTTGAAATTGCTGACGGGAATGCTCTCTCCGTCAAAAGGCGAGGTGCTCGTAGCAGGCAGGCCCATCGGCGGATACAAGCCGCGGGAACTTGCGAAAATCATGGCCGTTTTGCCGCAGCATACGGAGCAAGCTTTTACATTTACCGTTAAGGAAACGGTGTCCTTCGGCAGATACCCGTATCAAAAAGGACTCTTCAGACAGATGGATCAACATGACGAAGACATTGTCCGGGAAGCGATGGAAATGACGGGCATCGACCGGTATGCGCAGCAATCCGTCCGCAATCTGAGCGGAGGGGAGCGGCAGCGCGTCTATCTGGCGCAGGCGCTGGCTCAGCAGCCTGAGGTGCTGTGTCTGGATGAGCCGACGACCTTTCTTGATCTCAAATATCAAAAAGACCTGCTTGATACGGTGAAGCGGCTGACGAGAGAAAGAGGCCTGACGGTCATCAGTATTTTTCACGACCTAAACGCCGCAGGCCAATATTGTGATCAGCTCCTGATGATGAAAGACGGGCGCGCTTTTCCGAAGCAGACGCCGGATCAGGCTTTGAAAAAAGAGACGATTGAAGACATTTACGGCATCACCGTCAGCGCTGTTGCCCAGCAATCGTCGCCGAAACCGCTGATCGCTTTCATGCCGGAAGCGCAGGAGGAAAGAGAGCCTGTCAGCGTTCCGTTCGCTTCTCTGATAAACAAAAGCGGAAATACCGTAACGCTTCATACAGAACGGCCGTTCAGAATGTTGTCAACCGCATCTGACGGCCCGGGCTTTTCGTGGAGCCGCCGGCTTTCCGGCTCAGCGGCCGCTGGTTTGATCTGCCGTACGTTTGATTCGGTCACAATTGCCGTGACTGCGCAGCATACCGTTTGGGTGCTGATCAGCGGACGTTTATCGGAACAGGGATTTGTACGGCTGTTAACGGCAGCGGCTGAAGCGAGAATGCAGGCTCTTTCCGGCAGACAGGCAAAAGGCGACATTGTCATTTGCGCCTTGCAGACAGGAGAGGCGATGGATGTCCCTCACGCGGAAAGAGCCGTCAGAAGAGGAACCGCGGCATGTGTAAAAGCGGCGGAAGAAGGAGGAATACAACGATGAAGCTGTATACGAAAACCGGTGATAAAGGACAGACAAGCCTGATCGGCGGCAGAACGGATAAAGACAGTCTGCGGGTTGAAAGCTACGGGACGATTGATGAGCTGAACAGCTTTATCGGGCTTGCGCTTGCGGAGCTTGATGATTGTGAGAATTGCGGTGATGTGAAAGCCGAACTCCGAAACATTCAGCATGAGCTGTTTGACTGCGGCGGCGACTTGGCGACGGTCACTGAACATAGAAGCTATACATTAAGAGAGACATCTATTTCCGCATTGGAGGACTGCATAGACCGTTACACGGCTGAAGCGCCCCCGCTTGAGAAATTTATTCTTCCGGGCGGGCATAAGGCGGCTGCTCAGCTTCACATCGCGCGGACCGTCACGAGACGGGCTGAGCGTCTCATCGTGAAGCTCGGCAAAACAGAAGAGATAAATGATACGGTGATGCGTTACTTGAACCGCCTGTCTGATTATTTTTTCGCGGCGGCAAGAGCAGTTAACGCAAGACAGGGCGTTCAGGATATAGAGTATGAAAGAAGCGCCGCGGTATTCCGTGATGATGAATAATGTTTTGTTCAGCCGGCAGCAGCAAGCCGGCTGTTTTTTTTATAGAGATATCCATCAATTGAACCTTTATTGACAGGAGGAAAATGTATCTTATGCATTATTGACTGAAAAATTAAAAAATGAGATATTATAAGAAACATTGTAAAATAATGGGGGATTTGATAGATGGATACATATAATAAGAGCGAGAGCATCTGGAATAAAAATTTCACCCTTCTGTTTATCTCAAGGCTGGTTAAATTGTCAGGCGACGGTTTTGCCTTTAATTCCATTCTGTGGTTTTTGATTTTTGACGGGGAAGGCGCGATCGGCACGTCCCTGCTCATTGCGGTCACGTTCCTTCCGGAGGCGATGCTGGCGCCGATTACCGGGCCTTTTATGAAGCAGCATACGCTGAAATTCTGGATGTATTTCTCCGACCTGACGCGCGCGGCGGTCGTGTTGATCATTCCGGTCTGTTACTTTAACGGTTTTTCTCCTTTATGGTTTGTCATGCTTCTCATGATTGTGCATTCAGCCACGGGAGCCGCTTATAATCCTGCATCTATCTCATTGATCCCCAATATTGTCAGAGAAAACAGCCTGCAGAAAGCGAATGCGGTCATCCAGTCATCAGGCCAGATCGTCAGGCTTGCCGCCATTACGCTGAGCGGGGTGTTCTTAACATTTATCAGTCCCGCTTATTCTTTGTTTATCGCTCTTATATTCTATCTTCTATCAGGTTTTCTCGTACTCTTTATGTCATACCAAGTCCAGCATGCCAAACAGGATACAGTCGCCGTCAGACAGCGCGGGACGTATTTCGGAAGGCTCAAACGGGGTTTCGTTCTTGTCAGGAAACACCAGATTTTATACCCGCTCGCCATCTATTGTATCTTCATGAATTTTGCGGCCGCTCCGTGGGAGGCGCTCTCTGCCGTTTATGTCGCCGAAGATTTAAACATGCCGCCGATCATCTACTCGCTTTTGAAAGCGACAGGCACGGGCGGAGCCTTTTTAATGGGTTTTATTTTGGCTAAGGTGAAGGTGAACAAATACGGTCTCCTGTTTGTGTCAGCGGGAATCATAGAAGGAGCGGCATTTTTCATCACCGGCCTCAACACTTTTCTGCCGCTCGTCTTCCTCGCCGCGTTTGCGTTCGGATCTGCCGTCAGCGCGATTAATGTGCCGGAATATACGATTATTCAGACGTCTGTGGACCATGATGACCAGCCGCAAGTCTATGCCGTCATCCATATGATCTCAAACATATCCATTCCGCTCGGCGCGGTTCTTTGCGGATACGCGGCTAACGCCTTCGGTCCCGGAAAAGTCATTGCCGCCGGCGGTCTCGTTGAAGTCCTGTCCGGTCTCGGAATATTGTTCTTTACGAAGCTGGCCAAAGCCGAACGCTCAGATCTCATCAGGGAAAAAGAAGCGAGCATCAGAATATAGATTTTTCGTGAAACGCCCTGTGCCGTCCGGTGCAGCGGCGTTTTTTTATGCGAAGGTCCGGGGGCTTATACGACTCCGGTCTGATATGAAAATCAATCTCTGACTCGTTTTGCCGGCCGCGGGATTTGTTTATAGTAAAGACAAGGAAAACGAAAGGAGGATCTGCATGAATATAAATGGCAAAACGGCAGGCGGCTTTCTGCTGATGGTGTTCGGACTTTCTGTCTTTTTCGGAGGAGGCCATTTCGCATTTATCATCCCGCTGGCGATCGGAGGCCTGATGCTTTACTGGGGAATCAAACGTTTTTCAAAAGGCCGGGCGGTATCGGGTATCATCGCGGGCGTCATCGGAGCTATGATTCTCGTCGGTTCTCTTCCATTTATCGTTGCGATCGGACTGGCCGGCGCCATGGTGTATTTCGGGTGGAAGATGATGAAGCAGGGCGGCTCAGATACCGCTTCCCGCCAGTATGAACCGGAAGCGGCATCACCGGGCTATCAATCCGGATTTGACTCTGAATGGGAAGAATTTCTGAAGAAAAAATAAGGAGGAAGACAAAATGGTCTTAAAAAGAATAAGAAATATGTTCGTCGCATCTGTTAACGAAGGGCTTGATAAATTAGAAAATCCGAAAGTCATGCTGAATCAATATGTGCGTGATATGGAAAGTGACATCGCTAAGGCGAAACAAACGATTGTCAAACAGCATACGATCGTCCATCAGTTTAAGAAAAAACAGGAAGACGCCTCCGAAACGGCGGCAAAACGGAAAAACCAGGCTCAGCTTGCTTTTGACGCCGGGGAAGAGGAGCTGGCGAAAAAGGCCCTCACTGAAATGAAATACCTTGAGGGAAAAGCGGCCGAACATGAAAAAGCGTATGAGCAGGCGAAAACACAGCTGGCAGAGCTGAAAGAGCAGCTGGAAACTTTAGAAACGCGCCTCCGCGACGTAAAGGATAAAAAACAGGCGCTCATCGCCCGCGCGAACGCGGCAAATGCGAAGGAACATATGAACGCTTCTTTCGACAAAATTGACAGCGAAAGCGCCTACAGAGAGTTCCTTCGAATGGAAAGCCGCATTGAAGAAATGGAAGTCCGCGTCAAATACGGCACTTCAGCTGAGGCGAACACAGAATACAGCCGCTCCCAATATTCAGACGAGGTGGAAGCTGAGATTGAAAAAATGCGCTCGCTTTCTCTGGAAAAAACAGAGCGTCAAAAAGCGGCTCATGAATAATGTGCACAAGGGAAGATCGGCGCATTTACGCCTCTTCCCTATACGCACGTATCAATTCTCCGGCTTTTCCTTTATAATAAAATGATTGAAAAAGGATGGAACGTAATGAAGCGTAAGATTGCCAAAGGACTGATGGCGGCGTCCGTTCTGATCTGCTGTCTGTTTTTGGTGAAAGAAGTGTTTGCCGGGCGTTTTTTTCCGCTGTGCGAAACAGAAGCGGAATCGGCAAGCATACCGCCGCGTGCCGTCAACAGCCTGTCGGTTTCATCGGAACAGACGGATGTGAAAATCATCGCGGAAGCGCGGAATGATATCGCAGCAAACATGGCGGGACCGGCGGGGAAAATGTTTGTCCAAAGCAGGGGAAAGACCCTCAATCTCAAAGCGAAGGAGAAAGGGTTCCAATTTCTGAATCTCTTTCAGCGCCCTCTGCTGATTGTCCGCATACCGTATGATTATCATCGGGACATCACCGTCCATACGTCAAGCGGCAGCATTGCCGTCGACGGAAACAAGGGGCTGTCTCTTGCGCACCTCGGCGTCCGTTCTGTAAGCGGGAACATGTCGCTGAAGCACGTGAAGACGGATGTGTTTGAAGCGAAGGGGCTGTCGGGCAATCTCACAGCAGCAGGCCTTGCGGCAAAAACGGGGGCTGTCCGCTTATCCTCGGGACATGTCGGGCTTCAACATGTGGCGGGCGCCCTTGACGTGCGGGTCGCTTCCGGCAGTGTCGACGCCTCGCTTGAGACGGCGGATGCTCCCGTATCCGTCAGGCTTGCGAGCGGCAGCGCAGCGATCACCCTGCCGAAAGACGGAAGTTTTACGGTGAACGCCGAGACGGCAAGCGGAAGGATCCGGCCGTCTTATTCCTTTGAGAAAACGAGTAAGGAAGGCGGGGCATTTACCGGCATGAAAGGCAGCGGCGCCAGGCCGATTGATATAAAAGTGACGAGCGGCAATATTGCACTGCAATAGTCAAGGAAAGGAGGGGCAGGCAGCTGATGGCAAAAAAACAGATTCTCGGACTTATCATCGCCTTATTAGGCGTCAGCATGTTTTTGCGTATTATCGGCATCGGCGACTTCTTGTTTTGGCCGCTCTTTTTTCTGATCACAGGTTATATTTTTAATAAATATTCCCGCGGCTGGCTCGGCTCCGTCCTGTATATCTTCGCCGCTTTTTTATTTTTGAGAAACCTGTTCAGCGCCACCTTTAACCTGTTCGGCTATGCCTTCGCCGCCTTTCTCATATACGCGGGCTACAGGCTCCTGAAAGGAAAGCGCGTGCATGAACATAAAGAGAAGAAAATCAATCTTGAAAAAGAAGAGCAGCCAAAGCCTTCCGCCCAGACGGAAAGCAGACAGCCGGACCTCCGCAGCTTTTTTATCGGCGAGCTCCGGATGATGAAGGACCCGTTTGAGCTGAATGATTTAAATGTTTCCGGATTCATCGGCGATGTGAAAATTGATTTGTCAAAAGCGATGATTCCCGAAGGAGAAAGCACGATGACCATCAGCGGTGTCATCGGCAATGTCGATGTGTACGTCCCGCCGGATATCGAAGTGTCCGTCAGTTCATCGGCTTTTATCGGCGAAATGAACCTGCTCGGCTCTAAGAAAAGCGGCATGAGCCCGAATCTGTATAAAGTATCGTCTGAGTACGGCGACTCGCCGCGGCGGATTAAAATTTCAATTTCGTTATTCATCGGCGATGTGGATGTGAAGTATTTATGAGGAAAAAATTACTCGCCAATATTCAGTGGCGCGCCATGCGGATGACCGCGGGACTCAGTCTGCTCCTTTGCGCGGTGTTTATTACGCTGATGCTGCTGTATTACGGGCTTGACCCAATGCTGTTGTTTTCTTCCGGCTGGTTCGGTATTCCGTTTGTGGTGATCCTGCTTCTGGCGTCTCTTTCGGCGGGATTGATTTCCGGTTATGTATACGGCGGCCGCCTGAAAACAAGGATGGATACACTGATTGAAGCGGTTTTGAAATTTGAAAACGGCAATTTTGCTTATCGGGTGCCGCCGCTCGGCGATGATGAAATCGGTCTGGCGGCAGATCAGCTCAACGAAATGGCCAAGCGGGTCGAGCTCCAGGTCACATCGCTGCAAAAGCTCTCCAACGAACGTGCGGAATGGCAGGATCAAATGAAAAAATCGGTCATCACTGAAGAACGCCAGCGGCTGGCGCGCGATCTGCACGATGCCGTCAGCCAGCAGCTCTTTGCCATTTCTATGATGACATCCGCCGTCTTAGAGCAGGTGAAAGATGCGGATGACAAAATCGTCAAACGGATTCGCATGGTTGAACATATGGCGGGGGAAGCGCAAAACGAGATGAGAGCGCTGCTATTGCATTTGCGGCCCGTCACTTTAGAAGGAAAAGGCTTAAAAGAAGGGCTGATTGAGCTGTTAAAAGAGTTCAAAGCGAAGCAGCCGCTGGATATTGAGTGGGACATCAGCGATACGGGTGTGTCAAAAGGCGTTGAAGACCATCTGTTCCGCATCGTGCAGGAGGCGCTTTCCAACGTTTTCAGACATTCAAAGGCGACCAAGGTCACCGTCAGGCTCGGCGCGAAACATCAAAAACTTCAGCTTAAAGTCATTGATAACGGGGCGGGTTTTACGATGGATCAAGTCAAAGCATCCTCATACGGCCTGCATTCCATCAAGGAAAGAGCGAGTGAAATCGGCGGCATAGCGGAAATTATCTCCGTAAAGGGAAAAGGCACGCAGATCGACGTGAAAGTCCCGATTTATCAGAAAACAAAAGGAGAGAACGACAGTGATTCGAGTGTTACTGATTGATGATCATGAAATGGTCAGGATGGGTCTGGCCGCATTTTTAGAAGCACAGCCGGACATTGAAGTCGCCGGTGAAGCATCAGACGGGCAGCAGGGCGTCGATCTGGCCGCAAAGCTTTTGCCGGATGTGATTTTAATGGACCTCGTCATGGACGGCATGGACGGTATCGAAGCGACAAAACAGATCTGCGCGAAACTCAATGACCCGAAAATCATCGTGCTGACGAGCTTTATTGATGACGACAAAGTGTATCCGGTGATCGAAGCGGGAGCGCTCAGCTATTTGCTGAAAACGTCCAAGGCGGCAGAAATAGCCGAAGCCATCAGAGCGGCTGCCAAGGGCGAACCGAAGCTTGAATCGAAGGTGGCGGGAAAAGTGCTGTCAAGGCTGCGCCATTCAGAGAATCAGCTTCCGCATGAAACGCTGACAAAAAGAGAACTGGAAATCCTCTGTCTCGTAGCGGAAGGCAAGACGAATAAAGAGATTGGTGAAGAGCTGTTCATTACGATTAAAACGGTGAAAACCCACATTACGAATATATTGTCAAAGCTTGATGTCAGTGACCGCACGCAGGCAGCCGTATATGCCCACCGCAATCATCTCGTGACATAAGAAAAGGAGAGCGGTGCCAGCACACTCTCCCGAGGAACGGGGTCATTGGGACATTCCCTTTGTTCCGAAATCCCTGATGGCGACTTTGACTTTGTATTCAATATCCGATTCACTGAAGTGATGATCCCAGTCAGAGGATATCTTTTTCCATTTATCGGGATAATGAATCCGGACTTGATCGCCTAACCCGGTAATATCCACTTTCAACTCATGCTGCATGTAATCAATGAATGCCATGACATCTGAATGAATGCTGCGTTTTACCGCGTTTTTGATTTCATTTATATAGGACTCCTTGAAGGAATCTTCTTTCGGGTTCCAATCCTCAGATAGACGGCCTTCAACAAACCGGGTAACGGTAAACTTGAATTTTCCGTTTTTATATTGTGTTTTTACATCATATTTGCTGGAAAATACCTCGAAAGACAAATAATAATTGTCATGCTTTGCAAACGTAACGCCTCCCTTTACCGTGCCTGTGAACAGGTTCATATTCTGGACTTGTAAAGGAGTTAGATTCGCATACCAGAATTTATTTTTAATAATGGTAGCGCCCCAGATTTCCAGTCTGCTGCCCACTTGGCGAACTTGAGGAAGGGCAAAGGTCTCGCCCTTGGCGATTCTCTCGGATATTTCCCCCAATGTCACGGGCTCCATCATCCGGATGGTGACCGCATTATTCTCCGTTAAGTCATAGATCGTATTTGACGCAGGCTCTCCCTGGTCACTGATTTTGAAAATATCTTTCGTTTTATCCGGCACCGTCATCACATTGCAGCTTCTTCTCGTACCGTTGTCCCTGATAAATTGGTTCATCAATGCGTCAAGCGGGATGTCGTCCTTTAACAGCGCCTCGGAAAACAGCATGATACGCAAGTGCTGGGAGAAAGCGGGGTGATTTTTTAATGATGCCGTTCGTAAGGCTTGATGGACGGTTTCTCCGGAAGTGGAAGTCACCTTTGTCGTGTCGCTCCCTGACGACGACTGCTGGGAACTTGCTTTTTGCGGAACCAGAATCTGCTGCGTCACTTCCACGTTTTCTTCCTCGGGTTTATCGAGCCCGACGCCGATAACGAGACTCAAATCTTCTATATTGCGGCTGTCCCAGCATCCGGCTAAAAGCAATGTGCAAAGAATGATTACGATATATTTCTTCATTGCGCTTTTTTCACCTTCCTTTTCACAGCGACGACTGCAAACATCAGTAAAGGCAGCAAAAAGAAAACCAAGAAGATATAGCCTAGAATATCACTGAACAGCATCAGCTTGTTAGCGTCTTTGGGCATCAATGATCCGAAGAATGTCGCAATGCCTACGAAAATGATGCCCTTTTTGTGCTTCAGCCCGAAAATTTTATTAAGACCCGATGTCGCGAAATATCCGTACGATACATAGGTGGCGAAAAATTGGATAATCCAGACGGCAAGCAAAAAAGACTCGAATCTTTCGATAAAAAGCCCTTTGATTTCAAATGATTGAAAAAGCGCAATCGTAGGCCAGATCATTGTTTTGACATCCTGGGTGGTTAAGGCGCCGACGACGAGCACGTAGGTAATGATGTATAAAATAATCGGGATGCCAAAGCCCATGGCCGACATACGGAACGTGTGCTTTTTATTTTTGATGTGCTCAGGGAGAAACAGCATAATCTCAATTCCTAAGAATGAAACAGAAACGACGGTCAAGGAAGCCATAACGGGAGAAAACCCCTGTCCGAGCACCGGCCGCAGGTTGTCCAGATCAAATATTTTAAAGCTGAAAGAAAACACCACCAGCAAAATAATGATCGTAATCGTTAAATAGAAAGGAAAGAGCCTGCCGAGATCGCTCATGCCGCCGATAATTAAATAAACGGAACAGGCGATAAAGATAAACAGCGTAACCGGCACGGGCGTTCTCTCCAATAAAAAGAACTTGACCATTTCCGCCATCGCCCGGGCTTCGAAGCTGGCGACTCCTATAAAATAGAGACAGATCATAAGATTGACGATATTTCCCGCCCATTTGCCGAGGCCTTCGTTCATATAATCAAACAATGATCCGTACTGATGCTTTTTCATAATGAGCGTATTGAGATAAATCAAAAAGATAAAGATGACGCCTTCCAGACATAATGCAATCCAGCCGTCCGGCGAATTCGCCCTTGATGACAGCGACCGCGGCATGGTAAGGAGTCCCGCCCCGAGCATCGTGTTGGAAATCAATGCCGTCCCTTGATAGCTTGTAAGCTTATTGAGAGTTGTTTTCTGGCTCATTTACGTTTTTCGCCTCTTTTGGTTGATTTTTAATAGGGAGACGGAGAATAGAGTCGTTTGCGTTTTTTAAGCTGAAAAATCCATTCGGCGAGAAATACGGAGAACCGAAGCTTCGCTGTCTCGATAAATGAGTGTAGATCGCCAGCATAAATAAAATCATGCCGTACAGCCCGAAAGCTGCGGCGGTAAACATCGAAATGAAACGGAGCACACGGAATGACAGACCCATCCCGTACTGCGGCACCGTAAATGAAGCAAGCGCGACAATGCTGACCACGATGACCATGATGGAGCTGACAATATTCGCTTCAACGGCCGCCTGGCCGATGACGACTCCGCCCACCAATCCGATCGTCTGGCCGAGCGGGCTGGGAAGCCTCAAGCCCGCTTCTCTCAGCAGCTCTATCGTAATTTCCATTACCATCGCTTCAATGATAGGCGGGAAGGGAACGTTTTCTCTGTTCGCCGCGATGGTGACTGCAAGCGACGTCGGCAGCAGCCCTTGGTGAAACGAAACGAGGGCGATATAAATGGACGAAAAAAACAGCGTAATAAAAATAGACGTAAACCGCAGCACCCGGATGAGCGAGGCGGAAATCCACCGTTCATAATAATCGTCGGGAGACTGCATTAAAATTCCTAAAGAAGCCGGAACCACCAGCGCAAATGGCGAGTTGTCGACAAGGATGGCGACGCGGCCGTTAAACAAGGCGGAAGAGACTTTATCAGGCCGTTCCGTATTTTGAATTTGCGGAAACGGCGAATACTTATTATCCTCAATAAGCTCCTCAAGCGTCCCGGAATCCTGGATGTCGTCCATCTTCACTTCGCTGAGGCGCTTTACAACATCGCTGACGACAGATGGGTCCGCCTTATCATCTATGTACATGACCGTGGCGTATTTTAACTTATTTTCTCCGATCGGAACCTTTTTCGTTTTCAGCTTCGGATGGTTCGTGCGCTGCCTGATCATGGCGACGTTTGTATCAGAATCTTCTATGAAGGCGATTTTCGGACCTCTTACGACCTTTTCGGATGTGGGTTCATTCACGCTTCTTTTTTCTCTTTTTCCCGTGGACAAAATGTATACGCTGTCAAGTCCGTTAATAAACACGGCGCATTTTCCCCGCAGAATGGAGATGACGGCTTCCTTCGACGTAAAGACGGGACGGGCGTCGATCTTATCAAGACGTTTCGTCACCGTATCCAGCGTCAGAGTGTCTTCCTCCCGAAGCAGCATTTCAATCGCCTCTTTTATTTTGTCTTCGTCGTTCATTTCACTCAGATACATATAATAAAAAACAAGCCCGTTCGGAAGCATCTTTTTATTTTGAACCAGATCATCATTCTGCTCTACGTGGGGAAGCACCAGTGCCAGATTAACGTGTATGTATTCCTTGAATTCCGATTGCGCCATCGACAGTCACCCGCCTTCCAATCCTTAATTGAGGTTATCTTTTCCTGTTAAAAAAATGATATACTATGATAAAGTATTTAATGGTACAAGTTTTTTTATGAAAGCGGAGGAGAGATGTGGCACAAGTCAGACTGGCAGGAAATGCCGAAGAAATTGAACAGCTCATCAAATCATTTGAAGCGCATTACGAAGTGGCTTACACGTCGAAAGAATACCGTAAAACAAATCCGAAGTATAAATACTCTAAGGATTCGCGCGTCTATCTTGAGCTGAAATTAAAAACGGCCAAGGCCGAAAAATAAAAAGGGTTTCATCTGTTACTGGCGAATAATACTCAGGGTGAAGCAACTGTTATGGAGGGATACATAAATGGACTACAGAATTGAAAAAGACACCATGGGAGAAGTTAAAGTTCCGGCAGATAAATTTTGGGGCGCTCAGACACAGCGCAGCAAAGAGAACTTCAAAATCGGTTCAGAAAAAATGCCTCAGCGTGTTGTGAAGGCGTTTGCAATATTGAAAAGAAGCACAGCGATCGCCAACGAACGCCTCGGCAACTTAGAGTCTGAAAAAGCACAGGCGATTGCCGCTGTATGTGACGATGTTTTAAACGGCAAATACGACGATAACTTTCCGCTCGTTGTCTGGCAGACGGGAAGCGGCACGCAAAGCAACATGAACATGAATGAAGTGGTGGCCAACCGCGCGACTGCTTTATTGAAAGAAAAAAATTCCGAGCTGAAGATTCATCCGAATGATGACGTCAACCGCAGCCAAAGCTCAAACGATACATTCCCGACGGCGATGCACGTTGCGGCGGTTCTTGCCGTATATGAGCAGCTCGTTCCGGCGCTTGATC
Source organism: Bacillus sp. FSL K6-2865 (assembly GCF_040311405.1). Classification (NCBI taxonomy): domain Bacteria; kingdom Bacillati; phylum Bacillota; class Bacilli; order Caryophanales; family Bacillaceae; genus Bacillus; species Bacillus sp. FSL K6-2865. Next base: position 3,322,778 of record NZ_CP152036.1, on the reverse strand, counting down.
AGCTGCGCGCGACGCTTGATGAAAAAGCGAAAGCTTATCAGGATATTGTGAAAATCGGACGCACGCATTTGCAGGACGCCACTCCGCTGACGCTCGGACAGGAAATCAGCGGCTGGGTATACATGCTTGACCGTTCGAAAGAAATGATTCTTGAGTCAACGGAAAAAATCCGCGCGCTTGCCATCGGAGGCACGGCAGTCGGCACGGGAATCAACGCCCACCCGCAGTTCGGTGAATTCGTCGCGGAAGAAATCACAAAAGTAACGGGGCAGACATTCAAGAGTTCGCCTAACAAATTCCACGCGCTCACAAGCCATGATGAAATCACTCACGTTCACGGCGCGTTAAAAGCATTGGCTGCCGACCTGATGAAGATTGCCAACGATGTCAGATGGCTGGCAAGCGGCCCGCGCTGCGGAATTGGCGAAATCGTCATTCCTGAAAATGAGCCGGGAAGCTCTATCATGCCGGGCAAAGTCAACCCGACGCAAAGTGAGGCGCTGACAATGATCGCCGCGCAAGTGATGGGAAATGACGCGACAATCGGATTTGCGGCCAGCCAAGGAAACTTCGAGCTGAATGTCTTCAAACCGGTTATTATCTATAACTTCCTGCAGACCGTGCAGCTGCTCAGTGACGGAATGAATTCCTTCCATGACAAATGCGCTGTCGGTATTGAGCCGAACCAAGAGACGATTCAGGAAAATCTCTCTAACTCATTAATGCTTGTTACGGCGCTTAACCCGCACATCGGTTATGAAAACGCCGCGAAAATCGCCAAGCTTGCCCACAAAGAAGGCCTGACGCTGAAAGAAGCGGCATTACAGCTGAACCTTCTGACAGAAGAACAATTTAATGAAATGGTGCGTCCGGAAGATATGGTGCACCCGAAAGCATAAAAAGAAAGAACGGCTGCAGTCATTGCGGCCGTTCTTCTAAATAAACTGCTGTTTCAGCAAAAATCTGAGCTGTTCTGCATCTTCAGCCAGCAGGTCGGATTCCTTCAAATTCAAAATCATTCCTTTGATGATTGCCGGTTTCGGCGACTTTTTCTTCATTTCCGCTTCCAGAATATCCAAGCTCTCGGTGAATTCAGTTGCTTGCGTCTTGTCCATCGTGCCGATGCGCGTGCGGAGGGTCTGCAAGATCGATTGGCTTAAAGGATCGGGCTGCCCGTTATGAAGGGGCCCAAACAGTGAGCTTGCCTCATCAAGAGAAATAAACGCTTCATCATGTCTGTCCGCCATTCCGTTTACGATGTCATCAATTCTGTGAATCACGGTATTTGCCAAAAGCGAAGGCTGTACGGACCGGCCGGTCAGAATGAGATATTCAAGATACATCTGACTGATTCCTTCTATTAAAAAACAAAGCTCGGCTGTGTATGGTTCAGCTTTTTCTCCGTAAATCGCAAGAAGACTGTCGATATGAAACTGCAGGATCGACCGGCGGATTCTCTTTCCGCACTGCGCCGCTTCTTCGGTATAAGGAAGTGAACCGTCTTTCATCTGCACGGTAATAAAATCCTGATGGGCGAGGATCGATTCGTAAAACACCGCAAGCTGTTTTTGGTAAGCGGCTCTCGGACTGTCACCCTCCGTTTGGATCGTCGTGATTCGGGTAAACGTTTTATCATAGTAGTAATTCAGCATGGATAGAAGCAGTGCTTCTTTGGAAGGAAAGTAAAGATAAAAAGCGCCTTTTGAGATTTTGCATTCATCGGCGATTTCCTGAACCGATGTAGATTTGTACCCTTTTCGGGCAAACAGTTTGATTGCTGCTTCAATGATCAGCTTTTCTTTTTCCTTCAATGGTTCCACCCTTTCGGAGCCAGGAGGCTGGCTTGTGCTTCTCATGTATGACTATATGGTCATATTGATATTCCGTAAATTTAACCTGATTGTAACTTGTTTTTTTGTTTTGTTTTATTTATATTATAAAGTGAGCTGACCGAATGGTCAAAGTTCTGGCGAAAGGGTGAATCTGAAAATGAAAGAATTAGATGAAATGATCAGCCGCTTGCGAAACAGAGGAATTAAAGTCGAAAAGGTGAAATATCCGAAAAAGACAATTTGTGAAAAGAAATGGGTTCATCAATGCCAAAAACCGCTGAAAGCAAACTACAGAGATTTTAACGGCTATTCCTTCACATAAAAAAGACTGCAATGAAACACTACAGTCTACTTTGGTATGATAATTCGGTAGATTACACCCGATTGGTCATTTTCAATTGAAATTGATGCTTTATGCAAGGTTAAAATCCGTTTTACGATGCTGAGTCCTATGCCGAACTCGCCTTTCTTCCCTTTATTAAAAGGCTCGTACAAGCTGGATAGCATCTCATCCTCAATCGGAGGCCCGTCATTTTTAACCGTCATGACAATCTGCTGCTGATTTTGGCTGATCCGAATGTGAATCGCCGTTTCTGCATAGCGGATTTGATTTTCGAGAATGTTTTCAAGAAGTTTGCTCCATTGTTCCGGATCACCGGGCATCATTAATGCATCTTCTGTTTCAACGGTCCACGATAATTCCTTCCGGGCCCATTTGAGCCGTTCAATGACTTCTTCCGTGACCTTCACAATGTCAAATGTCTCATGGTGCACCCGCTGCTTCATTAAATAATCAAGCTTCGTTAAATATAATAAATCCTTAATTTTCTTCTCAAGTTTTTCTGCTTCGCCTTCAATGACATCAATTGTGGTTTCCAGATCCCCCTTAGGAAAAATCCCGTCCTTTATTGATTGAGTATAGCCCCTTATCACCATGACAGGCGTTTTTAAATCATGAGAGATATTTTGCAGTAGCGTTCTTTCCGTTTCGTCTTTTTGCACCAGCTTGCTCCGCATGTCTTCAATGGTCTGGCCTAATTTTCCGATTTCGTCTTTTCTGTCGACGATGACCGGATCATCCCAATCCTGTTTTGAAATCCGTTTGACATGCTTTTCTAAGGAAACGAGCGGGCGCGAGAGATATTTGGCAAGCCAAATCGCCGGAATCCAGCTTAACAAAATCACGCCGGCAATGATAAAGAGCAGCTGCTTGAACAGGGTGAATGCCAAATCATCACGATAAGAATCAAGGGCATAAGACAGCATCATCGCATCCTGGCCGTTAATGGTGAGGCCTTTTTTAATGACGAAAAATACTTTTTCACCGCTGATGTCCGCGCTGTATCGTTTCGTGACGCTGTGCTGGCGGCCCGCGAGCTTGTACACCTTATGGATAAAGGAAGAAGAAAAGTAGTTCAAGTCTTTGTCACTGGCCGATTCCTCCCGTTGCGGCAGAAGAACGTGCTGAACGGATCGGAAAGTCGTCGGCGCGGTCGCATCCTCGCTGTAATATCCCCGCTCGATCGATCCGGGCAGCCGGTACTCCGTCAGTACATGCTGTTCATTTTCAATGGTCGTATACGTTTCATCCGTGAAAAAATTACGCAGCGTATTTGAGAACAGCACGAGAAGCAGAATCGAAATGGCTAAGAGGATGCCTGAGATGACCACCCATATTTGAAAAGCAAGCGGCTTATTTTTCATGACGTCATCATCCTGTAGCCGAATCCGTAAATGGTTTCAACCTTTAACCCGGGCATTTTTTTCCGCAGCCTCCGCACAAGATCATCGACCACCCGGTCAGTGCCGAAATAATCATGGCCCCATATTTTCAGCAGGATATCTTCCCTGGAAAAGGGGTGTCCTTTATGATGAAGAAATAAAAGCAGCAGATCAAATTCCTTAGACGTCAAATTGACCAGGCTGCCGGTTTCATCATAAACCTCTCGGGCATCTTCGATCACATTGTAGGAAGAAACGGTGATGCCGGTTTTCTTTGCGGCGGGCTGTTCTTTATACACGAGCTCGAGCAGCTTCTGGACCCGTATAATAAGTTCTCTCGGTAAAAAGGGCTTGGCGATATAATCATTGCTTCCGAGCTCCAACCCGAGGACTCTGTCAATATCGGCATCCCGCGCGGAAATGAAAATAACCGGCACATCGGGATCTTTTTCTTTTATTTCTTTTATCAATGTATAGCCGTCCGTATCCGGAAGCATGATGTCAAGAATCCACAAGTGGGGAGACGGCTGCATCTGCTTTCTGGCATCTTCGCCTTTTGTGAAAGATGTAATGTTCCAGCCTTCATTCTCTAAATATTTTGTGAGCAGTTCATTCAGGTTATCCTCATCTTCAACTAGATAAATGGTGTATGACAAGGCATTTCACATCCTTTCAACGTCATTATACTAGTTTTAACACACTCAAGCCGCATTTTCATAATTTCACATATTCTTTTCATTTTTATCCCACAATGTTTGTTTATGATGTGTATAAGGGAAGAAAGGAAGAAAAAAAGCGGGGAAGATAACATGTTCAAACACATTTTGTTTTGGAGCTTTGCTTTTCTCCTTATTATTGGGACAATAGAACTTGTACATGCGATGAATATGTAATCGATAGAATGAAAACATGCTGAAGGAGTGTGCGTGAATATGAATGATCATCGAGATGACGGCAGAAGCCGCGATCAGTCAGATCTTTCACATACGGAACAAAACAGAAATGAACAGCAGCAGATCAGCCATCAGGAGCCCGAGCTGCTCGAAGGGCCCGTCTCGAAAGAAGCGGAAAACGAGACGGCGGCCGGTACGGAATTTGAAAAAACGGCTGCCGTGAAAAAAGAAAAAAAACGGAGAGCCGCTTGGCTGAGCCCGATTTTAGGCGGCATTATCGGCGGAGGCCTCGTGCTTGGCATTGTGCCAAACCTGCCGGGTGAGCAGCATAAGACAGAAGCCGTTTCTGATACGAAACAAGTTCAGTCTTCGAATTTTACGTCAACGCCTTTGAAAAATACCTCAAGCGTAGCGGATATGGTAGAAGATTTGGAGCCTGCGATTGTGGGAGTGTCCAACTACCAAGCTTCGCAAAGCAGCCAGTTCGGACTTGACGGCGGTTCAAGCTCTGAAACGGAAAGCGGCACGGGGTCAGGCGTCATCTTCAAAAAAGACGGCGAAAAAGCGTACATCATTACAAACAACCATGTCGTAGAAGGTGCGAACAAACTGTCGGTCACTCTTTACAATGGGAAAACCGAAACGGCAAAGCTTGTCGGAAAGGATGCCATCAGTGACTTGGCTGTATTGGAAATCAGCTCGTCCAATGTCAAAAAAGCGGCCAGCTTCGGGGATTCCTCCAAGCTCCGCATTGCCGATAAAGTGATTGCCATCGGCAACCCGCTCGGCCAGCAGTTTTCCGGCACCGTCACACAAGGTGTCATCAGCGGGCTGAACAGAACGGTAGACGCCGATACATCCCAAGGCACAGTGGAAATGAACGTGATTCAGACGGATGCGGCGATTAACCCCGGAAACAGCGGCGGCCCGTTAATCAACTCGAGCGGCCAGGTTATCGGGATCAACAGCATGAAAGTCAGTGAAAACGGCGTGGAGTCACTCGGCTTTGCTATTCCGAGCAATGATGTAGAACCGATAGTCGACCAGCTGCTTGCAAAAGGAAAAGTCGAGCGCCCATTTTTAGGTGTGCAGATGATTGACATGGCGCAAGTGCCGGAAACTTATCAGGAAAACACGCTCGGACTGTTCGGCGACCAGCTGTCAAAGGGTGTTTACGTAAAAGAAGTGCAGTCCGGCTCACCGGCTGCGAAAGCGGGCATCAAATCAAATGACGTCATTGTACAATTGAACGGCAAAGATGTCGGCAGCAGCGCTGATATCAGACAGATCTTATATAACCAGCTGAAAATCGGCGATAAAACGACTGTTCAAGTGCTCAGAAGCGGAAGCAAAAAGACGCTGAACGTCACATTAACGAAACAAACCGAAAGCGCAAGCTGAACGCATAAAAAAAGCTGAACCTGCAACTGAGGTTCAGCTTTTTTCGTTATTCTCCCAAGTAGGCTGACAGCATCCACACATGCTTGTCCGCTTCTTCAACTAATCCGACAAACAGGTCGGCAGTTGACGGGTCATTTTGTTCCTCGGCGATGCCGATGACAAATTTTGATTCGCGGCTGATTTGTTTATAGTCTTGAACCAGTGATTCCACCATTTCAGAAGCCGTTTTTTCCTGGCCTTCATCCGTAATGGAAGCTTGTTCAAGGTAAGTGTGTAAAGTTGCCGCAGGCTGTCCGCCAATGGCCAGAAGACGCTCTGCGATGGCATCCGCCGTTTCCGCCGCTTCGTTATACAGTTCCTCAAATTTTTCATGAAGCGTAAAGAAATGAGGGCCTTTTACATACCAATGGAAGCGGTGCAGTTTAGAGTAAAGGATAAACCAGTTTGATAATTGTGTGTTCATTGATTTCTCAACAAGAGTTTCAGTTTTTTTCGTGTTTTGTGTATTCATATTCATCGTCCTCCCTGTGATCTGTTAATTTAATTATATCACGTATTAAATAAAAATAAATACTAAATTATAATAATTATAATTTAGGTTCAAGTGAACAGCTTTTTCTTTATAATCGATTCCCAGGCGGACCACGGAAAGAGTGAGCGGAAAGCCAATGTCAGCTTAACGCCCCTGCCGATCGGATACCGCAGTTTCTTCAGCCGTTTCCTTTGTGCCAATTGATAAATCAGCTCCGCTACGTCATCAGGATCGCCGCTTTTGGATGCGTTGGCTTTGAAGTAAGCTTCGATTTGCTGATAATAGCGGTAATAAGGCGAATCTTTGCCGGGTGCCGTAAGATGATTGGAGAGAGACGTTTCCCATATAGATGTTTTGTAGGAGCCCGGTTCTATTAAAGCGGCATCAATTCCTAACGGCAGCAGTTCGAGGCGCAGGCTCTCTGTAAACCCTTCAACCGCGAATTTGGAAGAGACATACGGAGATAGAGCCGGGAAACCGGTCAGTCCGCTGATACTGCTGATATTGAAGATTTTCCCGCCATGTTTTCGCATATAAGGCAGCACGGTTTTTGTGACGTGAATCAGACCGAATACATTTGATTCATACTGCTGTCTGTAATGTTCCATCAGCACATCGTCAATAAACCCCCCGTACGCAGTGCCGGCGTTATTGACGAGCAGGTCAATCGGTCCGAAACCGCTGATGGTGTTCCCGAAGTCAGACACCGACTGCTCATTTGTCACATCTAAAGAAACGACCGTAACATGTTCGGATGCACCCGCTTGAGCGGCGGCCTCTTTCAGTATTTCAGCTTTCTCCGGCTGTCTGGCTGTTGCGATGACGTGATAAGACCGGGCGAGCTTCAGCGCTGTCAGCAGCCCGAATCCGCTCGTCGCGCCGGTTACAATGGCAATTTTTCTGTTCATCTTATAATCCTCCCCGTTTGTTCTTATCTCATAGTGTATAACATCTCGCGGAAAGAAGGAGAAATCGTTCGGAAATATGTCAGAATTGTTTTATAATGGAGTCAGCTTCGGATAGAAAGGGGTAAAGAAAAGATGGCATTAGAGGGATTGAAGGAAACATGGGATTTAAACTCCATTTTTGAGGGCGGGAGCCGGTCGGAAGAGTTTCAGCAATACATACAAGAGCTCAAAAAGCATCTAAGCGCTTTTCAACATGCGGTTGAAGCGTTTACAGCTCCGACGCATGCGGATGAAAGCCGGGAGCTGATCAATCTGATTGATAGGTTTGAACGGTCAGCGATCATGATCAGGCAAGCGGGAGCGTTCGTCGGCTGTCTTCAGGCTCAGAACACTCATGATCAGAAAGCGAATGAATGGAGGGCGCGGATCAATCAGCTGAGCAGTGATTTTAAATCCGCTCTGGTCACCCTTGACGATACACTTGCCCGGATTGACGAGCCGGTCTGGGAGGAGCTGCTGCAAAAACCGGAACTTCAGGATCTCACATATGTTTTAAATGAAAGAAGAGACCGGGTCAAAGAGAAGCTCAGCGCTTCAGAAGAAAGGCTGATTGAAGGCCTGGCCGTTGACGGCTATCACGCATGGGGCGACCTGTATAATGCGGCTGTCGGCAGAATGAAGATTCCGTTTGAGGATAAAGAGCTGTCGGTCGGCCAAGCGGAAAATATGATGGCGCACCCGGACCGCCGCATCAGGCGTCAAGTGTTTAAAGAGCTTAATGAAGCGTGGAAAGGAGAAGAGGAGCTTTTCGGCAGCACGCTGAACCATCTGGCCGGCTTCCGCACGGAAATCTATAAAGCGCGGGGCTGGAAAAGCGCTTTGGAAGAGCCGCTTGCGATCAACCGGATGAAAAAAGAAACGCTGGATGTCATGTGGCAGGTCATTACCGATCATAAAAAGCCTTTTGCCGAATACCTGAATCGAAAGGCGTCTCTTTTAGGGCTTGAGCGGCTGAACTGGTATGATGTGGACGCGCCGATCGGCGAGGCTCCGAAAGAATACACATTTGATGAAGCGGCCAATCTGATCGTCAGCCAATTTTCGACGTTTGGCAAAAAGCTGTCCGCATTTACGGAAAAAGCATTCCGTGATCGGTGGATAGAAGCGGAAGACCGCAGCGGCAAACGGGTCGGCGGTTTCTGCACCAGCTTTCCCGACAGCGGAGAATCCCGGATTTTTATGACGTTTTCCGGAAGCGCTTCGAATGTATCGACGCTGGCGCATGAGCTCGGTCACGCGTTCCATCAGGAGGCCATGCTTCAAGTGCGGCAGCTGAACAGAGCCTACGCTAAGAATGTGGCTGAAACAGCCTCGACCTTTGCGGAAATGATCGTCGCCGACGCCGCTTTGAAACAAGCGGAGACAAAGGATGAAAAGGTGTTCTTGCTTGAAGATAAAATTCAAAGAAGCGTAGCCATGTTTATGAATATTCATGCGAGATTTTTATTTGAAACGCGTTTTTATGAAGAGCGCAAGCAGGGCGTCGTTCCGGCTGAGAAACTGAATGAACTGATGGAAGCGGCGCAGAAAGAAGCATTTTGCGATTCATTAGGGGAATACCACCCTCATTTCTGGGCGTCAAAACTGCATTTTCATATTACGGGAGTGCCGTTTTACAACTTTCCGTATACGTTCGGTTATTTATTTTCGCTTGGAATATATGCAAGAGCTCTTCGGGAAAAAGCGGATTTTGAAGAAAAATATATCGCGCTTTTGTGTGACACGGCTTCGATGACTGTTGAGGATTTGGCGATGAAGCACCTTGGAGCGGATCTGACGGAACGGTCGTTTTGGGAAGACGCGGTCCGCCTAGCCGTACAGGATGTGCAGGAATTTTTAGAGCTGACTGAATGATAATCTTGAGATGAACCGGCCGGAGTGTTACCGCTCCGGTTCTTTTTTGTTTAATGAATGACAGCCGCCTCCCTTGGAAATACCTAAAAACGATCGGAATGGAATGGGAGTGAATCGCATGAAATGGATCAGAACGGCGGGCGTTTTATGTCTTACGCTGATGCTGATTGCCGGCTGCCGATTGAATGAAGAAAAACGGGAAGCGGAACAAGACAGCACACCCGTGTCATCCGCGAAGCCGGTTCCTTACAGCAGCTTTTCCCTTCGCGTCAGCTACGGAGCCGGAGAGCATAACCGCTATGAAGGTTTGTATGAAAGTAAAGGCGGTCATGAAAAGGCTGACATCCGGGACAAGCTCTCAGGGGTTCACAGAGAGGGCGAGGAAGCGCTTGATGAAATGAAGATGATCCTTGGAGAACTTGCCGTAAACAGCCGGATGCAGGAAAGCGAGGTCGTCCGGCAGGTGCTCTCGGCTTTTAATTTGGACAGCCGCTATGACCATTTTTATTTGAAACTGAAAAAGAACGACGGAGAAATGACGGAAATAAAAAAATAACTGCCGCCCGCTGCTTTTTTGCCCAAAACTAATTGATAATGATATTCAGAGTCATTAATTTCTGTTACAATATAATCATGATCTCACGTTGAATGTTTAGGCAATTTGTTTATATACATAGTGTTGGGAAACTCAAAAAAGGAGCGGTTAGCGGTATGAGTGCAATTTCTACAGAGACGCTGAGCTTAGGGTACGGAGAAACTGTTATCATTGACGAATTGGATGTCGCGATTCCAAAAGGCGAAATCACTGTATTGATCGGAAGCAACGGCTGCGGAAAATCGACGCTTTTACGTTCATTGGCCCGGCTGATGAAACCGAGGGGCGGTTCTGTGCTTTTAGAAGGAAAAGCCATCGCTAAGCTTCCGACGAAGGAAGTGGCAAGAGAGCTCGCTATATTGCCGCAGAGTCCGTCAGCTCCCGAAGGCCTGACGGTGCATCAGCTTGTGAAGCAGGGAAGATACCCTTATCAAAGCTGGCTGAAGCAATGGTCCAAAGAGGACGAAGACGCAGTGGCAAAAGCGCTTAAAGCGACGAAGCTTGAGGAAATGGCCGACCGTCCGGTGGATTCCTTGTCAGGCGGACAGCGCCAGCGCGCATGGATTGCGATGACACTCGCTCAGGATACGGATATCATTCTGCTTGACGAGCCGACAACCTATCTCGACATGACGCATCAAATTGAAATTCTTGATTTGCTGTTTGAATTAAATGAAAAAGAAAAACGCACAATCGTCATGGTGCTGCACGACCTCAATCTGGCATGCCGTTATGCCCATTATCTGGTCGCCATTAAGGATAAACAGATTTACGCAGAGGGCCGTCCCGAAGAAGTCATCACTTGCGAGCTTGTACAGCAGGTCTTTGCGATGAACTGCCAGGTAACCCAAGATCCGCTGTTCGGCACGCCGCTTTGCATTCCGCACGGACGCGGCAGATGTATCGTGCAGGAAGCGGCCCTCACTGCCCGATTGTCATAATCATGAAAAAGGGAAGGGAACGGTATGGAAGAGAAACTGCAGCAGCAGCTGGACGGCCTGCTTGAGAAATACACGGAACTATTGCTTGGCGAAACAAACCCGGATGTAAAGGAAGAAGTCAGGCAGTGGATTTTGTATACACATATCGCAAAAAGCATGCCTCCGCTCGTCAAACATTGGAATCAATCCTACCCGGACGCCAAAGAGGGCATCAAAGCTGCGATACAGCATATTAAACAGCTCAATGAAGCACACAGAAAAAAACAATAAAAAAGCTTTCGGCATCAAAGAGAGGTGCCGGAAGCTTTTTTTGCTGAAAAGGAATCAATAAAGGCGCCGTTCAATTCATAGCGAAGAACTTTAATGTAACTGACGCACCCGTTTGTTAACGTATATTTCTTCCGCTTGCTGAACCAAGAAAAAAGGACCGCCGTAGCAATCCCTTTCTCTCTTTCCTATATATCACATTTCCTTTCGGATACGTAATAACTCTTCAAATGCTTTTATATTTGTATCAAAATTGGGCACTGTTTGAGATTCTTCGGCACATTTGACTTGTGCTACAACCAAATCATGAAAAGGTGTTGAAATGCCAGTACCTTCTGCCATTTTGGGAATAACTCCATTAATATAATCAATTTCTGTTTTGCGTTTTTTCTCAAGATCCTGAAGCATACTTGCTCTTAGCAGCCTAGATGGTTCCATGGCTGACCTAAATGTTTGGATACGTTCAGGAATATCATTTTCGCTTCTTAATTCCAAAGATTCTAAATCAAGGCCGCCCATTTTCGCAAATTTGACACCATTGGCGTGTCCCACCTTAATCGTCTCATCTGCGATATGGACTGCACTGACAATGCCGATTTCATGGTCAAGAATGTCTCCGTATTCTCCGTTTAATGCAGCCGATAAACCACTGAATGCATTATTGATAAGTAATTTTGACCACTTCGTTCCAACTAAATTATCGGAAATATGTGTTCCGCCGATAAGGTCTAAAACCGATTTAATACGCTGGATTCTTTCTGTTGTTTCACCATGTAATTCTCCAATTTGAAAAGCGTACTCTTTAAATTGAGTATACTCAGTTGTAAGTCTGGATACGCCTGGTTCAATAAACGTAGCACCAAATTCAACAGAACCTGCAATAACACGTTCATCACCAACGATCGAAGCAACTTTCTGTTCAGGTATACCGTTTTGCAAGGAACATACTACACTGTCATCCTTTAAAAAAGGCAGTAACTCTTTAAGGATGGAGTCATTATATAATTGTTTCGTCAGGAGTAATATGAAATCATACTTGCCTGATTTGTTTTCAGGGGTGATGGCTTTCACCTTTGCTTGAAATTCCGTTGTACCAACTACTTTAGCACCTATTTGATTTAGAGTATCTACATGTTCTTTGTACGAATCAATCAATTCGACATCCATTCCGCCAGCAGACAGATATGCTCCAACTATGGTTCCTAAAGAACCTGCTCCTAAAACTGCAATTCTCATTGTAAACGTCTCCTTATTTTTCCTCTAAGTAGTTATAAACTGGCTGTGCTGCATTTAAGGTTAAATCTGTAAGGATATGAGATGCTGAAACGACTTCTAATACAGGCAAATCTGCAAGCGGTGCCAGAGCATGTTCAAATAATTGAAGCCGCGCCGGTCCAGTCCAGGCACCTTTAACTTCTATATTCGTTATTTGCGTCCGCACCAAATCACAAACCCTTAAATCACCATTGTAATCAGTAGCAATCTTAACCATAAAAGTAGGTCGGCAAATTTCCCTTTTCGCTTTTTCCTTATCCATTTCGAAATGTTTATATCCCATAGTCGCAGTTGCCACACGAAGACTGCCATAATCTAATGTGCCAACAAGAGTATCAGAGTCTATATACAGCTTAGGGGCACCCAATTTCTTTGGATATGCAGTAAGTTCCCGTCCGCTTGCAATAGCCGGGAAATTGTCAACATACATAGAATGTACATAATCTCCTTCTTCACCATTAAAGCTGACAGGGATGACTTGTCCAGCCTCTGTATAGGCGCCAAGTCCGGAAACATCGGGCATCCACATCACTTCGAATTTCACTAAAGGTTCAGTAATTTCAAGAGGTTCCGGCACTGCTGCACGTAAAGCTTTTTCATCCGTTCGGTAAATAATATTTAAATATTCACGGTTAACAAATTTATAATTTGGGATAGGATAAGCAGGGGCTGTTAGTGGCGTATTTAAATTTTTTGCTATATCTTTCACATCAATTTTCATTGAATGACACCCTTTCCTTTTCTTTAACTATGCTATTATCTTACATTCGCATTTACATTTAATCCAATACATAATAAGGTATATATATATTTATTGAAATAAATGAGGGGGTGCAGACAGATGGAATTGCTGCAGCTAAAATACTTTCAGACAGTTGCCTATACTGAACATATATCTAAAGCAGCAGAACAATTAAAGATTGCCCAGCCTTCTTTAAGTCTCACTATAAAAAGACTTGAGAATGAACTGGGAACAACCTTGTTTGAGAGAAAAGGCAGAAATATTAAGCTGAGTTCAGCAGGGAAAATTCTTTTAAAACATGTAAACAGGATTTTTACTGAGATTGAAAATGCACAAACGGAAATTCAATTGGAGGAACATCAAATTTCTGACACCATCAGAATATCTATTTCCAATCCAAGATTCCTTGCAGGACTGATGAGTGAATATATCAACCGCTCCCCTCAATCAAAAATTCTCCAAGCAATCGGAGTTAAAAGCGAGATCATAACAAGTTTAAAAAAAGGGGACATTGATTTAGGAATAACAGGTCATCCGATTCAAGATGAAGAGATAGAGAGTTGGGTGCTGGTAAATGAAGATATTGTTCTGGCTTTGCCCTCAAACCACCGATTTACGGGTAAAACAGAAATTTCTTTACGCCTTGTCGCCGATGAACCATTTATTACCCTTGCTAATAATGAAGAGTATAGCGGTTTTACAGCCTCGCTTTGTGAGAAAGCCGGTTTCACCCCAAATATTGCATTTGAGGCAGATTCTCATTTACTGGTCGAGATTATAAAGCTGGATCAAGGTGTGGCGTTGCTTCCTATTTCAGTTTGCAGAACATTGGGGCTGAATTTTATAAAAGTGACTGATCACTCTGCTTCATATCCAGTCGGCTTATCTTGGATGAGACATAAGCTGTTGTCTTCTTCGGTAAGAAATTTTCGTGACTTTATTATGTCGTACTATAAAGATAACTATGAAATGTTTAAGGTTTATTGAAGGATTTCATCATTACTTTTTTGAGTTTTTTCCCCCATTTCCAATGAGGCGGAAGACTGGTCATTCCCAGATGATATAAAAAAATCCCGCGGCATCCGCGGGATTTTTCTTTGTTAAACGGCTTTCGCCTTTTCTTCTTGTTTGTCTGTCTTTTTGTTTGTCAGTTTAATTGATTTAACAAACAGCGTGAGGATCAATCCGGCAGCGATAAAGGCCAGGCCTGTGAAAAACACGCTGTGAAGCGAATCCATCAGTGACGTTTTCAAAACCGGCACGATATGGGAAGAAAATGCGGCCGGAATCTGCTTAATCGATTCCTGGCTGAACAGGGATTGAAGCAGCCCTTCAGGATTCTTGTCAATCATACCTTTAAACTGGGCGGCAAAGGCACTTGCCTGTTTCGGGAGTGAGTCTAAGTAAGGCACCAGTCTGTCGGTTAAAAGGCTTCCTGATCTGGCATTCATGACAGCGCCGAGCACCGTAATACCGAACGTTCCCCCGATCATCCGGAAAAATTGGCTTGAAGAGGTCACAACACCCAGCTCTTCTTTTGAAAACGTTTCTTGCAGAGCGAGTGTGAGAAGCGGCATGACGAGCCCCATTCCCAGACCGATCACGGCCATATAGCATGTAGCCGCGAGCTTGCTTGTATCCAGCTGTAAGGTCGTTAATAAGAAGAAGCCGACGGCCATGATCAGCATGCCGATCATGATTTGCGGTTTAATACCGATCTTATAAACCAACTGGCCTCCGATAATACTTGTGATAATCATAGATACCATCATCGGTGTCATAATCGTGCCGGACGCGGTGGCGCTGACTCCGATAATTCCCTGCATAAAGAAAGGAACGAACGTAACGGCGCCGAACATGCCGATACTCATGAAAAAGCCGATCAGATTCAGTACGGTAAACGTTCTGTTTTTAAACAGGTACATTGGCAGAATCGGTTCTTTTGCTTTGATTTCAGCGAAAATGAATCCGACAATCCCGGCAAGTGCAAGCGCAAAGAGACCGAGAATCTGCCAAGAGCCCCATGCGTAATCCTTTCCTCCGAAGCTGAGCGCGAGGAGGAGGCTGACGATTCCGACGATCATTGTGAAAATGCCGGCGATGTCAAAGTTAATCGGCCCGGTCTGTTTTCTGCCTTGTAGTCCTCTTGCGATAAAGATCACGGCTAAAATTCCGACAGGCAGGTTGATATAGAAAACCCATTTCCAATTTAATGAGTCAACAATCCAGCCCCCGATTTGCGGACCGATCACGGAAGCAAGCCCGTAAATCGCCCCGAAAAGCCCTTGGAACTTGGCACGCTGTTTCCCTGTGAACAAATCCCCGATGACGATCATAGCCATCGGCATCATGACACCGCCGCCGATTCCCTGAAGTCCGCGGAAAATAATCAGTTCCGTCATGTTGCTGGCCATTCCGCACAGTGCGGAAGCTCCCATAAAAATCAATAAACCTGATACATAGACGACGCGGCGCCCCAATAAATCTGCAAGTTTCCCCGCAATCGGAACGATCGTCGTCGAAGTTAAAAGATATGCCGTGGTCAGCCACGTCATCATGCTTAATCCCCCGAGGTCACCCACGATTTTAGGAATCGCCGTTCCTACGATGGTGCCGTCAAGGGCTGAGAAAAACATGGCGATGATTAAGCCGGTTATTAATAATGTGCGTTTTGGATCTTTCTTTTCAATGCTCATGTTTCGGCAGCTCCTCTTTTCTATTCGTTTTCTTTTTGATCAGCCGCGTATTTCTCGGCGGCTTCCGCTACTTTGCGGATGATGTTCACGGACTGAATCAGTTCATCGTCAGTCAGAACGGATAGGTTTCGCGCCAGTATCGCTTTCCGTCCTTCAACAACATCTTCGAATTTTGTTTCGCCTTTTTTGGTGAGGCTGATGTCGATGACGCGTCTGTCCTGCTGGTTATGTTTGCGGACGATAAGTCCTTTTTGTTCGAGGCGGTCGGCCATCAGCGTCACTGCGCTCGGCTTTACCTCCATGCGTTCCGCAATTTCGGAAACTTTGCAGCTCCCGTGTTTTTTCAGGCTGGCTAAAACAAATAATTGGGCAGGCGTCACCTCGTGTTTTGCCATGCTTTCCACCATTTCAGGCTGTATGTTTTGCAGCAGCGTCTGAAGAGATTTCTGGATGTCAGACACATATTGATCCGCGTTTTTCATAACTCCTCCTCATCTTGTTCCTTGAGAAAATAATTAACATTAGTTAAATATAAATAAGGATTAATGACAAGTCAATCTTTTTGTGCAAAAATAAAAAAAGGATTGATGCTTGTCGAAAACATCAAATCCTTCTTCGTTTTACTGCTGGTAGGGAGACTGCTGCTGAATGGTCTGCTGGAACTTCTGATACGATTGCTGAAGCTTTTGGGTATCGGCTGCTTCAATGGAATACCAGCCATTTTGAAACATCACATCGTATAATCTTCTTTGCGCTTTTTGTGACTCATCGAAAATCGCCTGAATATCTTGATAAAGAGACTCGTGGCTGAACTCGTGCAGGGCTGTGCAATATGAAGCCGTGATGTATTTTTCCGTCGTCAGCAGCTCATTCACCAAGTCTCTGTCATTCATTTGCGCCGTATTGGGCACGGGCGTTTGCGGATTCGTGATTTTTTGGTTTTGCTGTTCCATGTATTGTCCTCCTATTGCATATAGCCTGTTGTTGTCTGTCCGCCTTGATCGGGGTTCAAGCGGCCTAATATGTGCTGATAATGCTTCTGATGCATCCGGCCGATCTGATCAAGCTCTTGTTTTAACGTCTGATTCTGGCAATGTTCCGCCATAAAATGCGCTTTTTTCATGGCAAGCAGATTCCAGTTCAGCATGTCCTCAAGATACAAATGGTCTTTCGTTGAGATGACGGCAGGCGGCAAGTTTCCGTGCTGCTCTTGGTTGTTCATATAAACGCCTCCTTCAATTCTGTTCTTTTTAGCTTTCTCTGCGATCGGGATTTCATACAGATAAATTAAAATAACCACGATTTGCAGGAGAGACATCAATATTTACAATAAAAAAAGACACTATCAGAAGAATAAATCTTCGGATAATGCCTGTTCATGTTAACAGTTCAATATATGCGAAAGTCAGCAGCGGCACTAGGATTGGACTTCAGCTGCCGGTTTATTGTCTAGATCAGTGCCGGCTTTTCTTTCAGTTATTTTTATTTTTGGTAAAAGAAAAGCAGAAAGTACTCCGGCAATTAATAGTATAAGCCCTGCGAAAAATACACTGCGAAGGGAGTCCATTAATGCTGTCTTCATTATCGGTATGATGTGCTTTGCTATAGAATGCGGAAATTGTTCGAATGAATCAGAACTGAATAGCCTCTGTAGCAGGACTTGAGGATTGCTGCTGATCAAGTCTTTGAGATGAGCTGCCAATGCGTTTTCTTGTTTTGGGAAATTGTCTAAAAAAGGAACTAATTTATCGGTTAATATATTTCCTGACTTGGCATTCATCACTGCTCCCAGAATCGTAATTCCAAACGTACCTCCGATAGAGCGGAAAAATTGGCTTGACGAAGTAACCACGCCGAGCGTTTCTTTAGAGAAACTCTCTTGAAGTGCCAGAGTAATAATGGGCATAACAAGGCCCATACCGAAGCCGATGATAGCTACATAAGTAGTTGCAGTTAATTTGCTGGTGTCAGCTTCTAATGTGGATAATAAAAAATAGGCAAATGATATGATTGCCATCCCCGTGATAATCTGCGCTTTAATGCCAATTTTAAAGACCAGCTGCCCGCCTATAATACTGGAGATAATCATTGCAACCATCATCGGCATCATGATTGTCCCGGACTCAGATGCACTCATGCCGATTATTCCTTGCATGAAGAAAGGGACGAAGGTGATTGCTGCAAACATCCCAATACTCATAAAGAACCCTATCAAATTTAGGAAGATAAAAGTTCTGCTTTTTAGAAGATGCATAGGCAGAATTGGTTCTTCAGCTTTTTTTTCTGCAAATACAAAACTAATAATACTTATAGTGGCCAAAGCTAACAGACAAAATGTCTGCCATGATAACCAGTCAAATTCTTTTCCGCCGAAACTGAGTGTAAGCAGCAAACAGACTACACCCGTAATCATTGTAAACATCCCGATGAAATCAAAATGAATCGGACCCGTGTATTTTCTGGCCTGCAATCCCATCGCAATAAAGAACACAGCTACCATTCCCACGGGTAAATTGATAAAAAATACCCAATGCCAGCTGAAAGAATCTACAATCCATCCCCCAATTTGCGGTCCGATTACAGAAGCAAGAGCGTAAATACCGCCAAATACGCCTTGAAATCTGGCACGCTGTTTGCCTGTGAATAAATCTCCAATGACAATCATAGCCATCGGCATCATAATGCCTCCGCCAAGACCTTGTAAACCTCGAAACACAATTAATTCTTTCATATTATCAGCCAAGCCGCACAGTGAAGAGCCAATCATGAATATAATCAGCCCGGCCACATATACTGCCCGGCGGCCTAATAGATCTGCAAGTTTTCCAGCGATCGGAACGATGGAGGTAGATGTTAATAGGTAGGCCGTAGTCAGCCAAGTCATCATGCTCAGGCCGCCGAGATCTCCTACAATCTTAGGCATAACCGTTCCTACGATTGTTCCGTCTAGAGCAGAAAAAAACATGGCTATAATAAGTCCAATTAATAAAAGTGTACGTTTAGATTTTCCTGTTGAATCCACTTGAAGGTTCCCTCTTTTCATATGTTTCGAGCATAGTGATTCTTCAAAATTAGGTGAATGGATAACTCAGGCAGGTCCCTTCTTTAAATTCCGTTAGGGAAGAGAAGCCATCTTTAAAAATGAAGGATCGTAAAGCTATTAGAAAGAAATAATAATGCTTTGGAGGTATGTTTGTGAGGCAAAGATAAATTCAGCAGAATTATCATTTTGAAATTCTGCTTTTCCTTCTTAATAGATACGTTCAATAAACTGAATTATCAATTTTAAATATAAGCCATTGTAAATTATAAATCAATTATCTTTTAAGGAATATTTTCAAATTATAAGGGGATAAAGAAATATAAATTAAAAGTTTTTCGGGGCAAAATTTAACGAAGAAGCGGAATTATAGCTCGAAAACTCAATTTAAGAAGTAGTGATTTTTATTGACTCTTTTTGTGACTCATTAAAACCG
This sequence comes from Bacillus sp. FSL K6-2865, assembly GCF_040311405.1. Taxonomy (NCBI): domain Bacteria; kingdom Bacillati; phylum Bacillota; class Bacilli; order Caryophanales; family Bacillaceae; genus Bacillus; species Bacillus sp. FSL K6-2865. The sequence goes on along the minus strand of NZ_CP152036.1, from coordinate 3,303,584 downwards.
TTTGAATATCTTGATAATATAATACATTGCTTTGACATCAGAGTCTGTATGGATATATGAACTGATATCTTGGCAATTTGCATAGCTTTTGTGTTTTAGCTTTCTCTGCGATCGGGATTTCATACACGAATAAAAGAAAAAGGAGGGAGTTCATCCTTGCTGCGGAGCATATGTTTATTTTTGTCGAAAAATAAAATGCTTACAAAATTCGCCCAGGCTTACGGAATCCGCTTCGGCGCGGGAAGGTTTGTTGCAGGGGAAACACTCACGGAAGCTGTGAAAACGGTAAAGCGGCTGAACCAAAAAGGGCTGTCGGCTTCGATTGATTATCTAGGTGAATATGCGGGTTCAGAGAAGGATGCGAAAAGGACGGCGGAAGAATGTAAAAAAGCAATCAGGGCGATTGCCGAGAATCAACTGGATTGTGAGCTGTCTCTGAAATTAACATCCATCGGTCTGGATATTTCCGAGAAACTCGCGGAACAGCATGTCAGAGACATATTGACGGAGGCAAAAGAACGCTGCGTGCCTGTAACGATTGATATGGAGGACTATTCAAGATGCGGCCGTACGCTTGAGCTGTATAAGCGGTGCAAGCCGGATTTTCCGATGCTCGGCACCGTCATTCAGGCTTATTTGTACCGGGCAGCTGAAGACATCAGCGGTCTGATGCCATACAAGCCGAGGCTCAGGCTTGTAAAAGGCGCTTATAAAGAATCGGCGGCCGTTGCGTTCCCTGATAAAAAAGCAACCGATCTTCATTTTCAGCAGCTGATTAAGCTGCAGCTTTTGAGCGGCCATGAAACGGCGGTGGCGACACATGATGATGACATCATTTCTTATACGAAAACACTCATCAGCGAACATCAAATTCCCCGGGAGCAGTTTGAATTCCAAATGCTGTACGGCATCAGAACGGAGCGCCAGAAGGAGCTTGCCGAAGAAGGATACAGGATGAGGGTATATGTCCCGTACGGAACCGATTGGTACGGGTACCTGATGAGAAGAATTGCCGAGCGCCCGGCAAACGCGGCATTTGTGCTGAAAGGGATCTTCAAAAAATAACGGCTGCTCCAAAAAGCAGCCGCAGCAAGTTATTCCATGTTGTCTTTTTTATATTGCTGATTTTGGCTCGTCCGTTTGCCGCCGCCGTATTTTTGCTTCGGTCCCGCATTTCCTTTCATGCTGGCCGCGCTCACTGCGGCAGAAGACGGATCTTTTCTCCCTCGCACCATTCCCTTCACCTCCGGGTTTAAGTTTCCCGCCCGCGCCATGGAACATGCGGAAGCCGAAAAATTTAAAAAATTCCATATTTGCTATTGAAGTCATCCTGAAAATCTTTTAAGATGAAAGAAGAAAAGGGTTTCATTTTTTTTGCCGAAAAAATGAATGACCATTCATTCAAAGTTCAAGGGGGATGACTCATGCACAAGTTTATAAAGAAAGCAGCCGTTCTCGGATCAGGCGTCATGGGGTCCGGAATTGCCGCGCACTTGGCTAACATCGGAATTCCCGTCCTGCTGCTTGATATTGTACCAAACGAGCTGACAAAGGATGAGATGAAAAAAGGGCTGACATTAGAAAGCCCGGAGGTCCGCAGCAGGCTGAGCCGATCGGCCATGCAAAAGCTGCTGAAGCAAAAACCGGCACCGCTGACTTCGGCTGCCAATCTCGACTATATAACGGCGGGGAATTTGGAAGATGACGCAGCTCAATTGAAGGATGCTGATTGGATTATTGAAGTCGTCGTTGAAAATCTTGACGTGAAAAAACAGATTTTCTCACTCGTTGATGAATACCGGAAACCGGGAAGCATCGTGTCGAGCAACACGTCCGGTATCTCCGTCACAAAAATGGCGGAAGGCCGATCTGCCGATTTTAAAGCTCATTTCTTAGGAACCCATTTCTTTAATCCGGCCCGCTACTTAAAGCTTCTGGAAATCATTCCGATTCAGGAAACAGATCCTGACGTGCTGGAGTTTATGACTTCATTTGCAGAAAACACGCTCGGGAAAGGGGTCGTCATCGCAAAAGATACGCCTAACTTTATCGCCAACCGCATCGGTACGTACGGCCTGCTGGTCACGGTAAGAGAAATGCTTTCTTCCGGCTGCCGTATCGGCGAGGTGGACACGGTGACCGGGCCTTTGATCGGCAGACCGAAAAGCGCGACCTTCAGAACCCTTGACGTTGTGGGGCTTGATACTTTCGCCCATGTGGCAAAAAATGTGTATGATAAAGCCGACGGCGCTGAAAAAGACATGTTTAAGCTTCCTGAATTTATGAATGACATGCTGAAAAACAATTGGCTGGGCAGCAAATCAGGCCAAGGTTTTTACAAAAAAGAAGGTAAAACAATATATGAACTCGATCCGCTGACCATGACATACGGTGAGCGCTCGAAAATGAAGACGCCCGCTTTAGAAGCCGCCAAACAGGCAAAGGGTGCCAAAGGCAAAATGAAAGCGCTTATATACTCCGATGACCGCGCCGGACGCCTGCTTTGGAATATCACATCGCAAACACTCTTATACTCAGCCCGGCTTTTAGGGGAGATCGCTGATGATATCAAAGCAATTGACGACGCCATGAAATGGGGCTTCGGATGGGAGCTCGGCCCGTTTGAGATGTGGGATGCCATCGGCGTCAGAAAATCAGCGGAGCGGCTCGAAGAAGAAGGCGCAGCACTCCCCGGCTGGGTGAAAGAAATGCTTGATCAGGGCCATGAAACATTTTATATGAAGGAAAACGGAACACCATTTTACTATTCAGACGGCCAATACAGGGCTGTGAAAGAAAATCCGAAACTGATCAGCCTGCAAACGTTAAAAGAAACAAAAGGCGTGATCACTAAAAACAGCGGAGCAAGTCTTATTGATCTCGGCGATGATGTCGCGCTGCTGGAATTTCATACGAAAAGCAACGCGATCGGCTTAGACATTATTCAGATGATTGACAATGCGCTTGAGGAAACGGAGCGGAATTATAAAGGTCTTGTCATCGGTAACCAAGGCAGACATTTCTGCGCGGGGGCAAACCTTGCGATGATTTTGATGGAAGCTCAGGATGATAACTTCATGGAAGTCGATTTTGTCATCCGCCGTTTTCAGCAGACGATGCTGAACATCAAATACAGCGCTAAACCCGTTGTAGCGGCGCCATTTGGGATGACACTCGGCGGCGGCACGGAAGTCTGTCTCCCGGCGGCACGCGTTCAGGCGGCGAGCGAATCGTATATGGGTCTCGTTGAAACCGGCGTCGGCCTTATTCCGGGCGGCGGAGGAAACAAAGAGCTGTACATGAATTATTTGGATGGCGGAAGTGAACTGATGGACGCGGCCATCAAAACCTTTGAAACAATCGCGCTTGCCAAAGTGTCCGGTTCGGCACACGAAGCCCGTGATATGCAGATTTTGTCCGCGGCTGACCGCGTCAGCATGAATCAGGATTACCTGCTGCACGATGCGAAACAGCTGGCTGCTTCCTTATATGACAGCGGATACCGCCCGCCTGCCCGCAAAAAAGTAAAAGTCACCGGGGAAACCGGATGTGCGGCGTTACTGCTCGGAGCGGACCAAATGAGACGGTCGGGTTATTTATCCGATCACGATATGAAGATTGCAAAGAAGCTGGCCCATGTCATTGCCGGCGGAAGAGTCCCGTTCGGCACGGAGGTTTCAGAAGAATATTTACTCGAGATTGAAAGAGAAGCCTTTTTAAGCCTCGCTGGCGAGGCGAAATCTCAAGCGAGAATGCAGCATATGCTCGTCAAAGGCAAACCTTTACGGAACTAGGAGGGTGTTTATGAGAGAAGCAGTCATTGTGGCCGGTGCGAGAACCCCGGTCGGTAAAGCGAAAAAAGGATCGCTTGCAGCCGTTCGTCCTGATGATTTAGGCGCGCTTTGTGTAAAAGAAACGCTGAAACGGGCAGGCGGGTATGAAGGAAATATCGATGACTTAATTATAGGCTGTGCAACACCTGAAGCCGAACAAGGATTAAATATGGCGCGGAATATCGGTGCGCTGGCGGGGCTTCCTCATACGGTGCCGGCCATTACGGTGAACCGCTACTGCTCTTCCGGACTCCAATCCATCGCTTACGGTGCTGAAAAAATCATGATCGGCGCGGGCGACACCGTCATTGCGGGCGGTGCGGAATCCATGTCGCAAGTTCCGATGATGGGGCATGTGACCCGCCCGAATATCGCTTTGGCGGAGCATGCGCCTGAGTATTACATGAGCATGGGGCACACAGCGGAGCAGGTCGCCGAAACGTACGGCGTATCCAGAGAAGACCAGGATGCATTTGCCGTCCGCAGCCATCAGAATGCCGCAAAAGCCCTTAAAGAAGGCAAATTCAATGACGAAATCGTGCCGGTTGAAGTATCGCTGACAGAAGTCGGTGATGACCATAAGCCGCGGAAAAAACAATTTACCTTTTCTCAAGATGAAGGTGTTCGTCCCGGCACATCGGCTGACGTCTTGGCGAAGCTCCGTCCGGCTTTTTCTAAAACGGGAACCGTGACGGCCGGGAACTCTTCACAAACAAGTGACGGCGCGGCGGCTGTCATGCTGATGGATCGCGAAAAAGCATCGTCGCTCGGATTGGCGCCGCTTGTCAAATTCCGTTCCTTTGCCGTAGGCGGCGTTCCGCCTGAGGTAATGGGAATCGGTCCGATTGAAGCCATTCCGCGGGCGCTCAAGCTTGCCGGACTCGAATTACAGGATATCGGGCTTTTTGAATTGAATGAGGCCTTTGCTTCACAGGCCATTCAAGTCATCAGATCGCTTGGAATAGATGAAGAAAAGGTGAACGTCAACGGAGGCGCCATTGCGCTCGGACATCCGCTCGGATGCACGGGAACGAAGCTGACCCTGTCACTCATTCATGAAATGAAACGGAGAAACGAGCAATTCGGCGTGGTGACGATGTGCATCGGAGGCGGCATGGGCGCTGCCGGCGTATTTGAACTCATTTAAAAAAAGGGGGAAATGAATATGAAACAGGAAACGGTCAACGTCAAAAAAGGCGGCAGCTTTCTGATTGAAGAGACGGGATATGATCAAATATTCACTCCGGAGGACTTTACAGACGAACATAAAATGATCGGCAAAACGACAGAAGACTATGTCGTAAACGATGTGCTTCCTTATATCGATGAAATTGAAAACCATCAGTTTGAGCATTCGGTCAGACTGCTGAAAAAAGCCGGAGACTTGGGCCTCCTCGGAGCAGACGTGCCTGAAGAGTACGGCGGTATCGGCCTGGATAAAATCAGTTCAGCCTTCATTACGGAAAAGTTTTCACGTGCCGGCAGCTTTTCGCTGTCTTACGGCGCTCACGTCGGTATCGGCTCATTGCCGATCGTGTTCTTCGGAACGGAAGAACAGAAAAAAACCTATTTGCCGGACTTGGCTTCAGGACAAAGAATCGCGGCATACGCCTTAACTGAGCCCGGTTCAGGTTCAGATGCCCTCGGCGCGAAAACCACGGCTGTTTTGAATGAAGCGGGCACACACTATATTCTTAACGGAGAAAAGCAATGGATTACAAACTCCGCCTTTGCAGATGTCTTTGTCGTCTACGCTAAAGTGGACGGAGATAAGTTTTCCGCATTTATCGTAGAAAAGAACTATCCGGGCGTGTCAACGGGACCGGAAGAGAAAAAAATGGGGATTAAAGGCTCATCGACAAGAACGCTGATTTTAGATCAGGCGGAAATCCCGAAAGAAAACCTTCTCGGCGAAATCGGAAAAGGCCATGTCATCGCCTTTAATATTCTGAATATCGGGCGCTACAAGCTTGCCGTCGGCACAATCGGCGCTTCAAAACGGGTGATTGAGCTGTCTGCCGCTTATGCGAACCAGCGCCGGCAATTTAAAACACCGATCTCAAGATTCACGCTCACTCAGGAAAAGCTTGCGACGATGTCAGCTCGGCTTTACGCCATGGAGAGCTCTGTATACAGAACAGTGGGCTTATTCGAAGATAATATGAGCAGACTGACGGAAGAGGAGCAAAAAGACGGACGCGAAGTCGCGAAGTCAATCGCCGAGTACGCGATTGAATGCTCGCTCAACAAAATGTGCGGCTCTGAAACGCTTGATTATATTGCCGACGAAGGCGTTCAAATTCACGGCGGTTACGGATTTATGCAGGAATATGAAGTGGAGCGCGCCTATCGCGACTCAAGAATCAACAGAATTTTTGAAGGCACAAATGAAATCAACCGCCTGATCGTAACGAGCACGTTCCTGAAAAAAGCCGTAAAAGGTCAGCTGCCGCTCTTTGAAAAAGCAAAAGCGCTCCAAGAAGAACTCATGATGCTGATGCCTGAAGAGCCGGGCTCAGAACCTCTTGAACAGGAAAAATACATTGTCAGACAGGCGAAAAAGATCGCCCTCTTGACAGCGGGTCTCGCGGCGCAGAAATACGGCAAAGAGATCGAAGGCGAGCAGGAAATCATGGTGAACATTGCCGATATCGTCAGCGCGCTGTACGCTTTGGAATCTGCCGTCCTCAGAACGGAAAAAGCAATTGCGGCGGACGGTGCCGAAAAAGCCGCGCAGAAGCTGTTATATACGGAAATCTTTGCCCAGGAAGCCCTTCAGAACATTGAAGCGCACGCCAAAGAATCACTGATCGCCATGGAGGAAGGAGATTCCCTCCGCATGATGCTTTCCGTGCTGCGCAAACTGACGCGCCTGACGCCGAAAAACCTCATTCAGAAAAAACGTGAAGCGGCAGCCGCCGTCTTCCGTGAAGAAAAATATACGGTCTGATCACATGCTGAAAGCGCTCCTTCATCAGGGGCGCTTTTTCATGAAGCAACGTTATAGGTTTTTACAAGTGATTGTGTTAAAATAACGACGATCATTTACAAGGGGTGAAGAAGATGTCGTTAAATTTTTACTGGTACCCTAAATGCGGAACGTGCCGTAATGCGAAAAAATGGCTGGAAGACCGCGGTAAGGAAATAAACGAAATACATATCGCGGAGGAAACTCCGTCGAAAGAAGAAATTAAAGACCTCTATGAAAAGAGCGGTCTTGAGCTCAAAAAGTTTTTCAACACGAGCGGAATGAAATACCGCGAACTGAACTTAAAGGAAAAACTGTACCATATGTCAGAGGATGAACAGCTCGAACTTTTGGCATCAGACGGTATGCTCCTGAAACGCCCGATTACGACAGACGGCGAAAAAGTCACTGTCGGCTTTAAAGAAGACCAATTCGAAAAATATTGGATGTAATGCCAGGTTCAAAGAATTATGGTATCTTCTTATTATAAGAAAAAAATGGAGGGATTTAGATGAGCACACCGAAAGATATGCGTTATTCCAAAGAGCACGAATGGGTCAAAGTTGAGGACGGAAAAGCCCGGATCGGGATTACACATTTCGCGCAAGCCGAACTTGGCGATATCGTATTTGTCGAGCTTCCGGAAGTCGGCGCCGAAATTAAAGCGGACGAGCCATTCGGCAGCGTGGAATCCGTCAAAACCGTTTCCGAACTGTACGCACCGATTAACGGAACGGTGACGGAAGTGAACGAAGACCTTGATGACAGTCCTGAATTCGTAAACGAGTCTCCGTATGAAAAAGCGTGGATGATCGTCGTGGAACCGGCTGATGCTGAAGAAATCGAAAACCTCATGACTTCCGAGCAATATGACGAAATGACACAGGAAGACTGATCGGATAGCAAAGGGGCCATTTGGACATTCTATCTGTAACGGGAGGTGTCTAAAATGGCTTTTGATAAACAAAAGGTCGATGTGACGGAGAACGTTACGGGCCGCTTTCAAAACGGCCGGTTTTCCTTGTTTTATGAAAATGAAGCCATCGGCGAGATGACAGGCATGGACCAGTACGAGCTCAAACAGGGCTTTTCATTTGAAAATCAAAAATTTTATAAAACAGCCGATGTCATAAACGGCAGCGATCCGAAATATGTCGATTGCGATTATGAGAATGGCTGGTGTTAACAGTTGGCGGTGAATTTCACTGCCTTCTTTTTCAATCTGACGCTAAAACAATCGGCAGGTGACGCGCTTATGTACAACGGAGATGAAAAGGTCATTATCGTAGAAGGAAAATCTGATAAAATCAAAGTCAGGGAAGTGCTCATCGAACCCGCGGAAATCGTCTGTACAAACGGGACAATCGGCCAAACCGAACTGGAAGATTTGGCGGACCGCCTGTTTGACAGAGACGTCTATATTTTAACGGACGAAGATGACTCCGGAGAAAAATTAAGAAAACAGCTGAAACGGGAGCTTCCCGAAGCGCGCCACATTTATATAGACAGAACATACAGGCAAGTCGAGTCGTGCCCGGGCCATCATCTCGCATCTGTGCTGATCAGAGCCGGCTTTGATGTTGACACTGTATTTTTGAAAAAGAACGACCTGAGGTGGTAATCATGAAAGAACTCCAAGAAAATGAACTCGAATCGATTCAGGATGACGTTTATCTCCTGTATTTGTACACCCCGTTTTGCGGCACATGCCAGCTGGCGTCCAAAATGCTTACTGTCGTCGAAGAAATGCTGCCCGGCGCCGCCTTCTATAAAAACAACGTGAATTATTCCCCCGCATTCGCCAAAGCCTATCAGATTGAAAGCGTTCCGTGCTTTTTGCTGTTTAAAGGCGGAGAGCTTGTTGAGAAAGGATACGCCTTCCGCTCCGTTTCCTATTTATATGAGCTGATTAAACAAAAAACATCGCAAACGTTCCCGATGTGACAATATTTACAGGAAAATGTCGTGCGGTTTATAAAGGGTTCTGTCCGTTAAAAAGAGAAAGTGTATGTATGGCCATTAAAACGGGAGGTTATACGAGTGGAGAAAATAGAAGTTTCAGAGAATGACGGACAGCATCTGTTTTTGAAACCGCTATTAAACGCCTCAACGCTGCTGATTACATTCCAAGGAGAAACAGAAGCCTTAACGGTCTCAATTAACGGACAGGGAGAAATGAGAAAAACGTCGGTTTCCAAGGAAAAATCTAATTTGACCTTTTACGGAAACCAGACGGAAATCATCCATCTCCTGCATGGTGATGTCTCTTTGCAAAAGCTTATCCAAAGCGGAAAACTCAAAGTGAAAGGATCATTCAGAGCTCTGCTGAAGCTGGAGGCCATCCTCTGGCTGACAAACGGATTTTTTCAGGCGATCAGTAAACGGCCGTAACTGCCAATCTACTATGTGACAATAGCTTCCAATATTTATTTTATTGACTTTTTATCATTCGCCGTGCTATTCTACAGTAAGAATTTCCGGACGAAAATACGATATGTTTTCTCTTATCAAGAGAGGTGGAGGGAAGTGCCCTATGAAGCCCGGCAACCATCAACAATGTTGAAATGGTGCCAATTCACTCGAAGCGGTCTGCTTTGAAAGATGAGAGAAAGGCCTTTTTCAATAAGCCTTTCTGCTCGTTTTTGCAGAAAGGCTTTTCTTTTGCGGAGAAACCCGGAAGATTTCTTAGAATAGTGTAAGGCGGGTGATTGCTTTGATCCATCTTCAAAATGTTTCAAAAATTTACAAAGCGAAGCATGGGGATGTCAATGCTGTCCAAGATGTCACTCTTGATATCAAAAAGGGCGAAATATTTGGAATTATAGGATATAGCGGAGCTGGTAAAAGTTCCTTAATCCGTCTCCTGAACGGCCTTGAAAAGCCGACGTCGGGAACCGTGGAAGTCGCGGGGACGGAATTAAATAAAGTAAGCAGCCGCGGACTGAGAAAAGCGCGCCAGGAAATCAGCATGATCTTCCAGCATTTTAACCTTCTGTGGTCGCGCACCGTCCGGGAGAACATTATGTTCCCGCTGGAAATCGCCGGCGTGAAAAAAAGCGAACGGGTCCGCCGCGCTGATGAATTGATTAAACTGGTCGGATTAGAGGGGAAAGAAAAATCTTATCCGTCGCAGCTGAGCGGCGGTCAAAAGCAGCGTGTCGGCATCGCCCGGGCGCTCGCCAATAATCCGAAAGTCCTTCTGTGCGATGAAGCGACATCAGCGCTCGATCCGCAGACGACCGATTCAATTTTGGATCTTTTATCCGATATAAATGACAGACTCGGCCTGACGATCGTGCTCATTACCCATGAAATGCACGTCATCCGAAAAATCTGCAACAGAGTCGCCGTCATGGAAAACGGGAAAGTCGTTGAAGAAGGCGAAGTACTCCAAGTTTTCAGAAACCCGCGCGAACCGATGACCAAGCGTTTCGTTCAGCAGGTGACAGAACCAGAGGAGACGAAAGAAACCATCCAGCATTTTCTGCAGGAAACAGCGACAGGAAAAACGATTCAGCTTTCATTTGTCGGGCAGGCAGCCGAGCAGCCCCTCATTACGGAAATGATCCGAAACTTTGATGTGGACGTCAATATTCTGCAGGGGAAAATTTCACAGACGAAGGACGGAGCCTACGGTTCTTTATTCATTCATATTGACGGTCAGGAAAAAGAAGTAGAAAACGTGATCCGGTTCATCAAAGACAAACAGGTAGAAGCAGAGGTGATCACAAATGTTTGAAAAATGGTTCCCGAACGTTGATATAACCGAGCTGTGGACGGCCACATACGAGACCCTTTATATGACGGTCATCGCTTTAGTTTTTTCATTTATCATCGGAGCGATTCTCGGTCTTCTGCTCTTTTTAACGGGCAAGGGAAGCTTATGGGAAAATAAAATCATTAACACCGTGATTGCGGCGGTCGTTAATATTTTCAGGTCTATTCCGTTTCTTATTTTAATTATTCTGCTTCTCGGCTTTACTAAGATTTTGGTCGGATCGATTTTAGGACCGAACGCCGCATTGCCGGCGCTGATTATCGGCTCCGCGCCGTTTTACGCCCGTCTTGCGGAAATTGCGCTGCGGGAAGTCGATAAAGGAGTCATCGAAGCTGCCAGATCAATGGGAGCAAAGACATCGACGATTATCTTCAAAGTGCTGATTCCTGAATCAATGCCTGCGTTAATTTCAGGCATCACCGTTACGGCCATCGCCCTGATCGGATCTACCGCCATTGCCGGCGCCATCGGTTCAGGCGGACTCGGAAACCTTGCATATGTAGAAGGCTACCAGTCCAATAATACGGATGTAACGTTTGTAGCGACAGTATTTATACTCATCATCGTCTTTATCATTCAGATTATCGGTGATGTAATTACAAATATAATAGACAAAAGATAAGGGAGGATTTACATTGAAAAAGATTGTATTAAGTGCGCTGCTGCTTGTGTTCGCGGGAGTTTTGGCCGCCTGCGGATCAAACGGCTCGAATAAAAAGGAAATCGTCGTCGCCGCGACAAAAACACCGCATGCTGAAATCTTAAAAGAAGCGGAACCGCTCTTGAAGGAAAAAGGCTACACATTAAAAGTAAAAGTGCTGAACGATTACAAAATGTACAACAAAGCGTTAGCTGATAATGAAGTGGATGCGAACTACTTCCAGCACGTTCCTTACCTTGAACAGGAAATGAAAGAAAATAAAGATTACAAACTCGTGAATGCCGGAGCCGTTCACCTTGAGCCATTCGGAATTTACACGAAAAAATACAAATCACTGAAAGACCTGCCTAAAGGCGCGACCATCATCATGACTAACAATGTCGCTGAACAAGGCCGTATGCTGGCGATGCTTGAAAAAGCCGGACTGATCACACTTGATCCGAAGGTAAAAACGATTGAAGCCACTACGAAAAACATTACGAAAAACCCGAAAAACCTGACATTCAAAAAAATCGCCCCTGAATTAACGGCGAAAGCATATAATGAAGAAGAAGGCGATGCAGTCTTCATTAACGTCAACTATGCGATTCAAAACAAACTGAATCCGTTAAAAGATGCGATTCAAGTGGAATCAACGAAAAACAACCCGTACGCAAACATCATCGCCGTACGCAAAGGTGACGAAAAATCAGAGAAAATCAAAGCGCTTATGGAAGTGCTTCACTCTAAGAAAATCAAAGACTTTATTGAGAAAAAATACGACGGAGCCGTGCTTCCCGTATCTGAATAAAACGAAAACCCCGGGTGAATCATCCGGGGTTTTTTTCGGGTATTAATCGGAGAACTGTCCATAATAAAAAGGAAGGTTAACTTATTGGAGGGAATGGCAGTGGCTCAATACCAGGATAACGGCAAAAGCGTGCATGACGCATTGAAACAATATAAAGAAGGTTTAGGCATATTCGAGCAAAAAATGCCGATGATGGGGCGGAAGTTTAATGAATTTACTGAACAGTGTTTCTCAGCGGATTCATTAACTGAAAAAGAGAAACAATTAATCGCTCTGGGCATCAGCATCAGCGCTCAAGATGAATTTTGCATGATTTATCATACGAAGGGCTGCCTTGACCAAGGGGCGACAGAAGAAAACATCCTTGAGGTCATCAGCGTCGCGGCGGCATTCGGGGGCGGCGCGGCTCTCAGTCAGGGAGTGACCCTCGTGCAGCAGTGCATTCAGGAATTCGGACATACGACGCATTAGAAAGAGCAATCGTGTGAATACCGTTTTTCAGATAAAGCGAGCGCCGGATTCCGGCACATTCGAAAGGATTCAGGGGCACACTCTCTTTGGCCGGAGCAGCGGATCATTGTTACAATAGAAACAAATAGATGAAGGGATTGATTCATTATCTGCACCAGCCACGAGAGACTGGACCTTGACTATACGCCTGAAATGGAAAAAGCGATGCAGAAGTCACACGGCATCGGCTACGAGGAATACGGACGGCGTCTTTCAAAAAGGATGGAAGTCGAACGGCAGAGGGAGCTTGAATATCAAAAAAGCAAGTTCCTCGCAGCGCAGCTTAATGAGAAAATCGGTCAGTAAAAAAGGGTGGATTTCCGCCCTTTTTCTGTTTCAAACAGCTTTAATTACGCCTTGATCTTTGATAAACTTTAGGAATGTTCCGGGTAATATAAAAAGTTGTATTTACTTTTCATTTGTTATAAAATTAGAATGAGAATAAATTGAGAATAATGATTATATATTTTGGAGGTATAGATATGGCTGCTTCAACATTAACGATCAAGGATCTTCACGTTGAAATCGAAGGAAAAGAGATCTTAAAAGGTGTAAACCTTGAAATAAAAGGCGGCGAATTCCACGCTGTCATGGGGCCGAACGGTACCGGTAAATCCACGCTCTCAGCAGCGATTATGGGACACCCGAAATACGAAGTTACAAAAGGCAGCATCACGCTTGACGGCAAGGATGTACTGGAAATGGAAGTGGACGAGCGCGCTCAGGCGGGTCTTTTCCTGGCGATGCAGTACCCAAGCGAAATCAGCGGTGTGACAAATGCCGATTTCCTTCGCTCTGCGATTAACGCACGCCGTGAAGAAGGCGATGAAATTTCTCTTATGAAATTCATCCGCAAAATGGACGAAAACATGGAGTTCCTTGAAATGGACCCTGAAATGGCGCAGCGTTACCTGAACGAAGGTTTCTCAGGCGGGGAGAAAAAACGCAACGAAATCCTTCAGCTTATGATGATCGAGCCGAAAATCGCCATTCTTGACGAGATCGATTCAGGTCTTGATATCGATGCGCTTAAAGTCGTTTCTAAAGGAATCAACAGAATGCGCAGCGAAAACTTCGGCTGCTTAATGATCACTCACTACCAGCGCCTTCTGAACTACATTACGCCTGATGTCGTTCACGTTATGATGCAGGGACGCGTAGTGAAATCCGGCGGCGCGGAGCTTGCACAGCGCCTTGAAGCGGAAGGTTATGACTGGATTAAACAAGAACTAGGCATTGAAGACGAAACTGTAGGCCAAGAAGCGTAAGCGTTAGGGGGATAATCATGACATTGGAAACGAAACTATCCGTAGATCAGGAATATGTCAAAGGCTTTTCCGAAAAGCATCAAGAACCTGCCTGGCTGAAAAACCTGCGCTTACAGGCTCTTGAAAAAGCTGACGATCTGCCGCTGCCTAAGCCTGATAAAACAAAAATCACAAATTGGAACTTTACAAAGTTCAACAAGCATACAGTAGAAAATGCGCCGCTTGCTTCTTTAGAAGATTTAGCTGATGAAGCAAAAGCGCTGATCGATATCGAAAACGAAGACAAAACGTTATACGTGCAGCGTGACCAAACGCCCGCTTTCCTTTCTCTTTCCAAAGAACTGAAAGACAAAGGCGTCATCTTTACGGACATCTTAACGGCTGCCCGTGAGCACAGCGACCTCGTTGAGAAGTATTTCATGAAAGACGGCGTTAAGGTCGACGAACATAAACTGACTGCGCTTCATGCAGCATTAATGAACGGCGGGGCATTCCTTTATGTTCCTAAAAACGTTCAGGTGGAGACGCCTGTTCAGGCCGTTTACGTTCATGAAAGCAATGACACGGCATTGTTCAACCACGTGCTGATCGTCGCTGAAGACCACAGCTCCGTCACTTACGTTGAGAACTATATCAGCACGGTGAATCCGAAAGAAGCTGTATTCAACATTATCAGTGAAGTGGTCACAGGTGATAATGCCAGCGTGACGTACGGCGCTGTTGACAACCTGTCAGCAGGCGTCACAACATACGTCAACCGCCGCGGAGCCGCGCGCGGACGCGACAGCAGAATCGAGTGGGCGCTCGGACTGATGAACGACGGCGACACGATTTCTGAAAACACGACAAACCTCTACGGAGACGGCACATACGGCGATACGAAAACCGTAGTTGTCGGAAGAGGAGAACAGACGGAAAACTTTACGACGCAGATCATCCACTTCGGTAAGGCTTCTGAAGGCTATATCCTGAAGCACGGAGTCATGAAAGATGCCGCATCTTCCATTTTTAACGGAATCGGCAAAATCGAGCACGGCGCGTCTAAAGCAAACGCTGAACAGGAATCCCGCGTTCTGATGCTGAGTGAAAAAGCACGCGGAGATGCAAACCCGATTCTTTTAATTGATGAAGACGATGTAACTGCAGGACATGCGGCATCTGTCGGCCGTGTGGACCCGATCCAGCTTTACTACTTAATGAGCCGCGGAATTCCGAAAGAAGAAGCGGAGCGCTTAGTCATTTACGGATTCCTTGCTCCGGTGGTAAAAGAGCTTCCGATTGAAGGAGTTAAGAAACAGCTCGTCTCCGTCATCGAAAGGAAAGTAAAATAATGAATATCACCGATATTCGTGAACAGTTCCCGATCCTTCATCAGCAAGTGAACGGACATGACCTCGTGTACCTTGACAGCGCGGCGACTTCCCAGAAGCCGCGTGCTGTCATTGAAGCAGTGGATCAGTATTACAGCAAATACAATTCCAATGTCCACAGAGGCGTTCATACTCTTGGCACGAGAGCGACAGACGGCTATGAAGGTGCGCGTGAAAAAGTCCGTAAGTTTATCAATGCGAAATCAATGGCTGAGGTCATTTTCACAAAAGGCACGACAACTTCACTGAATATGGTGGCGCTGAGCTATGCCCGCGCCAGCTTAAAACCCGGTGATGAAGTGGTCATCACCCAAATGGAGCATCATGCGAATATCATTCCGTGGCAGCAGGCTGTAAAAGCAACCGGCGCGACTTTAAAGTATATCCCGATGCAGGAAGACGGCACGCTTTCGTTAGACGACGTCCGGCAGACTGTCACAAGCCATACGAAGATCGTGGCAGTCGCTCATGTGTCAAACGTGCTCGGCACGATCAACCCGATTAAAGAGATCGCCAAAATCGCTCATGACAATGGCGCAGTCATCGTGGTAGACGGGGCGCAAAGCACACCGCACATGAAAATCGACGTTCAGGACTTGGATTGCGACTTCTTCGCCCTTTCTTCCCATAAAATGTGCGGCCCGACGGGAATCGGTGTGCTGTACGGCAAGAAAGAACTGCTTGAGAATATGGAGCCGGCCGAATTTGGCGGCGAGATGATCGACTTTGTAGGGCTTTATGAATCAACTTGGAAAGAGCTTCCGTGGAAATTTGAAGCAGGCACGCCGATTATCGCAGGCGCGATCGGATTGGGAGCCGCGATTGATTTTCTTGAAGAGATCGGACTCGACGAGATTTCCCGGCATGAGCATAAGCTTGCAGCCTATGCGCTTGACCGTTTCGAGCAGCTAGACGGCGTGACGGTATACGGTCCGAAAGAGCGGGCGGGACTTGTGACATTTAATCTTGATGAGGTTCACCCTCATGATGTCGCGACTGTCCTCGATGCTGAGGGCATTGCGGTCAGAGCCGGACATCATTGCGCCCAGCCGCTCATGAAATGGCTGGATGTATCTGCTACTGCGAGAGCGAGTTTTTATCTGTATAATACAGAGGAAGAGATCGATAAGCTCGCGGAAGCCCTCCAAAAGACAAAGGAGTACTTTACAAATGTCTTTTAATGCAAATTTAGATACATTATACAGACAAGTGATCATGGATCATTACAAAAATCCGCGCAACAAAGGGGTTTTGGATGACAGCATCGTCGTCGATATGAACAACCCGACTTGCGGCGACCGGATCAGACTGACAATGAAGCTTGACGGCGATACCGTTCAGGAAGCGAAGTTTGAAGGGGAAGGCTGTTCTATCTCCATGGCTTCAGCTTCCATGATGACGCAGGCGATTAAAGGAAAAGATATTGATACCGCCCTTTCCATGTCTAAGATTTTCTCAGACATGATGCAAGGGAAAGAGTATGACGACTCGATAGATCTCGGGGATATTGAAGCTCTTCAAGGCGTTTCGAAATTCCCGGCCCGGATTAAATGTGCCACCCTTTCATGGAAAGCACTTGAAAAAGGAGTCGCTGGCGAAAAAGGCGGCAATTAAAAGATTGGAGTGAAAATGGATGGCTAAAAAAATGCCTGAAATTGGTGAATACAAGTACGGTTTTCACGATAAGGACGTTTCCATTTTCCGTTCAGAGCGCGGATTGACAAAAGAAATCGTAGAAGAAATTTCACGCATGAAAGAAGAGCCTCAATGGATGCTTGATTTCCGCCTGAAATCTCTTGAGCATTTCTACAACATGCCGATGCCGCAGTGGGGCGGGGATTTAAACTCTTTAAACTTTGACGAAATTACGTATTACGTAAAGCCGTCTGAGCGTTCAGAGCGTTCTTGGGATGAAGTGCCTGAGGAAATTAAACAGACATTCGACAAACTCGGTATTCCTGAAGCTGAGCAAAAATACCTTGCCGGTGTTTCTGCACAGTACGAATCCGAAGTTGTTTACCACAATATGAAAGAAGATCTTGAAGAGCAAGGCATCGTCTTCAAAGACACAGACAGCGCGCTGAAAGAAAATGAAGACATTTTCCGCGAGCACTGGGCGAAAGTCATTCCGCCGACTGATAACAAGTTTGCGGCGCTGAACTCAGCTGTTTGGTCCGGCGGATCTTTCATCTACGTGCCTAAAGGCGTGAAGGTTGAAACACCGCTTCAAGCTTACTTCCGCATCAACTCTGAAAACATGGGTCAGTTCGAACGTACGCTGATCATCGTTGACGAAGAAGCAAGCGTTCATTACGTAGAGGGCTGTACGGCTCCTGTGTACACAACAAACTCGCTTCACAGCGCGGTTGTTGAAATCATCGTCAAAAAAGGCGGCTACTGCCGTTATACAACAATTCAAAACTGGGCGAACAACGTTTACAACCTAGTAACGAAACGTACGGTTTGTGAAGAAAACGCGACGATGGAATGGGTTGACGGAAACATCGGTTCTAAATTGACGATGAAATATCCGGCTGTCATTCTGAAAGGTGAAGGCGCGCGCGGCATGACGCTTTCTATCGCTCTTGCGGGTAAAGGACAGCATCAGGACGCAGGCGCGAAAATGATTCACCTTGCACCGAATACGTCATCCACAATCGTATCAAAATCGATTTCCAAACAGGGCGGAAAAGTAACATACCGCGGTATCGTCCACTTCGGACGAAAAGCGGACGGCGCCCGTTCAAACATCGAGTGTGATACGCTCATTATGGATAACAAATCGACTTCTGATACAATCCCTTACAATGAAATCCTGAACGACAACATTTCATTGGAGCACGAAGCGAAAGTATCAAAAGTTTCTGAAGAACAGCTTTTCTACTTGATGAGCCGCGGTATTTCTGAAGAAGAAGCAACAGAAATGATCGTTATGGGCTTCATCGAACCATTCACAAAAGAACTTCCGATGGAATACGCAGTTGAAATGAACCGTTTGATTAAGTTCGAAATGGAAGGCTCCATCGGTTAATAGTAAAACCCCGCCATATGGCGGGGTTTTTTTGTTTATTGAATAGTGAAATTACCGTATTCGCTTGACCGGACATGAATCGGCCCGTTTAAATTGTAGTTCTTCTCTTTGACAATATCGCGAAAAACGTCGACACGGGCAACCGATTCTCTCCATTCATCCTGGGTGTCCTCATCTGACGGATTCATCAGATCGTCATAGCGCACATCCAAGAATTTATTGAGCCATTTCTTCTCGTCAATTCCGTCTTTCGGTGACCCGCCCATTTTTTTGTTCGTGCGTTTAATCAGGGCATAAAAGGAGTCCGGATCATCGCCGTCGCCATGCTGAATCACCGTATCGTACATCACTGCTTTTGCCAAGGCCGTTTTCAGTCCGGCATTTTCTGAACGTTTCATCGCCGGCTGATAATACAAGCTGTCATTTACCTTATCTTGGGCAGCGCGGAAGGCTTTATCATTGCCAAGTGAGCGCCAGGCAGAAGCGAATCCTTTCAAATTGCTGATATCATCGCTTTCGTCCTTCGCAAGACGCCGCAATTCAGGCAAATACTTTTTCAATTTGTTATTCGGCACCGCTTTCGTGTATACTTCGACTACTTCCAGCGCATCTCCGGTAGCCGTCGTAAAGCCGGCCCGCCCGCAAGTGTAACCTCTTCCGTCATCCAACGCTTCAACATATCCGTATTGGATTTCCGTCTTTCCGTTTTCAAAGATGCTGGTCAGCTGTTCTGCCCGGCGCTTCTGATCCTTATTCAGCCCGGCCGCAAAAACCGTACCGCTCATCATCAGGGTAAAAAACATGGTGAAAATAAGTGACGAAACCGCCGTCTTCTTCCAAAAATCTGCTTTTTTCTTTAAGCTGATTTTCATTGCCATACCCCTTTCATATGTAAGTTACGCACTCAGTATACATGAGGGGGTTGTTTTTTTGTTGAAAACACACGAATTTGTCAATATTTTGAATCCTAAGCCCTATCAGGTGCTTCATAAAAAGAACGCACCTTCATCAGACAGACAATCCCGTTCTCGCGTCATTCTCATCTGTAACATAGTCAACGCGGTGAAACCCGCATTGTACAGCCTGCTGATAAAGGGCTTCGAGCATATCCGGATCTTTGCAATATAACGTTACATACGAGCAATCTGCAATGAGAAGCACAAGCTCACAGGAACTCTCCAAATACTCCTCGTACGTATTGATTTCCGTTACCTTCCCGCCCGGGAAAGCTTTCAATTCAGCAAAAATCATATAATAAGGGTTTCCTTCCAGACGCTGACGGAGTTCTTGACCCTGAATGATGCGCTGATTTTGCGGAAACAGGTCTGTATCGGTGTCTTCTTTGAATTCAGTATACGCCTCTCCATCACCGATAAACCACGTATAGGAAGAGATGGGGAACGGTTGTAATATATCTGCCGCAAACCGTCCGAATTGATTTGGGATGTTAAATGTAATGCCGCGTTTCACATGGTCGTATCTCCTTTCGGCTTTTGAATATTATGGTATAATAGTTGGATAAATATTGAAAGGACTTGACAGTATGACAACACGATACGGAATTGATGCGCCTTATGGAGCGTTTGGATTTATCTTTCTTGCGCTCCTTTATGCTGCAGCCACGTTATGCGGTATGATTCCTCCTTACTGGGGCTGGCTGACGGGCACCTTGTTTTTATTGCTCGGTCTTTGGATGCTCTTGTATTCAACGGCCATTAAACTTTTACACCGCCATCGCATTCTTGCGCTTTCCGGTTTAAAGCCGGACATGAAGGTGCTTGATATTGGAACGGGACGGGGGCTGTTAGCGATCGCCGCGGCTCAAAAAGGCGCTGACGTCTCAGCGATTGACAAATGGTCAAGCTGGGATCTGGGCGGAAACGGGAGAGACGCATTCGAAAAGAACAGACGGGCAGAAGGAGCGCCGAAAATTGATTTGTATGACGGGCTCGCGCAAGCCATGCCGTTTCCTGATAAAACGTTTGACCTTGTCATTTCGCATTTTACCGTACACAACATTTCAGGCAGAAAAGAGAGGGAACGGGCGATTGCGGAAATGGTGAGGGTGCTGAAGCCTGGCGGCACATTGGCCGTGTCAGATATAAAAAATACATCACAATACAGAGCAATTCTTGAGGAAAACGGCTTTCACACAAGAACGTATTCCTTTTATTATACGTTTCCGTTTTCAAAACTCATCATTGCTGTCAGGACTCCGGTAGGAACCGGGCGCTCCATTTGTTAAAATAAATAAGACAAAACAGATAGAAAAGGTGTTACACATGAAGTCTTATATAATTATCGGAGCCGGCATTCTCGGTGCGTCCGCGGCTTATCATCTCGCAAAGGCCGGGGCGGATGTAACGGTCATTGACTGGAAGCACCCGGGGCAGGCGACTGACGCCGCGGCGGGGATCGTCTGCCCGTGGCTGTCACAGCGCCGCAATCAGGCATGGTATGCGATCGCAAAAGGCGGAGCCCGCTATTATAACCAATTGATACAGCAGCTTGAAGCGGACGGAGAAACAGAAACCGGTTATCAAAAGGTCGGTGCCGTCAGCCTCCATACGGATGAAAAAAAGCTCAGCCAAATGGAGGAAAGAGCTTATAAAAGAAGAGAGGACGCCCCTGAAATCGGTGACATTACAAGACTGACTCCGGAAGAAACGAAGGCGCTGTTCCCCGCGCTGTCGGAGGAATACGGGGCGGTTCATGTCAGCGGCGCGGCCCGGGTGAACGGGAGGGCGCTTCGTAAGGCGCTGTTAAACGCGGCCGTTAAGCACGGCGCGATTGTTTACAATGAAGAAGCGTCAATATTGACAGAGGACGGTGCCGTCATCGGTGTGAAAACCGCAGAACGCACGCTTACTGCCGACCAGGTTCTCGTAACGGCCGGCGCTTGGGCGGGAGAGCTGCTTGAGCCGCTCGGCATCCGTTTTTCAGTATCATACCAAAAGGCGCAGATCGTTCATTTAGAGCTTCAGGGAGAGGATACGGGCGGCTGGCCCGTCGTCATGCCTCCAAACGATCAATACATTCTCGCCTTTGACAGCGGCAGAATCATAGCGGGCGCGACTCATGAAAACGATACCGGCATGGATTTGCGGGTGACGGCCGGCGGTCTCCGCGAGATTTTTGACAAAGCATTAACCGTGGCGCCGGGGCTTTCAGACAGTACTGTAATAGAGACAAGAGTCGGTTTCAGGCCGTTTACTCCCGGTTTTCTTCCCGTCATCGGCAAAGTGCCGAATATCAGCGGACTCCTCGTTGCCAACGGGCTGGGCGCCTCAGGACTGACGAGCGGGCCGTATCTGGGGGCTGAACTGGCGAAACTCGCGCTCGGGCAGCAGACGGAAATTGATGTAAGCCTTTATGATCCGGCCGGGGCGCTTGAATAAAAAATAGCTTTTGGCGCATTCTTATGATAGGATGGAGCTTTAATGAATAAGAGGACGTGACCCATTTGATAAAAATAAACCTTCCTGCTCCTGATGTAACCATTACGGAACGGCAGCAGTCACCGTCGGAGAATGAACCGGCGATTAAAGCGATTTACGGTTTCATTGATTTTCACCAAATTCCGAGAGACAAAGGCGGCATCTTTATGTTTTATAACATTCATGATGAGCTGCTGTTTGTCGGGAAAGCCCGTAAATTAAGACAAAGAATCAAAAAGCATTTTGAAGACAATGTGTCGCCTGTTAAACATCACAGGGACGAAGTGTATAAAATTGAAGTATGTGTCGTAAATGATCCGATGGAAAGGGAGATTTACGAAACGTACGCGATCAATACCCTTCAGTCGAAATACAACATTGAGAAAGTATTTTATAAATAAGAAAAACCGGAGCTTAAGGGCTCCGGTTTTCTTTATGTTTACAGTGCCAGCCACATCACGGCAATATGCACGATCAGCAGACAGTAAACGACGAGGAATAGCTGGACGACCTTTTTTCTGAATAACATGCAGATCATCATGAGCACGGGAAAAATCAGGACGCCGGCCGTTTTATTGATTGATGTATTCGGACGGTTCGACACGTCATAGTGAATGGCCATATCAGCAGGAAGAAACGGATAAAACACAATCGACAGAATAAAGGCGAGAACCACCGCTCCCCACAGCACTTTATCATTCATCAAAAACATATGAACACTCCCTTTTTTACATATAATAGTATATTAGTCCGAAAAATCTAATTTATCAATATTTTACCTGTTGATTGGTGTATAATCATGTCAATGAAATTTCCATACGCTAGGAGGGTTTCAATTGACTGACAAGAAGCAAACCAGCATGTTTTCATTCTTTCTTTTTATCATGGCCGCCTGGATCATCGTTTTGTTTTTTACCGTCATCGCGGCACTGCCAAGCTCCGCCATCCAATTAACCAAGCATCAATCCAAAACCGTTTCCATGATTTATCCGCAAAGCTGGGGATTTTTCAGTAAAGATCCGAGAGAAGACAGCTTGAACATCTATCTTCTTGATGCCGATGAGGAGCTCAGATGGCCGAATAATTCTCTGAAAAATGTCATCGGCTTAAACCGCTACGGCCGGACGCAAGGGATAGAGCTCGGCCTTATGCTGGAAAAGCTGCCTTCCAAAGAGAAGTGGAACGACTTCACGACTGGCCAAGACATTAAGGATACCACATTTTTGAAAATGAAAAATGAGTCTCCCTCCCCAAGGCTGAAAGGGAAAATGATCATTACATATGAACGCATTACCCCATGGGCATGGAGCCAGCATACCGAAACGAAAAGAACCATCAAAAAATACATCGGAGTGGATGTCAATTGATTCAGGATGCAAAAAAGCAGCTCACCTTATGGATGATGAAGAATCCGCCTTGGACAAATGTGTACGGGCTTGCCAGAAGCTTAATCGCGCTCGGCACGCTGCTGACATTGCTGTTTAATCCGGCGTCTGTCTTCTTCAAAACGCAAAATCAAATGCTCAGTTTTTCCGACACGTTCAGCCTGTTTCTGCTGTTTCCCGATTTCCGTTACATTGAGATCGTCAAAGCCGTTTGTATCTGTATGTTAATCCTTGTCGTCATTGGCTGGCGGCCGCGAATCACCGGTTTTTTTCACTGGTGGATTTCGTACAGCTTCCAAAACTCCGCCGTTACCCTTGACGGAGGAGATCAGGTGGCTGCCGTTTTTACACTGCTGCTGCTCCCGCTGACATTAACCGATCCGCGGAAATGGCACTGGTCTCCGTACGAGGCGTCTTTTGAGAAAAGACCGCTTGAG
Source organism: Bacillus sp. FSL K6-2865 (assembly GCF_040311405.1). Classification (NCBI taxonomy): domain Bacteria; kingdom Bacillati; phylum Bacillota; class Bacilli; order Caryophanales; family Bacillaceae; genus Bacillus; species Bacillus sp. FSL K6-2865. The sequence goes on along the minus strand of NZ_CP152036.1, from coordinate 3,280,116 downwards.
CCTTATTACCGCTCCTTATGCTGGGCGACACTGACAATCATCAGAATACAGGTCGCGATGCTGTACTTTAACTCTGTCATTGCCAAACTGATGGAAGAAGAATGGCAGAACGGAACCGCCGTTTATTACTATTTGAACGATCCGATGCTGGGTCTGCCGGATGCGCTTCACGGTCTGTTTGACTTTATCCTGCAGTCCAAGCTTGTCATCATCCCGACGTGGGGCACGCTCATTGTGCAAACCATTATGTTCTGCGCTTTGTTCGCTCCGAAAACATATTGGCGTCTGATATTGTTTATCTCCATTTTTATGCACGAAATCTTTGCCGTTATGCTGGGGCTTACCTCGTTTTCCATTACGGTGGCTGGTATTTTGGTCCTGTTTTTGGTGCCGGCAGAGAAAACAGTAGCTTTGAACCATTACAATCCCCTTTTTATCAGATACAATTTTTTCAATAAAAGGAAAAGGAGGAAATTATATGGTTAAAAGCAAGAAGTCCGCAGCTGCCATGATGCTGGTGTTTGTTTTAATGGTCGCATTAGTCGGCCCGCATGCCGCGGCGAAAACTGAGCCGTCGGTCTCTTATTCGGGTGAAGACATTTTTTCCGGCATCTTTTTCGGACAAGGTGAGGTCGCAAAGCTCCTTCCTGAAGTATGGGATACCAAGGCTGTCAAAAAGATTGATCAGGATGAATTAAAGCAAGTTTCCGATCAGGTGATCGCTGATATTAAAAAGTCATCGCCGGATTATTTTAAAGAGTTGAAAGCGGCGGTCTACAGCGGCGATTATGAGAAAGTGAACAGCGTCATTGATCAAGGTTCGCAGATTATGGCGAAAGTGCTGAAAGAAGAGTTTGACAAAAAGAGCATGGACAAAGGAAAATCAACGGCCATCGGCCAATGCGCAACGGCTGTATGGGTATTTTTAAACGCGGCGGCCGCCATTGAGACGATCGCTCTTGCGGTAGCGGCCATCATTTTGACAGTAGCAAGCGTTGACGAAGATTCCGACTTAGGAAAAGAGCAGCTCATCGCTAATGTCGTTGACCGCATTAACGCGCAGCACTGAGGCTGAAGAAAGAAAACGCTAAGGAAACGAACCTTAGCGTTTTTTTGATTGAAGCATCTGTTTTAAATATGCTTCTGAATCAAAGCCGAGTTCCTCGTCGGCTTCTTTTTTCAGTTCAAGCTGAAGTCGCACGTACGTGTCATATTTCGGGCTGAGCTTTTGAAGAAGATTGCTGAAAGGCGATCCCGCCTTCAGCGCGGGCAGATCAGAAGCGGATTCTCCGACCTTGATCAGGCTTTCCCTGTATTCTTCATCTGTCTGCACTCTTTTCACAAGCTGAATGATGATGTTTTTATGAGTGTCCCAAGTGGCGGGGTCTCTCTCCAAAATCCGCTCGATAAATTGGTCATGCTGTACTTTGTGCTGCTGGAGCTGAGCCGGATCCTCCTTGCCGACCAGCTGCATCATCGGGTGTGCAGCCGGAACTTCTTCCATATCATCCAATACTTTAATAAGCTCCGCCCATATCGTTTTTTTCTCATCTGTATCAATAGAAAAGTCGAGGAACGGTTCAAACAGCGCGGCGATAAATTCTCCGAAATCTCCCGGGAACAGTTTTTTCAGCTGAAGTCCCATATACTTCGGTTCATCTATTTTGACCTCGCCGATATCATGCAGAATTGAATCGACATTTTCCGCATCTTCCACGCGCTTGATCAGCATTTCAGTCAGTTTCCGTTCCTGCTCAAGCTCTTCAATCTGCCGGCTGAGCTTTTGATGCTGCCGGCGCAGTATATCATGCAGACTGCTGCCCTCTAAGAGGAACGCTTTAATATCGCTTACAGACAGTGCCAGCATTCGGAGGGCGGCAATCATTTTCAGCGTATTCACGTTCTGAGCGGAATACTCACGGTATCCGTTATCAGGGTTTTTGCTGACGGTGATTAAACCTTCCTGCTCATAATATTTGATGGCTTTTTTCGTGAGACCCGTCTGTCTGGCGGCTTCTTTTATATTCATTCTGAATCACTCCCTGTTTTTCATTCTAAACGTGTCTCTAAGGGTCAGGTCAAGAGAGGGCGGGAAATAAGACGGGTTTATTTTATATTTTAGAAATTTCAGAAAATATGATTGACAACGCACCTTTGTTGCGATTAATATAACGTTATATAATGTTATATAACGTTATATAATAAAACACTGAGGAGTGAAGGATTTGAGTCAAACTGCCGCACAAGTGAATCACAAAGTTCAGGCTTTCTTGGATGATCTGAAAGGAAAAACGATTGACCACGTCTTTTTCGTCGCTTGCGGGGGTTCTTCAGCCATTATGTATCCGAGCAAGTACGTGTTTGACAGAGAGGCGAAAGCCATCAGCTCTGATCTCTACAGTTCAAATGAATTTATTCAGCGCAATCCCGTTCAGCTCGGGGAGAACTCTCTCGTGATTTTATGTTCTCAGTCAGGCAATACGCCGGAAACGGTGAAAGCCGCCGGTTTCGCCAGAAAAAAAGGCGCGCTTACGATTGCGATGACCTTTGAGCCTGATTCGCCGCTAGCGAAAGAAGCCGAATATGTCGCGGTGTATGACTGGGGTGAGAATGCACAGGCGATAAATACGAATTACGGGGTTCTGTATCAAATCGTGTTCGGCGCTTTACACGTGCTGGAAAACCATCCCGCGTTTGAGCCGGCGATCGACGGACTCAATAAGCTCCAGACCGTATATGACAAAGCGCTTAAACAAGAAGCGGATCACGCAAAGGCATTCGCGAAAGCCCACGAAAAAGAAGATATCATTTACACGATGGCAAGCGGTGCGAACTACGGCGTCGCTTACTCCTACAGCATCTGCATTCTCATGGAAATGCAATGGATTCATTCCCACGCCATTCATGCCGGAGAATATTTTCACGGACCGTTCGAAATCATTGATGAATCCGTTCCATTTATTATCCTGCTCGGCTTAGACGAAACAAGACCCCTTGAAGAGCGGGCGCTTTCCTTCTCAAAAAGATACGGCAAAAAACTGACTGTGCTTGATGCGGCAGCATATGATTTTTCCGGAATTGACGATTCTGTAAAAGGCTATCTGGCTCCTCTCGTATTAAACCGGGTGCTCAGAAGCTATGCGGATGCGCTGGCGGAAGCAAGGAACCATCCGTTAAGCCAGCGGCGTTACATGTGGAAAGTCGAATATTAAGAACGCGCATTATATTTCACCGGACTATAATGATATATAACGTTATAGTCCGGTGACAAAGGAGGAAAAGCATCTGAAAAAGCTCATCTGCCTGTTCGTTCTGTTAGCCGTATGTCTGTCAGCCGCCGCCTGTTCAAGCCAAAGCAGTTCCTCTGACGGAAAAGTGACCTTGAAGTTTTTTCACAGGTGGCCGAAGGAGCCGGAAAAAAGCTATTTCGAAGAAGCGGTCAAAGAATTTGAAGCTGCTCATCCGGATATTCATATCCAAACGGAAGCGGTCTTAAACGATTCTTATAAAGACAAGGTGAAAGTCATGCTCGGAACAACGAGCCCCCCTGATATTTTCTTTTCATGGAGCGACCGGTTTGCTTATAAATTCATCAAAGGAGATAAAGCCCTCGATCTGTCGTCTTACTATCAGCAGGATAAAGATTGGTCCTCACAGCTTGTGCAGTCACAAATCAAACCCTTTACGCATGACGGAAAACAGTACGGTGTTCCGTGGCAAATGGACGCTAAATCATTCTTTTATAATAAGGACATTTTTCATACATTACATTTGAAGCCCCCGGCGACATGGGATGAACTGATCACAGTCTCTGAGAAATTGAAAGAGAACGGATATATTCCGATCAGTTTCGGCACAAAAGCGCCTTGGACGATTTCTCATTATATCGGGACGCTGAACCAGCGTATGGTGGATGAAAAAACGCGGGCGAAGGATTACAGCCCGGAAACCGGGGAGTTTATGGACGAAGGCTATGTCAAAGCGCTTGAAAAGCTTCAGGAACTTCTGCCGTACTTTACAAAGCACGTGAACTCCGTTGATCACGAATACGTGCGCCAGCAGTTTACGAGCGGCAAAGCGGCGATGATTTATGCGGAAACGGCAGAAATTAAGCTCGTCGAACCGGTCAATCTGGGCTTGTTTCCTTTCCCGAAACTCAGCGGCGAAAAGGGATCTCCCCGTGCACTGACCGGATCTCCGGAAGGATTTATGATTTCCTCAAAAACGAAGCACCCGAAAGAAGCCATGGAATTTCTACAGTTTTTAACCTCGAAAAAAATGGGAGAGAAGCTGATAAAAGACGTCGGTAAATACAGCGCGGTTCAAGGAACGGCGACAGAAAACAATTCCGCCCCGATCCAGCGTGAAGCCGTGCAGGATATCGTCCGCGCCGAATCAATGGTGCCGTGGTTTGATATGGATGTTGACGTTGAAATCGCCGATGTGTATGCGGCAGGCGTTCAGCAGATGCTCGGCGGCACAATGACACCGCGCGAGGTGATGAATTCCGTGCAGAAAGCGGCGCGTCAGGTCAAAGCGTCATCTGAATAGAACAGATTTCTTTGGAGAAAGGAGATGAGGATTTCCTTGGTCAGCCGAAAACGTTTCATTCCGTATCTGTTTCTCGCGCCCGCGCTGATTTTTCTGCTGTTCGTTTACATTCCGATTATTGAGAATGTGTTTTTCAGTCTGTTTGAATGGAGCTCATTTCAACCCGAAAAGACGTTTATCGGTTTGAAAAATTATATTGACCTGTTTCACGATCCCGTATTTTTTACAGCGCTCCGCAACAATGTGCTGTATGCGGTCATATCGCTGATTTGCCAGGTTGGCGGCGGCTTAATTCTGGCGGCCGTGCTGGAAGACAGATTGGTAAGAAAATGGTCGCCGTTTTTCCGCACGGTCTTTTTTCTTCCGGTCGTCATTTCCATGACCGTCATTGCGCTGTTGTTTGATTTTATTTATAACCCGGAAATCGGGCTTTTGAATCAGCTGCTGGAAGCCGTCGGACTTGATGAACTGACCCGGGCGTGGCTGGGCGATGAAAACACCGCTATGCTGTCTGTCATTTTTGTGTCTCAATGGCAGTCTGTCGGTTACATCGCCATGCTGTACATTGTCTCGATTCAGAGCATTCCTGCTGAATTATATGAATCGGCGCAGCTGGACGGAGCCGGAAAAATCCAGCAGTTTTTTCACATTACGGTGCCGCAGACGAAAGAAATGTCGTTTGTTGCTGTGGTGATGACGCTGACCGGCGCATTTACCGTATTTAATGAACCGTATATTCTGACCGGCGGAGGGCCGGGCAATGCTTCAGAAGTGCTGAGCACATTTTTGTATAAGAGCGCTTTTACAAAGGATATGATGGGCTACGCTTCTGCGATCGCGACGGTGGTGCTTTTGCTGACGCTTGCTCTGTCGCTTATTCAGATGAAATTCTTTAAGACCGGAAAGGAGGAGTAGCCGATGCTTCCTGAAAAGACGGACTTGCGTCATGCCCGTCAGGCCGTCAGAACAGGCGGAAAACCGAGAAAATGGTATGTCGGGGAAACGTCTGTGTGGCTGTTTCTCATTATCTACCTCATTGCCGTTGCTTATCCGCTGTTATGGATGGCGGTCAGCGCCTTTAAAAGCTCGGATGAGATTTTTGAGCACAGCTGGTCGCTGCCCTCTGTCTGGCATCCCGAAAACTTCGTATCCGCATGGAATCAAGGGATTTCCGCTTATTTTATGAACAGCGTCATTGTGACCGTGCTGACTTGTCTCATCACCGTATTTGTGAGCGCCTGGGCGGCATACGGGCTTGCCCGTTTTCAATTTAAAGGAAAAGGGTTTGTGCTGATCATTTGTCTTGGCGGCTTGATGCTGACGCCGCAGGTCAGTCTTGTGCCGCTGTACTCCATTATCCAGTCATTGGGACTGTACAATACGTATTGGGCATTGATTCTTCCGTACGCCGCCTACCGTATTCCGTTTACCGTGATTTTGATCCGTTCCTATTTTTTGTCGATTTCCAAAGAGCTTGAGGAAGCTGCCTATCTGGATGGATGTACAAGTTTCGGAATATTTTTCAGAATATTCTTACCTATGAGCGTGCCGATTCTGGTGACATCAGGCATTTTGACGGCTTACCATACATGGAATGAGTTTATGTTTGCGATTATTTTTATCGATGATGAAAATTTACGGACGATTCCGGCCGGGCTGATGCAGTTCAGAGATGCGCTGCAGACGGATTGGGGCGTGCTGCTGGCCGGGCTGACGATTTCTGCTGCTCCGATCATCGCGCTGTTTCTATTGATGCAGAGATATTTTATCCGCGGCATTGCTGCGGGAAGCGTAAAAGGATAAGGAGGATGAAAAGATGAAACTGATAGCGGCCGGAGATAATGTAGTAGATTATTATCAGGATCAGGAGACGTTTTATCCGGGCGGAAATGCGTTAAACGTAGCCGTGCTTGCCCGGCGCTTAGGCCACGAAACTTCTTATATCGGGATTCTCGGCAGTGATGAAGCGGCGGATCACGTATTGAATGTGCTGAAACTGGAAAAGGTGAATGCCGATCTGATCCGCCGGGCATACGGAGAAAACGGGATGGCGGTCGTCACGCTTGATGAAAGAGGGGACAGGATATTTGCCGGGTCAAATAAAGGCGGCGTGCAATCGCGTCTGACGCTCGCTTTTCAGGAGAATGACATCTCATTTATCGCCGGACATGATCTGCTGCATACGAGCGTATACAGCAGGATAGAACGTGACCTTCCGATGCTGAGCGGCCATGTGCCGATTTCCTTTGACTTCTCTGTAAAACGTGACGAAGCCTATTTAGAAGCGGTCTGTCCGTACGTGACGTATGCGTTTTTTTCCGGGAGTGATTTGAGTGAAAGTGAATGTATGCGGCTTGCCGAAAAAGCCCGCGGTTTCGGAGCGAAAATCGTCTGTCTGACAAGGGGAGAACATGGCGCGGTGTTATCGGATGGGGAACGCGTCTATCATCAGCCGGTGGTAAGAGCTGATATAATAGATACATTGGGCGCGGGTGATTCTTTTATCGCCGGGTTTCTTACCGATTTCTTCGAGCATCAGGATATTCGGCGAGCGCTTACTGCGGCCGCCGGGACGGCTGCCAAAACATGCGGAGGGTTCGGAGCGTTCGGTTACGGGCATCCCTACAGGCCGGGCGGCGGGAAAAGCAGTGAAAAAACGAGAATACGATAAGCATTGTCTCGTTTTTTATACTTGTTACGCATAGGGACTGTTAATGGTAAACGTAACGCGGTCGGTATGCATTAAAAACAGCGAGCTGTATATCGGCTTGTCTTTTGACATAAATGCGGTTTTGTCAATTTCAAAAAGTGCATCCCCGATATCACAAGCCAGATAGCGGCTTTCTTCCTGCTTGGCGTATACGACATTTAACAGCTTCGTATTATGGGTGGGCACCACTTGATAGTGCTGTTTCAAAATGTCATGCATCGACACACCTCCTTTAATATGCTTGCCGATGTCGGGAAATAAACTGAGCGGATAGTGGGCGATTTCGAATGAGAGCGGCTGGTCGTCGTGAAATAAAATGCGTTTTAATTCAAGAACGGGACTTTCGGAAGCGACGCGAAGTTTTTGGGCGATGGATTTAGGCGCTTCAATGATTTCATGGGAAAGGATCTGATGTTTCGGTTTTTTCCCCGTTGATTCCATAAATTCAGAGTAGCCGTTGACCGCGATGAGCTCCCGCTTCAGTTTAGGGCTTTTAACGAACGTTCCCTTTCCCTGCTGCCGGACGAGCCAGCCTTCTTCCACAAGATCAAGGATGGCCTTCCTGACCGTTATGCGGCTGACGTTGTACGTTTCGCACAGCTCATTTTCGGTCGGCAGTTTTACGGACGGCGAATAAACGCCCTTCTTGATATCGTCCGCGATAATTTGTTTCAGCTGAATATATAAAGGTTTCGAGCTCCCGTTATTTAACAATGGGACGGACCTCCTTTGTCAAGTAGTAGTACTATTATATGTATTATGACGTTATAATACAAATTTGCTTTTCATTTATGAATCTGTCAGAAACCCCGAACATTTTTAACATAACAGAAAGATGTGGCGGTTTCCAGTATTGGAGGAGGTTTCGAATGGCATCATTAACATTTGACCATATCAAAAAAACATACGGCGCCCAATCGGCGGCAGTGAAGGATTTTCACTTAGATGTAAAAGATGAGGAGCTGCTGGTGCTAGTCGGTCCCTCCGGCTGCGGCAAATCTACGACACTCAGAATGATTGCCGGACTGGAGAGCATTTCTGAGGGGAAGCTTTATATCGACGGAGACGCGGTGAACGATCTGCCCCCGAAGGATCGCGATATCGCGATGGTTTTTCAGAATTACGCGCTGTATCCCCACATGACGGTGTTTGACAATATGGCGTTCGGTTTGAAACTCAGAAAGCTGCCGAAAAAAGAAATCGCAGAGCGAGTCCGGACAACCGCCGATATTTTGGAAATCGGGCATCTGCTCAAGCGGAAACCGAAGGCTCTCTCAGGCGGGCAACGGCAGCGGGTTGCGCTCGGCCGGTCGATCGTGCGGGAGCCGAAAGTGTTTCTGATGGACGAGCCGCTTTCCAACTTAGATGCGAAATTGCGAGTGACGATGCGCGCCGAAATCAGCAAGCTCCATCAGCGTTTGAAAGCGACCATCGTTTATGTGACGCATGATCAGACGGAAGCGATGACAATGGGCGACCGGATTGTCGTGATGAATGAAGGAGATATTCAGCAGGCCGCAAGCCCCCATGAGATTTATCATTATCCGGCGAATATGTTTGTGGCGGGTTTTATCGGTTCTCCGAGTATGAATTTTATAAAAGGCGTCATTGAAGAAAGTCACGGGCAATGGTATTTTGCCGGTTCGTCCGTTCGTCTGCCCATTCCGAAAGAAAAAGCGGCTGTTCTTGTGCAGAAAGGATACAGCGGTAAGGAGATGATTGCGGGGCTGCGTCCGGAGCATTTGACGCTTGCCGGACAATCAGAGCACCCGCCTGAAGCGGTGTGCCGCGCTGTGGCGGAAGTATGTGAAAACTTAGGCGCGGAGATGTACGTTCATGCGGTGAGCGGAGATGACCGCATGACGATCCGTCTTGACGGCGCTTCACAGGTGAAACCCGGCGATGCCATTCTGCTTGCGGTCAATATGAACCGGGCCGTCTTTTTTGATGCCGACACTGAAAACGCCGTATATTGAAAAAGGGAGCTTGATGATCGGGGCTCCCTTATCACTTCTTATGATACGATTACCAGATTTCATCCGCCCATTCCGGATGGTCGATAAACGGATTGCGGTTATGCTGATAGTCTTCGTAAATGATTTCGTTCCGCCGTTTTTCCTTACTGTCGACGGGGTCTTGTTGATTCCATTTGAGCAAAACGGACAGTTTTCCCATGTAAGGAGCTGAGCCGTTTCCGGTTTTATCATTCAGCTCAAGGTCGGGATACCCGTCTTCTCCTTCATAACGCACCGCCATGTAAAACAGCATGCGGGCGACGTCTCCTTTAACCTCATCGCGCGGCTCCCAGGAATCACCGTCGTAATAATTACCCGGCGCTTTCGGGTATTCTGAGCCGCCGTTATCAAAATCCATGTTTCCTCTGGCACTATTCACCTGGACGTCTGCAGGGCGCAGATGATGAATGTCCGTCCCGGGGCCTGCAGCTGTTCCGAAGTTACCGTGTGACTTTGCCCACACATGTTCGCGGTTCCAGTCCCCGACGCTGCCGCCGTTTTTACTTTTGGCCCGTGATTCCTGGGTGTAGAGCAAGATGACATTGTTCGGGTTTGCCGGATCTTCGTCAGTTTCCTTCAATGCATTCCATACTTGGCTGTAAGACAGCTTTGTATGTCCGCTGATGATGCGGTGCAGGGCGCTCTTTAAGGCCGTTCCGCTTTTTCCGGAAGCTTCTTTGTAATATGTGTCCGTATCCGCAGACGGAGTGATGACAGCTGAGGCAGTTTGCGGAAAAAGAGTTGTGCCGCCGGCAGTTGAAACCGCCATCCGGCTGTACAGATTCGTGTCAGCCGGCGCGCCCGCAGAGGCTGACGGCGCGGCCCATCCAAAAATGAAAAACAGGCAGACAATCGGCAGAAACCAAAGTTTTTTTGTCATGACTTGCCCTCCTTTACCTCTATTATCCAAAAAATAAATCTAATATTCTATCTTTTTTGAAAAATGGTTCCTTCGGCTTATTGGTCAAAGTATCCGGAAAATCATTGATTTTTTAGAGGATATGATAATGAACTCGTTATGCGCTCCTTCTATAATGAAGATCATCTTGTCAGTTTTTCAGTTTAAAAGGAGGGCGTGTATGGAACATCAGCAGCTTTCGGCGGCGAATATCGGGATTTCCGATGACATACAATGGCTGTCTCAATTCGGCGCTTCCGCTTCCGGCGGAGTGACGAGGCTTTTATATACGAAAGAATGGATGGACGCCCAGCTTGCCGTCAAAAAGAAAATGGAGGCGTTCGGGCTGGAAACGGCATTTGACGATGTCGGAAACGTGTTCGGCCGGCTGAACGGCACAGAATCGCCTGATGAGGTGATTCTGACCGGGTCGCATATTGACACCGTTATTGACGGCGGCAAATATGACGGTGCGTTCGGCGTGCTGGCGGGCATGCTGGCGATCCGGTATTTGCATGAGACGTGCGGGCGTCCGAAAAAAACGCTGGAGGCTGTGTCGCTCTGTGAAGAGGAAGGGAGCCGTTTTCCCATCACCTATTGGGGCTCAGGCAATATCACCGGTGCTTTCTCGCTATCAGATGCGGAAACGCCGAAAGACGCGTCCGGCATTTCTCTGAAAGAAGCCATGCGGCAGAACGGCTTCGGTGCAGGCCGTTATCCAGCACCGCTGCGCACTGATATTAGTGCCTTTCTGGAAATTCATATTGAACAGGGGCAAACGCTTGAACGATCGGGAAGGGATATCGGGATTGTCACCGGGATTGCCGGACAGAGACGCTATACCGTTACGCTTGACGGTGAATGCAACCATGCCGGCACCACTTCAATGAAATGGCGGAAAGACCCGCTCGCGGCGGGAAGCAGCATCATCCACGAACTCATGCTCTCAGCGGAAAGACAGCCGGAAGAGCTCCGCCTGACGTGCGGGAAAATGACGGTTGAACCGAATATGGCGAATGTCATTCCGGGCCGTATCCAGTTTTCCGTTGATATTCGCCACCCGGAGGAAGACGTGCTGGCAGCCTTCCATCAGAAACTGGTGTCGATTGTTGAAAACATCAGCCGCAGCAAAGGAGTCAGACCCGTTATTGATGAATATATGAGGATAGAGCCGGTTCAAATGAATCAGACACTGACGCGTACCGCAGCGGAGGCTGCAAAAGAACAGGGGGCGGACCCGGAGAAAATCGTAAGCGGAGCGGGACATGACGCCCAGATGCTCGGCAGAACCTTTCCGGCCTGCATGCTGTTTGTGCCGAGCCGTGGCGGGATCAGCCACTCGCCGCTTGAATTCACACCCGCACATCAGCTTGAAACCGGCGTCCTTACGCTGGCGAATGTATTACATAAACTTGCCTATTAACGTAAAGGGGGAATCGGCGTGCCGACCAGAAAAGAATTGTGCATTCCGCAAAGAACGATTATGACACCGGGACCGACAGAAGCTGAACCGAGAGTGCTGAGGGCGATGGGCGCTCCAATCATCGGCCAGTTTGACCCGGCATTTACCGGCATCATGAACGAAACGATGCAAATGCTCCGTGAATTGTTTCAAACGGAAAACCGCTGGGCCTATCCGATTGACGGTACATCAAGAGCGGGGATTGAGGCTGTTCTCGCAAGTGTGATAGAACCGGGCGACAGCGTGCTCGTTCCGATATACGGGCGCTTCGGATACCTGCTGACTGAAATCGCCGAGCGGTACGGAGCGGACGTTCATACGATCGAGTGTGAATGGGGAACGGTCTTCCGGCCTGAAGAGATTATCAGCGAGATGAAAAAGATTTCCCCGAAAATCGTCGCTATGGTGCACGGAGAAACATCAACGGGGCGGATTCACCCGCTGAAAGAAATCGGGGAAGCGTGCCGCGCCCAAGACGCACTCTTTATCGTGGATGCCGTGGCCACGATCGGAGGCTGCGCCGTAAAAACGGATGAATGGAAGATTGACGCAGTCATCGGGGGAACGCAAAAATGCCTGTCGGTCCCTTCCGGAATGGCGCCGATTACTTATAATGACCGGACGGCAGCTGTCATTGCCGCGCGTAAAAAGGTAGAACGGGGCATTGCGACGGCAGCCGACGGCAAAAGGCTGTCCGGTCATCGACCGGTTACGAGCAACTATTTTGATCTGAGCCAGCTCGAAGATTATTGGAGTGAAAGAAGGCTGAATCACCATACAGAAGCGACAGCAATGCTTTATGCGCTGCGGGAGGGTGTGCGCCTTGTCCTGGAAGAAGGACTTGAAGAACGGTTCCGCAGGCATCAGCGTCATGAAAAAGCGCTTACGGCGGGACTTGCAGCGATGGGCCTTGATTTATTCGGCGATCCGGAGGCGAAGCTACCTGTCGTCACATGTGTGAAGATTCCGCCGGAAGCAGACGGCGAATCGATCAGAAGGATGCTTTTGTCTCAATTCGGAATTGAAATCGCCAGCTCGTTCGGTCCGCTGCAGGGGAAAATTTGGCGAATCGGAACGATGGGCTACAGCTGCAGAAAGGAAAATGTGCTGTTTGTGCTGGCCGGACTTGAAGCGGTTCTTATCAGACACGGAGTTGCCGTTAAAGCCGGGGAAGCGCTGCAGGCGGCCCTTAACATATATGATCTGCCGGCTGAAACTGGTGTGCTGTCATGAGACTTGAAAACGAGATTGAAATCATCTGGACTTTTTTCCCTTTTGCCCGTTATACTGAGTGGTATAAAAAATGACAAATATGGAATGATCATCTGTTTGTCTGGGGAGAAGGTAAGAAATCATGGCGTACATAGGCCGATTGTCAATTTTAATGCTGAATATGTTTATTGCGATGCTTGGAATCGGATTGATTATTCCGATTATGCCCACTTATATTACCGAATTCGGAGCGACGGGCAGCACGATGGGTCTGCTTGTTGCGGCGGCGGGGCTTACACAGCTTTTATTTGCGCCTATTGCCGGGGAAATAACCGACAAATACGGACGGCGGAAACTGATTATTTTCGGCATCGCCGCCTTTGCCGTGTCACAATTGATCTTCGCCTTTGCCGGAAGCCTCTGGCAATTGTTCGCATCCCGCCTTTTGGGCGGAATGGGCGCGGCGTTTTTAATGCCGTCAATGTTCGCTTACATTGCGGATATTACGACCGAAGAAGAACGCGGGAAAGGAATGGGGCTGTTCAGCGCGGCGATGACGCTTGGTGTCGTCATCGGGCCCGGTGTCGGAGGCTATTTGGTTCATTACGGCATGTCTGTGCCGTTCATCGTGTCTGCAAGTCTTGCCTGCTTTTCAAGTGTGCTTTCATTTTTCTTTCTGCCCGAAACGCTGGGACGTGAAAAGCAGCTGGAAGCCCGGGCAAAAACGGAAAAACGTGAGCATCTGTTTAAGCAAATGTCACGCGCGCTCAAATCGCCGTTCGCGTTTATGCTGATTCTGGTTTTTGTGCTGAACTTCGGAATTATGAACTTTGAATCCGTTTTCGGTCTTTACGTTGACCATAAACACGGATTTAAAGCGTCTGATATTGCCTTTATTATTACGGCCGCGGGTCTCATCGGCGTGTTTGTGCAGGCGGTCGGCGTCAGTTATCTCGTCCGCAAGTTCGGGGAAAAACGCGTGATTAACGTGACGTTGATCGGGGCTGCTGCAGGACTTGTGTGGTGCCGGTTTGCGGGTTCATATTGGGCCGTTTTTGCCGCGGCAATCTTTTTCCTGACGCTGACATCGCTGCTCCGGCCGGCGGTTAACACGATGCTGTCGAAGCTCGCCGGTGACCAGCAGGGGTTTGCGGGCGGGATGAACACCTCATTCATCAGCTTAGCGAATATCGCCGGACCGTCAGCCGCCGGTTTTCTCTTTGATGTAAATATGGAATTTCCGTATATGCTGGGAGCGGCCATTCTCACCATCAGTTTTCTGGCCGCGCTTGGCTGGGGCAAAAAGACACAGACCCGGCCGTTCACGCAGCAAGGATAAGAATCAAAAGCCTCCGGGTATCCGGAGGCTTTTTGCTGATTGCCGTTTATTCTTTGGCTGTCTGCATCTCTGAATTTGCAGAGATGCGCATAGAGGGAAAATCATATCGAACGCCATTGTGAATTATAGGAAAAACCGTTGTTCCGCATGCTCAAGCATGGCGCGAATGGAAACCGGAACAGGTGTAGATAAAGGAAAACCAGCTTTATCGCTTGACGAGTCTGACGAATTTGATGCCGGAAGTTGATCAAAAAAGAAGGCAGTCAGGCGGGGACATCATTGAGCGGTAAATGGGTGAGAAGGAAAAAGCAGTGTTTTGGAACTTGCTGTTTCGTATGCAGGGGGGAGAGCATTCTGATAAAACGGGTCATTGAAATAATACGAACTGTTCAGAAGGGGTCTATTGGTGACATTAAGGAGTGGTGGTCTTATAAAACCTTTCTCGGATGACTTTGTGATGGTTCCCCTGCACGAATTTTGCAGATTAAAACCCGCAATTAGGCCAACACACAATTATGCAAGAGACAATCATCTAAAAAGGGTGTCGGTAAGTACAATAAGGTGTACTGAAAAGGAGTTGAAAATATTGTATTATTACCCGTCATTCCATTTGTATCAGCGGCAAGAATTTAATTCTTATCCATGGGCCCATCAATTGACCCATTCAGGGAGCTCCACCTATGTTTCCGCGCGCCCTCCTTTTTATAATTCTCCATGTTACAGAGAGTGCATAAGAAGCGGAGCGGATAGTTATTTCTGCTGCTATATCTGCGGTTTTTGTTAAAAAGAAAGACTTATAGAAGTAAGTGATCTTTCCAAGATGACAGTGAGACCATTATCCAGACAGCCATTAGCCAACATAAGAAGCTTCATTACGATTCACGGAGGGGAAGCGCCCCTCCTTTTTTGGAAATTTTATAAAATCCCCTTGCACGGCCCGTCAGAAGCGGTATTTGGTCTTGATGTGTTCGACTGTTGGTGTTGACAAAGAATTCAAGATACCAGGAAGCAGCGAAACTTGTATGTATCAGCGAGACACAAAGCTTTCCGCCGCTGAGCGGTTTAGTTGTAGCTGGGTGCTATCGCATGTGGTAAATAACGAAATTTAGGGGCTGTCAGCTGAGGAAAAATAAAAAATTCGAAACGCCGCAATCATTTAATTAAAAAGAAGAGATAGAATCTATCTCTTCAGGTTATTACTCAACAAAAAAATAGTATCGGGTTCTCCAAGTGAAGGAGTCATCATAGAATTCGATGTATGCTTGTCCTTTAGCTACTGCAAAGACTTGGACAGTGCTGATGCTACCTAACGTTGTATATTTAATAGCATTGGGTTTTGTGAGCGGATTAAAGGAAATGTGGTTACCTGCATTAGCAAAAGTTCTTACATCTCCAACTTTTAAGGTGATACGGGTTTCTGTTGGGTCCCATATGTTCTTATTCACTTTAGTAGTGGGCCCGGCAGCTGATGCTGAAGAGTTAAAAAAAGGCGCGAAAACGAATGAAAC
The DNA here is from genome assembly GCF_040311405.1 of Bacillus sp. FSL K6-2865. Lineage (NCBI taxonomy): Bacteria > Bacillati > Bacillota > Bacilli > Caryophanales > Bacillaceae > Bacillus > Bacillus sp. FSL K6-2865. Next base: position 3,264,421 of record NZ_CP152036.1, on the reverse strand, counting down.
AATTGCAAGTGATAACAAAGCATTTTTAGCTAGTTTCAAAGTGAAACCTCCTTTTGTCTTTTATAGGATAAAAATAACACTTAACGGAAATGTAACAATGGAGAAATTGTTAAATATTCTTTGAAATGAGTGAACACATGCCAAGAGAACTGATAAATGCAAAAATCACACATGTTTCTTACGTAGACAAGGCTGCTAATCAAAAGCAGTTTTTTTATGAAATCAGAAAAGGAAAAGCAACATGACTTTCAGGGCGGCGTTGGTGAAGTGGTTGAGTCTTATGTCGCTCCCCGCTGATTTTTAAATGAATGGCGAAACCATCAAAAAAGGATCATGGGTGCTTGTGACAAAGGTTCCGAGGCAATTTGGGATGAAATTAAAAAGGGTGAGATTATCGGTTGCATCCCGGATATTAGAAAAAGCCTGATGACATCACTGGAAGCAGATTTTGATGGCAGCATTTTGAGAATTTAGCTGAATGAATCCCTCTTAAATAGGATGCGGGAGAACACCCGCATCCCTGTCTCTAACGATTCCTTAACCGATCAGCCGCTGCATTCTCAGCGCGAGCCGCAGGCGCATCGTCGTCTCCGGATCTTTTAAGCTTTTGCCGAGCAGTTCCTCGCATTTTTCTAAACGATAGATCACCGTATTTCGATGGACGTACAGGCGCTTAGCCGTTTCTGAAATCTGGCAGTGGGTCTCCAGATAAACAGACAGCGTATGAAGCAGGCTCTGGTCCTCCTTTTGCCGGTCGGCCAGGCTTTGGAGGGTGGCTTGGTAAAATTTCTTCACATCTTCCGCCGGAAGCAGGCGGAGCAGCTCCGGCACGTCTTTGGCATGATAGATTTGAATAAACTCCGCGCTTCTGGACAAATGCCCGGATGAAATGGCGTCTGAAGCTTCAGTAAAAGCGTCAGGGACGTCGATCAGCTTTTGGCATATGTTTGAGATGCCGAAGGAGACAGTCCGTTTAAACTGCGTCCGGACCTGCTTTTGAAACTGCTCCAAAAAGCTGATGACAGACGCGTGCATTTCATTCCAGCTGTCTGTCGCTTCAATTAAAAGAATACCGACATTTCCTTTAATAAAGAGATGAGGGGGAAATGGGAAGGATGACAGCTCCCCTTCAAGCAGATCAAATACATGATCGGAAACGAGCTGATTTTCGGTAAAGCTGATCGTTTTCTCATTTCGGTCGAGTTTTCCGCAAATGCACATGTATTTCTGATCCCAGCGGAGCCGGAATTCTTTGGCGCGGCTTTTGATTTCTTCATGGCCGGTAAACGAGCGGTCGATGAAATTGCTGAAAAATTCATTGCGCGCCCGTCTGCCGAATTGTTTGACGGCATTTTCTTTCAGCAGTTCAAAGGAAATGACGTTGGCCGCCTGTTCAATTGTCAAAATCATGCCTTTATCAGCGGTCTGCACGAGCTCCGGAATCACCAGATAACCGCAGTTTTTTTCAACATTCAGAATCGGCAGGACAGAATACGCCTTTCTGTCGGACAGCATGGAAAAGCAGGTGAAATAAGGCCCGGAAAGGGAATAACAGATGTGTTTCAATAAAGACGTGTCAATGGGTATGCGGTGGGACGATGATAAGAGTTTTGTATGCTGATCCAAAAGCAGCACGGGAAGCCGGAGAATGTCTGAGAGCTTCTTAAGCAGGGATTGCAGCCCCTTGCCGCTCATGATGTGGTTTGTGAATTTTTTATGGGCGTAAATGGCCTGCTGTAGCTCATTTGAACGCATATCAAGAATATGGCTCAGTGTGGCGTTGACGATATCTCCGAGCCTGATGTCTTCCGGCAGCTCAATAATCGGAAATTCATACCGGTCGGCAAGCTCCGCGGCATCTTTCGGAATGACATTAAGATAACGCTTCGTTTTGATCCCCAGTCCCGCGCAGCCCCGTTTTGCCATGAGGCAGATCAAATCTTTCAACAGCTGCGGGCGGTCCTTCAAGTGATAAGCCGTGGTGACGAGCAATTCGTTTTTATGTAAAAAATCAGCGATGTCCGGCGCATCCATCATGTTGACGTGCTGCACCCCCCTCCATCCGCCGGATTTGCCTGCGATTAATGTTGCCCGCTCATAAGCGGGAATCTTCATCACGTCATAAATATTCATCAGTCAGTCTCCTTTCAGGTTCTAAAGACAACCATTGGTTAATATGAATAAAAATCATCAAAAATTATAGCGGTTTTGCTGATGTATTACGATCATAGTAGCAGTAAACTGGCAATCATAGACGCATGTTGTGATAAAAACTGACAGAAAATCGTCATCCTTACAGGGAGGAAGATAAAATGGCCTATGACGTAATTGTAAAGGGTGCGAAAGCTGTACGAAAAGGCGGAACAGAGCGGGCTGATATCGCCGTCAAGGACGGGAAAATCGCCTTGATCGGACCCGGCATTGACGAAAACGCGGAACAAGTGGTGCAGGCGGACGGCATGTATGTGTTTCCGGGCGCGGTCGATTGTCACGTCCATTTCAATGAACCCGGCCGAGAAGAATGGGAAGGCATTGAAACCGGCTCAAACATGCTGGCTGCCGGCGGCTGTACGGCTTATTTTGATATGCCGCTTAACTGCATCCCTTCGACGGTAACTGCTGAAAACCTGCTGGCAAAGGCGGAAATCGCCGAACGGAAGTCAGCGGTTGATTTTGCGCTTTGGGGCGGTTTGATGCCCGGATATACCGAACATATCCGGCCGATGGCAGAAGCGGGGGCAATCGGGTTTAAAGCGTTTCTGTCTAAATCGGGAACGGATGAATTTCAATCAGCCGATGAACGGACTCTTTTAAAGGGAATGAAGGAAATCGCAGCGTGCGGCAAGATTTTGGCCCTGCACGCAGAAAGCGACGCCCTCACCCGATTCCTTGAAGCCGAGTACGCGCTCCAAGGGAAAATTGATTCCCGCGCTTACGCTTCCTCACGTCCGGAAGAAGCCGAATGCGAGGCTGTGCAGCGGGCGATTGAATATGCAAGAGCGACGGGATGCGCGCTTCATTTTGTACATATCAGCACGAAACGGGCCGTGCTCTCCATTCAGCAGGCGAAAAAAGACGGATTGGATGTCACCGTTGAAACGTGTCCGCACTACTTATTATTCAGCTTTGAAGACTTCCTCAAAAAAGGGGCGGCCGCCAAATGCGCTCCGCCGCTCCGCTCAGAGGCGGATAAAGAGGAATTGATCGGAGTTTTGGCTGAGGGCCTGATTGATATGGTGTCTTCGGATCATTCTCCCTGTCATCCGTCTTTGAAACGCGAGGATAATATGTTTCTGTCGTGGGGCGGGATCAGCGGAGGCCAATTTACGCTTCTCGGCATGATTCAATTAGCGATCGATCATGGGATTCCGTTTGAACATGTGGCCCGATGGACGGCCGAAGCACCTGCCAAGCGCTTCGGTTTAACGAATAAAGGACGGCTTGAAGAGGGATTTGACGCTGATTTTGCCATCGTCCGGCCGGAACCTTTTACCGTCACAAAAGAAACGATGTTTTCCAAACATAAGCAAAGCCTGTATGAAGGCCGCACCTTTCCATACCGAATTGCTGCGACCTACAGCAAGGGACGCTGTGTGTATCAGGATGGAGGCCGTAAGCAGAGCGGGGCTTTCGGAACATTCCTGAAGCCTTCTCAAATAAAAGAGCCGATTCTCTGATGAGAATCGGCTTTTTTTGTCGTTTGGAAAGCGGGTCTCGTGGTATCTTTTTATAAAAAGGAGTAAAACACATTGTATGATCAAATCTTGAACATATTAACGGCATCCTGGTCGCGCAAGACTAGTACAAAATGGACGGAAGATTGCCCGGCCAAAGGCCAGTGCGGCGTGACGGCTTTAGTCATCCAAGATGTTTACGGCGGTGACATTCTCAAAACAAAAACCGGCACAAGCTGGCATTTTTATAACCGAATAGACGGGGAGATATATGATTTCACGAGCGGTCAGTTTTCAGAGCCGATCGTCTATCAGCACATTCTTTCTTCCAGAGATGAGGCATTTTCGGACACCAATGAACATCAGTATCGGTTCCTGAAAAGTGCATTCAGAAAAAACATGGAAACAGAAAGAGAAAAACACCTGTGATAAACTAGAGTGAGAGGTGAAGGATTGTGATTTATATCGGACTGACGGGGTGGGGGGATCATGACAGCATCTATCCGCCTAAAACAGCGGGCCCGCAAAAACTGCAGGCGTATTCCTCCCATTTTCCCATCGTTGAGCTGGACGCGAGCTTTTACGCGATACAGCCCGCCCGCAATAATGAAAGATGGGTCAAAGAGACGCCGGAATCTTTTCAATTTGTCATTAAGGCATATCAAGGAATGACGGGCCATCAGCGCGGCGATATTCCCTATGAATCGAAGGAAGAAATGTTTGAGGCGTTTAAGCTGTCATTATCGCCGTATATAGAGCATGGAAAGCTTGCCATGGTGCTGTTCCAATTCCCGCCGTGGTTTGACTGCAAGAAAGAAAACGTCGCATATTTAAGATGGTGCAGGCAGCAGATGGGCGATATCCCGTGCGCGCTTGAATTCCGCAACCGGTCTTGGTTTTCCCCGCCATTTTATGAACAGACGCTTTCCTTTATGAAGGAGGAAGGCTGGATTCACAGCATATGTGACGAGCCGCAAATCGGCGAGGGCAGCATTCCGACCGTCCTGAAAGCAACGGATGAAGAAAAAACGCTTGTCCGTTTTCACGGGCGGAACAAACAGGGCTGGATCAAACCAGACGGCGGACAAAACTGGCGTGAGGTCAGATATTTATACCGCTATAACAAACAGGAGCTCAAAGATTGGAAAAACAATCTTCAGGTGCTGAAAAAACAGTCGCGCAATCTGTATGTGCTCTTCAATAATAACTCAGGCGGAGACGCTGCCGATAACGGGCTTGAGATGCTTGAAATGTTAAATATCTCATATACCGGGCTTGCTCCGAAGCAGCTCGACCTATTCAGCTAGAAAAGAGGTTTCAAGACACATGTCTTATCTTATTTTGATCATATTAGGATTTATCGCGGGAACGGTCGGCAGCCTGATCGGGCTTGGGGGAGGAATTATCATCGTGCCGGCAATGCTCTATTTAAGCACGATGACTCCGTTTTTCCATGACGTAACACCGCAGACTGCCATCGGCACGTCCCTTTTGGTGATTATTTTTACGGGCCTGTCATCAACTCTGGCCTATATGAAATATAAAACCGTTGACTACAAAAGCGGACTGATCTTTTTTATCGGTTCCGGCCCGGGAAGCATCATCGGCGCGTATTTGTCTAAACTTTTTAATGCGCATACGTTTTCCGTCTGGTTCGGACTTTTTATGATTTTGATTTCCATTACATTAATGCTGAAGGCGAAAGCAAAACCGGTCAATAAAGCGCATAAAGGCATGATCCGGACATATGAGGATGAATCGGGTGAGCTTTATACATATTCGTACCGTATTTTTACCGGTATCGTGATTGCCTTTTTCGTCGGTTTATTGGGCGGTCTTTTCGGCATTGGCGGCGGCTCTCTTATGGTTCCGGCCATGATGCTGTTATTTTTGTTCCCGCCGAAAGTGGCTGTGGCGACGTCAATGCTCATTATTTTCTTATCCTCCGTGACGGGTTCCGTGTCACATATCGCAGAGGGCCATGTCAATTGGCTGTATGCGCTGTGCCTCGTTCCGGGCGCGTGGTTCGGCGGCAAAATGGGCGCGTGGGTTAATAAGCGGGTGCAGACGAAAACGATCGTGCTTTTCATGCGGGTCGTCTTGATTTTGATCGGCTGTGAATTGATTTATCAAGGGATATTCAGCTAAAAGGTAGGAGAGATGGTATGTTAGAGAAGCTCCGTTTATATCATACGAATGATTTGCACAGCCATTTCGAAAATTGGCCGAAAATCGTACATTATATTGAGCAGAAGAGAAATGAACATGAAAAAGACGGGGAGGAAACACTCGTATTCGACATCGGCGATCATATGGACCGATTCCAAATGATAACGGAAGCGACCTTCGGCAAAGCGAATGTCGACTTGTTAAACCGGCTTGAGATCGATGCGGCTGCCGTCGGGAATAATGAAGGAATTACGCTGCCTCACGATGAGCTGGCGGATTTATATACCCATGCCGCGTTTCCCGTCATTGTGTCCAACCTGTTTGACGCGGATGGACAGCGGCCGGAATGGGCCGAGCCCTACGTGATCAAAACACTGAAAAACGGGATGACCGCCGGCATACTCGGCGTCACGGTGCCGTATTATCCCGTCTATCAAAAACTCGGCTGGACGGTGACGGATGCGGAAAAAAGCATTCAAGAATCACTTGACGATATCAAGGGCAAAGCGGACATCATCATTCTGCTTTCTCATTTAGGCCTGATCGATGACCGGGCCGCAGCGGAAAAATTTCCGGACATCGATGTCATTCTTGAATCACATACGCACCACCTTCTTGAGGACGGACAGGACATAAACGGCGTATTGCTTGCATGTGCGGAGAAATACGGGAACTATGTCGGCTGTGTCGAGCTGACGATAGAAAGTGAATCACGAACCATTGTCAGCAAACAGGCGTCTGTACAGAAAATGGCTGATTGGCAAGGGGAATCTGAAGATACGGCGGCTTTTCTGAAAGAGAAGGAACGGGAAGCGGAAAACCTGCTCTCCGAACAAGTCGCCAACCTGAATGAAGAAGCCGGTGTGAAGTGGTTTGAGGAATCGCCGCTCCCGCTTCTATTAGCCGAAGCGCTGAAAAGCTGGTGCGGCTGTGAAGTCAGCATGGTGAATTCAGGCGTTATTTTGGGGCCTTTACAGAAGGGGCCTGTCACAAAGCTTGATCTGCACCGTATCTGCCCTCATCCGATCAATCCGGTGGCCGTTCGTCTTTCAGGCAGAGAACTTCAGGAAACAATCAGCCAGGCTGCCTCGGAACAAATGGAGCAGCTGCGGATAAAAGGCCTCGGCTTCCGCGGGGAAGTGATGGGCAGGATGGTATATGCCGGAGCGGAGGCAGAGGCCGGCATCCTTGAAGACGGTGTGACGCATCTCCTCAATGTGAAAGTGAACGGAGAAGAGATTGATCCGGAGCGGATATACTCGGTTGCCGTTCTCGATATGTTTACACTCGGAAAGCTGTTCCCTTACATCCGCGATTCAAAAGAAAAGCAATACTTTATGCCGGAGTTTTTAAGGGATCTGCTCGCCTGGAAGCTCGCGCGGCAGCCGTAATGTCATGTAGCTGCCCGCCGTTCCATTTCACCCGAATGAGTGAAAGCGGGACTTTTTAAGAGTGAAAATAAAATACTATGTCCCCTCTTACAAGCATACATTGTGATATGTAAGGGGGGATTTTTCTTGCCTAGATACCGGAGCGCTCTTCGCAAGAGAGGGCCTTTGCCTTTTCGATATGTGCTTCTTCTGTCGTTTGCTTTTTTTATCATATCGACGGTCATCAGCCTTTGGATGATCAACTCCTCAATCAAACCGGTGCTGATGAACATAGGAGAAATGGAAACCAAACGGGTGGCGACAGAGGTCATTACGGAATCCATTGAAGAATACATGTCTCACAGCGACAATGTGAAAGATATGGTCGATATGAAAACGGATGAAAACGGAAAAGTCACAACGATGGATTTTAATACACAAATGGTCAACAGCATGAAGGCGAAAGTGACAAAGCAGCTTCAGGCTCATCTGAAGGAAGCGGAGTCGAACAATAAGCAGCATGAAACGGAAAAAGGCGCGAAAACGGCCGATGAAATTATGATCGATATTCCCTTAGGGCAGGTCACGGGAAACAGCATTCTCGGAAATCTGGGGCCGAAAATCCCCGTGCGCTTTAACCTGATCGGTGATGCGTTAACTGATGTGAAAACAAAAATAAAGCCGTATGGCATTAACAATGCCCTGATCGATATCAGTATTTTTGTGGAAATAAAAGTGAAGGTCATTATTCCGTTTGCCAGTAAGACATCAGTCGTGACAAATAATATTCCGGTCTCCATTAAAGCGATTCAAGGAGAGGTGCCGCAGTTTTATAACGGAAGCGGCGGGTCAGGTGTGACGCCTTCCGTCCAGCTGCCGAGTGAAAAACAGAAGAAAGATAAATAAAAACACACAGCCGCAATCTTTCCTGGCGGCTGTGTGTTTACTTTTTCCTGCGGATTTCTTTTCGTTCCCATGCCCTTAAATGGGGATACGGATCAAAAGACCATTCCGATCTGCCGTTATCTTTATACATCCCGTAGTGAAGATGCGGCGGAAATTTTCCCGCGGTGCCCGGCGGTCCGTACCCGGAACTGCCGACAGAGCCGATCACCTCTCCGGGTTTGACGATCTGGCCTTTATGCACACCTTTTGCAAAGCCGTTCAGGTGAGCGAAGTAGTGATACGTGTTATTGATATCCCTGATGCCGATTCTCCAGCCGCCGAAACGGTTCCAGCCCTTCATTTCAACAATACCGTAGCAGGTCGATCTGACGGGGAGCCCGTAATGAGCGAACAGATCCGTTCCTTCGTGAATCCGGCGCCCGCCGAAACCCCGTGCGGCGCCCCATGTGCTGCGGTAGCTGTAATCCGTCTTCACGGGAAGCGGAAAAGCGTGCTCTCCGAGATCAAGGCGGCCGAACGTTTTAAACAGTGTCATGAATTCGGTGATAATGCCGACCGTCTGATCACGGCGGTAATAATTCCAGAGACCGATGCGGATATGGTCAAGATCGGTTCCGAATCCCGCTAAATACTGAGCAAATGTATAAAGGATATCCTCATCATTGCTTACCTCGGCTTTTCCGTCGCCGTCGCCGTCCAGGCCGATCCCGTCAAATACTTTAATGCTGAGAGGCGCATCGTCCTTAGGATTTGGATTTTCAGGGCCGCTCCACAAATGATCCGGAATATAAATGCTGATGATTCCCGCTTTTTCCGGCAGATCCTTTCGGTTTGAGCGGACATTTTCTTCATATTGATCAACTGCCGCAAGCACATACCAAGGAATCTGCGTGACTGCTTCGGCTTTGCGGTACAACTGCATCCGTTCGCCGTAAACAGGAGCCGATTGTTCTTTTCCGCTTGCAGCCGGACAGAAAACTGATAAAAGGAGAAGAGCAGATAACAGAACTTTCACAACATGATCTCCTTTCAGGATTGAATACAAATAGTTTGCGGCAACAATCCGAGAAAATGTAAGTAATTCTCTTCCCTTGTCGAGAAATTTTTCCTATGTTAAAGTGACTATTGAATAGAAATCCGCAAGTTTTATATCCATCGTGAAATAGAAATTTTTCGCACACGAACATGAATAAAGGGATAATGGAGATGATGGGGAAATGGCAAAGAAAGACGAGCATCTGAGAAAGCCGGAATGGCTCAAAATAAAGCTGAACACGAATGAAAACTATACGGGTCTGAAAAAATTAATGCGTGAAAATAATCTGCATACCGTATGTGAAGAAGCAAAATGCCCGAACATCCATGAATGCTGGGCTGTCAGACGTACGGCGACGTTCATGATTCTCGGTTCCGTCTGTACGAGAGCATGCCGCTTCTGCGCTGTAAAAACGGGTCTGCCGACCGAGCTGGATCTGCAGGAACCGGAACGCGTAGCTGATTCCGTCGCGCTGATGAATTTAAAACACGCCGTCATCACGGCCGTAGCGCGTGATGATCAGAAAGACGGCGGAGCAGGCGTCTTTGCGGAAACGGTCCGGGCGATCCGCAGAAAAAGCCCGTTCACGACAATTGAAGTGCTGCCATCCGATATGGGCGGAAATTACGACAACCTGAAAACATTAATGGATACCCGTCCTGATATTCTGAACCACAACATTGAAACCGTCCGCCGCCTGACACCGAGAGTCCGGGCCCGCGCAACATATGACCGTTCTTTGGAATTCTTGCGCCGTGCGAAAGAAATGCAGCCTGACATCCCGACGAAATCAAGCATTATGATCGGTCTCGGCGAAACGAAGGAAGAAATTATTGAAGTGATGGACGACCTGCTTGCGAACAATGTCGACATCATGGCGATCGGCCAATACCTGCAGCCGTCGAAAAAACATTTAAAAGTCCAAAAATATTATCATCCGGACGAATTTGCCGAACTGAAAGAAATCGCGATGCAAAAAGGCTTCAGCCACTGTGAAGCAGGCCCGCTTGTCCGTTCTTCCTACCATGCGGATGAACAAGTGAACGAAGCGTCTAAAAAACGCCAGGCCCAAGCATAAGATAAGCCGAAAAAACCCAAAACGCCGCAGGTTTTGGGTTTTTTGTGATGGAGCCGTTTTTGCAGGGAAAAAGTCATTCTTGAATAAGGATCGTCTGAACCGCTACACTGGATATAAAGAGGAAAAATTCTCCGTCCGTCCGAACCGTCTCATTTTGCAATTGATGGACAGAAGTCAATGAATTATGATAGTAAAGAGTGATAAAAGAGGTGAAGACATGATTCTTATTCAAAATGCCGAGTTTGAACTCGTACACGATTTTAAAAACGGCTTTAATGAAGAAGCGTTCAAAGCCCGCTATTCAGACATATTAAATAAATATGATTACATTGTGGGAGACTGGGGATACAGTCAGCTGCGGCTCAAAGGCTTCTTTGATGACCAGAATCAAAAAGCAACCTTTGAAACGAAAATCAGCACATTGGACGAATACATTTACGAATACTGCAATTTCGGCTGCGCGTATTTTGTTTTAAAACGAATCAGAAAATAATTGATGCAGAAGGGGATGCTGTCACGTGTATTTTGTTGACAGAAATAATATCGAACAAACACTCCGTTTTTTTGAGACCCAGCTGGCGCTGTTTGACAGCACGCCTGCATGGGAGAGCGAGATCGAAAAAAGGGCGCTTGAGCGGATCAGCCATCTTATGATCGAATGCATTCTCGATGTCGGAAATGATATGATTGACGGCTTTATCATGCGCGATCCGGGGAGTTATGACGACATCATGGATATTCTGACGGATGAAAAGGTGGTAGCTGAGGATGAAGGAAATAAGCTGAAGCAGCTGATCTCTTCCAGAAAGCAGCTTGTCCAGGAATATCAGCACGCCGATCATCAGGAGCTGTTTACGCTGATCACGTCAAACAGAGATGTGCTGAAAGCCTTTCCGGCCCGTGTAAGAACCTACCTGGAAACAGAATTAGGGCCTGTTTCCGCATTTAAATAACAACGAGTGAGAAAATCCACAGGAGTGTTGAGTATGAAGGATTATAAAGGATATTTGATAGATTTGGACGGCACAATGTACAACGGGACGGAAAAAATCGAAGAAGCGTGTGAATTCGTGAGAACGCTTAAAGCGCGCGGCATTCCGTATTTATTCGTGACGAACAATTCTTCCCGGACGCCGAAGCAGGTGGCGGACAAGCTGATGAGCTTTGACATTCCGGCATCTGAAGAGCAGGTCTTCACGACGAGCATGGCGACTGCGCAGCATATCGCCCAGGAGAAAGAAGACGCGTCGGTGTATGTGATCGGCGAAGAAGGCATCCGTCAGGCCATTGAAGAAAACGGGCTGAGCTTCGGAGAAGAAAACGCGGACTTTGTCGTTGTGGGAATCGACCGCGGCATTACATATGAAAAGTTGGCAACGGGATGCCTTGCGATCAGAAACGGCGCCCGGTTCATTTCAACAAACGGCGACGTTGCCATTCCGACTGAAAGAGGGCTTTTACCAGGGAACGGTTCGCTCACATCCGTTTTGACGGTGTCAACGGGCGTTGAGCCTGTCTTTATCGGCAAGCCTGAATCCATTATTATGGAACAGGCGATGCGTGTGCTCGGAACGGATATTTCCGAAACACTCATGGTCGGCGATAACTATGCAACGGATATTATGGCCGGCATCAATGCGGGCATGGATACGCTGCTGGTTCATACCGGAGTGACAAAGCGTGAGCATATGGCAGATTACGACCAAAAGCCGACATATGCGATTGACTCTTTAACCGAATGGATTGAACATCTATAAAAAAAGGGACGGCCATGACGGCCGTCCTTATTCTGTATTTCTGGCGCTGTGAGCAAGCCGGCTTGAAGCTGCTGCTGCGATTGCGCCGACGATATCATCAAGAAACGTATGGCATTCGCCCGTAGATTTATCATTTAACCGCCCGAGAATGCCGGGTTTTTCTTTGTCAATGTAGCCGTAATTCGTAAAGCCGATTGAGCCGTATATATTCACGATAGAGAAGGCGAGCACCTCGTCAACCCCATACAGGCTTTCATCAATGGCCAGAATAGTCTGAAGCGGTTCAGACAGCTTTTTTTGTTCGGCGAGCACATCTAATTCTATTCCCGTTAAAATGGCGTTTTGCACCTCGCGTTTTGCGATGACACGGTCCACATTGAGCCTGCATACCTCCATCGTCAAATCAGGATGATATTTTTTTTGAAGGAAATACACCAGCTCGGCAATATCGTCCGTCTCAACCCCCCGTTCTTTTAAACGCGCCCTGGCGACAGCTTCCACCTGATTCAGTTGTTCCTTTTCTGACATTTGCTTCACCCAATCTTTTTTTACTAGTTTATACAACACTCTTCCGATGTGTACGATGTTTCTCCACTTGATTCAAAGGATTACAATATGTATTCATAATTCCGCCGGCGTATGACTACGATGTGAATAGCTCTAATTTTTCAGGCAGGTGATTATGATGAAAAGCATCATTAAAGAAAAATACGGCATCCACGTCAGACAGCTCTCCGTTTATCAGAAATACCAATGCTTCCAGACGCCTAATTCCTTCTTTCTTATAATTCCCGTTTCCGGGTTTTCGCAATCAGAGCTGACGGAGCTTTACTACATGAGTCAGTATTTACAAGAACAAAGTGACCCATACGTTTCAGTGTTTATCTTTACGAAGGAAGGAGAACTGACCTTTGAGGACGAAGGCAAAACGTATGCGCTCTTAAAAGCGCCGATTCCCGTCTCAAACCGGTCGTTTTCTGTCGGAGGGGAGCTTGCCGAATTTCACAGAAAAGGGCGGGGTTTTCCGTACGAAGTGAAAGAAGCGGGCAGGATCGGCCAATGGAAGGACTTATGGGGAAAACGGGTGGATCAGCTGGAATCATTCTGGATGCAGAAAATTCATATGTCTCCGCTTGAACCGTTCGAAAAGAAAATGATCGAAGCATTTCCTTATTATTCAGGCTTAGCGGAAAACGCCATTCAATATTTAGTGGATACGGAGCTGGATGACAATCCCGGCGCAGAAGACTCGGGGACAATCTGCCATCAGCGGATGGAACGGGATACCTGGTCGGAGGAATCATTGATCCGCATTCCGGGCGATTGGGTATTCGACCATGCTGCCCGTGATATTGCGGAATATATGCGCAACACATATTTGTATCATCGTGACGACCTGCTCAAAGATGGGTTTTTGTTTCTGCAGGAATATGAGCAAGTTACGCCGTTATCCTCCTTTTCCAAACGCCTGTTTTACAGCCGCCTGCTGTTTCCGCTCCATTTCTTCGAGACGGTGGAGAGCTATTACATTTCTCATGATTCTGAAAAACAGTATTACGAAGAGCAGCTTGACTACATTCTTGCCGACTGCACCCGCTATGAACAGTTTTTACAGACATGTCACAACATGATGAATGTCAGGTCGGCGCAGGTTTTTGTCCCGCCTGTGGCGTGGCTCGGAAAAGGAATCAGTTCGTAAGAAAATATGACGTAAAAATATTTAGAAAATAGGGAATCTTGTCATATCAGTGTGTTAAGCGTTTTCATATCCGTAGAAACAATATTCAGCCGCTTGTCAAAACAAATGCGGGCTTATATAATATTTGTAACTTAAATGTCTGTGAAGGGTTAACAATTGTCCTTTTCTAGTGGACAAAAGGAAGAAAGGTGGAGTTTCTCTTTGGAAGCGATTCGTATTGGACTGTTAGGACTGGGAACCGTGGGAAGCGGAGTCGTCAAAATTATACAAGATCATCAGGATAAGCTTATGCACCAGGTCGGCTGTCCGGTGACGATCAAAAAAGTGCTAGTTAAAGATATTGATAAAAAACGAGACGCAGACCTGCCGAAAGAAGTGCTGACGACAGAAGTCTATGATGTGATCGATGACCCTGAAGTCGACGTGATTATTGAAGTCATCGGCGGTGTCGAACAGACGAAGCAATATCTTCTTGATGCCTTGAAAGCGAAAAAACATGTTGTGACCGCAAATAAAGATCTGATCGCCGTATACGGGTCAGAGCTTTTAGCCGCCGCAAAGGAAAATGGCTGTGACTTGTATTATGAAGCGAGTGTCGCCGGCGGAATCCCGATTTTACGCACGCTCGAAGAAGGCCTTTCCTCTGACCGGATCACAAAAATGATGGGAATCGTCAACGGAACGACGAACTTTATCTTAACGAAAATGATTAAAGAAAAAAGCCCGTATGAAGAAGTGCTGAAGGAAGCGCAGGATCTCGGATTCGCGGAAGCGGACCCGACCGCCGATGTAGAAGGCCTCGATGCCGCACGCAAGATGGCGATTTTAGCCCGTCTCGGCTTCTCTATGAATGTCGATCTGGACGATGTCAAAGTAAAAGGAATTTCCCGGATAACGGATGAAGACATCAGCTTCAGCAAACGGCTCGGCTATACGATGAAGCTGATCGGCATCGCCCAGCGTGATGACAATAAAATCGAAGTCAGCGTTCAGCCGACACTGCTGCCGGATCATCATCCGCTCTCTGCGGTGCATAACGAGTTTAATGCCGTTTACGTGTACGGAGAAGCCGTCGGCGAAACGATGTTTTACGGCCCCGGAGCCGGAAGCATGCCGACTGCGACATCGGTCGTTTCCGATCTGGTCGCGGTCATGAAAAACATGCGTCTCGGCGTAAACGGAAACAGCTTTGTCGCCCCGCAGTTTGAAAGAAATCTGAAGCAGCCGTCTGATATCTATGCCCAGCAGTTTTTAAGAATTCACGTCAAAGACCAGGTCGGCTCTTTTTCAAAAATCACATCGGCCTTCTCAGAGCGCGGCGTCAGCTTTGAAAAAATTCTGCAGCTGCCGATCAAAGGCCATGACGACCTCGCGGAAATCGTCATCGTCACGCATCATACATCGGAAGAAGATTTCAGTGACATTCTGCAAAACTTAAATGACCTCGAAGTCGTACAAGAAGTAAAAAGCACATATCGCGTAGAAGGGAACGGTTGGAGCTAATGTGGAAAGGACTCATCCATCAATATAAAGAATTTCTGCCGGTGACGGATCAGACGCCGGCCCTGACATTGCATGAAGGCAACACGCCGCTGATTCACCTGCCGAAACTTTCCGAAAAGCTCGGAATTGAACTGCATGTGAAAACAGAGGGCGTTAATCCGACGGGATCCTTTAAAGACCGCGGCATGGTCATGGCGGTCGCCAAAGCGAAAGAAGAAGGCAATGATACCATCATGTGCGCCTCTACAGGGAACACATCCGCGGCAGCTGCGGCATACGCGGCGAGAGCCGGCATGAAATGCATCGTCATCATCCCGGACGGAAAAATCGCCTTCGGAAAACTTGCGCAGGCCGTCATGTACGGTGCGGAAATCATCGCGATTGACGGAAACTTTGACGACGCGCTGGCCATCGTCCGGTCGATTTGCGAAAAATCACCGATTGCATTAGTGAATTCAGTAAACCCTTACCGGATTGAAGGGCAAAAAACAGCGGCCTTTGAAGTATGCGAACAGCTCGGCGAAGCGCCGGACATTCTGGCGATCCCGGTAGGAAACGCCGGGAATATCACGGCCTACTGGAAAGGGTTCAAAGAATATCATGAGAAAAACGGCACCGGACTTCCGAAAATGCGCGGTTTTGAGGCGGAAGGTTCTGCGGCTATCGTCCGCGGCGAAGTCATTAAAAATCCAGAGACCGTTGCGACGGCAATCCGAATCGGGAATCCTGCCAGCTGGGACAAAGCGGTGCTCGCTGCGGAAGAATCAGCCGGGAAAATTGATGAAGTCACAGATGAAGAAATTCTTCACGCTTATCAGCTGATTGCCCGTGAAGAAGGCGTGTTTGCCGAACCGGGCTCCTGTGCATCCATCGCCGGCGTTTTGAAACAGGTAAAATCCGGTGAAATTCCAAAAGGCAGCAAGGTTGTCGCAGTTTTGACCGGAAACGGCCTGAAAGATCCGAACACGGCTGTAGACGTATCTGACATAAAACCGATTACACTGCCGACAGATGAGGACAGTATTCTGGAATACTTAAATGGAGCGGCGCGTGTATGAATGAGGCGGAGATGCTGTTTTCCATTACGGTTCCGGGAAGCACCGCCAACTTAGGGCCTGGGTTTGATTCCGTCGGGATGGCGCTCAGCAGATATTTGAAGCTTTCGGTTTTCCGAAACGATGAATGGCAGTTCTCGGCGGAAACCGAAACTGTCGCGGGCATCCCTCAAGGAACGGACAACCTCATCTACCAAGTCGCCAAACGGACGGCTGACCGCTATCAGAAAGAGCTGCCGCCCGCCCATGTCAAAGTGTGGAGTGACATCCCCCTTGCGCGGGGTCTCGGAAGCAGCGCGGCCGCTATCGTCGCCGCCATTGAGCTTGCGGATGAGTTATGCGGCCTGCAGCTGTCGGAAAGCGACAAGCTGCACTTAGCCAGTCTTGAAGAGGGGCACCCTGATAATGCCGCTGCTTCCCTTGCAGGAGGGCTTGTGATCGGCCTTCACGAAAAAGATGAAACACATATCGTGCGTGTTGCCGAAGCGGATATCGACGTTGTGGCAGTGATTCCGTTTTACGAAGTTCTGACCAGGGACGCAAGAGACGTGCTCCCGAAAGAGCTGCCGTACCGACGCGCCGTTAAAGCAAGCGCCGTCAGCAACCTTCTCGTTGCTGCGATCATGTCAAATGACTGGGCGCTCGCCGGGAAAATGATGAGAAAAGACATCCTCCATCAGCCGTACCGCGCCATGCTTGTTCCTGAGCTTTCAAAGGTGGAACATGCGGCCGAAATGAAAGGCGCCTACGGGACGGCGCTGAGCGGAGCGGGACCGACGATTCTTGTCCTGATTGAAAAAGGAAAGGGAGAAGAGCTGAGAAAACAGCTTTCTGAGCATTTCCCCCACTGTGAGATTGCGGCGCTTACCGTCCCGTCAGAAGGAAGCGTAATTGAACGGAATCCTTTAGAGCAGGTGAAAAGTGTATAATGATAAAAAAGCGTTCTTCCCATCAGAGAAGGACGCTTTCTTTTTCTGGAGAAGGATTTTTATTTAGGGAAGCGAAATAAAAAAGAAAAGGAGGAGATACGATTGAAAAAACTCATAACCGAGGAGGACATTGCGTCACTCGTATCCGTGACAGACCCGCAATATGCCCCTGACGGCAGAAGAGCCGCTTACGTCCGGACAACAGTCAATCATAAGCGTGATTCCTATTCCTCAGCCATTATGGTATATGACACAGAATCCGGCATCTCAAACCCGTGGACTTTCGGGGACAACAGAAATACAAGTCCGCGGTGGTCACCTGACGGACGGCGCCTCGCCTTTGTTTCTGACAGGGAGAACGGCATCCCTCAGCTGTACATCATCGACGCTGCCGGCGGAGAGGCGGAACAGGCGGCCGATATTCCTTGGGGCGTATCAGATCCGATATGGGCGCCCGACGGCAGATCCGTGCTTGTGTCCGTCAGTCTGACATCAGCGGAGCGCGCCGATGAGAAAGAAAAAAAGAAGCATGACGAGTATGAGCCGGTTGATATTCAGTCATTAACATATAAACGTGACGGGAAAGGCCTGCTGAACGGAAGCTGGTCCCAGCTTGTGCTGATTCATCTTGAAACGGGGGAGATTCAGCAGCTGACGGATCATGAAGCGGATCATTATGGCGCGGCCTTTTCACCGGATGGCAGGCAGCTTGCGTTTACCGCCAATTTATGCGAGCCGGGTGACGCCGGAAAGCCGAGCGATGTCTATCTGATGAATCTGGCGGATGGAAGCCTGAAGCAGATTACGCCGCACCGCGGTTCTTTCGGTTCCTGCGTGTTTTCACCGGACGGTTCTTATATCGCGATGCTTGGCCATGAAAATGAATTTCGCAATGCGACTTTAGAGAAAGCGTGGCTGTACGACGTGAAAACTGAGCGGCTGTCCTGCCTGACCGACATGCTGGATGTTCATTTGAGCGATGCGCTGATTGCGGATTCAATCATAGGAGGAGTGACGCCCCGGCCGGTATGGACAAACGACGGGCAGGGATTTTACGTTCTCGGGAGCGAGCAGGGAAGCACCGGTATTTATTATATCTCGATTGACGGCCTCGTATATCCGATCCGATTAGAAGAAGAGTACGTGAATGGTTTTGCTTTTCATCCTGATCAGAAAAGCTGTATCGCTGTCATTGCCAAACCCGTACAGCCTTCCGAGCTTTACAGCATTTCACTTGAAGATGGGGAAGAGAAGCAATTGACATTTGACAATAATCGGTTTATTGAGGAGCGCATCATATCCGTGCCGGAAAAGCTGCAATATGGAACAAAGGACGGGCTGACGGTAAACGGCTGGTTTTTAAAGCCCGCCGTTTTTGAAGAGGATCAAACCTATCCGCTCATTCTATACATACACGGCGGGCCTCACATGATGTACGGCCATACGTATTTTCACGAATTCCAAGTGCTGGCCGCACAAGGATATGCTGTCGTGTATGTCAACCCGAGAGGAAGCCATGGCTACGGGCAGGATTTTGTCAATCGTGTCAGGGGTGATTACGGAGGCGGAGATTACCGTGATGTCATGCAGGCGGTGGATGAAGCCGTTCAGGCGTATCCGTTTATTGACAGCGGCCGTCTCGGTGTGACGGGCGGAAGCTACGGAGGGTTTATGACGAATTGGATTGTCGGGCAGACCGGCCGTTTTAAAGCAGCCGTCACGCAGCGCTCCATTTCAAATTGGTTCAGCTTCCACGGTGTCAGCGATATCGGTTTCTTTTTTACCGACTGGCAGCTCGGACATGATTTGTTTGAGGAAGCGGATAAGCTTTGGGATCGTTCTCCTGTAAAATATGCGTCCCGCGTTTCGACGCCGCTTTTGATCCTGCATGGTGAGCGAGATGACCGCTGTCCGATAGAGCAGGCGGAGCAGCTCTTTACCGCATTGAAGAAACTGAACAAAACGACGTCGTTCATCCGATTTCCGAAAGCTACGCATGAGCTGTCGAGAAGCGGCCATCCGGAACAGCGGATGAAACGCATCCGTTATATTTGTTCATGGTTTGATGGCTATTTGTAAAAAATAAAAAACCAGGCTGTCATGCAGCCTGGTTTTATGATTAAAATACTTGTTCTACTTCAACGACACCCGGTACTTCTTCAAGAAGGGCGCGTTCGATTCCGGCTTTCAGCGTAATCGTTGAACTTGGGCAGCTGCCGCATGCGCCAAGGAGGCGAAGCTTTACAATGCCTTCGTCTACATCAACAAGCTCACAGTCACCGCCGTCACGAAGCAGAAACGGGCGTAATTTATCCAATACTTCCTGTACTTGCTCTTTCATTTCAACCTCAGTCATGAGATTCGCTCCTTTCATATACATAAAACCATTATATTCACAGTAACGGTAAAAATCTAATGTTTGGTTTGCAAAGCTGCTTTCCCCATTATAGCATATTTAAACTTGAACATAAAAACCGTTTTTTATACAAAAGCTGCCTCGTCCTTTGTATACTGGTGTAAAGGGGATGATATACATGACAAAGCCGGTTACGCTCAGTGTTTACGGCGCTGAAACGCTTTGCGCAAGCTGCGTGAATATGCCGAGCGCCAAAGATACGTTTGAATGGCTGGAGGCGGCGCTGCAACGGAAATATCCGGAGCAGCCTTTTCACATGCGGTATATTGATATTGACGCACCGCCTCAGCAAAAGGAGACAGAAGAGCTTGCGGAGCGCATCAGAAACGATGAATTTTTCTATCCGCTCGTGCTGGTGGAGGATGTCATTGTGGGGGAAGGGAATCCGCATTTAAAAGATATATATGAAGAAATGGAAAAGCGCGGCTATGTTGCAGGCTCTTAAAAATGGCCGCTGATCGCAATCAGCGGCTTTTTTCTTATCAGCCGTTATGATGCTTGTACATCCATAAAAGGCCTGATTTTAATAAACGGGGCACACGCCCGATGAGCGGACGGTCGTTGACAAGACCGAAGCCCGCTTTTTTTCCGAGTGAACCGAGAACGCCTTTCAGCTTAAATTGCGGCATTGTTTCCGGCAGCTCTTCATTGTTCCAGCGTTTCAGGAGGATCTGCACAATTTGTTCCGCTTGCGCTTCAGCCAGCTGGGCGCTCGGCGCATGCGGCAGGCTCGCGCAATCACCGACGACGTAAACATGCTCATCTCCCGGAAGGTTGTGATGCGGTGTTAAAACGATGCGGCCTTGCGGATCTTTTTCAGCGTCCAGTTCTCTGACGGCTTTATTCGGCTGAATTCCCGCCGTCCACACGATGGCATCGGCCGCTATTCCTTCATCATGATTATAAACGATCCCGTCTTCCACTTTTGTAATATTCGCATTATTGATAATGGTGACGCCGTGTTCTTCAAACCATTTCTGAACGTACTTGCTGAGTCTTTTCGGAAAGCTTGATAAAATCAGGTCGCCCCGGTCAAATAACATAATCTTCAGATCGTCACGGCTCTCTCTTAATTCACTGGCAAGCTCCACGCCGCTTAATCCCGCTCCGACGATAGCGACAGATGCATTGGCGCCGAGGTTGTTCAGCTTTTGATAGGCTTCGCGTGACTGATCAATGGTCTGAATGCTGTAAGTATGTTCCGGCGCGCCGGGCACGTTATGATACTTATCCTCGCAGCCCAGTCCGATCACCGCGTCATCGTAAGAAATCGGTTCGCGGTCATGAAACAGAACCTGTTTGTTTTTCGTGTCGACGGAAGCCACCTCACCGTATTGAACATCCAGATTCGGATGCTCAGGAAAAGACACCCTGATATGATGATCAGAAATCGTGCCGGCAGCGAGCGCATAATATTCTGTTTTTAAGCAGTGATACGGGTTTCTGTCAATCAGCGTGATGGATATATCTGACGGAAGCTGGTTCGGCAGTAAGCGGTGCAGCACCCGCATGTTTCCGTATCCCCCGCCGATCAAGACCAATTTTTTCATAATGATTCCCCTTTTACCCGAAAAATATGGTAGTCAATGTTGTTACAAAATAACGAACTATGTAAAATAACATCTAGAATTATATCGAATTTGATCTAAAACCACAATAATAGTTTTAAAATAACCTACAAATTGACCAGAAAACACGTAATAGTAAAACCTTTAACCTGAATTAATATGTTACGATAACATTGAGCGTGAAACCGGATCTTTGACGAATAGAGGAAATTCCGTTAGGATAAGGTACATATGTGAGGTGAAACCGCATGAATCCGATGATTGAATTCTGTGTCAGCAATTTAGCGCGCGGTTCCCAGGAAGCACTTGAGATCTTAGAGAAGGATCCGAACTTGGACGTGCTTGAGTACGGCTGTTTAAGCTACTGCGGAAAATGCATGGAGTCCCTGTTCGCCCTGGTTAACGGCGAAGTGGTCACGGGGGAAACGCCTGCTGAATTGGTTGACAACATATATACATTCATAGAAGAAAATCCGATGTTTTAATCAGAGGCTCCGAATGGGGTCTCTTTTTTATTGCGCCCCGGGTTTTGGCAAAATAAAAAATTTGTAGACAGCAAAAATAAATATTGTTATCTTAATAAAGACTTTTTTTAAATAAAATTTTAGAGGTGGATTCATTGAATATCGTTTGGGGGCTGCTCGGGGCAGTTGCTATATTAGCCATTGCTTTTTTGTTATCAGAGAAGAAAAGCAAAATTAACCTGCGAACCGTCATTGTCGGTTTATGTTTACAAATGGCCTTCGGATTCATCGTATTAAAGTGGGACGCCGGACGGGCCGTATTTTTATGGTTCTCAAGCCGTGTGCAGCTTCTCATTGATTATGCGAACGAAGGCATCAGCTTTATTTTTGGCCCGCTGATAAAAGTGGGCAGCAGCCCGGCTTTTGCGCTGAGCGTTCTGCCGGTCATTATCTTTTTCTCAGCGCTGATTGCCGTTTTGTATCACTTGAAAATCATGCAGCTCATCTTTCGCGTCATCGGAGGCGGACTGTCAAAACTTCTTGGGACAAGCAGAACGGAATCGCTTGCGGCGGCTGCGAATATTTTTGTCGGACAGTCTGAATCACCGCTTGCCATTAAACCGCTGATTGCGGGATTGACCCGTTCCGAGCTGTTTACGATTATGACGAGCGGCCTTTCGGCTGTAGCGGGTTCGACGCTTTTCGGTTACGCCCTGTTAGGCATTCCGATCGAATACCTGCTGGCGGCCAGCTTTATGGCGGCTCCCGCCGGTCTCGTGTTCGGAAAAATTTTAATACCTGAAACGGAAAAAACGCAGACGATAAAAGGCGATTTTAATATGGACGAAGAAGGCGAAGGCGCCGCTAACGTGATTGATGCAGCGGCAAAAGGCGCGTCCACGGGCCTTCAGATTGCTCTAAATGTCGGCGCCATGCTGCTTGCATTTGTCGCGCTCATCGCCGTAGTGAACGGAATTCTCGGCGGAATCGGCGGCTGGTTCGGTTTCAAACATATTACATTAGAATCCATTCTCGGTTACGTGTTTTCACCGATCGCATTTGTAATCGGCGTTCCTTGGCATGAAGCACTCGGAGCGGGAAGCTATATCGGACAGAAACTTGTGCTGAATGAGTTTGTCGCTTATTCAAACTTCGGTCCGCATATTGCGGACTTTTCTAAAAAAACGTCTACGATTATCAGCTTTGCGCTGTGCGGATTTGCCAACTTCTCTTCGATTGCGATTATGCTCGGCACACTGGGCGGTTTGGCCCCAAGCCGCCGTTCGGACATTGCGCGCCTCGGATTAAGAGCGGTTATTGCGGGAACACTCGCAAACCTTCTCAGCGCGGCGATTGCCGGCATGTTTATTTAGTAAACGATAAAAGCTCCCTGCATATGCAGGGAGCTTTTATGTATGAAAAACGGGGGATATTTGTATTGTGTCCGAGCAGAAGAGCTTTTATACTAAGTAAAAGAAAAAAAGTTGGAGGCCGATATGAATTCATTCCGTTTTACCAAGATGCACGGTCTTGGAAACAGTTATATATATGTAAATCAATTTGAAGAACAGCTGCCGGAAGAACGGCTGGCTGAGATTGCCGTTAAAGTGTCCAGCATTCACACGGGCATCGGCTCTGACGGAATGATCCTCATCTGTCCGTCAGAAAAAGCGCCCGTCAAAATGCGGATTTTTAATAATGACGGCTCAGAAGGGAAAAATTGCGGCAACGGCCTTCGCTGTGTGGCAAAGTACGCATACGAACATAAGCTGACAGAAGAAACGTCCTTTTTCATTGAGACGCTTTCAGGTCTAGTGAAAGCAGACATTACAGAGGACAACGGGATTGTGCGTGAAGTCGCCGTTGATATGGGCGAACCGCGCCTCACCAAAAAAGAGCTGCCGATGCTCGGCAATGAAGATGAACGGACGATCGATGAAACCTTTGTTTTTGGAGAAACGGAGCTTTCCGGAACAGCCGTATCAATGGGAAACCCCCATATTGTTTTTCCGGTTGCGGATATCAATCAAGCGCCTCTTACAACGCTCGGTCCCGTCATTGAAAAAGACCCGAGATTTCCGGAAGGCGTCAATGTCGAATTTGTGGAAACCGTCAGCGCCGATGAACTTCATTTCCGCGTATGGGAACGCGGCTCCGGCATTACACAGGCTTGCGGAACAGGCGCCTGTGCGGCGGCTGTCGCATCCGTATTGAACGGTGTTTCCGAACGAAACCGGGATATCACCGTTCATTTAGCGGGAGGCGACCTTGTGATTAATTGGCAGGACAACGGGCACGTGCTGATGACGGGACCCGCCGAAACCGTATGCAGCGGCGTCTATTATTTGTAAACAGCTCGTTTGAGAAATACTCTCCTCAAGGTTTATAATAGATATCAGCATCCGTTTTTTAAAAAAGGAGGTCTACCTATGAGTGTTCCAGTAACCATCACTGAAGCAGCGGCTTTGCATATAAAAGATATGATGAAAGAGCATGAAGAAGAAAACGCGTTTCTCCGTGTGGGCGTAAAAGGCGGCGGCTGCAGCGGCCTGTCTTACGGAATGGGATTTGAGCACGAAAAAGGCGAAAAAGACAGCATGTTTGAACAGCACGGAATCACCGTTTTGGTCGACAGCGAAAGCCTTGATATTATGACCGGCACGATCATTGACTTCAAACAGTCCATGATGGGCGGCGGTTTCACCATTGACAACCCGAATGCCATCGCTTCCTGCGGCTGCGGTTCATCTTTCCGCACGGCCAAAAACGCCGGTACGCCGGAAGAGTGCTAAGGGTCAACCCGCCATTATTAGGATGAAAAAATATGACGTCTTTCTTTCCGGTGGCGCTTGCACCATTGTTAAGGAAGGCGTTTTTATTATAGGTATAAACCAAAAACGGGGGCGAGTTGCGGGCGTTTTCAAGAGAAAGTTGCTACTACTCAGCGAAGCAATAGAAATATTTTGAGCGAAAAAAGGTCGGGAGAACTGCGTGAAGTGATTAATAAAAGAATCGCACGTTTTCTAAGATTGTAAATTATATCTAATTAACGCAGTGTGGTTGATACATAGAGGAAATATAAGGATGTCGAAAATGGTATAAGTAATGTAAACAATGATAACGAAGAGCTTTACGGGCACTTGCGCATGAATACGTAGGTGTCCGTGTTACATAACGAACAAGCATTGCGGAAAATGGTGGGTTTTTGGTATAATTTTACTATAAATAGAGGAGGCGTGAAATTTGGAGAAGATTACTGTTAAAGTGCTCATGTATTTGAGCGTTATTTGTGTAATAGTGGGGATTATTGCGGGTTTCGTAATATATGATAGGGACGTAGCAGAAGATGCAAAAACGAGTAAGAAGGTAAGCGAGGAGCTATACGATAATTCTGTCGCACAAGCGCAATATAAAACGGACAAAGCACTAGCGAACAGTATGCAGTTTTCCGTATTCTTTAGTGTCTTGGCCGGTGTAGTATCCGGCGCCATCCTTTTCGGGCTAGCAATTATTGTCCGAATCTTAGATGAAGCGAATAGTAGAGCGTATGAGTCAGCGAGTGATCTACGATTAATAAAAAACGGTATTCAGGAACAAACCGCGAAATAAAAAGCAGCCCGAGTGCAGGTAGATCATTTATCGTAACTGAAGTAAACGCCATCGCTTCCTGCGGCTGCGGTTCATCTTTCCGCACGGCCAAAAACGCCGGTACGCCGGAAGAGTGCTAAGGGTCAACCCGCCATTATTAGGATGAAAAAATATGACGTCTTTCTTTCCGGTGGCGCTTGCACCATTGTTAAAAAAGGCGTTTATCTGTTTAATAAAAGGAAAACCCGCTCAACAGAAGCGGGTTTTCCTTTTTCAAAGAGGTTATTCGATTGTATGTTTCATCGCATTGTACATATTTTCCGTATGTTCATCGGCTTTATCCCGTGACATGCGCAGCCGTTCTTCTGAAGAACCATATCCGATTTCTTGTTTGCCCTCTTTCAGTCCTTTAAAAATCCCATCAGCGAATTCATCCAGCGGTTCTCCTTGAGTATGCAGCCCTGCTCCGCCTAAATCTGTATTCACCGCCGGAGGCGCAACTTCAATCACTTCTACAGATGAATCAGAAAGCTGATGTCTCAGACTCATTGTAAATGAATGAAGCGCCGCTTTCGTTGCTGAATAGATCGGTGCAATGGCAAGCGGTGTAAAAGCCAATCCCGAAGAGACGTTAATGAAAGCCGCATCTTCTTTTCCGGCAAAAAACGGAGCGAACAGCATAGACAGGTGGAAGGGAGCTTCAATGTTCGTTGTGATTTCTTTATTGAAATAGTCCCAATTGTCCTTCGCATCCGCTTTCAGCACATGAAAACGTTGTTGAATCCCCGCGTTGTTTACTAACACATTCACTTCCGGATAATTTTCTTTCACCCAATCAAACAGTGATATACGTTCAGATGGAATGCTCAAATCACTGACATATGTAATAAGATCCGGGAATGTTTCCTTTGCTTTTTGAAGAGCGTGCTCACGCCGTCCGGTCACGATGACTTTATTTCCCGCTTTTAAAAACCGTTCTGCGAAAGCCAATCCTATTCCGGCATTTCCGCCTGTAATCAGTATTGTATTTCCCGTCAGTTTCATATTAACTCCTCTTTTCCGATTGTTTTTACATTTCTTTGTCACATTTCAGCTTTGATCCAATCAATATATTCATCCCGCAAATAGGCATGAAATAAGACAGCAGTGATTCTGTAAAATTGATTTTAGATCATCGGGAAACCCGCCAAAACTATTCTTTCCTTGTCACAATATGATGATACGGCTTAAAGCACGGTTTAAGTCAACAAAAGAACCTTGTGCTTCCGTTTCGGTTACTCACATCAGACATAGGTCACGAAAGGAAAGGTGAACGTAAAGTCTTGGAATTTTCTTAATGCGATAAAGCGTACCGTATCACATGGGTGAGAGGCAATTAAAAAAACGTTTCTGATCAAAACAAAAGGACGGCGATGCATATGCAGGAAGGAAACAGCGTTGATATCAGGCCGCTCAGCTTGAATGATGCAGAGCAGGAACTGGTTTTGCAGACGGAAAACCGCATGTTTTTTGAACGGTTTGCCATGACGAGACAAGAGGATTTTTATACGCTGGAAGGCCGGAAAAAACGAATTGAACAATCACTGAAGAATGCAGAAAATGATACTGAATACAGCTTCGGCATTTTTCTTCAGGATCAGACCCTGATTGGCACGATCAGCCTTTTTCAGGTGGTTCGGGGTTCCCTCCAAAGCGCTTTTATCGGTTATTTTTTAGATGGCAAATATAACGGAAAAGGCTATGCGACGAAGGCTGTTAAGCTGGCAGTCGAATATGCATTCAATGAGCTGGAACTGCATCGGATAGAAGCCGGAGTTATGCCGAACAATAAGGCGTCAATCCGGGTGCTCGAAAAAGCTGGCTTTCATAAAGAAGGCATTGCGAGAAAAAATGTAAAAATAAATGGAAAATGGGAAGATCATCAGGTGCTGGCGATCATACATCCGGAGGATACATGACGATATCCTCCTTTTTTATATCCTGCGTCTCTTTCGACAGATTCTTCCTAAAACTTCAAATCAATTGTCTAAATCATACTATTTGCAAATTCGAAAAAAAATAAAGGGTACATAGCACCGAAAACTCTGAAAGATGTGCTCTTTGTCAACACGTTCTAAAGTCATATTTTTCGAAAGGATATTGATTTTTTGATAGGATTAAACTAAATTGTAAAAGTATAGAATAGTTAATTTATTTTGTAAGAAAAGGATGATAATATGATAGGTCAATTGAGCAATAAAAAAATATTTTTAAGTTCTTTTTTCATCATTTTGATCTGTTCATTACTCTTCCAATTCAGTATTTCAGATAAAGTTCTGCAGTCGTATTATTCTTCCGTCGGAGAAAATACCTACGATATCGGGGAGAAAAGTGTTCGTACGATTGTCATGTTTCTGCAAGGGTTTATGATCTTCACAACTTTTGTGGAAATTCTGATAGGCGGATTTCTGTTATTCGTTGCCGCTTTTATTCTCGGTACAAAAAAACCGAAAAAAATATATTTGCTTCTATATACGCTGACTTCTTTAATCTCGGCATTTAAAATGTTGATTCTTTCAGTTGTTAACTACTTAACGGCTGATTCCTCGCTTATATATTCTGCCGGCGGCACCAGCTTGAGTCTGCAGCTGCTGGATCCATTTCTGCTCATATCAATCGCGGCTCTTTATGCTGCTGCGGGAAAACTGACCGATCTCAGTAAAGGCAAGAGAATCATTTTGACTGGATGTTTTGTTTTACTAAAACTCTTTACTATTTTCTTAAACTATTTTATGGCGGATAAAATTTAGCTCGGGAGAGAGTCAATTAAGCTGAATTTTATTATAAATTAAAAAACAGAGTAGGGAGATGTTATGATGAACTTAGTAAAATCTAATAAAAAGTCTTTCATTTTGTTTGGCGCGGCTCTTGCTGCAGCAACATTGGTTTATGCACTATTATTAACGGGAACTGAATTAAACGTGGCGGCGGCTCATGCATTCTCAGCCAATGCTGAATTAGCTTCTACTCTCGGCATCTCTACAGCCGCAGCTAAAAAAGCAATTGATATTATTGATGCGGCATCAACAATTGCTTCTATCATTTCTCTTATCGGTATCGTTACAGGCGCAGGCGCGATTTCTTATGCAATCGTTGCAACAGCAAAAACAATGATTAAGAAATACGGCAAAAAATACGCAGCTGCTTGGTAAAATCGATCAATAAATAATTGCTCTTTTTGTACAAGCTGCAAAAAGAGCCTCTCTCCCAAATACATATGTAAGGATTGAAAGTATGATAGTCAAACAAATTGCGGCTCTTATCAAATATAATACCCTGTCATCGTTTCGAAAAAGAAAGGAAGATTGGGGCATTCCTCAACTCAACAGCAAACTGCTGTCTGCCATTATTATTTCTCTGTTATGTTTATATCTCGTTTTCCTGGGATGCGGTGTTGGATTCGGGACAAAACTGATTCAGCTGCCCCTAAGCGCATGGGGGCAATTTGTTTTAATCGCCGTTTCACTTGAGCAGCTTTTTTGGGCTGCCGGCTTCTTTAAAGAACACCACAATGCCTTTCTGCTGGATACGCGCAAGGTCATTCATCAATTAAAAAAGGTTCGTTTTTTACAGCTGTTTTCTGTTTTTGCCGGCCAGGCGATCAAAAAAACCATTTTCGTATGGTATCTTTTTGTTTTTCCGGTCTTTTTGTTTTTATCAAGCGCAGGCATGACCGGGTCTGCGGCGGTCATCGTATTTTTCTTGGGCTTCGTTTATTTTCTTCTCAATTTATTTTTATCTATGCTGTTTTCTTATGTTGTTTATCTTCTTACAAATATGTGGAGCAAATTGTTTTACTTGAAAATCATGAAAGGCATTTTATTCAGCGTCAGCCTGCTGGTTCCGCTTGCAGTCGGGTATGCCGTTTATCTTCTCGTGTTTGGGGAGTATACCGCAAAGGATATTTCAAGCTTTACGGAGTCACCGGCTTTCCGGAACATCCTCATGAATACGCCGTATGTATGGTTAGCATTCCGCTCACATTCCGTGCTCGTTTTCGCCGCGGTGTTTGCGGCCGCCGTCCTTTTAACGGCGGGGATGTTTAAACTGTGGTCGGCCACGCTGAAGAAAATGGACCTTATTCCTTATATGTTTTTGACAAACGCAGATTTTGCGCCAAAGCTGAAATTATATAGAAATAACAAAATATTTCATGCCGTTTTTCAAAAGGATCTGCTGTTTTTATCGAGAATTGACGGGTTTTTTATCAGGAACTTCGGCAGTATGCTGTATTTGTTCATGCTGTTTTTAGGTTTTTGTATTCCGCTTCTGTCGCATCATTTTATCGGGTATTCGGCAGCCGCCATCGTGTCTGCGGCGGTTATCATTGCGAACTTTTCGTATCAGCTCGTCGGAGATGCGCTCAAAACAGTATTATCAGTTGACGGAGAAATAAAAAATCAGCATCTGTTTCACCGAAATATCAAACATGCGTGGCAGCTGGTGTTTCCGAAAGTATGTATTTATAATCTCGCCGCTCTTATCTATTCGTTCATCATCACCATTTTGATTACGGTGTTTTTTCCGTCTTCCGCTGCGCTGACGATTTACTTGTTTATTGTGTTTTTATGTTCGGGTTTTTTATACAGTCTTGTCCAGATTTCAAGCACCGCCCTGTATCCTAAGAAAAACTGGGAGCATATGTACGAAATTGGAGAAGCGGGGAAAGCAAAGACGTATAACAACTTATACGGATCTTTCATTTTCATTGTGTCGCTTCAAATCGCTGCGATCACGTCGTATTTTATCTATAAAAAGCCGGAACTTGAAACGATGCTTATTCATTCTGCATCAGGTATTTTTGTCCTGTTCACACTATTAAACTATGGAGTCATGTTTCTGTTTCTTCGCAGAATCAATATGGCGGAAAGGTTTGCGAACAATGATTAAATTAGTGAATATACAAAAAAACTATAGTGAAAAACAGGTGTTGAAAGATATTTCGTTTGAGGTGAAAAAAGGCTCAATTTATGCTTTGCTGGGGACTAATGGAGTCGGGAAAACAACGACTTTGAAAATCATTTCGGGCCTGCTTAAACCGACTTCAGGCAGCGTCATGATTGACGGTAAGGAACTGGATTCAGAAGAGGGGGGGCAAATATCGGCTGATATCGGTTTTGTGCCCGACCATGCCTTTTTATATGATTACTTAACGGGAGTCGAATACTTGCGTTTTACAGCGGAGATGTTTGAAGTACCGTCTCAGCGGACAAATGAGTATATAAAGAATATGTTAGAGACGCTGAAGCTTGCTCAAGACGGAAATCAGCTGATTAAAACATATTCACATGGAATGAAACAAAAATTATCAATTGCGGCCGCGCTCATTCATCAGCCAAAGATATTAATTCTTGACGAACCGCTGACGGGCATTGATTTAATCAGCGGTAAAACGATACGGACGTTATTAAAGGAGTACGTCAAACAGGGACATACGGTCCTGTTATCGACTCACTTGCTGGAGCTGGCGCATTCGCTGTGCGATACAATCGGTATTATACATGAAGGCGTTTTTGCGGCGGAGTATCAGTCATCCGAGCATTCATTAGAAGAGATTGAAAAATTGGCTGAGAGTATTTATACATGATGAACCGCATGTTGCCGGCAATCAGGACGTCCGTCATTCCGTTAACCGCATCATTGCTGTTTTTTTCAGGCGGTGTGATCGCTGCGTTTTTTTCCGATCACTTTGTTTCAACAGCGTCTTACAACGGCTCGTCAGGCGCGGTTGAACTGCTGAAAAACAATGCAATCGCTTGTCTGTTTTTAGCCGCGGGTTTTTTTACCTTTGGGTTGACCTCAATCTTTTATTTATTCACCAACGGGTTTATTTTAAGCGGCTCTATTATAGAAAATCTGCATAGCGGGGTTCCTTTTTATCAGATTTTTTTACTGCTAATTCCTCATGGTATATTTGAAGTTCCTGCGTTATTATTAAGTGGCGCCATTGGTTTTAAGGGCGTTGAATTGGTCATCAGGCTGTGTTTTTCTAAGGAAAAAAAGATAATAGCTTCAATGTTCAGGCATATTGGAATATTGGTGCTGCTTATTATTTGTCTGCTGATCGCCGCTGCCATTATTGAAGCTTACATCACACCAATTTTTAAGTAAAAGGGGCAGAAATCATATGAGAAGTAAATTATCATTAATCGGTGTGCCGATTGTTATGATTATCGGTTATATCATTTCTTTATCCTTTGAGTGGCTGTTTCCTGTTCTTACTTTTGGGGTGGCAGGACTATATCTCTTTATATTTGCTCCGGTGCAAAATAAATTCATTCGTTACATCTTTTTGTTTATTTTTGTGATTAATCTGTTGGCCAGTGCGGCTCTTTATTTCGGTATTTAATAAAAAAATGACATTCATATTGAATGTCATTTTTTTATTTTTTTTTTGCGGCTCTGCTGCGTGTTAAAATCTGTCGCCGTTGAAAATAGAGTTTTTTACGATCACGTAGTCGACATTGCGGATGGCTTCGAGTGTATTGCCGCCGGCGTAAGAGATGGAAGATTGCAGATCCTGCTCCATTTCAACCAGCGTGTCCTGTAAAGACCCTTTATGTTCGACATGCATTTTTTTGCCTTCGACGTTTTTCTTTTCGCCTTTTTGAAATTCAGAAGCGGAGCCGAAATATTCTTTGTACAGCTTGCCGTCGATTTCGATCGTTTGTCCCGGTGATTCTTCGTGGCCGGCGAATAATGATCCGATCATGACCAAGGATGCGCCGAATCGGATGGATTTCGCAATATCGCCGTGCGTGCGGATGCCGCCGTCAGCAATGATCGGTTTGCTCGCCGCTTTTGCGCACCAGCGAAGCGCGGCTAATTGCCACCCGCCGGTTCCGAAGCCGGTTTTAATTTTGGTGATGCAGACTTTCCCGGGGCCGATTCCCACTTTTGTCGCGTCGGCGCCCGCGCGTTCCAGCTCCCTTACGGCTTCAGGCGTCCCGACATTCCCTGCGATGACAAAGCTTTCCGGGACATGTTCTTTAATAAATTGAATCATGCTGATCACGGCATTGGAATGGCCGTGCGCGATATCAATGGTAATATAATCCGGCACAAGCTCTTGTGCTTTCAGCTCCCGGATGAATTCATAATCATTTTCCTTCACGCCGACACTGATGGAAGAAATCAGTCCGCGCACTTTCATATCCCGGACAAAAGCCAGGCGTTTTTCCGGCTCGAAGCGGTGCATGATATAAAAATACCCGTTTTCCGCGAGCCAGGCCGCGATGTTTTCATCTATTATCGTCTGCATGTTGGCCGGCACGACCGGAAGTTTAAACGTGTGTCCGCCCAATGTAACTGATGTATCACATTCAGATCGGCTGTCCACAATGCATTTTGCAGGAATCAGCTGAATATCTTCGTAATCAAATACATTTTCCATATATAACACCCCTAAAAGCGAATAATAGAATTGAATAAAATTAAAATGTTCGTCTTTTTATAATGTACTTTGTTTTGTCAGGAATGTCAAATGATTTCATGCCGCCTCATATGCGGTCAGCTTGTCATCCATTTGCAGTTTGGTTATCATAGTAGTATTGGGTGTTGTAAGACATTTGTTACGATAGATAGATTTGCAAAGAAGGGAGGGGCCGGTGTGGAACAAAAACAGCCCGGGCACAGCCCGAAAGCCCAGAAAATTCAGGACCGGATTATTTTAGGCACGATTTGGGTCGTGTCGGCGCTTGTCATTGCGCTCGTTGTCGGAACCGTCATGAATTATATTTGGATGTTTAAATAAAAAAGAGTCTGTGCCGGTATGACACAGACTCTTTTTTATATTATTTTTCAAACATGCTTGTAGAATGCATTGGCTGGACACGCGCTTTCGGGTCCATGTAGGCCTTCGCGTTGTTCACGGCTGTCGGAGCTTCGCCGAAACCGCTGGCGATCAGCTTGACTTTGCCTTCATATGTGCAGATATCTCCGGCGGCAAAGAAGCCTTCAATATTCGTTTCCATCGTGCTTTTGACGACGATGGAATTTTTCTCGATGTCAAGGCCCCAGTTTTTAATCGGGCCGAGAGAAGAAACAAAGCCGTAGTTTACGATCAGGTCATCAATTTCAATGATTTCTTTACGGTCGCCTTTCACTTCTTCGAGAACGAGCTGTTCGATCCGGTCTTCACCGACAAGTTCAGCGGGAACAAACGGTGTCAGCACGTTGACTTTAGAATTATGCAGGTTTTCGACACTGTGCTCATGCGCGCGGAATTTATCACGGCGGTGGATGATGCTGACTTCTTTCGCGATCGGCTCAAGCATGAGCGCCCAGTCAACCGCGGAATCGCCGCCGCCCAGAACGGCAACGCGTCTGCCTGCGAATTGATTGAGGTCGTCAATGAAGTAATGCAGGTTTTTGCCCTCATATTGTTCCGCTGATTCCAGCTCAAGCTTTCTCGGCTTAAATGCGCCGTTTCCCGCGGTGATAATAACCGTTTTTGAATAATGCGTTTCTGAATTCGTGACAAGCTTAAACACACCGTCCGCCTGTTTTTCAACAGATTCAACGGCCTGCTCTAAGCAGATGGTCTGATCGAACTTTGCCATTTGCTCTTTTAAGTTGTTCACAAGTTCTTGGGCGCGGATTTTCGGGAATCCGGCTACATCATAAATATATTTTTCAGGGTACAGCGCGCTGAGCTGGCCGCCAAGCTGAGGCAGGCTCTCGATGATTTTGACGCTCGCCTGTCTCATTCCCCCGTAAAAAGCGGTAAACAGGCCGACCGGGCCGCCGCCGATGACCGTAATATCATAAACCTTTGAATCCTCTTGCATACCAAATTGCCTCCTAATTGAAAATTGTTATTAATTATAACATACAATTTAAAAGGATGACGAGTGCCGAAAACCGCCCGGCCGCTTCATTCTTGAAAAAAATTGCGGCCGCCGCTAATATGGGGACAAATTCCAATCTGTTTTTTCCTGAATGTTTTCTGATTCTTCCGGATAGTATGGTGATATGCAGACATGTGCGGTTTTCTAAAAAATTTTATATTTCATTTCATAAAATCCCGCCAATAAGCTGAAGCTAATACAAATGTTGATTTGATTATGCGTCTAACAGCAAAAAAAAGAAGGTGGATGTGATGGCATTGAATAAACCCAAAATCGTGGTTTTAGGTGCAGGTTATGGTGGATTAATGACAGTAACAAGGCTTCCGAAGCATATCGGGGCAAATGACGCTGACATTACTTTGGTCAATAAACACAATTATCATTATGAAACGACATGGATGCATGAAGCGAGCGCAGGAACGCTGCATCATGACCGCTGCAGATATCAAATAAAAGATGTAATCAATGAATCACGGGTCAAATTTGTGCAGGATACCGTAAAAGCGATAGATGTGCAAAATAAAAAGGTGACGCTTTCACAAGGGGACATCCCTTATGATTATCTTGTCATCGGGCTTGGCGCCGTCCCTGAAACATTCGGGATTAAAGGCTTAAAAGAATTCGCTTTTCCGATCGCGAATATTAATACGTCGCGCCAGCTGAAAGACCATATTGAGCTCCAATTTGCGACATACAATACGGAGGCCGAAAAACGCCCTGACCGCTTAACCATCGTTGTCGGCGGAGCGGGCTTTACGGGAATTGAATTTCTCGGTGAACTTGCGAACCGCAAGCCGGAGTTATGCAGATATTATGATATAGATGAAAGTCTCGTCCGGATCGTCTGTGTCGAGGCCGCCCCGACGGTTTTGCCGGGATTTGATCCGGAGCTTGTCGATTACGCCGTTCAATACCTTGAGAGCAAAGGCGTTGAATTTAAAATCGGCACCTCGGTTCAAGAATGCCGCGCAGACGGTGTCACAGTCGGCAAGAAAGATGAAGAGCCGGAAGAAATCAAATCGCAGACCGTTGTCTGGGCGGCGGGCGTGCGCGGACATCCGATCGTGGAGGAAGCGGGTTTTGAAAATATGCGCGGCCGTGTCAAGGTCAACCCTGATCTTCGGGCGCCGGGTCATGATGACGTTTTTATACTCGGCGACAGCTCGCTCTTTATCAATGAAGAGACGGAACGGCCGTACCCGCCGACTGCTCAGATCGCGATGCAGCAAGGAGAAACGGTCGCCAAAAATCTGGGCGGTTTGATTAAAGGAGGCCAGCTTGAAGAGTTCAAGCCTGACATTAAAGGAACCGTCGCCTCCCTCGGTGAGCATAACGCCGTCGGAGTCGTATACGGCAGGAAGCTCAAAGGCATGCCGGCGTCCTTTATGAAAAAGGTCATTGACAACCGATCGCTCTTTATGATCGGCGGGCTGGGCCTGACGCTGAAAAAAGGGAAGTTTAAATTCTTCTGAAAACCCGCGGCCGCGGGTTTTCTCTTCTTTTAAAAAAGAGCGCTATCAAAAGAATGTAAAAGAAAAAAATGAATGTTTTCGCTTACATGAGTTATTTTGTTACATATTCTGACTTGGTGCTTGACAAGTAAATATGATATATTATCAGAAAATTAAGAAAAAGGGTGATCCGCATGAAAACGACAGCAAAAAGCACGGCGGCGTGTCCGTTCTGCTCAGGTAAAGGGTATTTTCAATTGCTTCTTGGCGGCTCCGAAACATGTCCCTCCTGCCAGGGAAGCGGCAAAGAGAGACGATGATTTTTCCAGACGTTGACTTTTTTACCGCCCCCGAGGTACACTGAAAGTGCTGTAGGGGGTGGATGTTTGTGATTAGTTTGCCGGTTGTCCTGATCTCAATCGTACTATTTTTCGTACTGTTTTTCGGCATAGGCTTTCTGTTGAACATGCTGCTTAGAATGTCGTGGATTATGGCTGTTGTCTATCCGATTGTATGCCTTTTCATTATCAGCAATAAAAAGATGATCAGTTACGTGCAGGCGCCGGGGGAATCCTTTCAAAGCCTGTTTCAGCGCATCATGTCATTAGCGGTTGCGGATGTCGTGATTTTGGCGGGCGGACTGGCGGGAGCCATCATGTCAGGCATTGCCATAAAGGCGCTCAGAAAAAGAGGATATCAAATGTTTTAAGCCGCTTTCTTATTCGAGAAAGCTTTTTTTGTGCCGCGGCGCTTTTTGTATAGCACCTCACCGAGTTGGGAACAATGACTCGGAGGAGAGTGATTTCAGATTGACGATAATCAGACGCGTATTCATGATCGTGCTCTTTTTGGGCGCATGCCATGCGACATACTTTTCCATAACCGGTGTTGAAGCAAAGGATCTGACAAATTGGATGACGGAACATCGCGGCGCCGTTTTGAAAAACATCGGCACTCCGTTTCAATCCTTACAGAATCAGCCGGAAAAGAAGGCATCAGGCAGGATAAAACCGCTGGAAGAAGCTTTTGACTGGGAACGCTATCCGTCACAAAAGGTGACGGCCACCGGTTATACCGCCGGAGCGGAATCTACCGGAAAATCTCCGGGTCATCCGCAGTACGGAATTACATATTCAGGCGTGAAGGTCAAACGCGATTTATATTCAACTGTTGCGGCCGATCCGTCTGTTTTCCCGATCGGGACGATTCTGTTTATACCGAATTACGGATACGGGGTTGTCGCCGATACCGGCTCAAAAATTAAAGGCAGCCGCCTTGACCTCTACTTTGACACCGTCAAGGACGTCTATAACAATTGGGGCAAAAAAACACTTGAGGTCTACATGATTAAAAAAGGGAACGGCACAGTGACCGAGGACGAACTTGTAAAGCTGAACGAAACCAAGTCGATGCAAGTGTTCAGAAATCAATACAAAACGGTAAAAGAATAAAAACGCTTCAGCATCCGCTGAAGCGTTTTTTACATAAAGAAATAATCTAAAATCAATGTCAGCACAATACCGGTGACGCCGCCGAAGAACACTTCAATCGGCTGATGGCCGAGCAGTTCTTTCAGTTTCTTCTGTTTTTCCTTCTCTTCCGCTTTCTGAAAGTCCTTCGCTTCGCTGACAAACCGATTAAAGTCGATGACCAGTTTATTAATGACCGTCGCCTGTTCACCCGCATGCCGCCTGACACCTGTAGCGTCGAACATCGTAATGACGGCGAAAATCGCGGCGACTGCAAACAGGGGCGAGTCCAGTCCCTGTTCCAAAGCGACTCCGGTTGACAGCGCAGTGACGGCGGCGGAATGGGAGCTCGGCATGCCGCCGGTGCTCGTCACAAGAGACCATTCAAGTTTTTTGGATACGATAAATTGAATAGGCACTTTTACAACTTGGGCAAAAATAATGGCGGCAAAACTCGCCAGTAAAGGAAAATTCATAAGTACATCCATATGCAACATCCTTTCTGTATCTGCTGATTCCGATCGTATCGAAAAACTGCAGAAAACGCCCTTAGTTTGGTAAAATAAAATCAATGAAAAATGTTTTTTCATTATACCACTTTACATAACAAATACCCACATAAGGAGTGTGTACTCATGTTTTATGCATCTGATCAACTGCGGCATCCCGAAACACTGGTCATCGGTCTTTTTCAAAAAAGCACGCTGAACGGATTTACGAAGGAATTGGATGATAAATTGGACGGTCATCTGACCCAGCTGTTAAAGGATGGTGATGTGTCCGCCAAACGCAATCGTGTATCAAAAGTATACCCTCCGGCTGCGACCGGTATGAAACGTATTTATTTTATCGGCCTGGGAAGAGAAGCGGATTATTCGTTTGAAGATACGAAAGAATGCTTTGCACGAGTATTTCAGCAGGTTCATCAAGATAAAAAACAGGAAGTATCCGTTTTGCTCGATACATTCGTCTCCGGGGAAGTGCCTGCCGCCGATGCCGCTCATGCGCTTTCAGAAAGCTGTCTGCTTGCGGTTTACGAAGTGCAGGATTATAAACATAAATCAAATGAGCCGGATCAGGAACTGAAATCAGTCTGCGCCGTGACCGAAGAAGACCTGAGGGAAGTGCAGGCCGGCCTGAACGTCGGCGCGGCATACGGCCAAGGGACGAATTCAGCCCGCACGCTTGTGAATATGCCGGGTAATATGCTGACGGCCACTGATTTGGCGTCATATGCCGCTGAGCTGGCGGCAAAATACGATTTCGAGTGTGAAATTTTAGA
Organism: Bacillus sp. FSL K6-2865; assembly: GCF_040311405.1. Taxonomy (NCBI): domain Bacteria; kingdom Bacillati; phylum Bacillota; class Bacilli; order Caryophanales; family Bacillaceae; genus Bacillus; species Bacillus sp. FSL K6-2865. The sequence goes on along the minus strand of NZ_CP152036.1, from coordinate 3,226,119 downwards.
AAAAGATGAAATGGAAGAGCTCGGCATGGGCGGGCTGCTTGCTGTTAACAAGGGCTCATCCGAACCGCCGAAAATGATCGTTCTGAAGTATCAGGGCAAAGATCAGTGGGAAGACGTTATCGGCCTGGTCGGTAAAGGAATTACCTTTGATACGGGCGGATATTCAATTAAGCCGAAAACCGGCATCGTCGGCATGAAAAGCGATATGGGAGGGGCCGCCTCGGTATTAGGGGCAATGGAAATTATCGGCGAACTGCGGCCTGAACAAAACGTGCTCGCTGTCATACCGTCTACGGACAACATGATTTCGTCCGATGCTATGAAGCCGGATGACGTCATCGTTTCGCTCAGCGGAAAAACCGTTGAGATCCTGAACACCGATGCGGAAGGGCGTCTCGTGCTTGCCGACGGCATCACATATGCCAAGCAGCACGGAGCCTCTGTCCTCGTAGACGTCGCAACGTTAACGGGCGGTGTCATTGTCGCCTTAGGAAACGAAATGACGGGCGCCATGACCAATCACGCCGCGTTTTATGAACAGGTGGCGGAATCGGCGAAAGAATCCGGCGAGCCGATCTGGCAGCTTCCGATTACAGAAAAGGATAAAAAACGGGTGAGAAACAGTCAGATGGCTGATTTGAACAATTCTCCGGGAAGAGAAGGCCACGCGATTATGGCGGGGGCATTCATTGGTGAATTCGCGGAAAACACGCCGTGGGTTCATCTCGATATTGCGGGAACCGCAACGGCGAATAAAGCGACATGCTTCGGCCCTGCCGGCGCAACAGGCGTCATGGCAAGGACGTTGGCTGTTTTGACTGAGCGCTTTACGCCCGAAAGATAACAGCATCCCGCTGCCTTGATGCAGCGGGTTTTTCGATTTCCAAAATCTTTAGTTGACTAAAGCGCAGAATATATGGTAACTTTAATTATCTACTACGTTAGCAAACTAAAGGATTTTTGGAGGGACTCATCAATGAATGCTGTTGTTGTCGCAGTATTGCTTATGCTCGTCTTAAGCCTGCTGCGTGTCAATATTATTATAGCTTTAATGATCGGCGCGCTTGCCGGCGGGCTGACCGGCGGCTTAGGCCTAGGAGAGACGGTGAAGGCTTTTACGGACGGTCTCGGCGGAAATGCCACCGTCGCGGTCAGCTACGCGCTGCTCGGAGCATTTGCCGCGGCGCTGACAAAGACGGGGCTTCCCGATGCAATGGTGGAAGCGTCTGTCAAACTAATCGGAAAAAAGGAAGATTCGCGGAAAAAAGCACTGTCAAAAGTGTTAATCGTACTGATTATTTTAATCATATCCTGTTTCTCGCAAAACGTGGTGCCCGTTCACATTGCGTTTATTCCTGTATTGATTCCGCCGCTTTTAAAAATATTTAACGAACTTGAAATAGACCGCAGACTGATCGCGTGTGTGATGACATTCGGACTGACTGCGCCTTATATCGTTCTGCCTGTCGGATTCGGACAGATTTTCCAGGGGATGCTGAGAGATAATATGGCGTCAGCCGGTTTAAAGGTGCCGCTCAGTGATATCCCGTATGCTTTAATCATCCCGACGGCCGGGATGGCGGTCGGTTTAATTTTAGCCGTCATCGTCTTCCGGAAACCGAAGAAATATGAGACGAAGGAGATTGCCGGACTATCGTCTTCTCCTTATACGAAAAAAAGCATTGCCATCGCCTTGATCTCCATTGCCGTGTCGCTTGCCGTTCAGCTCTATCTGTCACAAGTGCTCGGAGTGGAAGGTATGATCATGGGCGCGCTTGCCGGCTTGTTTACGCTGTTTATCAGCGGAGTCATGAAGCGCAATGAAGCGGATAAGCTGATCACGGACGGCATGATTCTGATGGCCTTTATCGGGTTTGTCATGCTTGTTGCGGCCGGTTTTTCAAATGTATTGAATAAAACGGGCGATGTGGCTTCCTTGGTCAAAGCATCAACAGGCTTTATCGGCCACAGCCAATCATTAGGCGCGCTCCTGATGCTGGTGGTCGGTTTATTAATCACGATGGGAATCGGATCATCATTTGCAACCGTACCCGTCATTACGACCATATTTGTCCCGCTGTGCGCTCAGCTCGGATTCAGTCCGATGGCGACGATTGCCGTAATCGGAGCGGCCGCCGCGGTCGGCGATGCGGGTTCTCCTGCAAGTGACAGTACGCTCGGGCCGACGTCAGGCCTCAGCGCCGACGGACAGCACCACCACATTTGGGATACGTGCGTACCGACATTTCTTTTCTATAACATTCCGCTTGTGATATTCGGCTGGATTGCCGCGCTTGTCCTGTAAAAAAAGGCTCCCGGAAAGGGGAGCCTTTTTGTATGCTGAGAACATCTTACGCCGGGTTTCTGCTGAACCCCGTCGCTTTATGAATAGACCTGTAAACGGCAGGCGCGATTGATGCCAATAACAGTGCTAAAACGATATCTTTTATGAAAAACCATATCATGTAAAACCAGGCCATTCCGTAGCTGATCGGAGCATGAAGCCATAATTTCAGCGCAATATACGTATAGGTCGTGCCAATGATATAAATGACGGCGGTACCGATCAAAGAGGCCCATGCATAATGCAGGCGGCCGGGTTTTTTTGTTTTTTCCAGCAGCCATCCGGCTGCAAATGCCGCCGGGATATAAGCGAGAATAAATCCGCCGCTCTTTCCGATAAACGGCGCAAAGCCTGCTGAGAATTGAGCGAAAACAGGCGCCCCCGCGAGTCCGGCCAATGCGTATACCGTCATTGCAATGGCTGCCCGTCTGGCGCCGAGAAGCATCGCGGCTAACAGACAAAAGAAAGGCTGCAGCGATAACGGAATTCCCGCAACTTGCAAAAAAGGAGCCATTGATGTAATGTTGGCGCCGACGGCCATCAGTGCGGCAAACATGCCGATAAGCGCCATATCGCCCGCGCGAAGGTTGCGTTGTTTCATTTGTTTTTCCCCCTTACACTTGTACCAGATTAGCGTAATCGAAGGGTGATTGATTGTCAACAAAGATTTAATATAGGTTTACTAAATGGAGGGAGCCATATGTTTTTCGGGAAAACGAAACAAACAAAACAGTCGGAACGGATTCCGCCAAACCAAAATGTCACAACGAAGTTTCCCGTGCTTCACGCCGGAAATGTTCCTTATTATGAAGATATGTCAAAATGGAATCTGCAAGTGTACGGACTTGTTGACCGTCCTATGCTGTTAAGCTTTGAAGATATCAAATCCTTTCCTGAAGCCGAAGTGAAAAATGATATTCATTGCGTCACGGGCTGGTCCCGTCTTGATAATATCTGGCAGGGAATACGCGCCAAAGACATCGCTGAGAAAGCGGGCGTGCACAAAGAAGCGGGATTCGTCATTCTGCACGCTGAAGAGGGCTGGACGGCCAACCTGCCGCTTTCTGATTTTGCGCGGGAAACATCCCTGCTGGCATATGCGCATAACGGCGAGCCGTTAACGCCAGAGCACGGCTATCCGCTCAGAGGCGTTTTCCCCCATCTTTATTTTTGGAAAAGCGCAAAATGGCTGCGCGGCATTCAGTTCACAAAGGAAAACCACCCCGGCTTTTGGGAGAAAAACGGCTACCATATGAGGGGAGATCCATGGAAGAATGAGCGCTTTACATGGGATTAAGCCCCTATCACTATATAGTTCTTAGGTACCTTATTGAAATAAGGTGCTTTTTTTATATCAAAAATCCATTGACTTTGTTTGGCAAAAAACCTATTATTTGAGGTGTCTTTTGATATTGAAAATCATTATCAATAAGCATAGATAAAGCAATTGCCGCAAAGGGGATGAACACATAATGGACGGAAAACAAATAAAGCGGGGTTTCGCGCCGGCCGGCCGATACGCGGTTCCGGGCACAGAAGTAAGAGAAATGCGCTCAAAAGGAGGCCGTATGTATCGTATCTTTGTCTCTTTTCCTCAGGAAGAACCGCCTGCATCCGGCTTCCCCGTCATATACCTGCTCGATGCGAATTCCGTATTCGGCACAATGGCCGAAGCTTTGCGGGTGCAAAGCCGACGGCCTGAAAAAACAGGCGTTGTTCCGGCGGTGATTGTCGGAATCGGCTACCCGACAGATCAGCCGTTTTCCGCCGAACGTCACAGTGATTTTACGATGCCGCTTTCTGAATCAGAACTGCCGGTGCATCCGCGCGGCGCGGCATGGCCCGAACAGGGAGGGGCGGAAGCGTTTCTGAGTTTTATAGAAGAAGAAGTAAAGCCCGCGATGGAGCGGGATTATCCGATCGACAGAGGCAGGCAGACGATTTTCGGCCATTCGCTGGGCGGTCTTTTTGTGCTGCAAGTGCTTTTGATGAGGCCGGACATGTTCCAGACCTATGTTGCCGGGAGTCCGTCAATTCACTGGAACAAGCGTTTTATTCAGGAAAAAGCGGAACGTTTGTCAGACCGGCTCTCTGCGGAAAATCTTCAAGTCAGCGTATTGCTGGCTGCGGGAGAAATTGAAAAAACACATAAAAGCAGAATCCCGCAGCACGCAGAGGCGCTGTACTCTTTATTATCCGGATTTGAAGATGATGGAGTCCGTGCTGAATACAGCGAGTTTGAAGGAGAGGGCCATATTTCTGTCCTGCCCGTTTTAATCAGCAGGGCCCTGCGTTTCTGCCTGAATCCGGGAGGACCGCATACCCCGTATTCTCCCGCATGAGAAAAAACAGGCCCTTCGAACTAAATGCGGCTGATTCTAATTTTCTAATTGACTGCGTGTTTTGATTTGGATATGATTGTCTTGAATCATAGTTGATAATGATAATCATTATCAATATAGAAAGGGAATGATAATATGGACGCATTGGGAATGAAAGGGAAAACGGCCGTTGTCACCGGCGCCGCTCAAGGCATCGGAGAAGCAACAGCGCTTGCCTTTGCTGAACAAGGCGTAAATGTGGCAGCTATAGATACAAATGAAGACCTGCTTCTCGGGCTTACTGACAGACTTCGGAAAAAAGGCGTGCAGGCGCAGGGGTTTGCCGCAGATGTATCTGACAGTGCGGCTGTCAATGATATCATCGCCGCCGTTGAACGCGACATGGGACCTATTGAAATATTGGCGAACGTTGCGGGCGTGCTGCGGCCGGGTCCGGTGCAATCCCTCAGTGATGAAGATTGGGATCAAACATTTTCTGTTAATACGACCGGCGTATTTCATGTGTCACGGGCTGTAAGCCGATACATGATTGAGCGTCAAAAAGGCGCCATCGTTACGGTCGGTTCGAATGCAGCCGGCGTTCCGCGTGCTTCCATGGCGGCTTATGCGGCGTCAAAAGCGGCTGCCGTCATGTTTACGAAATGCCTCGGACTGGAGCTTGCGGCCCATCATATCCGCTGCAACATCGTATCTCCGGGTTCAACGGAAACCGACATGCAGCGGGCGCTGTGGCAGGACGAGAACGGAGCCTGGGACGTCATCAGAGGTTCGCTTGATACATATAAAACGGGAATTCCGCTTCAAAAGCTGGCGAAGCCTTCTGATATTGCAAATGCCGTTTTGTTTCTGGCTTCTGAACAGGCAAACCATATTACGATGCATGATTTATGCGTTGATGGCGGCGCTAGTTTAGGCGTTTGATGTAACGAGAAGGAGGGACAAACATGACAAATCAACATTTATTGGCGGAAGTGTCTGCAAAAGAGGTGCTGGATGCTTACAAGCCCGGGGCGTTCTTTTTAGCTTCCCCGAAAAGTACGATGCTTGCGGAAGGAATGTTTGCGGAAGTGCCTGATACAGACGCGGAAAATCAGCTGGATTCACTGCCTGAACGCGTGAGACAGACGCTTCTTGAGGCAAAGCAAGCCGGCATCAAACATCCGATTGCGGCCGGCGCCATTCCTTTTGACGGCAGAAAAGCTTCCCGGCTTTTTGTACCGAAGAATGTTCATACGGCAGGCCCGCTTTCGTTTGCGGAATCTTCCGCAGAAAAGCCGCAATCCAATACATATGACATCCGTCCCGTTCCGGAGCCTGAGGGCTTTATGAGCGGTGTGGAACAAGGCGTATACAACATTACGGACGGTCCGCTCAGCAAAATCGTGCTGTCAAGGACGCTTCATCTGACCGCTGAAAAGAATATCGACATTCCACAGGCCGTCAAGCATTTGGCGCAGCACAACCCGCGCGGCTATACATTCGCTGCGGATGTGACGGGAACGTCAGAAACAAGAAAAACGCTTTTCGGCGCAAGTCCTGAACTGCTGCTGTCCAAAAACGGAACATCGATTCTGTCCAATCCGCTGGCAGGTTCCAGACCTCGCAGCACAGATCCCGCCGAGGATCAGAGAAGAGCGGAAGAACTGCTGCAATCAGCAAAAGATCTGCATGAACATGCCGTAGTCGTGGCCGCCGTGGCCGCCGCCCTTAAACCGTTCTGCCGTGTGCTTGATGTGCCGGAAAAACCGTCACTCATTAAAACTGAGGCGATGTGGCACCTGTCCACCGAGGTAAAGGGAGAGCTGCGTGATCCGTCAACGACATCACTTGAGCTGGCCATCGCCCTGCATCCGACACCCGCGGTATGCGGAACGCCGACGGATGCGGCGAGAGAAGCGATTCAGGATATTGAGCCGTTTGACCGCAATTTCTACACGGGAATGGCGGGCTGGTGTGATGCTGAGGGTGACGGAGAATGGATTATCGCACTCCGCTGCGCCGAAGCGGAAACAAGGTCTCTCCGGCTCTTTGCGGGTGCCGGGATTGTCGCCGGATCAAAGCCGCAGGATGAATTGGACGAGACCTCGGCCAAATTCCGCACCATGCTCCGGGCGATGGGGCTTTACCAAGATGAGTTGTAAAAAAGGAGGGAACGGATCGTGCTGACTGGATTTACGCCATGGCCGGAAGAATGGGCTGACAAATACCGAAAAGACGGCTGCTGGAAGGGTGAGACGTTCGGAGGAATGCTGAAAGAGCGCGCGGCTTTATACGGAAATCAAACTGCCGTGACGTGTAAAGATGTACATTGGACCTACAAAGAATTAGATGAAAGGGCAGATCGTTTAGCGGCGGGGCTGCATAAGCTCGGAATTCAAAAGGAAGACCGCGTTGTCGTTCAGCTGCCGAATATCGCTGAGTTTTTTGAAGTGATTTTCGCGCTGTTCCGGCTGGGAGCGCTGCCCGTTTTCGCGCTGCCTTCTCATAGAAGCAGTGAGATTACGTATTTCTGCGAGTTTGCAGAGGCGAAAGCATACATCATTCCTGATATGCATTCAGGTTTTGATTACAGGGCGCTTGCCAGACAGGTGAAAGACAAACTTCCGGATTTGGCGCATGTCATTGTGGCCGGCGAAGCTGAAGAGTTTCAAGAACTGAGCAGCCTGCATAGAGAGCCTGTTCAGCTGGAAGAGGTAAGCCCGGCGGAAGTCGCCTTTTTACAGCTTTCAGGAGGCAGTACGGGGCTGTCCAAGCTGATTCCGCGAACACACGACGATTACATATACAGTTTGCGCATCAGCGCGGAAATATGCGGCTTGGATCAACACAGCGTTTATTTGGCTGCTCTGCCGACAGCGCATAATTATCCGCTCAGCTCGCCAGGTGTGCTGGGAACTTTATATGCCGGAGGCCGGGTTGTTCTGTCACCGACGCCGAGCCCGGATGACTGCTTCCCGTTAATTGAGAAAGAACGTGTCACGATTACAGCGCTCGTCCCGCCGCTTGCGATGGTGTGGATGGACGCATCCGGTTCGCGAAGTGATGATTTATCAAGCCTTCAAGTGCTGCAGGTGGGAGGCGCCAAATTCAGCGCTGAGGCGGCCCGCCGCGTAAAGAGCGCTTTCGGATGCACCCTTCAGCAGGTTTTCGGAATGGCGGAAGGATTGGTGAATTATACGAGACTGGATGATCCTGAAGAGATCATTGTCAATACGCAAGGCAGACCGATGTCACCTTTTGATGAGGTAAGGGTTTTAGACGATGACGGGCGGGATGTCGCCCCCGGTGAAGCGGGACATTTGTTTACACGCGGCCCTTACACGATTCGCGGATATTATAAAGCGCCTGAACATAATGAAAGATCATTCACAGCCGACGGATTTTATCAGACCGGCGATATCGTCAAACTGACGGCGGACGGCTATATCATCGTCGAAGGGCGTGCGAAAGATCAAATCAATCGGGGCGGTGAAAAAATAGCCGCTGAGGAGGTGGAAAATCACCTTCTTGCGCATCCTGCCGTTCATGACGCGGCCATGGTTTCAATGCCGGACGATTTTCTCGGGGAGCGATCCTGTGTGTTCGTCATCCCGAAAGGAGAAGCGCCGAAACCGGGAGAGCTGAAAGCATTTTTACGTGAGCGCGGATTAGCGGCATATAAAATCCCCGACCGGATTGAATTTATCGCTTCTTTCCCGAAAACCGGCGTCGGCAAGGTCAGTAAAAAGGATCTTCGCGAAACGATCGCCCAAAAAGTAAAGCCGGCTGAAATCAAACAATCTTAAAAAAGGAAGTGTTTACATTGGCTATACCGTCTATTCCCGCATATGCGCTGCCGACAGCGTCAGATATGCCTGAAAATAAAGTATCGTGGACGCTGAATCCGAAACGCGCGGTGCTTCTGATCCATGACATGCAGAATTATTTCGTCGATGCTTTTGCGAAAGGTGAAGCTCCGATCACGGAGGCGGCTGAGAATATCAAAAAAATAAAAGAGCAATGCAAAGCACTCGGCATTCCGGTGGTGTATACCGCGCAGCCGGGCAGCCAAGACCCGGCGGACCGTGCGCTGCTGACGGATTTTTGGGGGCCGGGGCTAAAAAGCGGGCCTTATGAAGAAAAGGTCATTCCGGAGCTTGCCCCGGATGATCAGGACATTGTCCTCACAAAGTGGAGATACAGCGCGTTTAAACGGACGAATCTCCTTGAGATCATGCGTGAAAGCGGCAGAGACCAGCTCATGATTACGGGAATTTATGCACACATCGGCTGTCTCGTCACAGCCTGTGAAGCATTTATGGATGATATCCAAAGCTTCTTTATCGGAGACGCCGTTGCTGATTTTTCTTCAGAAAAACATAAGATGGCCATCGAATATGCGTCTCAGCGCTGCGCTTACACGGCTTTGACAAACGAAGTGCTGGAGCTGCTGGGCGGCGCGCCGGTTTCTGAAGGAGAAGAGAAGACTTCCGCCGTATTGACAAAAGACCGGGTGCGGGAACAAATTGCGGCGATTCTTCAAGAATCACCGTCTGATATTCCGGATCATGAAGACCTGCTGGACAGAGGTCTTGACTCCGTCAGAATCATGAGCCTTGTCGAACAATGGCGCCGTGACGGAGCTGAAGTGACGTTTGTGGAACTGGCGGAGAACCCGACGCTGGAAGAGTGGTGGAGACTTCTTTCTTCCCGATCTCAAAAAGTCTTGCCGAACGCAGATTATTTATAAAGGGAGAGAATAGAATGCATGATACACAACAGCTGCCTCTGACAGGCGCACAGGCCGGTATCTGGTTTGCGCAGCAGCTTGATCCTGATAATCCGATTTACAATACAGGCGAGTACGTTGAGATAAACGGCGCGATCGATGTGAACATATTTAAAACCGCTCTCGAACGCGTGCTGACGGAAGCCGCGTCATTACACGCCCGCTTCGAGGAGGGAGCAGACGGGCCGAAGCAGATCATCAATCCTCCATTTGAGGCTGCGATCGATGTCATAGATGTGAGTTCAGAAGCTGATCCGAAGCAGGCCGCACTCAGACTCATGCAGACAGATTTGGCTGAGCCCGTTGATATGGCGGCCGGGCCTTTGTTCCGCGACATTTTATTTCAGGCGGGACCGGAACGCTTTTTCTGGTATCAGCGCATTCACCACATTGCGATAGACGGCTACGGTTTTTCACTGCTGGCACGGCGTACGGCGCAAATGTACACCGCAATACGGGAAGGACGTCCGGATAACGGGCGCTCCTTCGGTTCTTTGGAGGATCTGGTAAAAGAAGATCAAGAGTACCGCGCGTCTGATCAATTCCTGAAAGATCGGGAATTTTGGATGGAGAAATTTGCGGATGAACCTGATGTCGTCAGTTTGGCAGAAAGAGCGCCGCGAACGTCAACACGTTTTCGGAGAAGCACGGCTTATCTTTCTGAAACGGCTTTACAGCATGTAAAAGCGATTCCGAACTGGCATGAAGCCGTCACGGCCGCAGCGGCGGTATATGTCCATCGGATGACAAACGCAGGGGATATCGTGCTCGGTTTACCGATGATGGGGCGGATCGGCTCAATTTCACTGAATATTCCGAGTATGGTCATGAATCTGCTGCCTTTGCGGCTTTCGCTCCGCCCGGATATGAATTTTCATGAGGCCGTCAGCCAAGTGGCAAAAGAAATCCGAAACATCCGGCGCCATCAGAAATACCGCCATGAAGACATGCGCCGCGACCTTAAATTGCTCGGAGAAAATCGCAGGCTGTTCGGCCCGCAAGTCAATGTGATGCCGTTTGACTACGCGCTTGATTTCGCCGGAGCGCCAGGGACCGTCCATAATTTATCAGCAGGACCCGTTGATGATTTGTCAATTAACGTTTACGACAGAGCGGACGGAAGCGGAATGCGTGTGGACTTTGATGCGAATCCGGAAGTGTACAGCGCCGAAGATATTGAAAACCATCAAAAACGATTCCTGCTTCTGTTGGAATCCGCTGTGAAAGACCAGACACAAAAAATCGGCACACTCAACCTTCTGCTTGAAAGTGAACGTCTCCGCGTACTGGAAAGCTGGAATGACACGCGCAAGGCCGAGAAGCAGAAAAGTCTGCCGGAGCTGTTTTACGAACAGGCCGTAAAAACACCGGACCGGCCGGCAATCATCACCGAAAACGAAGAGCTCAGCTATGCCGAATTGAACAAGCGCGTGAACCAGCTTGCCGGCATGCTAAAGGAAAAGGGGCTCGGACCGGAACAATTTGCCGCTTTGCTGCTTCCGCGGTCACAGGAGTTGGCCGTGAGCATGCTGGCCGTTTTGAAAACGGGAGCCGCATACCTGCCGCTTGATCCTGATTTTCCTTCTGAGCGGATCACATACATGCTCAAAGATGCACAGCCTGCATGCCTGATTACAACGATGGAATTATCCGGCCGCATGCCGGAAGACAGTGATGCAAAAAGGATCATTCTCGATGACCCGAATACGGTAAAAACCGTTGCCGCTCAAAATGCTGACTGTCCCGCTCAGGCGGAATGTTCGCCTTTGCACCCCGCTTATATCATTTATACATCGGGCTCAACGGGCAAACCGAAAGGCGTAGTCGTCACATTAAAAAGCGTAAGCAATTTCCTCTTATCCATGCGGGAAATGTTCCCGCTAGGCGAACAAGACCGCCTGCTTGCCGTTACGACTGCGGCGTTTGATATTTCCGGACTTGAACTCTTCCTTCCGCTCATCAGCGGGGCGGGGTGCGTCATCGCACGTAAAGAGACGATTCAGGAACCGCGGGCGCTTGCGCACATGATTCACTCATACGGTATTTCAATCATGCAGGCAACGCCGACATTGTGGCATTCATTAGTCACCAATGAACCGGATTCTCTCCGGGCGCTGCAGGTGCTTGTCGGAGGTGAGGCGCTTCCGAACGCGCTTATGCATGCTCTGCTTGAATCAGGCTGTACGGTGACGAATCTGTACGGGCCGACAGAAACAACAATCTGGTCGGCCGCACAGCCACTTGCAAAAGGCCATACAGGGGCGCCTCCGATCGGAAAGCCGATTTGGAACACGCGGGTATATGTGCTGGACGCCGCATTGCAGCCCGTCCCGCCGGGAATCGCGGGCGAGCTTTATATCGCGGGGGAGGGGCTTGCCAGAGGTTATTATAACCGTCCTGATTTAACAGCGGAAAGATTCATTGCCGATCCGTACGGGCCCGCGGGAGCGAGGATGTACCGGACGGGAGATCTCGTGCGCTGGCGTGAGGACGGCTCGCTTGATTATATCAGCAGAGCCGATCACCAAATTAAAATCCGCGGGTTCCGGATAGAATTAGGAGAAATTGAGTCAGTGCTGTCGAAATATCCGGGTATTTCGCACGTCGCCGTCATTGTCCGTGAAGACCAGCCCGGAGATAAGCGGCTGGCGGCTTACGCTGTCGCGGATCAGCCCCTTGATATCGGCGGACTTCGTGAATATATGGGCGAAAGCCTGCCGGATTATATGGTGCCGGGCGCGTTTGTACAGCTGGAAGAATTGCCGCTGACACCGAATAAGAAGCTCGATCGCAGCGCTCTGCCTGCACCTGATTTTTCCGCTGTCCTGTCTGACAGAGGGCCGCGGACGCCGCAGGAAGAAATATTATGCGATCTGTTTGCCGAGGTTCTCGGTCTCGCGCGGGTCGGAATTGATGACGGATTCTTTGAATTGGGCGGACATTCACTCTTAGCCGGACGCCTGATGAGCCGGGTCCGGGAGACGATGGGCGCAGAGCTTGGCATCGGACGTCTGTTTGATACGCCGACCGTTGCCGGGCTCGCCGCACAGCTTGACACCGCCAAGAGTGCGCGGCCTAAGCTCAAGCCGTTTGACCGGCCGGAGCACATCCCGCTGTCATTTGCGCAGCTGCGTCTATGGTTTCTCTACTGTCTTGAAGGGCCAAGCCCTACTTACAACATTCCGGTGATTGTCCGCATGTCAGGCAAGCTTGACCAATCAGCGCTGAAACACGCCTTTTACGATGTTGTCAGCCGTCATGAAAGCCTGCGCACCGTTTTTCCGGAAAATAAGGGATCATCTCATCAGCTCATTTTATCTGCTGAAGAAGCCCGCCCTGTGTTTACAGTGACACAAGCAGACAAAAACGAGCTCCAAGACATGCTTGCCGCTGCGGCACGATATCGGTTTGATCTCGCTAAAGAGCCGGCCGTCCGGGCTGAGCTGTTTGATCTTGGTGGCGGCGAGTATACGCTGATGATTCTCCTGCATCACATCGCAGGTGACGGCTGGTCCTTGAATCCGCTCATGCGTGACTTATCCGTAGCCTATATCGCCCGGCAAACAGGTGAAAAAGCAGAATGGGCGCCGCTGGCGATTCAATATGCGGATTATGCGCTTTGGCAGCAGCAGCTTTTAGGCAGCGCGTCTGATTCTGAGAGCTTAATTGCGCGCCAGCTGGATTTCTGGAAGAAAACGCTTGAAAATGTACCGGATCAGCTGGAGCTGCCGTCTGATTTTCCGCGTCCCGCTGAATCAAGCTACAGGGGCGGCGTCATTCCGGTCAACATCGGCCAAGAGCTACATGCCCGTCTTCTCTCACTTGCCAGAAATCAGCGCGTAAGCCTGTTTATGGTGCTTCAATCAGGGCTTTCCGCGTTACTGACCCGGCTCGGTGCAGGGACCGATATTCCGATCGGCAGTCCGATAGCCGGCCGCAGTGATGACGCATTAGGAGACCTTGTGGGTATGTTCATTAATACACTCGTACTGAGAACCGATACCTCTGGCGATCCGAGCTTTTGTGAGCTTCTTGAAAGGGTCAGGGAAATGAATCTCGCAGCATATGAACATCAGGACGTGCCGTTTGAACGTCTCGTGGAAGAATTGAATCCGGTTCGTTCCCGGTCAAGACATCCGCTGTTCCAAGTGATGCTCGCATTCCAAAATACGCCTGACCCTGTACTCAGTCTTCCTGATATGGAAACAAGCCTGCAAATCAGCAGTGTCGGATCGTCCAAATTTGATTTGACGCTGGAATTGGCTGAACAGCGCCATGACGACGGCACGCCTGCCGGTATTGAAGGCCTGCTGGAGTTCAGTACGGACTTATTTAGAAAAGAAACGGCTGAAGCACTTGCCGGACGCCTGCTTCTTCTGCTCGAAGATGCCGCATCACATCCGGAAAAACCGATCGGAAGCTTAACCATTCTTTCTGATGAAGAGCGCCGGAAGCTTTTGCCGGTTAAACGGGCAAAACAGCATATTCAGCCTCGGCAGACACTGCCTGAACTGTTTGAAATACAGGCCGCCGCAAAATCGGATGAAACGGCGGCAGTATTTGGAGAGAGCGGACTCACTTATAAAGAGCTGAATGAAAGAGCCAATCAGCTCGCGCACATGATGATTGCCCGCGGCGTCGGCCCGGAGCAGTTTGTCGCACTGGCGCTGCCGCGTTCTTTAGATATGATTGTCGGGCTGTTAGCCGTCCTGAAGACGGGGGCAGCGTATTTGCCGCTTGATCCTGATTATCCCGCGGACCGCATTGCTTTTATGTTACATGATGCCAAGCCCGTATTTATGCTTACCAACCGTGAAGGCGCAAGTAAGCTCTCTATCGAAAGCGGCATGCCGGCCTTCATCTTGGATGACCCGCAGAATAAAGAAACACTTCGGCAATATGCCGTCACGAACCCTGCGGACGCTGACCGGATTCGGCCGCTGTCACCGCTTCACCCGGCCTACGTCATTTACACGTCGGGATCAACAGGTGTGCCGAAAGGTGTCATCATTCCGCACAGCAATGTTATCCGGCTGTTTGAGTCGACGCGGCATTGGTATCACTTTCATTCTGATGATGTATGGACGATGTTTCACTCCTACGCTTTCGATTTCTCTGTCTGGGAAATGTGGGGGCCGCTGCTTCACGGCGGACGTCTCGTCGTCGTGCCGCATGACATCAGCAGATCGCCGGAAGCGTTTTTACATCTCCTCGTGAAAGAGCGGGTAACCGTGCTTAACCAAACGCCGTCAGCGTTTTACCAGCTGATGCATGCGGAAAAAGAACACAAAGAGCTGGGGCGTCAGCTCGCACTCAGATATATCATCTTCGGCGGCGAGGCGCTTGAGCTGAGCCGGCTTGAGGATTGGTACAGCCGCCACGCAGACAATCAGCCGGTGCTCGTGAATATGTACGGCATTACGGAAACGACGGTGCACGTCAGTTACCTTGAATTAGACAAAAACATTGCCGAGCTGAGAGCAAACAGCCTCATCGGCTGCGGCATTCCTGATCTGAACGTATATGTGCTTGATGACCGGCTGGAGCCTGTGCCCCCGGGCATCACGGGCGAAATGTATGTGGCCGGAGGAGGCGTGGCACGCGGTTACTTAGGGCGGCAAAGCCTGACCGCCGAACGCTTTGTGGCTGATCCGTACGGCCCGCCGGGAACGAGAATGTACCGGACGGGGGATTTAGCCCGTGTGCGGACGGACGGTTCTCTTGATTATATGGGCAGGGCGGACCACCAGATTAAAATCCGCGGATTCCGGATTGAATTGGGAGAAATCGAAGCGGTTCTCGTCAAACATCCGGATATCGAGGATGCCGCCGTAGTCGTCCGTGAAGACCGGCCGGGAGATAAACGGCTGGCCGCCTACCTTGTCCGATCTGCCGGCAGCACCTTGGACACGGGAAACATGCGCCGGTTTGCCGAAGAAAGCCTGCCGGATTACATGGTTCCGTCAGCTTTTGTCCAAATGAATGAACTGCCGCTGACACCGAATGGAAAGCTTGACCGAAAAGCGCTCCCTGCGCCTGACTTCCAAACGGAGGTCACCGGCCGGGGGCCGAGAACGCCGCAGGAAGAAATGCTGTGTGAGCTGTTCGCAGAGGTGCTTCACCTGCCGCGTGTCGGTATTGATGACAGATTCTTTGATTTAGGCGGCCATTCTTTGCTTGCGGTTCATTTAATGAGCCGTATTCGGGAAGCGATGGGAGCCGAGCTGAGTATCGGAACATTATTTGAAGCTCCTACGGTGGCAAGCCTTGCTGAAAGACTTGAGTCAGGAACGGGCGCAAGCGCGCTTGATGTTCTTCTTCCGCTCAGAACGGCAGGAGAAGAAACACCGTTGTTCTGTGTCCATCCGGCCGGCGGTCTCAGCTGGTGTTATGCCGGGCTGATGTCTTCTTTAGAGGCTGATTATCCGATATACGGCTTACAGGCGAGAGGCATCGGAAAAAAAGAATCGCTTCCGCAAAGCCTAGATGACATGGCGGCGGATTATATTGAAAAAATCCGTACCGTGCAGCCGAAAGGGCCGTACCGTCTGCTCGGCTGGTCTCTCGGAGGGAATGTCATTCAGGCCATGGCGACACAATTACAGAGCCGGGGTGAAGAGGTTTCGCTTTTGGTGATGCTTGACGCGTATCCGAATCATTTTCTGCCGATAAAAAATGCGCCTGATGACGAGGAAGCCGTCATCGCGCTGCTTGCCCTGGGAGGGTACGACCCGGACAGCCTCGGGGATCAGCCGCTTGATTTTGACACCGCGCTGACCATTCTCCGCCGTGAGGGAAGCGCATTAGCCAGCCTGGACGAGTCAGTGATGATGAATCTGAAAGACACGTACATTAATTCTGTCGGGCTGTTAGGAACATACAAGCCGAAGCCGTTCCACGGAGATGTGCTGTTCTTCAGATCAACGATTATTCCGGAGTGGTTTGACCCGATTGAGCCGGATACTTGGAAACCGTATATTACGGGGAAAATCGAGCGGTATGACTTAGACTGCCGCCATAAAGATATGTGCCAGCCGGGCCCGCTTGCCGACATCGGCGCGATTCTGGCAGAGAAATTAAACGGACGGCGTACAGTCCGGTAAAGAAAGGAAAGAGATGATATGACAAATCCATTTGAACGGGAAGACGGCTCATACCATGTGCTCGTCAATGCTGAAGGCCAGTACTCACTGTGGCCGGCCTATCTGGATGTGCCGGACGGCTGGGAAACCCGCCTCACGAATGAAACCCGCCCAGTTTGTCTCGAATATATTGAAACAAACTGGCGTGATATGAGGCCGGAAAGCCTGAAACAGGCCGAAGCCGCTAAAATGTAATAAGAAAAGCCTGCCGTTATTTCGGCAGGCTTTTTATGCGGACATCAGCCGTTAAGCTGTGTATGATCACAAAATGTATAAGGGTGGCCTTCTTCATCCGTGCACCATGACTGAGACAGAAAAGCCAAAAAGACCGCGGCCCACTGGTCTGCAAACTGGATTAAAATACCGCCGTCGTGCCACGTTCCGTTATCCTTCTTCCAGCGTGTATCAATTGGGTTTCCCTGATTCATATGAATATTATGCATGCCGTTTGTCGGCTTGAACCCGAAAATCTTATCAGCGCCCGGCTCCGGCCCGAATTTAGAGCCGTAAATATAGACGGTGGCTTTTTCTGATTTCGCTTTTTGCATGTACGTCTCAATAAAGTCATTTAAGTCATTATCCGGACCGGTGACTTCATGCGGGAGGGGCACCATGTTCCGGGGATCAAACAATCCGCCGCGGACATAATCCAGCGCCAGCTCACGGCTGGTTTCATCAATTGGGGTATATCCATACGGAATGTTGGGCAGCAGGGTGATCGCGCTTGCGTCAAAATGATCGCGTGCCGCATACAGAACCTCTGATTCTTTTGAACTTGACATGACATTGATCGCACAGCGATAGCGCGTATAAGGCTCGCCTAGCACCTCGACTTGAAAATGCGGAGAATCATCATCTGTTTCCCTTTTCATATCTGACACAGTGCCTTTTAATACACCATAGTGCTGAACAGCCATATGAATCCTCCTTTTTCTTCCGGGATATGAATTGATATTCGAGACAGGGGGCCGTTTTTCCTTTTATGAGAAAGAAAAAAGGACAGCCCGCTGATCAGGCTGTCCTCTTCATATCTATTAAGCTTTTGCAGCCGAACCTTGCATTGCTTTTTCAGCAGGCACGTAGTCATAGCCTAAGTCTTTGGCTACCGCTTCATACGTGACATGTCCGTTAGCCGTATTTAAGCCCGCTTTAAGCGCAGGGCTGTCTGCAATGGCTTGTGCCGCGCCTTTATTGGCGATTTGAAGCGCGTAAGGAACGGTTACATTCGTTAATGCGAGCGTAGACGTACGCGGTACGGCGCCCGGCATATTGGCGACAGCGTAGTGAACGACGCCGTGTTTTTCGTAAGTCGGATTATCGTGGGTTGTAATATGATCAACGGTTTCCACAATGCCGCCCTGATCGATGGCAACATCAACAATGACGGAACCCGGTTTCATTTGTTTAACCATTTCTTCCGTAACGAGAGTCGGCGCTTTGGCTCCCGGGATGAGCACGGCGCAGATCAGAAGATCCGCTTCCGCGACGGAATCTGCAATATTTACAGGGTTTGACATCAATGTTTTAATCTGATGCCCGAAAATATCATCAAGCTGACGCAGTCGGTCTGCGTTCAAATCGATCATTGTTACATCGGCACCGAGTCCGACAGCCATTTTCGCGGCATTTGTTCCGACGCCGCCTCCTCCGATGATCGTGACTTTTCCGCGGGATACACCCGGTACGCCGGCTAATAAAATTCCTTTTCCGCCCTTTGGTTTTTCAAGAAACTGAGCCCCGATCTGCGCGGCCATTCTGCCGGCCACTTCGGACATCGGCGTAAGCAGCGGAAGGGAACGTCCGTCCGTTACCGTTTCGTACGCGATAGCTGTCACGCCTTTTTCTGTAAGCGCTTTAGCTAATTCCGGCTCTGCAGCTAAATGAAGGTAAGTGAATAAGACCAGACCTTGACGGAAATACGCATACTCTTCAGCCAGCGGTTCTTTTACCTTCATGACCATTTCCGCATCCCATACTTGCTTTCTGTCCTCCAGAATTTCCGCCCCTGCTGATACGTAATCTTCATTTGTAAAGCCGCTTCCGAGTCCCGCTCCGGATTCCACAAGAACCCGATGGCCGTTTCCGATAAGCTGTGAAACGCCTCCAGGTGTTAAAGCCACTCGATTTTCATTGTTTTTGATTTCCTTTGGAACCCCGATAATCATGTCTGTTTCCCCCAATGTTTGTGTGATGTTTCAAGTGTAGCGCGATTTTTGCGAAAATTCTTTGTTTGAAACAGAAAATAAAAAAACACGGATTTGTGAAATTTCACGAACCCATGCTGCGAAGTTTGATATCAAGGTAAATCGTAAACTTTTCATTCACATTTTTTAAGTCGATTTCTGCGATCTGGCTGATTCTTTTCAGCCTGTAATTCAATGTATTGACATGGATGTTAAGCGCTTTAGCGGCGGTGTTGACGTTGCTGTCGGCATCAATAAAATGTTCGAGCGTTTTTACCATATCGGCTTGGTGCTCCCTGTCATACTGCTCAAGCTTTGAGAGGGAATAGTTCATATAGCCGCTGTGCTTGCGTTTTTCATCCAACACATCCAGGTACTGATAAATGCCGAGTTCCGAAAAGCTGAAAAGGTGTTTGGTTTCTCTCACAAACCGCTCTTTCGCTTTTAATACGGAAAGCGCTTCCTGATAGGAGCGGTAAACATAAGAAATCGATTCGTAAATACCGCCGACCGCAATCGACGCATCCTCAATTTTATATCGTTCCTTCAGCTGTTTTTGAATATGAAGGGCGAAGTGCTTTACATCTTTAAAAGGCTGATCGGTTTTCGGCGCGGCTAATAAGATTAATTCATTTGAATCAACAGTCGCCAGCATGACATGAATCTGCTGTGTCGTTTCCTGCAAATATTGCAGCTGCTGTTCCGTCTTTTCAGTCAGCTCATCATGTAAACGGATGATCATGACGCTGAACACGGACGGCAGCGCCATCCCGAGCTTATGAAACCCTTCGGCCATTTCGGCTTCCTGATAAATATGGCCGGTCAGCATTTTCCAAAAAAACTCCTGGCCCCGCTCTTCGATTTTCGTTTTGCGGATCTGCAGGTGCAAAAGCTTGTTCCGCACCGCTTTGGCTGCCAGCTGAAGTGTCTTCAGATCTTCGTCATTGAGCTTTTTTTTGATCTCAAGCGCCCAAATAAATCCGAGAACCTGACTGTTTTTCCAGATGGAAATCGCCACGCGGTTGCTCAGGCCCACCTCGTCGATTTCTTTCACTTTGATCGGCTGGTCCGTTTTTAAAAGGGCCGGAATGGTTCCGTCTTTCCAGAGTTTGTTGATGACTTTTTCCGGCACCCTCCGCCCGATAATCGTCGACGTCCGGGCCGGATCTGTACAATCGCTGTGCGTGCTGTATGCAAGCAGTTTATGATTAACGTCTTCTATTGTAATGGGGCATTGAAGAACTTCACTGATATGGTCGGCAACATCTTCAAGCCTGTCGAAACTGTACTTAAATGGATCCTTTGGATTGGTCATCTGTATCCCTACTTTTTCATAGCTTCATATCTTGATCTTACCATCTTGCTTTTCAGACTGAAAGGCATCTTTGCAGGGAAATAGACTAGGACAATAAGATCATTCGATGAAAACGAAAATAATAAGAAAATCATACTACTATATTTACAAAATGTGTAAATGTGACGAAAAATCCAATATATCATAAGACTCATTTTGTAAAATTAAAACAGATTTGTTTGACTGTGCCGAATGGTTGTTTTTATAATAATGACGTTCAAAAAATAAGTGAATTAGCCCATATTTAGGCTGATGACACAGGAGGGTATAAGGAATATGTCTGGATTAATTCGTGTCACACCCGAAGAGCTAAGAGCGATGGCTAAGCAATATGGCGTTGAAAGTCAGGAAGTCATGAATCAGGTTGACCGCCTGAACCGCATGATTTCTGATTTGAAAGGCATGTGGGAAGGTGCTTCAAGTGAAGCATTCGCAGATCAATATGAGCAGCTGAAACCTTCATTTATTAAAATGTCTGAATTGCTTCAAGATGTGAATCATCAGCTCGATCAAACGGCAAATACGCTTGAGTCTACTGACCAAGATATCGCTAACCAAATTCGCGGATAATAAGATGAATGAAGAAACGGAGCGCCTGATTCAATCAAGAAGACGGCGCTCTTTCTATGTAAGGGTGATATGAATATGTATATCGATATTACAATAGATTTAACACATTATAACGGCAGCGTCTTCGATCTCAGATTGTCAGATTACCATTCTGTGAAAAAAGTCATTGATATTGCCCGGCAGGCTCAGCATGTATCCGTTCCGCCGCGTGAAGGCTATTGGATCAGAGTGGTCAATAAAGAAGCGGTTTTTTCCGGAGAACAAAAGCTATCTGACTGCGGCATTACGAACGGAGACCGCCTTGAAATTTTATGAAAGGACATGGTGGAATGACAGGTCATAACAGATCTTATTTAGAAACAGAATTAGACGCCGTCCGGGAAGAAACCGAATCAGGCTTCACGTTCACCTTCCAGCGGGAAAAAATCAAGCTTCTTGACGGGCTGGAAGCAAACGTGATTAAAGATGCTGATCCTTTTTTTCAAAAAGAGGTCTCAGTTTCAGAAGACGAAGTAACCATCACAATCAAACCTCCTTCTTCTTATCAGGCTTTCCGCTATATAAAAGGAAAAGATAAAAAAAGCAGGTGGCAATTTGCCTACCGTCTCGTCCAAGCCGTGAAACAGCATAAGCTGAAACGTCTCAATCTGATTGCCGCCCCTGAAAATATCGTGTTTGATAAAGCGCTGACGCCTTACTTTCTTCATTACGGCGTAAAGGAAAGCCTTCCGCCTTATGAGGAAGATAGAGAAAGGGTGTTAAAAGAGCTCAAAGCCTGTGCGGCGCTTGCAGCTGACGGGGCGTACAACTTCGATGAATATTTGAAGTACAAGGAGACGCTTCACTTCTCTCCTGAGGTGAAAAGCGTGCTAGAGGCGGAGACGATTGAAGAACTGGAAGAAACCATTCAAACCGCAATTGATTCCCTCGAAGAAAGGGACAAGACATACATAAAACTGCCGAAAAAGAAATGGAAAATCCAAAGATACGCCGGTCTGGCGCTTGCCGTCCTCCTTGTGCCGACACTTCTTTACTCCTTATACGTTCTGTTTTTCGCCCAGCCGAAGCAAGAGGCAATTACGGAAAGCAACCGCTATTTTTTAAATCAGCAGTACAGCAAAGTCATTGACACACTCGCCAAATACGATGCGGAAAGCCTCCCGGAATCTGTCCAGTACGAGCTTGCTTCCTCTTATGTGGCAGTTGAAAATCTGAGGGAAGAGCAGCGGAAAAACATCGGGAATCTGGTCACGCTGCAATCAGACCCGAAGCATTTCCTTTATTGGATTGATATCGGCAGAGGGGAAAATGAAGAAGCCATCAAAATCGGCCGCAATCTTGAGTACAACCCGTACATCTGGCTCGGACTTACAAAATATAAACAGCAATTATTAGCGGATGACAGTATGAAAGACGACGAAAAGCAGAAAGAACTGGACGCCGTGGAAAGCGAGCTTGCGAAGGCGAAAAAAGAGGCGGAGGAGCAGCATAAAGAAGCGGAGGAAAACGGTGACACCGCCGAAGCTTCCGCCGGACAGGATGAAAGCAAACAAGACAAAGCGAAAGATAACAAAGAGAACGACAAGAAAGATGAGAAAAAAGATGAAAAAAAATAACAGCACACATCAAATGGCCGCAGGTAACGATCAGGCTGTCAGGAGGTTCGCCATATGAGTCTGTTATGGGTCTTTTACCGAGAGCACGTACAAAAGATTCAGCTGTCTGAACTCCCGCCGTCTCAGCCGATTACGATCGGTCCGGATATGAAAGATACAATCACGGTCGGCACACTTCCGTTACGGCAAAACGCCGCAACCCTTTATCGAAAAGAAACAGATCGTTATGATGTTTTCCTGGGAAATAACTGTGCCGGCGAATTGACAATAGGAAATGAAATGCCCTGCCGGATTGAAGAAGAGACGATGCGGCTTCTGCTCACCCCTGACAAAGAAGAATCCTCCGTTTATTTTATCGGCGGGAAGGATGAGATCGTTTTCTCATCAGAAACAGAGGAAGCGGATATATACAAAGAGCCGTCCTCCGCTCAAACAGGGGCTTTTTATCTGCGAAAGTCGGGAGGATGCTGGTCTGTCGTCCCTGATGGCCAGGACGTTTATGTGAACGGAAAACTTGCAGAAGCTCCCGAAAGGCTCCGGACGGGAGATGAGCTGCTGTGGAATTTTCTGCGTGTGAGGCTGACGGAGGACGACCTTTTAGAAATCGTTCATCACGAAAAGCTTCAAACCGGTTTAACCAAAACGGTAAAACCAAGCACCGAAATGAAAAAGAAATACCCGCAATATCGAAGAACGCCGCGTATGGTCTACGATCTTCCAGAAGACCGCGTTTCATTCAGCTTTCCCTCGCAGGAAAGCGAACAGAATAACCGGGGGCTGTGGCTCGTCATTCTGCCTCCTTTGGTCATGCTGATTGTAATGGGGGTTGTCGCCATTATACAGCCGAGGGGCATATTCATCCTTGTCTCTTTGGCGATGTTTATGATGACTCTCATTACGTCCACCGTGCAGTATTTCCGTGAAAAAAACCAGCGGAAAAAACGGGAGGAAAAACGGGAGCGTGTGTACAAGCAGTATTTAGAAAGCAAGCGGAAAGAGCTTCAGACGCTGTCGGAAAAACAGCTGCAAGTGCTGACGCATCATTTTCCCCCGTTTGAAAAAATGAAATATTTAACTTCTGAAATCAGCGGCCGCATTTGGGAGAAATCGCTGGATAGCAGGGATTTTCTGATGCTTCGGCTCGGAACGGGCACGGTCCCGGCAAGCTACGAGATTTCAATGAGCGGCGGAGACCTGGCGAACCGTGATGTGGATGACTTGATGGAGCAGTCGCAGCACATGCAGCGTGTGTATAAAGATATCCGCCATGCGCCCGTGACCGTTGATTTACAAGAAGGGCCGATGGGGCTTGTCGGGAAACCCCAGATCGTCAAAAATGAAATTCACCAGCTGATCGGCCAGCTCGCGTTCTTCAACAGCTACCATGACCTGCGATTTGTCTTTATCTTTCATGAGGACGAATATAAGGAATGGGAATGGATGAAGTGGCTGCCGCAATTTCAGCTGCCTCATATGTATGCGAAAGGATTTATTTACAATGAACAGA
This sequence comes from Bacillus sp. FSL K6-2865, assembly GCF_040311405.1. Taxonomy (NCBI): domain Bacteria; kingdom Bacillati; phylum Bacillota; class Bacilli; order Caryophanales; family Bacillaceae; genus Bacillus; species Bacillus sp. FSL K6-2865. Next base: position 3,202,293 of record NZ_CP152036.1, on the reverse strand, counting down.
CCCGCGATCAATTGTTATCGTCCATTTACGAGCTGCTGCGTGAGCGGGATTTGGAAGAAGATAAAGAAAAGAAGATCTTCCAGCCGCATTTTGTCTTTGTCATCACAAATCAGCAGCTGATCGCAGAACACGTCATTTTAGAATACATCGAAGGCCGGCATGAGCATCTCGGCATCTCGGCAATCATCGCCGCGGAAACGAAGGAAAGCCTGGCGGAAAACATCCACACCCTCGTCCGCTACATTAATGAAGATGAGGGAGACATTCTCATTCAGCAGAAAAAAGCGGTGCAGATCCCGTTTAAGCTGGACAGGCATGAACGGACAAACAACGAGCGGTTTTCCCGGACGCTTCGGACATTGCACCATCAGGTCGGAATGACGAATTCCATTCCTGAAACGGTCTCATTTCTGGAGCTGTTCCATGCGAAGGAAGTAAAAGAAATCGGCATCAGGCAGAAGTGGGAAACAAGTGAGTCTGCAAAATCGCTGGCTGTTCCGATCGGCTATAAAGGAAAAGACGACATCGTCTATTTAAACCTGCATGAAAAAGCGCACGGGCCGCACGGATTGCTGGCGGGAACGACCGGCTCCGGGAAAAGTGAATTTCTGCAAACGTACATCCTGTCATTGGCCGTTCATTTCCACCCGCATGAAGCGGCGTTTTTGCTGATTGACTATAAGGGCGGAGGAATGGCCCAGCCGTTCCGCAAGATGCCGCACCTTCTCGGGACCATCACGAATATTGAAGGAAGCAGAAACTTCAGTATCAGGGCGCTTGCATCCATTAAGAGCGAGCTGAAAAAACGGCAGCGGCTGTTTGATCAATATCGCGTCAATCACATCAATGACTATACAAAGCTGTATAAACAGGGAGAAACGGAGATTCCGATGCCGCACCTGTTTTTGATTTCAGATGAATTCGCCGAGCTGAAAAGCGAAGAGCCTGACTTTATCAGGGAGCTTGTCAGCGCGGCCCGCATCGGACGGAGCCTTGGTGTGCATTTAATTCTCGCCACGCAAAAGCCGGGCGGCATCATTGACGACCAAATATGGAGCAACTCACGCTTTAAGGTCGCGCTGAAAGTGCAGGATGCAAGTGACAGTAAAGAAATCCTGAAAAACAGTGATGCGGCGAATATTACGGTCACCGGACGCGGCTACTTGCAAGTCGGAAATAACGAAGTGTATGAGCAGTTCCAGTCTGCCTGGAGCGGCGCCCCTTACATGGAAGATGTATACGGCACCGAGGATGACATTGCCATCGTTACCGACACCGGCTTAATTCCGCTGTCTGAGGTGGACGCGGATGATGCGGCGAAAAAAGACGCCCCGGCAGAAATAGAAGCCGTAGTCGAAGAAATCGAGCGGATTCAAAATGAAATGGGCATTGAAAAGCTGCCGAGCCCGTGGCTTCCGCCGCTTGCCGAACGTATCCCGCGCACGCTTTACCCTGCGCAGGAAAAAGACCGCTTCTTCATCGCCTGCGTTGATGAGCCTGATCAGCAAAGACAGGCGCCTCTCGCTTATACGATGATGGATGACGGCAACATCGGCATTTTCGGCTCATCCGGCTACGGCAAGTCAGTGGCTGCCATCACCTTCCTGATGAACTTCGCGGAAGGATACACGCCGGAAGAGCTTCATATGTACATCTTTGATTTCGGAAACGGCACGCTTCTGCCATTGGCAAAGCTTCCGCACACCGCAGACTATTTCTTAATGGATCAAATGAGAAAGATCGAAAAATTCATGATCCGCATCAAGGAAGAAATCGAGCGGCGGAAACGGCTGTTCAGAGAAAAAGAAGTCAGTCATATCAAAATGTACAATTCGCTCAGTGAAGAAGAGCTGCCGTTTATATTTATCACAATTGACAATTTCGACATCGTCAAAGATGAAATGCATGAATTAGAAACGGAATTTATCCAGATTTCACGCGACGGGCAAAGCTTAGGCATTTACTTCCTGCTGACCGCAACGAGGGTAAACGCCGTCCGCCAATCGCTGTTAAACAACATAAAAACGAAAGTCGTCCATTATTTAATGGATCAGTCAGAAGGATACTCCATTTACGGGCGTCCGCCGTTCAGTCTCGAACCGATCCCGGGCCGCGTCATGATCCAAAAAGAAGAACTGTATTTCGCGCAAATGTTTCTTCCGGCTGAAGCGGAAAATGACCTCGAGATGTTCCAGGCGCTGAAAGCAGATGTCAAAGCATTAGCTGAGCGCCACGCCGGAACAGCCGGCCCAGACCCGATTCCGATGCTTCCGGATAGGCTGACGGCCGGCGAATTTTCACTCCGTCTCGGCCCGGATCAAGAACCGTTCCGCATTCCTGTCGGGCTTCATGAGGAAAAGGTCAGCCCTGTGTACTTTGATCTGGGCAAAAATAAGCATTGCCTTATCTTAGGCCAGACACAGCGTGGAAAAACAAACATCCTGAAAGTGATGCTGAATCACCTGCTGCGTGAAGGTACGGAACGGGTCGGGCTGTTTGACTCGATTGACCGCGGACTGTCGCAGTATGCGCAGGAAACAAAGGTCAGCTATCTGGACACAAAAGAAGACGTCCGGCAGTGGATCGAAACGGCAGAAGCTATTTTCACGGAGCGCGAAGCTCAGTATGCGCAGGCCGTCAAAAATGGCGATGTGCACAAACTCAGTTTCTCTCCGGTCGTGTTAATGGCCGACGGCATTACAAGATTCCAGCAGACGATCGACACCGCCATTCAGGACAAACTGGCGTTGTTTATGAAATCTTACGCGCATGTGGGCTTCAGTTTTATCCCGGCGGGCAATCACAGCGAATTCTCAAAAGGCTATGATTCCTTAACGACGGAAATGAAACAGATCCGCCACGCGATGCTGCTTGTGAAAAAATCCGAACAAAATGTCATTCCGCTGCCTTACCAAAGGCAGGAACCGGACATTCAGCCGGGCTTCGGCTATTTGGTTGAAAACGGGAAGGAGCAAAAAATCCAAATACCTTTATGTTCAGCGGAAAGGGAGGCCGTCAGATGACTGAACAACGAAAAAGCCTGATCAAATTAATAGCCGCGGTCGTCATCATTCTGCTGCTGCCGGTGCTGTTTTTCCGGTTTATCGGCGATGACCCGGGAAAACAAAAAATCAACGCCACCCGCCAAATCGCAGTCGTGAATGAAGACATGGGCTTACAAACAGATGAAAATGAGGAAGAGGAATCCGTCCATTTCGGTAAAGAAGTAGCGGCCGCTCTCGGCGGCCGTCCGGATTATTCATGGACGGTTGTCAACAGGAGCGCGGCTGAAAACGGTCTGGCGGCTAAGAAGTATGACGCCGTCGTTTACATTCCATCCGATTTTTCAAAAGACATCTTAAGCTATGACAAGGAGCGTCCGCAAAAAGCCACGCTGACATTCAATATTCAAAGCAACCTGAACGCCGTCAACAAAGAAAAGGTGCAGCGTGAGCTAGAAGACGCCCAAAAATCAATGAATAAAAAAATGTCGGCATTATATTGGAATTTCGTCTCACAAAAAGTGAACAATGTCCGAGGCGATTTTGACAAGATCGTCAATAAAGAATCAGAGTTTCAAAACGTCATGTACAACTTTTACAAGCCGAGCTCCAATGACTTGGCAGGTGAAATCAAACGGCAAAAAGACCTGATTGACGAACTGAAAAAATCAATGAATGAAGCGCAGGGCGCGGCAAAAGAAAAATTGACTTCGGCAGATGAAGCCAAAACCACGCTTAAAGACTTTGCCGACACGGTCGAGCGCTATAAACAATATCAAGAAAATCAGAAAAAACTGCTGATGGCCGCGCAGGAACAAAACCAAAAGCAAATCACAGCCGGACTGAATGCCATTAAAGCACAGCAGGCCGCCAACCAGTTCAGCACGATGATGAGCGGGCTGTCTTCAGGCATAAACCGGGCGCAGACACAGCTTGACCAGACGGGATCGGCTCTTCTTGCCGCCCAACAGGTGAGAGAAGCGCAGGTTCCTGAGCAGGAACACGGGATGGCAGATATTCAATCCAATTTACTGAACAATTTTTTGACTCAATATAAAGCTCAAGCAAGATTTGAAACACTGAACAGTATCCAAACCCTTATGAAAAGGGATCGGCAGGCTTTAACCGTTCCGGAAAAGGACCCGGGGGATGACGGATCGGATGAACCGAAAGAAGAAGAAAAACCGGAAGAAGAAAAACCCGGCGATCTGAAAATGGATCTTGACGATCAGCGTGACGAATTAAAGCGCATCTCCGCTGAAATCAATGACATTTCTGACGGATTAAAAGAACCGGAAAAAGAAAATCCGGCCCCTGAAAAACCGGGCCAAGGCGATGACGGTGAAAACTCCGGCGATACCGATCCGAATAACGGAACAAATCCCGGAGAAGACGGAAAAACGGAAGACGGCACAAAAGAAGAGCAGCCTGCTTCCGATAACACAGGCGATCAGGAGCCAAAAACCGTCCAGACCGCCACTGCCGCTAAAAACGTCACTCCGCCTGCTGATGAGCCGGCGGACGATCCAAACGATTCTGAAGGGGACGGCGGCACGGACATATCTGAGGCGAAAGAAAGGCTGAACCAAGCCGCAGAGCGCATTCAGCAAATTGAAAAAGAGCTGGAAGAGAAACAGCAGACTCATAATGAAGAACTGAAAAAACGTCTCGATGCTCTTGATGAAGAAATCCAAGGCCTTCAAGACCAGATTGATGACGTCAAAAAACGTGCAAAGAAAAAGCTAGAGGAATTGAAAGAAACGAGAAAACAAGACTTCAATACCGTTTACAGATTGATTGTAAGAACAGAACAGAACATTTTGAACTACCCGTCATTGGATAGCGGCCGCAAATCTGCTCTTGAACAGATATTTGCCGCTGACATCAATACAAAAGAAATATCCGATTTAATGAGTTACTATAATGATTTATCCCTGTATGAGGCGACACTTTATCACTCTCTTGACGCGGGCTCGCTGCCTGATGTGAAAAACAGGGTGCTGAAAGCCCAGCAAGGCGAAGTCCAAACCGTTCTTGCCATCAAACCGGTGGAAACGGCAAGCTGGGAAAACCTGAAAAACAACAAGATGCAGACAGATGAAGACATCAGCAATTTCATTAAAGGCATGACCGAATTCTCGGATAACTACAGTACCTATATCAGAGATGAACAAGCCGGAGTGCTCGATGAGCTCGCCAGCATTTCAGACAGCGCGGCGAAAGCATCCGATCAGCTGGCTGAAGGCGCCGTGCAGGAAGCGGCCGCGTTCAGCGGAGACGGATTAACCGGAACGATGGCGCTCGGCGCTCAGGATACCGTCGGCCGCGAAGTCCTGCAAATGTCTGACACGATGGGCCATCTGTCAGAACGCCAGTCCGGCATCATCAGCTATACCGACAATATGCAGCAAAGCGTAAATGACGTCCAGCATAAAGCGGACACCCTGAACAGCAACTGGGGCAAAAACGTCAATTCCACGAAATTGATCAGAAATGACGTGTACGGCATTTTAGGGAACGCGCTCGTTGACGGACAGGAAAACGGCTATGTTTACGATTATCTCGCCAACCCGCTTAAAATCAGCGGAGAGGTGCCGGAAGACCGGGTTCAGAATGTTCCGCCGGTCGTCATTTTGGTAATCGTTCTGATCAGCAGTCTTCTGATCGGCTATTTCAGCTCGTATTATCAGCAGGCGCCGCTTCTTGTCAAAGGCGCGCTCTTTGGGATTTTAAACATTATGGTCGGATTGATGATCAGTCTGTTCGGTCTGAATATCTACTCGCTTCCGGACGATCAGACCATTAAATGGTCAGTCTTTACGATTCTCTTGCTTGCGGCGAGTTCAGCTTTTATCCGGGCAGCCTTTGTCTTCAGCTCAATCACCGGATGGATTGCATCATCTGCGCTCATTCTCTTTTATGTGGCGCCTTTGATCGACCTGATTATGCCGAACTTCACCTTTGACAGTCCGGTTTCGAAAGTCTATATCGATATTCAATACGGAACGGGCCATCTGTTTGCGATGGGGGTAACGGTTCTTGCGATCATTACGCTGATTGCGGCGGCGCTTCCGCTCGTCATTCGGCTGTTTGCGGAAAAAACGGAGGAAAGTGATCAGTCTTATGAGGCGTAACACGTTCATGGAAAAAGGATTGCTGCTGTTTGCTCTCTCCTTTTTCCTTTTCCTTCCCCTTCCCCAAGCCGCAGCCGCGAATGAGGAAAATACTGATGTCAAGCCGAATGAATATGAAAAGAAAGACATTGAAATTCGTACGGATTACCTGCACGACGATGCCTACTCCGAGGAAAAAACGGCGCTTCCGAAAGAACAGAAGGATATCACGTTTGATCAGCCGGCCGAAAACCCGGATGACAAACTGATATCAAAGTTGTTTACATCGTCAGACACGGAGCCGAATACGATCAAAGCGCAATCGAAAAAACTGGGTATCACATTTGCCGAGCCTGCGGTGCGGCATACCTCGGCAGATTTGGAAACGGAAGAGAAAAAGACTTCTTATCTGCTTCCTGTCATTTATGCCGTTTTGATCCTCCTCGGGATTGCGGCGATGATCTATCTGATCCCGAAAGTCACGGCGCAGGAAAAGGCAAAACGGTAAACGGATCGCTTGTGTTTGCGGGAAGACAGCCCGTAAAATAAGAAAAAAAGGAGGAGTTTCATGCAGTTTTTTCTTATAACAGGCGCGTCAAAGGGCTTGGGCCGGGCGCTGACGGAACAGGCGCTGCAAGAAGGAGCCGAAGTCGCCGCGCTTTCAAGAACGATAAGCGGGGAAAAGCGTGAGGGGCTGACAGAATACAGTGTTGATTTAACCGATCTGGCAGATACAGAGCGGCAGATGAAGGCGATTCTTGATCAAGCTGAGAAGAAGCGGTATTCCGCTGTCACACTGATCAATAATGCCGGCATGGTGGAACCGATCAAGCGGGCGAAAGAGGCTTCCGCCGAAGAATTGAACCGCCACTACACCCTTAATCTGACGGCGCCCGTTTTGCTCAGCCAAATGTTCACAAAGCGTTTCGAAGCGTTCAGCGGCAGCAAAACAATTGTCAACATCACATCTGGCGCGGCGAAAAATCCTTATAAAGGATGGAGCGCGTATTGCAGCTCAAAAGCGGGGCTTGATATGTTTACGAGAACATTCGGGTTTGAACAGGAAGATGAAGAACTGCCGGTCCGCATGATCTCATTCTCACCGGGAGTGATGGATACAGACATGCAGGCCGTCATCCGTTCTTCGTCAAAAGAAGATTTCCATGACATCGAGCGGTTCCGCAATCTGAAAGAAACGAAAAACCTCAGAAGCCCGGAATACATCGCCGGCGTCATTCACTCACTGATCGCGGGCGAGCCGGAAAACGGACGGATATACGATATTAAAGAATTTTTGTAGAGCAGCTTTTACGCTGCTCTTTTTTGTTTGTACAATCACTTCGGGGTCCGGCGGCATATGATGAATGAAACAACGTATAAGGGGTATAAGAAATGTATCAGATGAATTGAGTTTCTTCTCGATTTATGTTAGGATTCTAAAAATATAAATAAGGAGGGGTTTCCATGAGAAATGTAACGTTAATGGATGTCTTCACCCATCCAATCGCACAAAAGTATTTACAGCGTTCCGGTGTCGCCCATGCGATCGCCTGCGCGTTTCATGCATACCGTCTTGCCGTAAAAGCAGGTGTCAGCCCGGATCTTGCGGCGAAAGCGGCTTTACTGCATGACGTCGGCCATTATGAATGGTACACAGACGGCAAATGGGATTATGAAAAGTACAGAAGAAACGATATCCATGCCATTAAAGGCGCGGAACGGGCGCATAAGCTGCTCATCCGGCTCGGTGAAGAACCGAAAGCGGCGAAGGACATTGCGCTGGCGATTCTGCTTCACACCGATTCCTATCTGCCTGAAGGCGAACTGGACAAGAATACGCTCCAGCAAATCGTGAAACAAGCGGATGAACTCGATGAAGAACCCGGCGGACATCACCATTACCGCCAAATGGATCACACGGCCGCGCTCAAACAAATCCAAAAGCTTGATCAGTTAATTGACCAAGCCCAATATCCCATAAGAAGCTCAGTCTAGGCCACTCATGCGGCCTTTTCCGCTTACATAACTCCGCATGCTCACTAACACCTTTTCCGCTCCGATAGACGTACTGTGTCAAAGCCTTTGTCCGCTGCATATGCTGAAGGAAAACATAGTAAAGGGGATCAGCGAAAATGGCCCATCAAGGAAGCCCGCAAATCGTCTCGTTAGTGGACCCTTACGTTTATCAGACCATCCATAAACTTATCGGCTCAAGGTTTATCATTCAAACCGTCAGACGCATTGTCAGAGGACGGCTGATTGATGCCACTCCGGATCACATCGCCATTGAAGAAACGCATGACCGTGTATTTTATATCAGAAACCGCCATGTGGTTTCCGTCATGCCTGATTATACCGAACGCGTGTAACAGCCCGAATAAGGCGCAAACCGGAGGCGGCCCTATAGAACCCCGGTGCGTCTTCTTTTTTGAGATACATAGATGCACGGCGGCTTTTTTTGGTACAATCACAGTACAAGTTCACATGACAATAGGAGGAAACCGCTTGTTGAAATCAAAGGTCCATTTTTGGACGCTGCAAATTTTGCTCGTTTTGCTCATTATTTACGTATCAACGAAAGTTTCGTTTATTTTTCAGCCGTTTTTCGGTTTTATCACCACGCTGTTTTTTCCGATTTTGATCTCGGGCATTTTGTTTTTCATTTTTAATCCGATCGTACGCCTGCTTGAGAAAAAAATCCCCCGGACATTGGCGATCCTGCTCATTTATCTCGTTTTCATCGGCCTGATTGCCTTTATGTTCACCGCCATCGGACCGATTGTGGCTTCCCAGGTCACGGGGCTGATTAACAATTTCCCTGATTACATTCATCAGATTCAAGTCTTGACGGCGCAATTATCCCATTCCAAATGGTTTACGTGGATGATGACGCAGGATTATGTGTCGATAGAAAAAATCCAGCAGTCTCTGACGGGATTTTTACAAAGCCTTCCGCAAAATATTACGGCAAGCCTGTCGGCCGTGTTCGGCGTCGTTACGAATATCACGCTTGTCGTGATCACCGTTCCGTTCATTTTGTTTTATATGCTGAAGGACGGCCGGCGGTTTCCGCTCTTGGCGGTTAAAATCCTGCCTACTTCCTACCGGGCGGAAGGTCGGAAAATATTTAATGACTTATATGTCACATTGGCCGCCTATTTCCAAGGCCAGCTGCTGATTTGTCTCTTTGTCGGAACGGCATGCTTTATCGGATATTGGATCATCGGCCTGCAGTATGCGTTAATTCTCGGGATGGTGATCGCCGTCACCAATATCATTCCGTACCTGGGGCCGTTTCTCGGGGCGGCGCCCGCGGTGATTATCGCGTTTATGGATTCGCCGGCTAAGGCGCTGTTTGCCGTTATTGTTGTCGTTGTCGTCCAGCAGCTTGACGGGAACCTGCTTTCTCCGCTTGTCATCGGGAAACGGCTCAATACCCACCCGCTCACCATTATTCTTCTGCTTATCGGAGCGGGCAGTTTCGGCGGCATTCTCGCAATGATTCTGGCCGTGCCGGTTTACGCGGTTTTAAAAGCTTTTGTCTTAAATATCGTCCGGCTTATCAAACTTCGTCAGCGGTCAAAGCTAGAAGACAGCCGCAAGCCGAAATAAAAACGGGCACAACTCCCGATGCAGCGCATAAAATGCTGTAAAGAAAAGCGGAGGTGTGGGTATGCCTGCAATTGTGGGACCGATTTATATTATGAGTTTAGCCGGAGACGCTGCGGCGAGCTTCGGTGACGTGTTTGCCATTTCTCCCAAAGCCGTTGACCACTCAGGCGCGGGGGCAGGGGCGTTTCATTCCGGAGATTTTGTCAAAGTCACTAATAAATTCAGCAAAACGCGCTTTGAAGACATCGATGTGTTTGACGAACCTGATTGGTTTAACGCGTGACAGCCTCCTTTTAGGAGGCTGTCGCTTTTTTGTAGTATAATAGAATCAGTCTTTATAAAAGGGGAATTTTTTATGAAAATCAGAAAAGCGAATATTACCGTGCAGTCCGGAATGATCGGTGATGTATATCTGCATGAAAATAAAAAAGAACAGCATACCCTTGTAGCCGTTCCGGAACTTGAGTGGAGCACGATCATTTCCTATGAGGAAGAGAAAAAGGCGCTGGCGCAGCGGCTTTTACAATCATTCAGCAAGCTGATTGAAGAAGAACCCGCCGGAGAGCTCGCCGGCAAGATCTCCCATTGGGTGGCTGAAATGTAACGAAGCGGTTTACCGCGTCCCGTCCGGGGAGATAATTGTAAAACAAGCTGAGGAGGGACAGGCCGATGAGCGACAAAACGGTTGACCTTTATTTACAGCAGGGGATGTACGGCCCTCTGCAGACGAAACCGGATGAACGCCATTTATTTTTAGGCTCGCTGCGTGAAAGAGTCATCATTGCCCTGACGAAGGGGCAGGTGCTGCAAAAGCAGCCGTATGAAGAAGTGAAACAGGCGCTGAAAAGCCGAAAAGACGCGGTGCTCTATATAAACGGAAGGCTCCCGTATCATGCTTATTCACCATATATGAAGCTTGCCGCACTTGCCGGTGTCCGAAGCTCCGTCATATCGGATCTTCAATTCGAAACGCCGCTCGGCCTGGTTTTTGCCGCCGATTATGCCGTGAACCTTGACGGCATTTACGTACAGGATGACATTTTTCAGCGCTCACTCCTGAAATCTTAAAAGGGCAAAACACCGTTTGTCATTTTACAATGCCAATTCACTTACAAGTGGAGATAGGATATAATGGTTTTCATATGAATGGCGGGGAGGCCGGCTATGAAAAAAGCATTTATATGCATTGATTATACGAATGATTTTGCAGCAGAGAACGGGGCATTAACCTGCGGAGAACCCGCGAGACAGATTGAAGATACGATTGTCAGTTTGACGCAAGCATTTATAGAAAACGGTGATTACGTTGTCTTTGCGGTTGATTCGCATGATGCAGACGATGACTTTCATCCCGAGACACGCCTGTTTCCTCCGCATAATATCAACGGCACGGAGGGCAAAGAGCTGTACGGAAGGCTATCGCCTCTTTATGAGAAACATAAACACGCAAAAAACGTAAATTATATGGAAAAAACGAGATATTCTGCTTTTGCGGGAACGGATTTAGAGCTGAAACTGCGGGAACGGCAGATCACTGAGCTGCATCTTGCGGGCCTGTGCACGGACATCTGCGTTCTTCACACGGCGGTTGACGCCTACAACAAGGGCTTTCAGATCGTCATTCATCAAAACGCTGTGGCCAGCTTTAATCCGGAAGGGCATGAATGGGCCCTGTCCCATTTTAAGAACAGCATCGGAGCGCAAGTGGCAGAGTAAGGAAGGGGAAAACAATTTTGGTGGAGCATGGTTTTAAAGACGACAGTTTGTCTTTACATACAGATCTTTATCAAATTAATATGGCCGAAACGTACTGGAGAGACGGCATTCATGAGAAAAAAGCGATTTTTGAGCTTTTTTTCAGAAAGCTTCCCTTTGAAAACGGCTATGCGGTATTTGCGGGCTTAGAAAAAGCAATCGAATACTTGGAGAACTTCAAATTTACCGACAGCGATCTGAATTATTTAAAAACGGAATTGCACTATGCTGATGATTTCATTGAGTATTTACGGGATCTTTCTTTTACCGGATCTCTTTACAGCATGAAAGAAGGCGAGCTCGTTTTTAACAACGAACCGATTATGCGGGTCGAAGCGCCCCTGATCGAAGCCCAGCTGATTGAGACGGCTCTGCTTAACATTGTGAATTACCAAACATTAATCGCCACGAAAGCGGCCCGCATTAAAGGCGTTGTCGGTGACGAAGACGCCCTCGAATTCGGAACGCGGCGCGCCCATGAAATGGATGCGGCTATGTGGGGAGCGAGAGCGGCTCTGATCGGCGGCTTCAGCGCGACGAGTAATGTAAGAGCCGGAAAGCGTTTTAATATACCGGTATCCGGCACGCACGCTCATGCGCTCGTACAAGCGTACCGCGATGAATATACGGCATTTAAGAAATATGCGGAGACCCACAAAGACTGCGTGTTTCTCGTAGATACGTACGATACGATCCGTTCGGGCATGCCGAATGCGATTAAAGTCGCAAAGGAATTCGGCGACCGGATCAACTTCATCGGCATCCGCCTGGACAGCGGGGACTTGGCGTACCTGTCAAAAAAAGCGCGTGAAATGCTTGATGAAGCGGGTTTCACAGACGCAAAGGTCATTGCTTCAAGCGATCTTGACGAGCACACGATATTAAATCTGAAATCCCAAGGAGCGAAAATCGATACGTGGGGCATCGGCACGAAGCTGATTACCGCATACGATCAGCCGGCCCTCGGCGCGGTTTACAAGCTTGTCGCCATTGAAGAGGACGGCAAACTGACTGACACCATTAAAATTTCGTCAAACCCTGAAAAAGTGACAACGCCGGGAAGAAAGAGAGTATACCGGATTATCAACAAGCTGAATCACCACTCGGAAGGTGATTATATCGCGCTTTATGACGAGCGGGTAAATGATCAGAAACGCTTAAAAATGTTCCATCCCGTCCACACGTTCGTCAGCAAATTCGTCACTGATTTCTATGCGAAAGACTTGCATGAGCCGATTTTTGAAAACGGCGTTTTATGCTATGATAATCCCGAAATTACCGACATCCAGCAATACGTGCAGGATAACCTCAAACTTCTGTGGGAGGAATACAAACGGATCAGCAAGCCGGAAGAATATCCGGTCGATTTAAGCGAAGACTGCTGGAGCAACAAGATGCAGCGGATTCATGAAATCAAAAGCAAGCTGAAACGGGAACTTGAATAGAAGACAAAGCGGCCTTTCCTTTCTCTGGAAAGGCCTTTTTGTTGTGATAATATTTTTCACATTTAGACAAATTTCGTCAAGTTATTTGATATACTTATGTTCGAAGGCCGCATCTAAGGGGGTAAATGAATGAAGGTGTTTGTTGCGAGACAGCCTATCTTCAACAGAAACGAACAGGTTGTTGCTTATGAACTTCTTTACCGGGAGAGCGAAGAGAACCGTTATTCGGCCGCTGATGGAGATAAAGCTACGACGGATCTCATTATTAACAGCTTTATCAACATCGGAATCGAAAAGCTGACTGAGGGGAAACGCTGCTTTGTGAATTTTACAGAAAGCCTGATGTTTTCAGATCTCCCTACCTCCTTTGATCCTGACCAGCTTATTATCGAAATTCTTGAGGACATACCGATCACTCCGGCACTCATCTCAAGATGCAGACAGCTGAAGAAATTAGGATATACATTAGCACTTGATGATTTTTACGCCATCAATCCGGAAAATGAAGAGTTAGTGGAACAGCTGATGAAATATATTGATATTTTAAAAATCGACTTTTTGCAATCCTCGCGTCTGGAGCGCAAAAAAATCATTCAGACGTACAGCTGTAAAAGTCTGATTTATTTAGCGGAGAAAGTGGAGACGAGAAAAGATTATAAACAGGCGGCCATAGACGGCTTTCACCTGTTTCAAGGATATTTTTTCAGTGAACCGCGTGTCATCAGCGGAAATGATCTGACGTTTCATTTTCATTCTTACTACCAGCTTTTAAGCGAATTAAACAATGACCAGCCCAATATACAGCGCGTGACGGAATACATAGAGCGGGACGTCAGCTTATCGTATCAGATTCTGCGTTTTTTAAACGGATCGCAAACAAGGCTGAAAAAAAAGATAGACAGCATCCAGCAGGCCATCATGATGCTTGGGCTGAATGAGATTAAGCGCTTGATTTACATTCTTTCATTCAGAGATTTAACGGCGAAAAGCCACTCAAGCCAAAAAGAAATCATTAAGATTTCCTTAATCAGGGCCAAACTGTGCGAACTGCTGGCGAAAAGAACCGGAAGGCCCCAGCCCTCTTCTTACATGCTGATCGGCATGTTTTCGCTCATCGATACGCTTCTCCACAGGGAGCTGGAGGATATCATCAAAGAACTGCCTTTAATCGATGAAGTCGGACAGGCGCTGCTCGGTTATGAAAACGATTATTATAAGATGCTCGCGTTCGTCAAAGCCATTGAATGCAACAACTGGGACTGTGACGAGTGGGGAAAAGAACTGAACAAAGAAGAAGCGTATGAATGTTACTTACAGGCGATCGAATGGTGCCGGCAGCTGATCGTGGATTGAGCCGCTTTAAGCCGACCACCTGAGGGCGATGGTAAACCGGCTTTGCTCTCTGATCAGACTGACACGGATGCCGTCGGGATTATACGTCACGTCAAAGTCATTTTTGATGCCGGTCTGCTTAATGAGCCGCTTGACCGCTGCGGTGTCAGATGATTGCGCTGCGGTGAGGATACGGCGCGCAAGCTCTTTTGACGCCGACAGCCGCGCAAGGAGCAGGCGCGCATCCTCCAGCATGCCCGCAGCCTCTTTTGCGGACGCTGTCAAAATATCTGCGTGAACCGGGGCACTGGGCGCAGGATGCCGGTATGGCGCGGCGAAAACAGGGAAGCATGGATACACATAATGCATACGGCGGCCTCCTTCCTGAGAAAACATTGGTTATACATGAGTATAGGCGGCGTGATAACGAGTTATGACATGCAAAAAGACCACAATGCGGGGGTTGCGGTCTTTTCGGTGTTTGTCGGTGGTTATGCGACGCTGTTCGCCCATTCTGTTTTGAAATTGCGACGGCAGGGACTATAGTCCTTGCCGGTTTGTCGGAAAACCGTTAAAAAAACAGCAGAACCGCCAGATTGGTCTGCTTCATCCTAAACGTCTGCCTTTTTGGTAGTTATATAGTCCTGTTCGCTAAATGCTCCATTCGGGACTATGGGATTACCCTGGTTTGCGGTGTCACGCAGATACTTTTACACATACTTTTCGGTGAAAAATCCCGCAAAAACGTTTACACTATTAGTAACAGATCAAATACCTAGGACTCGTTCACCATACACAATTCATTGATCTTTCAAAAAAAGGAGTGTGGAAACGGTGGAAAACAAATTAGAAGAAGTAAAGCAATTATTATTCCGACTTGAAAATGATATCAGAGAAACAACCGACTCATTACGAAACATTAATAAAAGCATTGATCAGCTCGATAAATTCTCATATGCTATGAAAATTTCTTAAAAAGACTTGGAAACAAGTCTTTTTTTTGTGCATTTTTTATCCATTTCGTGGATAAAGTATTATACGATTGTTAAAAAACGAAAAACCTGCTGTCTTTCATCACCTGCATTTAGTAAAATAGAATGGGAGGGTGAAGACAATTATTGAGCAAATGTGTTTAGATGCCAACCAAATCAAGAATAAAATGAAGAGTATAATAGAGCAAAACATATTTAATCAACATTTACTACAGCTTCTTCTTGGGTTTGTTGAATCCAGAAAATATTTAACCTTTGCTGAATCTGCTTTATTGCATTATGAAGTTTTTGGCGGAAGGGATTTTAAGACTGCTGAGAAACTTGCGGCGGGAATTGAAATTCTTACGCTTTCCGCCGATATTATTGATGATCTTGAAGATGAAGATAACAAACAAGCTCTTTGGATGAAGATAGACCGTTCAGAAGCTTTAAGCGCAGCTTTTTCATTATACACAGCAGGGCTGCAGGGGATTAATTCAATTAACATGAATCCTTTTATTCTTTCTTACATACTGAAATATACACAAGACGCTATGCAAGGACAACACGATGATATAATCAATAAGCCAGAGAAAGAAGATGAAAGTTTAGAGGTCATTAGATTAAAATGCGGGAGTCTATTCGCTCTATCCAATGTGGCAGGTACTATGTTAGCAACTGGAAAGTATAATGAAACTGTTGAAACGTATTCCTATTACAAAGGAATGTTTGAACAGATATATAGTGATTATCTGGCTCTTTTCAGCTCTAAACGCAGTGATATTTTAAAAGATAAACACACGTTAATCAACTTGTACCTTAAGAGGCTGTTTAACGAGCCTTCTGAAAAATTGGTTCGTATGTTTTCTCATAGAGAAACACACCTTAAGTTTATATCTGATAAAAACAATTTTATTCAGACATTAACTGATGCAGGTGTTACTCAGTATGTTTCAGTTTTACACCAATTGTATAAGCAAAAATGTGAAAATGCTATAGAGATACTAAATCTTGAAACCAGTAAAATAGATAAATTGAAAAAATATGTAGTTAATAGGGGGATTGAAGTATAATGCAGGATTTAATCAATTATATATTGAAATATCCGGAAGTGTTAAAAAAATTAAAAGTCAATGAAGCAAGTTTATTAGGCTATGATTCAGGTATTACCCAAATATTAATCAATTCATTTGAAGAATCTTCAATTGTGAAAAACGATGGAAAAATAGAGCAATGGGAAAAAGGATGAATGTTCGGTGGTGTAATATGTGAAAAACTTTATTAAACAATTCACTATTTCAGTCATTATCTTAAGCCTCGTTTATGTTTGCTATGTTTCATATATAAACATAAATGGGATTATAATCGGGACAAAAGTTATTGAAAATAAAAACAAACAATTCCAAGTAATAGAGATGTCAGAAACTACTTACGGGAAATTCGTAGGTTTAGAAAAAGGTGACATCATTCTAAAAATCAACAAAGAAAAACCATCTGCTAAATTTTTAAAAGGAGATAATCTTAGTCATATCAAAAGTTTAGATGTAAGCAGAAATGGAAAGCAAATTCATTTAGATGATTTTGATATTGTTAATTTAGACAAATCCTATAGCTTTTTTGTATTCGTTCTTCCACTTGTGTTTTATTTTTTAAGTATAGTATGTATATTTTACATTCTAAAGGTGAATCAAACAAGAAAATCGTTTGCGGGATACATTTTAATTTTGTTTTTGTTAGATATTTCAATTGCTTATATAAGCGCAGGAGGACCATTTAGAGGACATTCATTTAACAGGTATGTCAATTTGTTCACATTTATAGCTTCTCCTATATTTTATCTTCAGTTCATACAACAATATTTTGAGGAATTAGGAAAGAAGTTTGCAAATCGTCTAATCAATTTCTTATATATATTTCCGATTTTTAATATTATTTTGGAATTTTTCCGTAAGAAATTACCTTTTGAAAACATTATAACAAACCTTAATCTTATCTCGTTTTTTCTCGTTACTCTTTCAGGTTTTGTTCTCGTGTTCTATCACTTATATAAGTATAAATATTCAGAGCATGCTTATATTTTGAAAGTTTTAATTCTGACAAATACACTTTCTTTTGCTCCATTTTTACTTTTTTACGTCGCACCTAATATTTTAACTGGTGATTATATATTTCCAGCACTGGCATCAGCCTCATTGCTTGTCCTTATCCCATTTGGATTAGTATATCAGTTTGTTGCAAATAAAATATTTGATATAGAATTTATATTAGGAAGAATGAGGTATTATACTTTACTGGCTGTAATCCCAACGCTAGTTATTGTCGGAGTTTTATCGGTCTGGGCGGGAACAAATGCGCTTCAAATGAATCCTATTAGACAGACTGTTTTCATCTTTATCGTAATGTTTGCTGTATTTTACTTTAAAGAAATAATAGATTTTAAATTTCGGTTAAAACGTTTTTCTGAAAAATTTAATTATCAAGATAGTATATTCAAATATACTCAGCTTATCAGAAGCATAACATCTTTAAAACAAATGTTTAAAGAACTAAAAAAGACGATTCTGGATGTTCTACTTGTCAGTAAAGCTTATGTCTTTGAAGTTACCTCTGAGGGTGACATTTTATATCATGATAAAAGGGATAATGAACCTGATTGGGAAATGTATTCAAAAGAATTTAAGAAGGTTACTTCAGAGATTGGAAAAATCATTGAGCTAAACCGCGGTTTCTTAATCAAGATAGGAGAACGCGGGGGAAGTTCTTATGTTTTGCTTTGTTTGTCCTCCATTAATACACCGAGACTGACACGGGATGAGATTTCATGGCTGAAAACATTGTCTTTCTATACGAGTGTCTCTATGGAAAACGTGATACAGATCGAAGAACTCATGAACCATTTACAAGATCTAAAACAACAAGGCTCAAACCCGGTCTGGCTCAAAAAGCTGATGTTTACGATCGAGGAAAAGCAGCGTTCGGATTTGGCCCGTGATCTGCATGATTCAGTGCTGCAGGACTTGATTTCTTTGAAGCGCCAGTGTGAGCTGTTTCTGGCAGATTTTAAGAAAGAAGAGCCTTGCCACATAGAGGTGCAGGACAAGCTTCATCAGATGAATGAGCAGATGTCGGATGTCATTTTGATGACCCGGGAGACGTGCCATGAGCTGCGTCCTCAGCTGCTGTATGATTTGGGTCTGGTCAAGGCGGTATCCAAGCTTGCCGCACAGCAGCAGGAGCGTGCGCCGTTTCATATCCGTCTGAATACGGGCCGGTTTACGGCGGCGCTGGATTTGGATACGCAGCTGAATTTGTACCGCATCATTCAGGAATTTCTTTCGAACGCCATGAAGCATTCACAGGCGAATGAGGTGCTGATTATGCTGATCAGCATTCAAAATAAAGTGATTCTGCATTATGAAGACGACGGTGTCGGCTGCAATCAGGAAAAAGGCGGCGGCCAGTCGATGAGCATGGGTCTTTCGGGTATTAAGGAGCGCGTCCGTGCGCTTGACGGACGGATGAAAATCGACACAAGTGAAGGAAACGGTTTTAAAGTAGATATTGAAATGGAATTGTAACCAATTTATCACCAAATCGACTTGGCAGAAGCCAAGTCTTTTTAATAAAATGGAAATGAGTGAGTAAAAGGGAGGAAACCATGAAAAAGATACTAGTGATTGATGATCATCCGGCTGTCATGGAGGGCACCAAGACGATTCTGGAAACGGACACGAATCTTTCTGTCGATTGCCTCAGTCCTGATGCCAGTGAACAATTCGTTCTCCGGCATGATTTTTCAGCTTACGATCTCATATTAATGGATTTAAATCTGGGTGATGACATCAGCGGCATAGAGCTTTCCAAGAAAATCTTAAAAGAGAATCCTCTCTGTAAAATCATTGTCTACACAGGCTATGAGGTTGAAGATTATTTTGAAGAATCCATCCGCGCGGGCCTGCACGGCGCCATCAGCAAAACCGAATCTAAAGAGAAAATCATGCAATACATATATCACGTGCTCAACGGACAGATTTTAGTTGATTTCTCCTATTTCAAACAGCTGATGACCCAGCAAAAAACAAAAACGTCTTCTTCCCCTCAAAGTGAGCAGGATCGGTTAACCCCGAGAGAGCGCCATATTCTCCAAGAGGTCGAAAAAGGTTTGACCAATCAGGAAATCGCAGATGCGCTTCACTTAAGCAAGCGGTCAATTGAATACAGCCTGACATCCATTTTTAACAAGCTGAATGTCGGCTCCCGAACTGAAGCGGTGCTGATCGCCAAGTCAGATAACGTACTATAAATCTTGAAGGGAGAATGACCTATGAATCTGAACAATACATTGCTCGGCGCACTCGGTATTGAAATCACTGAAAACACACCGGAGAGATGCGTGGCGGTGATGCCGGTGGATAAGAGGACGGTGCAGCCTTTCGGATATCTGCATGGTGGCGCGTCAGCAGCGCTGGCGGAGACTGTTGCAAGTGTCGGGGCCCAGCATTTTATCGACCGGTCGAACCAGGCGTGTGTCGGGCTTGAGATTAATGCCAATCATTTAAAATCCGTGAAAGAGGGCGGGACGGTCACGGCGATTGCGAAACCCGTTCACACAGGCAGGGCAACCATTGTGTACGGGATTAACATTTTCGATGAACGGGAAAGGCTGATCTGTGTTTCCCGCTGCACGCTGGCTGTTATAACAAAATAAACAAACAGCCGGAACCCTGAATCGTCCGGCTGTTTGTTTTTATAAATATGAATCTTCTTTACGTTTGATCACAAAGTTTCTGATCCCTTTGTAATCATCCTGAACGCTTCTTTTATCAAGCGCCGCTCCCGAATTGTACGCGGCCCTGCATATGAGGTGCGCTCCGACCGGCGCCGTCAGCAGGATAAAAATGATGCCGAGCAGTATTTTTACAGAAATTTCTCCGGTCAGCATCCACAAGTAGCCTAACACCCCGAGCAATACCAAATTAACGCCGAGTGTCGAGCCTTTTGAAGAGGCGTGGGCGCGCGTATACACATCAGGAAGCCTGAGTGTGCCGAAAGACGCGACCAGGCAGATCAGCGATCCCATCAGAATACAAACGGCGACGGCCCATTTAACGATTTCGATCATTTTCGATAATCTCTCCTTTCTCCAAAAACTTAGCAAAGGCAATCGTGCCGATAAACGATAAAATGCCGAGCAGCAGAATGATGTCCAAAAAGGCCGATGTGTTTAAGAGAATGGATACAAGCGCGGTCATGGCAATCAGATTAATGCCGATCCCATCAAGCGCGACGACCCGGTCCGGTATCGTAGGCCCTTTTATGACGCGAATGACGTACAGAAGAGTCGAAACCGCCATAATGCCGAGTGATAATTGCAGAATAAACGTAAACATCAGCGGCTCACCTCCTGAATGGCTTTCTCAAAAGAGACGCGGATGTCATGGATCGCTTTCTCCGCATCTTCAATGTCCATGGCGTGTATATAGAGAATCGACCGGTCATCGGAGATATCCATCACGAGCGTACCCGGTGTTAAAGTGATTAACAGCGAGAGCAGCGTGATCTCCCAATCCTCCGTCAATTCCGTCTTAAACGCGAAAATGCCCGGGCGGATGTTCAGTTTCGGCGATATAACGGTTTTCAGCACGCTGACATTGGCCAAATATAATTCCTTTATAAAGATCAGCGCCAGTTTGATGACTGACCATATTTTCCAAATATAAAACGGCCGCGAGAAGAAGCGCCGGAAAAAAAACAGCGCCGCCAAGCCCGCGATAAATCCGGTCATAAAACCCGCCGCGCTGAGGCTGTTTGTGAGAAACATCCAGCAAACAGCGAGAAGAACATTTAATAATAGTTGAAAAGCCATGCCATCTACTCCTTCAAAACAGCTTCAATGTATTTTTCCGGATTCAGCAGATTCTCAGCCGTCTGATTGACATACGGTGAAACCCATTCGGTTCCGAGCCCGAACAGAAGCGACAAAAGGAGAAAAGCGGCTGCCGGATAAAGAAGTCCTTTTGCGGACCGTCCGCCTGCGCCGGGGATTTCTTTTTCTTCCCCCCAAAAAGCCGTCGTAAAAACCTTCAGCACGGAATAGAGCACAAGCAGGCTGGATAAGAGAATCAATACGGAAAACAATGTTTCCCCCTTATCGAACCCGCCTTCCGCGATCTTCAGCTTGCCCACAAATCCGCTGAACGGCGGGATGCCGGCCAGAGATATGGCTGAAATAAAGAACATCCATCCTAAAAGGGGATAACGGGTGATCAGTCCGCCCATTTTATGCAGGCTGGCAGTGCCCGTCAATGCGATAAGCGTGCCGGCGAGCATAAACAGCGCTCCTTTAATCAGCATATCGTGAATCAAGTAATAAACCGCTCCTTGAATGGAGGCCGGCGTGTTCATGGCAATGCCGAACAAAATCACGCCGACGGCTGTAATAATATTGTAGATGACGATTTTCATGACATCCGAAAAGGCGATAGATCCGATTACGCCGAATAGCACCGTCAGCATCGCAAGCCACATCATCAATTGGTGGGTAAAGCCCGTATCGTGAATAAAGATCAGGGTGAATACTCTTAAAATGGCGTACAGGCCGACTTTCGTCAAAAGAGACCCGAATAAGGCCGAAATCGCAGCCGGCGGGGCGTAATAAGAGCCCGGCATCCAGAAATACAGCGGGAATATCCCGCCCTTTAAACCGAAAACGACGAGAAGAAGGACGCCGATGACGGTTATCAGCCCGGTCTGGCCCGATTCACTTATTTTTACGCTTAGATCAGCCATATTCAGCGTGCCCGTCACCGCATATAAGTAACCGACGCCGATGACAAAAAACGCGGATGATACAATGTTAAACACGATATACTTCAATGATTCTCTTAATTGAATTTTCGTTCCGCCAAGCACGATCAGCATGTAGGACGCGATAAGCAGAAGCTCAAAAAAGACGTACATGTTGAACAGGTCACCCGTCAAAAACGCTCCGCTTACGCCGGCCAGAAGAAACTGCACCCCTGAATAATAGAAAGCGCGCTCCCTTTTTTCTCCGATGGAGCGGAAGGAGTACAGGATGACGAGCAGCCCGATTATGGCGGTTGTCAAAACAAGCAGTGCGGCAAGCTGATCCGCGGCGAGCACAATGCCGTACGGCGCTTTCCATCCGCCGAGTGTCAGCGTCTGAATCCCGTGTGTGAAAACGGTCTGAACGAGAGCGGCGCTGATGACGATGGAGACACAGGAAGCGGCAGTGCTGAATATCCGCATCAGCATCACGTGCCTGTTCATAAAAATCAGCAGCACTGCGGCAAGCAGCGGCACCAGAATAGGCAATATCACAAAGTTATTCATGTTGATCATTTCCCCTCATTCGATCCATATCGTCCGTTTTCAGTTCCTGATAGGCGCGAAACGCCATCACAAGCAAAAAGGACGTGACGCCGAACGAAATAACGATCGCCGTCAGTATGAGTGCCTGCGGCAGCGGATCGACAAACGACGTGCTTTTTCCGCCCAGTATGGGAGGAGCGCCTTTTTTCAGTCCGCCCATGGTCAGGAGCAGCAAATGGACGCCGTGGCTTAATAGCGCGGTGCCGATAATCACGCGCAGCAGACTTTTAGAAAGCAGCAGGTAGGTTGCCGCCATAAACAAAATACCGGCAATGACAGACATTAAGATTTCCATTATTCTTCCTCTCCAATCGTTTGAATAATGGTCATCGTCACGCCGACAACAACGAGATACACACCTAAATCAAACAAAGTGGCCGTCGCAAGCTCCGTATTCCCAAGCACCGGGAGATGAAAATGGCCGAATGTATGGGTGAGAAAGGGTGCTCCGAATAAGAACGAACCTGCACCCGTTGCAATCGCGATAAGCAGACCCGCGCCCGCCACATAAATAAAATTGACGGGCAAAATCGATTTGACGGTTTTTAAATCAAAGGCCAAAAGCAACAGCACGATGGCCGAAGACGTAATCAGTCCGCCGACAAATCCTCCGCCGGGAGCGTTATGTCCCGATAAAAATAAATAGAAAGAGAAAAGCAGAATGATAAAAGATACAAGCTTCGTTGCCGTCTGAAGGATGATGTCGTTTGTGTTTTGCTGTCTCAACGCTCTTCTCCCTCCTCTTTTACTTTTGTTCTGATCATGCCGTAAATCCCGAGTGCGGCAATCGACAGCACCGTGATTTCAAACATCGTATCAAATCCCCTGAAATCAACGAGGATGACGTTGACGATATTGTTTCCTCCCCCGAGCTTATGGCTGTAAGCGGTGAAAAAGGAGGAGATGCTGTCGTTTGTTTTTTCGCTGGAAGACGCGATTCCGAGCATTGTCACGATGACGCCGACACCGAGAGAAATGATAAAATTCGTCATCCGGAATGTTCTTGTCTTCTTTTTCCGCCGCATTTTCGGCAGATGGTAAAAACAAAGAAGAAACAAGGCGACGGATATCGTCTCAATGACGAGCTGCGTGAGCGCCAGATCGGGCGCTCTGAAAATCACGAAAAACAGCGCGAGTGTGTACCCGACAACACCGAGTGAGATAATGGCCGTCAGCCGCGATTTGGCGAACACAGTCGCAATCGTTGCGCTCACCATAACGAGGGACAGCACGATTTCATAAAGGCCGATTTCAGCCATGCCTTTCGCTGTCATGGAAAAGCCGCCTTTTGTGACGAACGCCGCCCCGATGAGAATGATAAACGCCGCAAAGATATACAGCAGATAATCCCGCAAAAATCCGGTCATATAAGATGACGTCAGCTGGTAAGATCTTTTTTCCATACTGCCCGTCACCGCATCGTAAAGCTTGTTCAGCGTCAGTTTTTTCGGAAACAGACCGTACAACCGCTCCCATTTAGACAGCGTTACGTAACCGATCGTGCCGACAATGATGATGCCGAGGGTCATCATTACCTCAGCCGTCACCCCGTGCCACTGGGAAATATGGACATGGAATGTATCTCCGCCGGTTAACAGAGCCGGATAAATGGAGTTCATCGCCGGTTCAATCAGGCTGTAAGACAAAACGTTCGGTGCAAAAAACAGACTGACGGCGCAAGCGGCAAGAATCACCGGCGAAATCAGCATGCCGAGCGGTGCTTCATGCGGCGTCTTTTCAAGCTGATCAGGTTTGCGCGCGCCGCTGAACGTTCTGAAAAACAGCTTCATGCTGTAGATGAAAGTGAAGGCGCTCCCGATCCATGCGAGAACGGGGAACAGCACGCCCCACGTATCCAGGCTGAAAATATCTGCATGAGCAATCCGCAGCATACTTGTAAAGAACATTTCTTTACTTAAAAAGCCGTTAAACGGAGGGAGGCCCGCCATGGAAAACGTTCCGATCAGTGAAACGGTGAACGTTACCGGCATAAGCGCCATCAGTCCGCCGAGCCTGCGGATGTCCCGTGTTCCCGTTTCATGGTCGATAATGCCGACCGCCATAAATAAACTTCCTTTAAAAGTAGCATGGTTAATTAAGTGAAACACAGCCGCGGTGACAGCCGCCGTAAAATACTCTGAATGCTGGTAATGAAGCGCGGCGGCTCCTGCGCCGAGCATCGATACAATCATACCGAGCTGGCTGACTGTGGAAAATGCCAGAATCGCTTTTAAATCGGTTTGTTTCATCGCATTAAAGGAAGCCCATACCATCGTGATCAGACCGACTGAGGCAACCGTCCAAAACCAGACGGGTGAAAATGCAAAAACCGGACTGAATCTGGCAATCACATAAATTCCCGCTTTCACCATTGTAGCCGAGTGCAGATAGGCGCTGACAGGAGTCGGCGCCTCCATGGCATCAGGCAGCCAGATATAAAACGGAAACTGCGCTGATTTCGTAAAGGCTCCCAATAACAGGAGAACCATCGCCGGAATAAAGAACGGATGGCCTGCGATAATATGCACCTGGTTGACCATTTCCCTGATACTGAAAGAATCCGTCATCAGATACAGCAGGATAAAGCCGCCGAGCATGCACAGCCCGCCGCCGACGGTAATCAGCAGTGACTTTTCCGCACCGTAGCGTGATTTCTTCCGCTTATGCCAATACCCGATTAATAAGAAGGATGACAGGCTTGTCAGCTCCCAGAACATATAAAGCACGATAACGTTATCGACGAGCACAACGCCGAGCATCGCGCCCATAAACATCAGCAGGTACACATAAAAGGGGCCGAGCTTTTCTTTGTCCTTCGATAAGTAAAAAATACTGTAAAGCGTCACCAAAGAGCCGATGCCCGTAATCAATAAAGCGAATAACAGCCCGAGTCCGTCAAGATAAACGGTATAGTTAATACCGAGGGACGGAATCCATTCGGCCGCATATCGGACGGTTTCCCCAGCCATTGTGACAGGGAGCTTGCTGATAAAGTAAACAAACAGCACAACGGGCACTATCAGCACAAACCAGCCTGTATGGACTTGTTTTACCCGTTTATAAAGAAAGGGAACGATAAATGCAAATAAAAAAGGCGCCAAAATCGCGAAATGTAACAGCTGCAACAGAAGACCTCCTTTGCTTGTTTTTTCATCAAGCAACTGCTTTATGTAAGAGTGAATTAATCAATTCACGGTCATAGGACCCAGTACAAATTATATCGCACTTTTTTTTACCCTGCTACGGCATAATGTATTCCTCTCTGTGTTTTTGTGGTCTTTTGAACCCAAAATAAATTTATCAAATATCCTGATCTTTGTATATACATTTATCTTTCAGATCAAGCTTTTAAAAAAGGAGCTGGTCAGATGAAGAGAAAGGCGGCGGCCTGTATTGGAATATTTTGTTCTATTATTGCAGGAACATTCATAGCGGACGATTTCTGCAAAACGCGGCAGCAGACGGAGGCAGATAATTGGGAGCGTTTTTTTCTCGGTGCGGAATACGCAGAAGACAAGCTGAGTGCGGCTGAATCAATGCAAACACCGTTTCAGCCGCGTGAGTATATCAGAATCGTATATAGATGAAAAGAGTTCCGGCACCAGGGTGCGGAACTCTTTTTTTTGTGGCAATCAGCGTTTTCCTTTAATGTAAGGGATGCCGTTGGCTTTAGGCGCATCCGCGCGGCCGATGAAGCCGGCAAGCGCGAGAATGGTCAGAATGTAAGGAGCCATCAGCATGTATACATTCGGAATGTCTTTGAACAGGGGCAAAAGCGAGCCGATAATGCTCAAACTCTGTGCAAACCCGAAGAACAGCGCAGCCCCGAGCGCGCCGATCGGATGCCATTTGCCGAAAACCAGCGCGGCGAGAGCGATAAAGCCTTGCCCGGAAATGGTGGAGTGCGTGAAATCAAGCGCGATCGTGGAAGCATATACACCGCCGCCGAGCCCGCCGAACAGCCCGCTGATCATGACGCCGATATAGCGCATGCCGAACACGTTGATTCCCATCGTATCGGCCGCCATCGGATGTTCCCCGACAGAACGGATGCGGAGGCCGAACGGCGTTTTGAATAAAATAAACCAGGAAACAAAGGCCAGTACGATGGCTAAAATCGACGTATAATATACGTCGGAAAAGAAAATCTTTCCTAAAACCGGAATATCGCTTAACCCGGGAATGTTCGTTTTGTAAAAGGGCTCCGGGATTTTATCAGTCTGCGCCTTTCCGTAGATCAGCTTGACGATAAACAGTGTCGCTCCTAACGCGAGCATATTGATCGCCACACCGGTTACCGTCTGATCGGCGCGGAAAGAAACCGCGGCGGCCGCGTGGATCAGTGAGAACAGTCCGCCGGCAATCATAGCCGCAGCCAAGGCGAGCCACGGAGCGGCGGCGCCAAGCTCGCGTCCGAAAAATAAGTTGAACATGACGCTTGTAAAGGCGCCGATAATCATCAGTCCTTCAAGACCGATGTTGACAACCCCCGATCTTTCAGAAAACACGCCGCCGAGAGCGGTTAAAATAAGCGGAGCCGCATATACGAGTGTTGCCGGGACAATAATGGATAAAATCTGCAGGAAGTCCACTTACTTCGCCCCCTTTTTCTTCAATTTATCAAGGATGAGACGGATGGCGTAGCTTGATGCCACAAACAAAATAATAATGGCGATGACGATGTCAACGACTTCAGAAGGCACCCCGGATTCAATCGGCATATTTAATGCCCCGACTTTAAGGCCGCCGAGAAGACATGCCGCCAGAACAACGCCGATTGCCGTGCTGCCGCCGAGAAGCGCAACCGCAATGCCGTCGAAGCCGACGCCGGTAAAGGCGCCCTTAACCGCCGCGTATTGAAAGGTTCCGAGTCCTTCCATCGCGCCGGCAAGCCCCGCGAAGGCGCCGGAAATCATCATGGCGTACATCATATTTTTTCTGACGCTCATTCCGGCGTATTGTGCGGCGTGCTGGTTAAAGCCGACAGCCCGGAATTCAAATCCGCTTTTTGTTTTATGAATGATAAACCACATGAGGACTGCCGCAAACAGAGCGATCAGAATGCCCCAGTGAAGGCGGGAGTAATCTGTCAGCTGCTCTAAAAACGGTGAGCGGAGCGACGCGCTTTCATGAATTTTGTCTGTTTTGTCCCGGTGGTCCGTCATGACATCGGAAATGAGATAATTGGTTAAATGAAGAGCGATATAATTCATCATGATCGTGACAATCACTTCGTGGACAAAAAAACGGGCTTTTAAAAATCCGGGAATCAGGCCCCAAATGCCGCCCGCAACCGCAGCCGCCAATAACGAAAGCGGAAGGTGGATGTAAGCGGGGGCGTCAAAGGAAGCGCCGACCCACACCGCGGCGGTCCAGCCGACAAGGAGCTGTCCTTCAACCCCGATATTAAACAGGCCGGTCCGAAATGCGAATGCCACGGCCAATCCGGACAAAATATATGGCGTAATCTGGCGGATCGATTCCCCGATGTAATACACTTCTCCGAAAATGCCGCTCCAAAGAGCCGAATACCCGCTTACGACATTGTAGCCGCTGGCGAGCATGATGACCGCACCCGCAGCTAACCCAAGGATGATCGCAATCAGCGGCACAGCCAGATGAGAAAGTCGATTAATCATGTGTTTTCCCCGCCTCCATTTGCTTACTTCCCGCCATTAAAAGTCCGAGCTCCTGCTCGTTTGTTTCAAGCGGATTGATGTTTGCGATGATGCTGCCTTCAAAGATGACGGCGATGCGATCGCTGAGATTCATTATTTCATCAAGTTCAAAAGATAACAGAAGCACCGCTTTACCGGCGTCACGCTGCTCAATGATCTTTTTATGGACGAATTCAATCGCACCGACATCGAGTCCCCGCGTCGGCTGGGCCGCAATTAAAAGATCCGGATTTCTGTCCACTTCCCGGCCGATAATGGCCTTTTGCTGATTCCCCCCGGAGAGAGCGCGCGCAGGCGTATATTCATCAGGTGTTCTGACGTCGTATTCTTCAATCAGGCTTCGCGCTTTGTCATAAATCGTGTGTTTATTTAATATGCCGAAAGAAGAGTAGGGCTTTTGGTAATAACTTTGCAGCACGATATTTTCTCCGATCGGAAAATCAAGGACGAGCCCGTGTTTATGCCTGTCCTGCGGAATATGCCCGATGCCGGCTTCAGTGACTTTCCTGGGCGGCATGTTTTGCAGCTGTTTGCCGTTTAACGTGATCGTGCCGGCATTCGTTTTTCTGAGACCTGTAATGGCTTCAATTAATTCAGACTGGCCGTTTCCGTCAACGCCCGCAATGCCGACGATTTCACCGGCTCTGACTGAGAGGGAGAGCTGTTTGACCGCCTCAACGCCGCGCGCGTCTTTAACCGTTACATCAGAAAGTGAAAGCACTTCTTGTTTCGGATCGGCCGCTTGTTTATCCGTCTTGAATGACACTTCGCGTCCGACCATAAGGCTTGCCAGTTCATCTTGATCCGTATGTGCGACCTCGAGTGTTGTAATGCCTTTTCCTTTCCGGATGATGGTGACACGGTCGCAGACTTCCATAATCTCTTTTAATTTGTGGGTGATGAGGATAATTGATTTTCCTTCATTGACAAGATTTTTCATAATCTGAATCAGTTCTTGAATTTCGTGCGGGGTCAGCACCGCGGTCGGCTCGTCAAAAATGAGAATGTCGGCGCCCCGGTAGAGGGTCTTTAATATTTCCGCCCGCTGCTGCATACCGACGGAAATATCGGCAACTTTGGCTTCAGGATCAATGTGCAGGCCGTAACGGTCGGAAATATCGCGCACGTCCCGGGCGGCGCGCTGTCTGTCAATTCGGCCGAAAGTTTTCGGCTCTTTTCCGAGAATGATATTTTCTGAGACGGTAAAGGTATCCACAAGCATAAAATGCTGGTGCACCATCCCGATGCCGAGATCGTTGGCTTTGTTCGGGCTGTTGATGTGAACGCGTTCGCCCCGCACCCGGATCTCGCCTTTTTCCGGCTGATACAGGCCGAATAAAACGTTCATGAGTGTCGATTTTCCGGCGCCGTTTTCACCGAGAAGGGCGTGTATTTCGCCTTTTTTTACTTGAAGCGTGACGTCATCATTGGCGACGATTCCGGAAAACTCCTTGCGTATATTAAGCATTTCAATGATATAATCCACCGATTTGACGCTCCTTTTCAGAGATACTTTGATGAGAAAGAGCTTGGCAAAAGAAAAGCTGCAAGAGATGCAGCTTTTCCTTCACCGCTCTTTTCATAAAAGAGAGGGGATAAGCACGGAAGTCTCCTTATCCCCTGGTTCTTACTCAGCCTTGAAGGATTTCAATTCTTTTTCAGTTGAAGGGATCTCGAGTCCGTCCGCGATTTTCTTCTTCCAATCGTCTGTTGCTTTAATGACATCGTCAGAAAGGTTCTCCTTGTGATCCGAGATGCCGACTGCATCTTGCGCCAAACCGTATGTTAATGTTTTGCCGCCCGGGAATTTGCCGTCACTCGCTTTTTTCGTTAAGTCCTCCACGGCCGTATCCACTTTTTTGACCATTGATGTGAGAGTGACATTGTCTTTTGTGCCTTTGACTTGACCTTCCGCGTACTGGTCTTTATCAACACCGATAACCCATACGTTCCGCTTCGGATCTTCTTTTTTTAGATTTTTCGCTTCTGTGAAGACGCCCGTTCCCGTTGCGCCGGCCGCGTGATAAATGACGTCAACGCCTGATTTGTACATGCTTTCAGCCGTCGCCTTGCCGACATCGGCTTTGTCAAATCCGCCCGCATATTTCACTTCGACGGTCGCTTTTGGATTTGCGGCTTGTACACCCGCGCGGAAGCCGATTTCGAATTTTTTGATCAATTCAGACTCCATTCCGCCCACGAATCCGACTTTTCCCGTTTTGCTCGATAGCGCAGCGGCCGCTCCTACGAGGAATGAACCTTCCTGCTCTTTAAATGTAAGGCTCGCCACGTTGTCTTTTTTGACAACGGCGTCAATGATCGCAAAATTGGTGTCTTTGCGCTGATCGGCGATTTCGCTGATGGAATCCTGCATCAGATACCCGACGCCGTAAATCAGGTCAAAGTGTTCCCGCGCTAATTTATTTAAGTTCGTTGTATAATCTGCATCTGATTTTGATTGAAGATAGTCAAAACCGCTTTTGCCTTTTGTAAGCCCGTTGTCTTTTCCGAATGCCTGAATACCTTCCCAGGCGGACTGGTTAAATGATTTGTCATCGACACCGCCGATGTCCGTTACCATGCCGACGGTAAAGTTTTTGCTGCCGGAGCCGTTTGCTTTGTCACTTGAACCGCATGCGCTTAATATGGTTCCGGCCGCCGCGATGAGCGCCATCGCCATTCCGATTTTGCGTTTTTTCAAAGATATAACCCCCCTGTAAAATATGGCTGTGCCGTTCAATTCAGACTGAGTCCCCGTACCGGATGCAGAATCGAAAAAACTTTCTGATAATAATGATGAGACGTCTCTCTTTTTCCCGCCTTGAGCGGCTGTCTCTTCCGTGTTCGGGACTTATGACTTATCTGAAAAGAGCTGCTAACCAATCATAATTTATCATTTTACCCGCCATAAATAAATAGAAATTTGCTTATTTTTTAAAAAATATCAATTTTATGAATCGGCTTCCTCATCTGGATAAAACAGAGGAGGATCAGCCAGGTCATTATCCTTATATAGCATACAAAAAAGGAATCTCAAGCCTTTTGTCACGGGATATGACAGTAAAAAAGCACCGTTCACAGCGGAACGGCGCTTTTTGACATTATAAATATTGTTTGATGCTGCTGACATTGCCGGTGTTGATATGATATTGGAAGACGGGTCTGCCGATCGTGCCGTACGCCATCTCTACATTCAGCACTTGTATGTCTTCCAGAAATTTAAGGTATTTCCGGATGGAGACTTGCGAGATTTCAGTATGCTTGGCGAGATCTTCTGTGGTAAAAGAGCCGTCACCGAAAGACTCAATGCTCGCCCAGATGAGTTTAAGCGTGCTTTTTGTCAATCCCTTCGGAAGGTGAACCTTTTCCGCCGCTTCTTTCTTTTGAAAAAGCTCGGCATCCAATTCTTTCTGTGTCATGCTTCTGTGTGATTGATAAACTTTCTGCTTGCGTCTGTAGTCGGAAAGAGCGGTTTGAAAGCGGTCAAATTCAAATGGTTTGATTAGATAATCGACGGCGCCGTACCGAAGCGTTTTTTTGATGACGTCCAGCTCGCTTGCGGCCGAAATGACGATGACATCAACCGATTCATTTTGTTTGCGGATTTCCGTTAAAAGCTCAAGCCCGTTTTTTCCCGGCATGTAAATGTCAAGAAGGATGAGATCGATATGATGCTCGCTCAGCACGTGCAGCGCGCTTTGAAAGGATGATGCGATCCCTTTCAGCTGAAATCCTTCAATCTGGCTGAGATAGCGTTTATTTAATTCACCCACCATGGGGTCGTCTTCAACTATGAGTACATTAATCATCATTTTCCTCCTTCGGTTCATACGGAATGCGAAGACTGAAAGTCGTTCCTTCATTCTTTTCACTTGTCACAATCATATGGCCTTTTAAATTTTCTGTTGCCTGCTGGGTGAAATAGAGGCCGAACCCCCGGTTTGTCCCTTTCGTGGAATAACCTTGTTCAAAAATACGGGCTTGGTCTGCCGCAGACATTCCGGCTCCCGTGTCCGTAATCTCTATATCAAGCTGGCGATCCTGAAACCGCATCGAGCACGTAATGTTTTTTTTCGGCATCTGCGCCACCGCGTCGAGCGCGTTGTTTAACAGGTTTCCGATAATCGTAATGAGCTCATGGATGGCGGCCGGATCCGCCGCATTCGGGATCAGGCTGCCGAGCTGAATGTCCAGATCAGCGCCCTGTTCGCGTATGTAGCTTTGTTTTCCTAGAAGAAACCCTGCGAGAACCGGACTTTTGACATCACTTATAATCTCGCTTGTTTCCGTCTTCTGCTGAATGGCAATGTCTTTAATGTAAGTGCCGAGATCATCGTATTCTTTTAACTGGACAAGCCCTAAAATAACATGAAGCTTATTCATGAATTCATGAGACTGGGCTCTTAATGCGTTTGCATACATTTTAACACCGGACAGCTGTTCTGCTAAATGTTTGACCTCCGTTTTGTCCCTGAAAGTGGCGATCGCTCCGACGGTTTGTCCTTTCAGATGAATCGGAACCTCATTAAAGACCAGCTCAAGCCCGTTAATGCGGATATCCCTGTCCTGAAGCGGTTTTTTCGTTTCAATCACTTGTTTCAGCCGGCTTTTCGGGAGAATATCGTTCACATCTTGATCGACCGGATTAGTCGGAATACCCATTTTAATAAAAAGCCGTTTCGCTTCCGCATTGGCAAGCTTGATTTTTCCACGCGCGTCAACCGCCAGGATGCCTTCCTTCGTTGATTCGAGCATGGCGCTCCGCTCTTCCAGGAGGGTGGCGATTTCATAAGGCTCAAGACCGTACATAATGTTTTTGACGGTGCGGGCGACAATGACGGCTCCGATGACGCCGACAAAAATACTTACGCAGATGATGAAATAAAGCGGTCTCAAACTGTGGCTGACGACATCCTGTATTTTGTTAAGCGAAATTCCGACCGAAACGACGCCCACTTGTTTTTTATCTTTTCCATAGATCGGTACGAAGGCTCTCATGGATTTTCCGAGAGTTCCCGCTGATGTGCTCGTTTTGATATGCCCGTGCATCGCCGGCTGTTCATCTCCGCCGGTGAATTTCTTCCCGATTTTATTTGCGTCGGGGTGGGTGAGGCGGATGCTGTTCATATCCATCACCACGACAAATTCGGTTCCTGTCGTATGCTGGACGTCTAATGTATAATCCCGGAGCTCTTTCAGCCCTTTTCTTGTTTGCAATGCCCGCGCGACACTCGGTGTTTCCGCGACCAGCTTTGCGGTGCGCAGCGCGGTCGTCCGTTCTTCTTCTTTCACGCGGTCTGCTGTTTGGACGCTGATCGTGAAAAAGGTGATACAAAGTGCGATAAGGACGACAATACAGACGAATATCGTTAATCGGGTTTGCAATTTTAATGTTTTTTTCATAACAGCCTTCCTTACGTTTATCATTCCCGCGTTCTACTTTACTCCGAAAAAGCCGGTTTGTGAAGATCAGGCCCTTATTTCGTAAAAGTGAGGAAAAATGGTATTTTTTATCTTGTCAATGTGTTTTAAGTCCTCCATAATAAGTGAGGTAGATTACAGAAAGGGACTTTTTATATGAAAAATACTTATTGGACGGGTTATTTTCCGCTCGTTGCGATTCTGCTTTTTAGTTCGTCATTATCCATTTCTACCTCGCTTTATGTCATGAAGATACTTCAGACGCTCGGCATGTATCAGGGGATGCTGGATTATTTCTCTGAGAAAGGGATCAGACTGGCGCTTTTTGCAGCGTTCGCCCTTGTGTATTTTATGCTCTTTTCGGCTTTGAAGCTGATTGCAAACACAGTGACAGAGCTGTCTCTTTTGTTTTTCACAAATGACCCTGAAGGGGACAATCTGAAAAAAATCAGATTAGGCTCTTTAATTTATGTAGGCGGAGGAATTCTTTCCTTTGCGCTCGTGCAGAATGGTTTTTGGATTGCGGCGTTATTTGCCGTTGTTACGCTCGTTTATTTGATTTTCATGGTGTACAGAATCTATTCGACACTCTCGATCGTTTCGCTGATCGGTTTTATATTGCTTGAGATTCTGTTTTGGTTTACTTTTGTTATCGGTATTTTGTACATCTTTATCAAGCTTTATAATAGCATAATGGCTAGCTTACCTGTGTAAGCTAGCCATTTTTGTTAAGACAGAAATCTGTTTTTGATCTCAGGGGAGGGGAGCATGCATGCTTCCCTTTTTCCGAACCATTTGTAACGGCGCCGGGCGATGAAAGAATAGGCTCTGTCCCTGAGGGGGCGGGGCACTGCGAAAAAAACCGCTGACAGCCGCCAGGCTCCGCGGAGATGACGGGAAACCTTTAACACGGCTGCGGATTTTTTGTATATCCGCCCGTTTTCGATAAAAATCATGCTGTCAAATTGTTCTGTCGGAAGTCCTTCTGATGCCAAAAGCTCCCGGGCGGTATCTGATTGCAATGATGCAAATGAGATTTTGCCGGCCGGATCGCGTTTAATGATGAATTGAACGGCGCCGCTGCATAAGTTGCAGACGCCGTCAAACAAAAGTACGCGGTCCGGAAGCTGAGCTGGTTTCAAAGCGGATCCCCTCCGTTATCTTTAATAAGCTGCCTGCAGCGTGTTTTTCCAGATCGAAAGCTGAGGGCTTGCGTCATGAAGGTATTCGACGCTTGACGGTGTATCCTTGCCGACCCATACCCCCATCGTATAAGCGTCCGTCAGGCCGACAAACCACATATCGTGATAGTCATTTGACGTTCCTGATTTTCCGCCGACGTACGGAGCTTTAAAGTTCGCTTTCTTTCCTGTACCGCTCTTGACGACGGCTTTCATCATTTCTTTGATCTGCATGTTGGTCCGCACGCTGAATACCTGCGTCGGCTCATCTTTCCATTTTAATATCGTTTTTCCTTTTAAATCAGTCACTTTTGTAATCGCGTGACTCGGCGTATAAACGCCGTTGTTGCCGAACGTGGTGTACGCATTGGTCATTTCAAGCGGCGTCATGCCGTTTGTAAAACCGCCAAGCGCCGCAGGCAGACGGTAATCCGCGCTGACCAGCTTCGCGAAATGAAACGGTTCAAGGTAGCTGAACGCCTTATTGACGCCGACGCGGTCCATGATTCTGATGGCTGGTGTGTTGTACGAGTATTTAAACGCCGTTTCCAGCGTGACCGTACCGTACGTGCGGTTATTGTAGTTTTGCGGACAGTAATCCGCACTGCAGAATTTGCTTGCGTCAATCTTGCTGTGTGGCGTTGCGCTGGTCTTTTCAATGTAAGGTCCGTAATCAAGCAGCGGCTTAATGGATGAACCGGGCTGTCTGTATGCCTGATAGGCACGGTTGAAATCATATTTATGATAATCTTTCCCGCCTGAAAGCGCGATAATCTGATGTGTCTGATGATTAATCACGGCCGCTCCGCCTTGGACACCTGCATACGGCAGATTTTGATTCACTTGGGCGACGACCTGGTTTTGCATATACGGATTCAGCGCCGTATAAATCTTCACGCCGTCTTTTAACAATGTGCTGACTCTGTCTGAAAGCTCACTCTGTATTTTTTGTTTCGCCTTTCCGGAAGCTTTTTCAAGACGTTTGTCATAGCCTTCGGATGATGAAACAAGCTGTGTGAATTCATCATTTACATAGGAAACATAGTCAGGATATTTATTTGTTTTTTCGTTTATATCAAGCTTGATCTTTTCCTTTTCGGCTTTTTTCAGCTGTTTCCCGGATATAACGCCTGCTTTTTTTAATCCGTTAAGCAATCTGACTTGTCGCTTTTTCGTATAATCAAAATGCTTGAGAGGATCATATAATGTAGGGTTATTAGGGATGGCGCAGATAAAGGCCATTTCTCCCAAAGTGAGAGATTTCAGCGGCTTGCTGAAATAAAATTGTGCCGCCGAACCGACACCGTATACGCCGTTATTAAAATAAATCGTATTTAAGTAGCCTTCTAAAATCTCATCTTTGCTGTATTTTTTCTCAAGCTGATAGGAATAGGCCAGCTCCGTCAGTTTTCGGCTGAAGGTGCGTTCATGGCTTAAATACACATTCCTTGCCAGCTGCTGGGTGATGGTGCTGGCGCCCTGATCAATTTTATGATCTTTGAAATTGGAGGCGGCCGCCCTGACCATCCCCATAAAGTCAAACCCTTTATGCTCATAAAAATGACGGTCTTCAGAGGTTAAAAACAGTTGTTTTACCTCATTCGGTATTTTATTAAAGGGCACGATCACGCGGTTCTCATGATCGCTGACAATCTCAGAAACAAGGCTTCCGTCCCTGTCATACATGTAACTGTTTTGAACCAGGTTGATCGCTTTTAAATCAATATGTTTATCGAGCACCTGATCAAAAGGCTTGATTTGTTTTACCTCTTTGCCGGAAGCAATAACTGTAAATGCACACAACGGGATAATGCCGAGCAGCAAAATCCATCCGATTATTTTACGTACCATGGTCACTCTCTTTTCTCCTGATTTCTAGCCATATCGTATCATTCTTTTAAGAATACGAGAAGGTTAAATTTAGAAGAAATCGTGATCGCTGCCGGTCAGCCCGCATTTGACGCTGTATCCTTGTGCAGATGTCCCGCCATCCATAAGAGCCCCGCGCCTATTAAAAAGAGAAAGGCGGTGACGTAGAAAGCAGCCGAAATGGAAAAACCGCTTGAGACCGCACCTCCGAGCAGAGGGCCGAGCACATTTCCGAGAAAACGAAAGCTGACGTTATAGCCGAGCACCTCTCCCTGGATGCTGCCCGGCGCCCTGACGCGGATTGCGGCCGTAATGCAGGGGAGCGTGCCGCCCATGACCATGCCGAACAGAAATCTGAAGACTAACAGAATGGAGAGGGAGGAGGCGAGCGCCTGCGGAATGAAAAACACCGCTGAGGCAATCAAAAGCACGATTAAGATCCGGCTGTGGCCGAAGCGGTCGCCGAAGTCCCCCCATTTCCGGGCAAGCAGTAAGCTTCCGAGTCCGGTCGCTGAAAACGCCATTCCGGAGAAAAAAGCTAAATTAACAGGTCCGTGCAGCTCATTGACATATAAAGCGAGCAGCGGCTGAATACTGAAATTGCCGGTCTGCACGATCATGGTAAGCACCATCATCGCCCAAAGCGCGGGCTGGTGAAAAATATAAGAGAGCACCTGTTTTCTGGAATAGGTTTTCCGCTTGTTTTGTTTCTCGCCGAGCGGCTGCTCATTCACCTGAAATAAAACGAGAAGCACGGATGCGAAAATAACAAAAGACGTAATAAAAAACGTGTACGTAAACCCGAAGCTGTCAGCGAGCAGCCCGCCCAGCATCGGTCCGAATAAAGTGCCTGACACCTGACCCATCTGCAGCGTGCCGAGCGTCTTCCCGGCAGTCTCTTTCGGCGTCTGCGCCGAAATCATGGCAAGCGATGTCGGAACAAAGCCTGTTACTAGACCCATAAGCAGCCGCAGGACAAACAGCTGATAAACGGATGTCACAAACCCCATCAATAAAATGCTGACGGCAATGCCGGTTCCTGTAATCAAGAGAATTTTTTTGTAGCCGCGCTTATCGCCGAATCTGCCCCAAAACGGGGAAATCACAAACGCCATTAAAAACGTGACGCCGAACACATACCCGCTCCATCTCTGCACATACCCGCCCGAATGGGGGCTGATCGTTTCGATATATAACGAAAGAAACGGAACAATCATGGTCATGCTGGCGGAAATAAAGAAATTTGTAATCCAAATGACGACGAAGTTCTTCTTACGGACAGAAATAACATCACCTTCTTTACTTTTCGTGTATCTAATCATTAGTATATAGGAATGAATCCGGTATTTGTATTTTCGATGCGGATATAGGAAAATTCATTATTTTTAGAAAATGAAGAAAGTTTCAGAGGGGAAACTGATATACTATCATAAAATATCATTTTTGATCGGAGGAAAGGCAGGTGTAAAAAAAGTGGATCAGCGCAGTCTGCTCATTATTGATTTTGAATTTACAATGCCTGACGGAAAATACAGCCCGCAAAATTTCTTTCCCGAGATTATTGAAGCGGGGATTGTCAAGACAGTGAATGATGAAGTGACTGAAACGTTTTCGAGTTATATCAAACCGAAAAAATTTCCGAAGCTGACGAAACGATGCAAAACCTTTCTGAACATCACCCAAAAAGACGTGGACGGCGGAATCACGTTTAATGAATTCATCCGCAAATTAAATGAGCTTGATCCTGATAAAAACTGCACGATCGTCACCTGGGGCAATATGGATATGAAAGTGTTAAAGCAAAATTGCATGTTTAACCACATCCCTTTTCCGTTCAAAGGAGAACTTCGGGATCTGTCCCTTGAATACAAAAATTTCTTCGGCGACAGAACATTGACCGGCCTTTGGAAAGCGGCAGAAGAGTATGGCGATAAAGGGACGGGCACGCATCATAAAGCGCTGGATGATGCGCGGACGACATACAAATTATTCAAGCTTGTCGAGCGGGATAAACAATATCTTGAAAAACCGAAACCTCCGACGATCGGTGATCGCGTCGATCTGACTGAACTGTTTCGCCGGGCCACATAAAAAAACCCAATCATGCCGACTGGGTCAAGTTCTTTTAAAATAGTCACGCTCTAACGCGGCCAAGTTGTCGAGCGAACGTTCCGCCCATTCTGAGCCGTCCGCTGTAAGCTGATCTTTCAGCCGGGCAGACGCCGCTTGTAAGGAAGCCGTATAATCAGGCACCTCGCCATCAAACGGTTTGACCATCTGATGCGGTATGTTTGTCTGTTCCCCGAATGCAAGCGCTCTTCTTTCATGAAAAAACGGAACATCCGCCTGCTTCGGATGATGAAGATCTCCTTGAGCGGGATGCGTCAGAACGGCTTTAATTTTCACTAAATAGTGATTGGGCCTGACGTCTGTCACTTCCCCTATGTATGCTCCTGTTTTATAAAACCCTTTTACGATTGTGCCGATTTCAAACGTATTCATAGCGTTCACCTCTCTCTAGTTATTCTATAAAAGATCAACGCGGTTGGCTAGTGAACAGCTGCCGGAAGCCTGACTGAGGCCGTTGTGCCCGAGTGCTCGCCGCTGGTGAAACAGACGGAGCCTTCATGATGCTGAATAATCGAGAATGTCACGGTAAGCCCGAGCCCGGTGCCGTTCGTTTTCAGCGTATAATACGGCTTGCCGAGTTTCTGCAGTTCTTCATCGGACATGCCGATTCCGTTATCCGTAATCTGAATGAGAATCATCTCTTCCTGTTTTTGGACGGAGACCTCGATTCGGCCGTTTTCAGAGGGCACGGCTTCAATACTGTTTTTAATCAGATTAATGAAGGCCTGTTTCAGTTTTTTTACATCGCCGAACACATATAAATCAGGCTCGCTTCGAACCGTAACGGTCACCGATTTAAAATTGGCATAAGACTCCATTAAGGAACCTGTTTCCTTTACGAGCAGAGAAATATCAAACTTTTCTTTTTCATAGTCATCCTGCTTCGCCATATCGAGATAATTCGTAATGATCGTCTGAGCCCGGTCGAGTTCGGACAGCACAAGTTTCTGATATCCGGAGTGGGATTTGTCCTGAAGCTGCTCGCCGCTGAACAGCAGCTGCACAAAACCTCTGACGACCGTAAGCGGATTGCGGACTTCATGGGCGACGCTTGCCGCAAGCTCGCTGACGACGGCCATTTTTTCTGAGTGAATCAGCCTTGCCCGCATGGACGCATTCTCATCAATGATCTCAATCAAATAAATGCACAGCAAAAGGGCGCTGACTTGAAAAAAAACAGATACTGCCGCCTCATAATAAACGGAAGATAGATTTTGAAAATTGAAAATATTGGTCGCGGAATAGATGAAGACAGATGCGGTTAATAAGGCGGTTTCAGTGCAGCCGATGAGAAGAGCGAAAAGCAGTTTCTTCCGCTTTGAAAAAAAAGGCCATTTCGTTTGGAGCTGGATAGGGATGATGATTAAAAAAGGAATTAAGGATAAGAAAAAAAGAGCGGAAGGTTCAAACCATATGAGCTGAAAAAAAACGGATGCCGCCCCTGCGGCAAGTCCTGCGGCGGTACCGGAATAAAGCAGGCAGACGATAATGGGAATCAGCTGCAAACCGTAACGGACGGAATGAAGCTCCTGGATGGGAAAAGCCGTACATAATAAGGAAGATGACACTGCAAATACGGCGACCAGCAGGCGGTTCGCTCTCGGCACAAGCAAATCGGGCTTGCTGAGCCAGAAGACTTGATAAAGAAAAATAGGGAATAAAATAAAAGAGAAGTGAAGCAGGTAATCCTTTACAATCTCCATTTATGCGAAATCCTTTCCTATGTAAATATGAATCTATTATAACATCTTTACCGGAAAAAAAAGTATATATTTCTCTAAAGCGAACGCCCTTATCTCATCTGATAAAGGCGTTCTTTCCGCTGCTAAGCGAGCGCTGCTTTCATTCTCTCAAGCCCTTCTTTTACGGCGGCGGCTGAACAGCCGACATTAAGTCTCATAAATCCTTCGCCGCCCGGTCCGTATTTTGTTCCCGGCTCTAATATGATTTTCCCTTTTTTGAGCATTCTTTCTTTGAGCTCGGCATCTGAAAATCCGTATTCGCTGAAATCCATCCAGATCAAATAGGAAGCGTCAGGCTTCATCATGCGGACTTTCGGCAATTCTTTTCTTAAAAAGTCCTCAGCCAATTTCATATTCCCTTCAATGTAAGGAATCAGCGCGTCAAGCCAAGGGCCTCCCTTTGTATAAGCCGCTTCGATTGCTGCAACCGCAAATGTGTTGAGGCTGGAAATTCCGTTCTGATGCAATGCGGCGGAGAATTTTGCCCGCTTATACCGATCGGGAATGATAATGGCGGATGCCTGAATGCCGGCAATATTAAACGTCTTGCTCGGCGCGACACAAGTAACGGAAATCCGCGCAAACTCCTCAGACAGAGAAGCGAAAGGCGTATGCGGCTTTCCGTACAGCATCAAGTCGGAATGTATCTCGTCAGAAACGACGGTGACGTTATGGGCGGCGCACAGCGATCCGAGCTTCATAAGCTCATCCCGGCTCCACGCTCTGCCGGACGGATTGTGGGGATTACAAAGAATCATCAGCTTGACCTCAGAATCGTTCAGCTTTTTCTCAAGATCCTCAAAATCCATACAGTAGACGCCGTTTTCTTCCCGTAACGGGTTATGTAAAACCTGCCGTTTGTTTTCCTTGATCATCTGATAAAAAGGCGTATACACCGGTGATTGAATCAACACCGGATCGCCCGGTTCGGTAAAGGCTTGTACGGCCATGCTGATTGCCGTGACAACACCGGGACTGAACGCTATGCTTGCGGGATCGGGCCGGTAGCCGTGCCGCGTCTCAAGCCATGAAGCGACGGCTTCTCTTGTGTTTTCGTCAGGAGACGTATAACCGAATATGCCGTGGTCAAGGCGGGCTTTTAAGGCGTCAGTGACCGCTTCGGGAGCGCGGAAATCCATATCGGCAACCCACATCGGAAGCGCATCCGATACGCCGAATAACGCTTCCGCCTTGTCCCATTTCACCGATTGTGTGCCAAGACGGTTTTCTCGAAGATCAAAGTTCATGTATGTCACTCCTGTAGTATCATTATTTTGCACAGCGTATCTATGATAAAATAGAATTGCAAACTTTATTATAAGCGGTGATGAAAATGGAAGAAAGCCAAGCGGTCATGGAAATGATGAAAATCATTGCCAAGTGGGATCCGTTTAAATATGGAGAAGATTTTTATGAGACAGAAGCCGTCGATATCGTTCAGGCCGTCTACAGTGAAGACCGTGCCGACAAGCTGGCAGCAGCCATTCAGGATATCTTTGAAGCTTCATTTGAGCGAAAGCTTCCGATCGAAGGCTGCCAAAAGGCCGCCGAGCAGCTTCTGTTCATAAAAGAAAGCAGCTCCTGCACCCCTTAAAAACCGGCGGTTCCGCCGGTTTTTTTATTGAATAAATTCAAAAATCCGCTCCG
Organism: Bacillus sp. FSL K6-2865; assembly: GCF_040311405.1. NCBI lineage: Bacteria > Bacillati > Bacillota > Bacilli > Caryophanales > Bacillaceae > Bacillus > Bacillus sp. FSL K6-2865. The sequence continues at coordinate 3,160,003 of NZ_CP152036.1, read as the reverse complement.
AAACAAACTCCGGGCGCTCTTCGGGTACGAGGTGCCCCGTATCCTTGAGTGAATACAGAATGGAATCCGGCAGGTCGTCATGAAGCCGTTTTCCGACTGAGACCGGAACGACACGGTCTTCTTCTCCCCAGATTAAAAGAGCGGGGTTTTGCACTTTCTTCAAATCCTCGGGCTCTAAATCGCCCTCCCTGTGTCTGATAAACCTTGTCATCGCTTTGAAAATCTGGCGGTCTGTAAATGGTTTTTCGTAACCGTCAATCATTTCCTGATCGATAAGCGTCCGGTCGTGAACGACATTTAACAGGTTGTTCAGCACGCCGTCTTTTGAAAGCCAATACTTAAGATACAGGTCAAAACAAGGGAGATGCGTCCCGAATATAATCGACGGGTGCGAGCGCTTTAAATACCCTGAGCTGCACAGCAGGACGATTTTAGAAAAAAGCTCGGGTCTGAGAAGAGACGCGGATAAGGAAATCTGGCCGCCCATTGAATGGCCGATGAGTGCGGCCCGGCTGATACCGAGCTTTTCCAGAAGTCCGATCAGAAGCTTGGCGAGGTTTGCGTAAGTATATACGAAAGTCCGTGACTTTTCCGATTGCCCGAAAGGAGGCAGGTCAACGGCGATAATATCATAATGGTTTCTGAGCAGCGGGATCAGTTTTCTGAAGCTGAATGCCGAAGATAAAAAACCGTGTACGCAGACGAGTGTCTGTCTGCCGGGATTTTCATAATGCTCGTAATACAGCTCAACTCCGTCTATCGCGGCCCGTTTAATCGGTGAAACAGCTTCCATGAGAGCCTTCGCCGTCCTTTCTTTGTTGTAATGTAAAGGCTTTTTTGATTGTCAGATTTTAGCTCTGGTTTCTTTCGGGTTTTTCTTAGCATTTGTCGAAAATCGTGATATAATGTCATGAAGATTTTTGATAATGCAAAGGTGTGAAACGTATGAAGCTGACCGAAAAAGAAACAGAAATATTAGAAATTTTAGACGAAAACAGCCGCGTTGATGCGGAAACGATTGCGAAAATGGCAAACATTCCCGCCGAAGAAGTCAAAAGCATCATTGAAAAGCTTGAAAAGGAAAAAGTCATCATTGATTATGCGGCGATGATCGACTGGCGCAAAGTCGACGGTTTGGAAGGCGTCACGGCGATGATTGACGTAAAAGTCACTCCGAAACGAAATGTCGGCTTTGATGAAGTCGCTGAGCGGATATACAGATTCCAGGAAGTTGAATCAGTGTACCTGATGTCAGGGGTGTATGACTTATCTGTCGTTATTCGCGGCAACACGATGTCAGACGTGGCAAGCTTCGTGTCTGAAAAATTGTCCACCCTTGAGTCTGTCGTTTCCACGACAACGCACTTCATCCTGAAAAAATATAAGCATGACGGCAAAGTCTTTGAAAGCGGAGACGATGACAAAAGAATCGTGGTGTCTCCGTAAATGGAAACGAAGACTTCTTATTTATCTGACTACGTGCAGCAGATTAAACCGTCAGGCATCCGCAAGTTCTTTGATCTGGCCGCCACGATGGAAGGCGTCATTTCACTGGGAGTGGGAGAGCCTGACTTTGTGACGGCCTGGAACGTGAGGGAAGCGAGTATTCTTTCTTTAGAACAGGGTTATACGGCTTATACGGCAAATGCGGGTCTTTATGAACTGAGAGAAGAAATCAGCCGCTACTTAGATCAGCGGTTCGGCCTGAGTTATTCGCCTGACAGTGAACTGATCGTTACGGTAGGGGCAAGCCAGGCGCTTGATCTCGCTGTCCGCGCCATTATGAATCCTGGAGAGGAAATGTTAATTCCCGAACCGTGTTTTGTCGCATATGAATCACTCGTGACCTTGACGGGGGCGAAGCCGGTGCCGATTCAGACTGTCGCTGCAAAAGGTTTCAAAGCATCTGCAGACGATTTTGAAGCGGCCCTGACGGACAAAACAAAAGCGCTGCTTCTATGCTCGCCGTCAAATCCGACAGGTTCCGTCTATTCGAAAGAAGAGCTTGAATCCATCGCTGCTTTCGCTGAAAAACACGACTTGATCGTGCTTGCCGATGAAATTTATGCCGAGCTGACGTATGATGAGCCATTTACGAGCATGGGGGCCATCCGCGGCATGAAGGAACGCACGGTCCTTATTTCCGGCTTCTCCAAAGCATTTGCCATGACGGGGTGGAGACTCGGATTTACGGCGGCGCCTCCCGTGATCAGGGATGCCATGCTCAAAATTCATCAGCACGCGATGATGTGCGCGCCTTCCATGGCTCAGTACGCGGCGCTTGAAGGGCTGAAAAACGGCCAGGAAGACGTCGAAAGAATGAAGAAAAGCTATCGGAGACGCCGAAACCTGATTGTGGAGACATTGAACGAAATCGGACTCGGCTGCCACCACCCCGGCGGAGCATTTTACGCCTTTCCTTCCATTCAGTCGACCGGCATGAGTTCAGAAGAATTCGCGGAACAGCTGCTCATTGAAGAAAAAGTAGCCGTCGTTCCGGGGAATGTATTCGGCCCGAGCGGCGAAGGCTACATCAGATGTTCCTATGCGACATCCATTGAGCAGATTCAGGAAGCGCTCGTCAGAATCAAACGGTTTGTTGAAAAAAGGGCATAAAAAAAGATACGAACCCGGTTCGCATCCAAATAAAAGGGGGGAATACTAGAAAGCCTTCGTAATCATAGTATACCCTCCTTTATCTGTGCTTAAACATGATGATGTAAAAAAGTTCTCTTTGCGAAAAACAAACTTGTATGATATAATTTTAAATTGCGTATAATCTGTATTTAATTTAACTTAGGAGTTGTTATGAATGGCAGCAAAATTTGAAGTGGGCAGTGTTTACACTGGTAAAGTAACAGGATTACAAGCGTATGGTGCGTTTGTTGCATTAGATGAAGAAACTCAAGGACTTGTTCACATTTCTGAAGTCACTCACGGTTTCGTAAAAGACATTAACGAGCACCTTTCTATCGGTGACGAAGTACAAGTAAAAGTACTTGCGGTTGACGAAGAAAAAGGCAAAATCAGCCTTTCTATCCGTGCGACTCAAGCGGCGCCTGAAAGAAAAGAAAGCAAACCAAGAAAACCGAAAGCGGCTCAAGCTTCTGAAGAAACATCTGCTCCGCAAGGTTTCAACACATTGAAAGATAAGCTTGAAGAGTGGATTGAACAGTCCAACCGCAAAGACCTTATCAAAAAATAATCATTAAAAAAAGCACCGGATATGTATGTTCGGTGCTTTTTTTATGTTTATCTGACTTCCGGATTTGCCGCTTCCTCGCGGGATGTTTCTTCGTTCGGCTTAAACAGCAGGCCGAGATTGATCAGACCGGCGATGCCGACAAGGCCGTAAATAATCCGCGACAGAGCTGATCCTTGGCCGCCGAAGATGGCTGCTACTAAATCAAATTGGAAAAACCCGATCAGTCCCCAGTTAATAGCGCCGATAATCGTTAATACGAGACAGATACGCTGAATAACACTCATGTAAACAACCTCCTCTATGAATTCGTGAAACAGTTATAGATTGTGACAAAGCAAAGAATCTATGCATACTACATTCTCCGCCGTGTAAAATCACACACTGTCTCAGGCTGTACAAGTGCCTTTCCCGGGAAGCCGCTGTCTGTAAACCATGTGATGCGCCGTCAAAAAAGCGGATTGCTTTACATTGAACGTCATCTTTCTGCATAATATAAATCCAAAGGAGGAGATGTCATGCAAAACTTTACATATTGGAATCCGACCAAATTGATTTTCGGAAAGGGAGAGGTTGAAAAACTTCCTGAAGAAATCAAACCGTACGGAAAAAACGTGCTGCTCGTATACGGAGGAGGCAGCATTAAGCGCAGCGGTCTTTATGATCAAGTAACCGAACTTCTGAAAAAAGCGGGAGTTACCGTACATGAATTGGCAGGCGTAGAGCCGAATCCGCGTGTCTCAACGGTGAACAAAGGTGTTGCGCTCTGTAAAGAAAACAGCATCGATTTCTTATTGGCCGTCGGCGGCGGAAGTGTCATTGACTGCACGAAAGCCATCGCGGCGGGCGCTAAATATGACGGCGACGCGTGGGATATCGTCACGAAAAAACACCAGCCGAAAGAAGCGCTGCCTTTCGGAACAGTGCTGACACTTGCGGCAACCGGTTCAGAGATGAACTCCGGATCAGTCATCACAAACTGGGAGACACAAGAGAAATACGGATGGGGGAGCCCGCTCGTTTACCCTAAATTCTCTATTCTCGATCCGGTAAACACATTTACCGTTCCGAAAGACCACACCATTTACGGCATGGTCGATATGATGAGCCATGTGTTTGAACAATATTTCCACCACACGTCAAACACGCCGTATCAGGACCGGATGTGTGAATCGCTTCTGCGCACGGTGATTGAAACAGCGCCGAAGCTGATCAATGATCTGGAGAACTACGAGCTTCGTGAGACGATTTTATATACAGGCACGATCGCATTAAACGGAATGCTGTCAATGGGCGCAAGAGGGGATTGGGCCACACACAACATCGAGCATGCGGTATCAGCGGTTTACGATATACCGCACGCCGGAGGTTTAGCGATTCTGTTCCCGAACTGGATGAGACATGTGCTCAAAGAAAATCCGGCCCGCTTTAAACAGCTTGCCGTCCGTGTCTTCGATATTGACGAGACAGGCAAATCAGATGAAGAGATCGCACTTGAAGGAATCAGCAGGCTATCTGATTTCTGGACGAGCCTGGGCGCTCCGAACAGACTCGCTGATTATGATATTTCTGATGAGAAGCTGGATACGATTGCAGATAAAGCGATGGCAAACGGAGCATTCGGACAGTTCAAGTCACTGCAGAAAGAAGACGTGCTTGCGATACTGAAAGCATCATTGTAATAACATAAAGGGGGCGGCCGGATTGGCAGCTCCTTTTTTTCTGTGTTATAGTAATTCCCTTACGATTTTTTTGGAGGTCATGATAAATGGAGAACTTTACGTACTACAATCCGACGAAACTGATTTTCGGAAAAGGTCAAATCGACCAATTGAAAAAAGAGCTGAAGCAATACGGGAAAAACGTGCTGCTTGTATACGGAGGCGGCAGCATTAAGCGAAACGGCCTGTATGACCAAGTAACAGGCATCTTAAAAGAAGAAGGCGCAGCCGTTCATGAGCTTGCGGGCGTTGAACCGAACCCGCGTCTGGAAACGGTAAATAAAGGAATTGAGCTGTGCAGACAGCATGAGATAGATTTCCTTCTCGCAGTCGGCGGCGGAAGTGTCATCGACTGTACAAAAGCGATTGCGGCCGGTGCGAAATATGACGGCGACGCATGGGACATTTACAGCAAAAAAGTAACGGCGCAGGACGCGCTCCCGTTCGGCACGGTGCTGACGCTTGCGGCGACAGGCTCTGAAATGAACCCTGATTCCGTTATCACAAATTGGGAAACAAACGAAAAATTCGTATGGGGCAGCAATGTCACTCATCCGCGTTTCTCCATTTTAGATCCTGAGAATACTTTCAGCGTTCCGGAAAACCAAACCGTATACGGCATGGTGGATATGATGAGCCACGTATTTGAACAATACTTCCACAATGTTGAAAACACGCCGCTTCAGGACAGAATGTGTTTTGCGGTCCTTCAGACGGTAATTGAAACAGCGCCGAAACTTTTGGAAGACCTTGAGAACTATAAGCACCGTGAAACGATTTTATACGCGGGTACGATCGCATTAAACGGCACGCTGCAAATGGGCTATTTCGGCGATTGGGCTTCCCATACGATGGAGCACGCCGTATCAGCGGTTTATGACATCCCTCACGCGGGAGGACTTGCGATTCTGTTCCCGAACTGGATGAGATACACGCTGGATACAAATGTAGACCGTTTTAAAAACCTGATGCTCAACATGTTTGACATTGATACTGAAGGCAAAACGGATAAAGAAATTGCGCTTGAAGGGATTGATAAATTGTCCGCGTTCTGGACAAGCCTCGGCGCACCGTCCCGCCTTGCGGATTATGACATCGGTGAAGACAAGCTTGAGCTGATCGCAGACATCGCCGCAAAAGAAATGGAATACGGCGGATTCGGCAATTTCCAAAAACTGAACAAAGATGACGTACTTGCCATCTTAAAGGCGTCACTGTAAGATACATTCCCGGCCGGGGTGAAGATGAAATAGATTTTCAAGATGCAGATGTAACCGTTTTGGGAGTCCCTTCATTAGTGCATCAAGAGCAAGTGAAACACCCCTTGCCATGAGACAACTATGGAAATCTCACATGATGCGGATTTGACTCCCTGTTTCTGTACATTTAGCAGAAAAGGATCAATTGACTTTGCGATTGCCGATCATCTATTTACACAAAATCTAAATCATGAAGAGCCGCGAATTTAAAAAAGGGGCGCTGATTCAATCAGCGCTCCTTTTATGCATTTTGTGTACTAAGATCCCGCTGCGCCCCCATATAGCTTCCCATTAAGTTTTGATAACCGGGAAGATGACTGGAGATTAATGCGCCAAAACCTTCAACATCGTTGCGCCAATCACGCTGTAACTCGCATGCTACGCTGAACCAGTTCATAAGCTGCGCGCCGCCATGAGCCATACGCGTTAATGATGCATCTGCTACTTGCTTATTAAACGTCCCCGAAGCATCTGTCACAACAAACACTTCGTAGCCTGCTTTAATGGCAGAAAGCGCAGGAAAAGCAACGCAGACGTCTGTTACAACCCCCGCGATAATCAGCTGTTTTTTGCCAGTCGCTTCAATGGCTTTAACAAAGTCTTCATTGTCCCATGCATTAATTTGTCCGGGACGGGCTATTTTTGGCGCATCAGGAAAGAGATCAACGAGTTCTTGCATGAGCGGTCCGTTGGGTCCATTTTCAAAACTCGTTGTTAAAATAACCGGTAAATCAAAGAATTTAGCCGTATCACCGAGAGCCAATACATTGTTTTTAAATTCATCAACGCCATAGTCACGCACGAGACCGGAAATAAGGCCGGTTTGATGGTCAACTAAAAGCACGGCAGCATCATCTTTTGAAAGACGGGAATAAAGATCAGACATTTTATCATCCTCCTTGAATTAAGGCAAGTAAGTTTGTGAATTGAAAACGGTAAATCTATTCATATGCTGTATAGAAAGAAAGTTATTTCTGAGGTGACTTTTCGTGAGGGGGATGATCCTTCAATTAATTTGGAACGGGAACCGGAGCATGATCAATCCAATGGATGAACTGTTGTAAATAGCGTTGAAGATAACGTTTTGTTTGTTCATCCGTAAGTATGTTTTGAGCGGAATCAATTTTCTCATGGACTTGCGAAATCAGCATTTTTTGAAAGGGCAAAACATTGACTTGCATAGCTTCGAGTACTTCTCGCATTTGCGTTTGACCAAAGGCAGTACCGAACCCTCCGGGGGTTGCTCCTATTAAGCCAACCGGTTTTCTGTTTAAAACAGAAGAGGTCCGCGGTCTCGATGCCCAGTCCAATGCATCTTTTAATACCCCTGGAATTCCGGAATTGTACTCTGGACTTACAATGATGACGCCGTCAACGTCTTGTATATCAGCTCTAAAGGATGTTACGGAGTCTGGTGCTCCGGCAATTTCTAAATCTTCGTTAAAAAAAGGAAGACTGTCTATTTCAACCCAACGAAATTGAGCCGCATTATCGAAGTCAATCAATGATTGAGCAATTGCTCGATTATACGAGTTTTTTCGTAAACTTCCACAAATAAGACCAATGGTTTTAGTCATAAAATCACCTCCCGGTTTAAAATCACTTTCATCTTAACACGATACTCCAAATATACACACTATTTTTAAAATTGGACATTTATGCCTTAATATTCCTTCGTGGCAGCCTCTCAAGAGGAGTACTGTATAAAAAGAAACGTCCCATCGGGATTGGCGATGGATGTCATCCTGCTCCAAAGTAAAGGTGATACGTTCCTGGATCACCAACATTCGATTCGTTATGCCTCTCACGATTATTACAAATATAACCATATCGAATACGGGATATTGTATAAAAAATGAATGCATTTTTAGCGCAAATCCCGTATTCATCATGCTTTCTTCATGACTTGATTTAGCGGGTGAGTTCATATAAAGTGAAAGAGAAAACAATTCACCGTGATGGAGGGACAAGCAAATGACGCATGTACGCTTTGATTACTCAAGAGCGTTACCTTTTTTCAATGAACATGAACTTACATACGCACGTGATTTCGTAAAAACGGCACACCATAATATCCATGAAAAAACAGGCGCCGGAAGCGACTTTTTAGGATGGGTGGACCTCCCTGAAAACTACGATAAAGAAGAATTCGCGCGCATTAAAAAAAGCGCTGAAAAAATCAAATCAGATTCAGACGTGCTTCTCGTCGTGGGTATCGGCGGTTCATACTTAGGCGCCCGCGCGGCGATTGAAGCGCTCAATCATTCTTTCTATAACGTTCTGCCGAAAGACAAGCGCAAAAACCCTCAAGTTATCTTTATCGGCAACAATATCAGCTCAACTTATATGAAAGATGTTATGGATCTTTTGGAAGACGCTGATTTCTCTATCAATGTCATTTCTAAATCAGGCACGACGACGGAACCTGCAATCGCTTTCCGGATTTTCCGCAAACTTCTTGAAGAAAAATACGGAAAAGAAGAAGCGAAAGCGCGGATTTACGCGACGACAGATAAAGAGCGCGGCGCTTTAAAAACTCTTTCTAATGAAGAAGGCTTCGAATCATTCGTTATTCCTGATGATGTCGGCGGACGTTTCTCCGTTCTGACTGCGGTAGGTCTTCTGCCGATTGCGGTAAGCGGGGCTGATATCGATGAAATGATGAAAGGCGCTCTTGATGCAAGCAAAGACTTTTCCAGCTCGGAATTAGAAGAGAACGCGGCTTACCAATACGCCGTCGTCCGCAACGTTCTGTATAATAAAGGAAGAACCATTGAAATGCTTATCAACTATGAGCCTGCGCTGCAATACTTTGCGGAATGGTGGAAGCAGCTCTTCGGCGAAAGTGAAGGAAAAGATGAAAAAGGCATCTATCCTTCTTCCGCTAACTTCTCAACAGACCTTCACTCTCTCGGTCAATACGTGCAGGAAGGCAGACGCGATCTGTTTGAAACTGTATTAAACGTTGAAAAACCGAAGCATGAGCTGACAATTGAAGAAGCGGAAAATGATCTCGACGGCTTAAATTACTTAGCCGGCAAAACGGTCGATTTCGTCAACAAAAAAGCGTTCGAAGGCACGATGCTTGCCCATACAGACGGAAAAGTGCCGAACTTAATTGTCAATATTCCGGAGCTTAATGCATATACATTTGGATATCTCGTCTATTTCTTTGAAAAAGCGGTGGCGATGAGCGGTTATCTGCTCGGAGTCAACCCGTTTGATCAGCCGGGTGTTGAAGCCTATAAGGTGAATATGTTCGCGCTTCTCGGCAAACCGGGCTTTGAAGAGAAAAAAGCAGAGCTTGAAAAACGCCTTGAAAAATAAAAAGAAAGGCTGGCCCGACGGGTCAGCCTTTTTTAAACCGTGAAAGGTGTGATGATGAATGATACGACTCTTATGTAAGCATGCCGTCATTTCCGTCTGTTCCGCCGCTATTGTCTATTCGGCACTAAAACTGTCTCCTGAATCCCTCTTACAAACCATCCTGTTTTTCGCTTTCCCTCTCGGCTTGTTTACGGACATGGTCCGGCTGAAACTGAAGATTGGCCGGATGCAGTCGCTGATCACGAAGTGCTGTCTCTATGCCGCCGTTTTCTATATTTCAACGGAAGCCGTTCTCTCCGCAATTGTGACGTATGTTCTGATTGAATGCGCCGTTATCTCTTTCCGGCGTCTGTCTGCCGCTCCCGATTCTTCCCGGGCGCCGTATGAAGATGCCGCAGAGCGGGGACGCTAAAGACAAAAAGGAGCATATGCACATGATCAGCATTCCATCTTCACTTGAAGGGCAATCGTTTTTACTCCGCGAACTGGAACAGGTGCTGAAACCGATCGGTTATACCATCGGAGGCGGCTGGGAGTATGACCGCGGGTTCTTTGATTACAAAATTTCCGATCAGGACGGCTATTTATTTCTCCGTATCCCTGTTGAAGCAAATAAGGGACACCTGGATGAACGGGGGGCCGCCGTTACAATCGGCACCCCCTTTTTGCTGAGGCACGTCTATCAGGAGGAAACGGATGATCACGCAGGCGGCGGTGTTTTTGAGTCATTATTCAACCAATTCTCCGAGCCGAAACGGCGGGATGCAGCAATTGACCGCTCATATACAGATATCGGCATCTCGCTTGTGAAAGAGCTGGAAGACGTCCTGCTGCATTAAAGAGCCAAAAACAGATCAGTATCGAGCACCTGGTATGACAGGGGAGGGGTCAGCATCGGCCCCTCTTCTTTTTGTATGCCGATGATCGTGGTATTCCGTTTGAGATAATAGAGCGCACAGTCATGATAAGATGAACCCTTTAATTCCTCGGGGACGGGAATGATGCGCACCTTTTTCTCCAGCGTCAGATCTGACAGCGTTTGCGGTTTGGCAAGCTGCAGCTTGACCCGGTAATGCTCAAACATCACCCGGCTCGACAGGCGTGATGTGCACAGAATCTTATTGGCTCCTGCGCGCTCGGCGTTTTTGACATACCGTTCCGTTAAAATTTCCACGATACAATAAACGGACGGATGCAGCCCTTTGATGGCGAGAAGCGTTAATACCGACAGCATATCAGCTTCGGATTCATTTTTCTGCTGGTCTGCTGTCAAAATGACGGTATCGGCTTCCGTAATATTCGCCTTATTGAGCGTGCTGTCATCAGCGGCATGTCCGCGGATGAAATGGACGTTTTCAATAAGCGGCCCTTCCCTTAATGAATCATCAATCAGGACGACAGTTTTTGACGGTGCGATGTGCTGCAGTTCTTTCAGCAGCATATGCGACTTCTCATTCCATCCGATAAGAATGACGTGCCCCTTGCCTTTAAAGGCGACCTTGCCTTCGACATAGCGGTGCTGTTTGCTGAACACGGCTGAAGAAAGCGTGGCGAAATAGGCGGTCACAAAACTCGCTCCGCTTAATACAAGCACCATGCCGGCAATCTGCCCGAGCGGCGTCTGGGGAACGTAATCGCCGTAGCCGACCGTGGCCACCGTAATAACCGCCCACCAAACCCCTTCAAACACAGACGTGAATTGCTTCGGTTCAAGCATGTAAATGAGTTGGCCGAACAATAAAATCAAGGCGATAATGATCAGTCCGATCCGAACATATAACGGCCATCTCAGCCAGGAAATAAATAAACGGTTTGATTTCATTCGTCCGGCTCTTCTTTCGACAGAGAGATGGATAAAATCTGCTTAATAATAGTGTTTAGTTTTTCGTCCAGCTGTTCCTGGCCGTATGAGTCACGCGCATGTCTGATTAAATCGGCCGTCTCATCTTCAAACTGAATGAGAGGTTCGTCGTTTTCCGATTCATTATAGAGCTGGATAAAGGCGTCAAGCCCCTCGTTCATTCTGTCTATCGCATTGCTCAGCTGTTCTTTCTCGCCATTTGTCACTTTCATGTCGATCACACCTGTATCTTTTTTTATACAGTATGTCCCAGTTCGTTTGATGTCTTTCAAAAATCGCCGAAAACATATTCACCCTCATTTTTTCATATGATAAAGAAAGCGGACCGAAAAAGGGTGAGTCAAATGACAGTCATTCAAAAACTGCTGGCGGCGCTGGCCGGAGCGCAGCTGCTCGCTTCGGCGGCCGTATTGCTTATTTTCGATTTGAATGGATACAATCATATGTCCGGCGGATTTTCATGGCTTGTTTTTGCAAAAGAGACCGCAGGCACGTTTCCGTTTTACATCGGATTGGCCGGGTGTATCCTCATCATGCTCGGAGGTTTGATTCCTGTCAGAAAAAAGAAGCGGATTTCTGTACAGGAAAGCGGACAATCATTAAAATAATATATAAGCAAATCGTACGATATAAGAGAAAAAGGAAGAGGATAATATGCTGTTTATCTTTTTAACAATTGCTGCATTGGGATTGTCGTTTTGGGCACAATTTAAAGTGAAAAGCAATTTTCAGAAATACTCAGACGTAGAAGCTTCCAGTCAGCGGACGGGGGCGGAAACGGCAAGACGGATTCTTGATATTAACGGTTTATATGATGTGCCGGTAGAACCGGTAAGAGGCACTTTAACAGACCATTACGACCCGACGGAGCGGGTGGTGCGTTTATCTGAGCCGGTATATTACGGCCGCTCCATTTCCGCCATTTCCGTCGCTTCCCATGAAGTCGGACATGCTTTGCAGCATCAGGAATCATACGGCGCGCTTGTGCTGAGGCACAAAATGTTTCCGGTCGTCAATTTTGCCTCCGGGGTTGCCCCTCTGCTTTTCTTGGGCGGGATGCTCCTGGGCAGCTTGAACTTAATCGGACTCGGCATTATTTTGTTTTCGGCCGCTGTTTTTTTCCAGCTTGTCACACTGCCTGTCGAGTTTAATGCCAGCGCGAGGGCGAAGCGGATTATCGTGTCGGAAGGATTCATTCGCAACAGTGAAGAACACGGCGTGAATAAAGTGCTGAACGCCGCCGCGCTGACGTATGTGGCTGCGGCGCTCGTTTCATTATTCGAGCTGCTTCGTTTTGTGATGATTTTCTTAAATGGTCGTGATGAGAATTAACACGAAGGAGGTGGCCCCTTACCGTTTGCGGTAGGGGTTTTTTTGCTTATATTAAAACTGATTCTCATTATGCTGTTAATCGGATTAACGGCCATCTTTGTCGCTGCGGAATTTGCGATTGTCAAAATCCGCGGTTCAAAAATCGCGGAGCTGGTTGAAACCGGAGACAGCCGGGCGCTCGCGGCGCACAGGGTGATTTCAAATCTCGATGAATATTTATCAGCGTGCCAGCTCGGCATTACGATTACGGCGCTCGGACTCGGCTGGCTCGGTGAACCGACGATTCAGCGGCTTCTTCATCCTGTTTTCAGCCTGATCGGAATGCCGTCATCCATTACGCACGTCGTCACGTTTATTGCAGCGTTTATCGCCGTCACGTATCTGCACGTCGTCATCGGCGAGCTTGCGCCGAAAACGATATCCATTCAAAAAGCTGAAGCCGTCAGTCTGTGGACGGCGAAACCGCTCATCCTCTTTTATAAAGTGATGTATCCGTTTATTAAGCTGTTAAACGGCTCAGCCGGATTTTTGGTCAAGCTGTTCGGTTTTCATTCGGTGAAAGAACATGAGGTCGTGGTCAGTGAAGAAGAATTGCGGCTGATTTTGTCTGAAAGCTATAAAAAAGGTCAAATCAATCAATCTGAATTCCGTTACGTCAATAAAATATTTGAATTCGATAACCGGGTCGCCAGAGAAATCATGGTGCCGCGCACCGAAATCGCCGTCATCTCGCTTGAACAGTCAGTTGATGAAGCCATACATTTGATCATCAACGAACGGTATACGCGATATCCGGTTATTAAGGAAGACAAAGATCACATTCTCGGCATTATTAACAATAAGGATTTATTTAAGGCGTATTTTCTCGGCCGCTCCATTGAATTAAAAGAAATTATGCGTCCGGTCATCAGAGTCATTGAAAGCATCCCCGTTCAGGAGCTTTTGATCCGCATGCAGAAGGAGCGGATTCATATGGCGATTCTCGTTGACGAATACGGCGGCACGGCGGGACTTGTGACCGTCGAAGACATATTGGAGGAAATCGTCGGGGAAATCCGTGATGAATATGACCAGGATGAAATGCCCCACATCGTCAAAAAAGGCGAACACCACTATGTGATGGACGGCAAGGCGCTCATAGAAGAGGTGAATGATCTCCTTGATATCGCCATCGAAAATGAAGACATTGACACGATTGCCGGCTGGCTCTTAACACAAAAAATGGAGCTGAAAAATGGTGATGTGTTTCATGCCGAAGGGTGTGAATTTAAGGTGCTGGAAGCGGAAGACCATCATATCCGCTTCGTTGAAATTAAAAAAACTGATTTCTGAGCCTCCTGCTTTTGCAATGAGGCTTTTTTTATGGAAAAAATGCTTCTTCGTCCCGCTCCTTCATATGCTGTAAAGAAAGGAGTGTCGGTATGAAAACGGATTGGTGGAAAACGGCGGCCGTCTATCAAATTTATCCCCGAAGCTTTATGGATTCGAACGGGGACGGAATCGGCGACATGAACGGCATCAGAGCAAAACTTCGTTACATAAAAGAGTTGGGGGCGGATGTGATTTGGCTTTGTCCCGTTTTTGACTCGCCGGGCGCGGACAACGGCTACGATATTCGGAATTATAAACAAATTGCCGGCGAATTCGGGACGATGGAGGATTTTGACCGGCTCCTTGCGGATGTCCATGCGCTCGGCATGAAGCTGATTATAGACCTCGTCATCAACCATACAAGCGATGAGCACCCTTGGTTTATCGAATCACGCTCGGCGAAAGATTCCGAAAAACGGGACTGGTACATCTGGAGAGATGGAAAAAACGGCAAAGAGCCGAACAATTGGGAAAGCATTTTCGGCGGATCAGCGTGGGAATATGATCAAGAGACCGGCCAGTATTACCTGCACCTGTTTGACAAAAAACAGCCTGATTTAAATTGGGAAAACGAAGCGATGAGGCAGTCCGTTTATGAGATGGTCCGCTGGTGGCTTGATAAAGGCATAGACGGCTTCCGGGTGGATGCCATTTCTCACATTAAGAAAAAAGAAGGGCTCCCTGACATGCCGAATCCGGACGGTCTCCCGTACGTCCCGTCTTTCCCGTATCATATGAATGGGGAAGGCATAATGGATCTCTTAAGAGAGCTGAAACGGGAAACATTTTCGCGCTATCCGATCATGACGGTCGGCGAGGCGAACGGAGTGGCGGCTTGGGAGGCGGCTGATTGGGCCGGTGAAGAAAACGGCGTCTTTCAAATGATTTTTCAATTTGAACATCTCGGCCTCTGGGATACGGAAGATGATCAAAGCATCTCCATTCCGGCGCTTAAGCGCGTCTTGTCCGGCTGGCAGAACAGTCTTGAAGGAAAGGGCTGGAACGCGTTATTTATGGAGAACCACGATCAGCCCCGTTCCGTCTCGGTATGGGGTGACGAACGGTTTTTGACAGAAAGCGCCAAGGCACTCGCCGCGATGTATATGCTGATGAAAGGCACGCCGTTTATTTACCAGGGGCAGGAGCTCGGAATGACCAATGTTTCGTTCCCATCCATTGAAGATTATGATGACGCCGCAATGAAATATCTGTATGAAAAAGAGACGTCCCGCGGCGTTCCGCATGAAAAAGTGATGAAGATCATCTGGAAGAAGGGCCGGGATAATTCACGGACACCGATGCAATGGAGCGGTGAGGCGAACGGCGGGTTTTCTGATGCTTCTCCGTGGCTCGGAGTGAATCCGAACCACACATGGCTGAATGCTGCATCACAATTGCAGGATGAAACATCCGTATACCATTTCTACAGACGGCTGCTCACCCTCAGAAAAGAACACGGCGTATTGATCAGCGGCACATACGAATTGCTGCTTCCGAATGACCGGCAGATTTATGCCTATCTAAGAAAAAACGGAACAAAAACCGCCCTGATCATCACAAATCTGTCCCGAACCCCCGCTTTATACAGGCATCCCGGTTATCCGCTTGACTCCGATTCTCTCGTGCTTGCAAACGCAGAGACAGAAGCGCACCGCCATGTAACATCCTTTCTTTTAAAGCCTTATGAGGCCCGCGTATATATATGGTGAAAAACTTCAGTCCCGAGGCTGAAGTTTTTTGTGATCTGCGTTTATCATCGCGATCCGACAGGAAAAGACAAATACAGAAACGAATATGGGAAAGGAAGAGAAAAAGAAAGGAGGCATCTATATGCTGAAAAAATTGCAGATTCAAACAAACAGACGGGATGAAATGATCGACATCACACATGAAGCTGAAGCGTTTCTCCGCAAAACAGGCGTAAAAAACGGTTTGGCGCTCATATACTGTCCCCATACAACCGCCGGCATTACCATAAATGAAAATGCCGATCCGGATGTGAAGAGGGATATGCTCAGAAGGTTTGATGAAATGTATCCGTGGGAGCACGAACTGGACCGGCATATGGAGGGAAATACGGCAGCACATATGAAAGCGAGTACAACCGGCGCCTCCCAGCATGTCATCATAGAAGACGGGCGCCTGATACTCGGAACATGGCAGGGCGTTTATTTTTGCGAATTTGACGGTCCGCGAAACAGAACATGTTATATCAAAATACAGGCTGAACCGGAGGAAAACACAAATGAGTGAGTGGATGAGTGCATTATCATTAACAAAGCCCGTCATTCAGGCGCCGATGGCCGGCGGGCTGGTCACGCCGCGTCTGGCTTCGGCGGTATCAAATGAAGGGGCGCTCGGAAGCCTCGCTTCAGGATACGTCAGTCCGCAAGCGCTTGAAAAACAGCTTATCGAGATGAAAGAGCTGACGGACCGCTCCTTTCAAGTAAATCTTTTCGTCCCGGAAGAAAGGAAGATGCCTGAGCCGGAACTTGTTGAAAAATGGAAAGCCCGCATCCCGAGGGCCAAAGACGCCAAGCCGTTCTCTGATCTGAAAGAAGAATGGAATGATTTCGAGGAAAAAGCGGAGCTTCTGATCCGTTACGGAGTCAAAGCGTGTTCATTCACCTTCGGCCTGCCGCCGGAAGAAACGGCGGAAAAGCTGAAGAAAAGCGGTTGTTTCCTTTTCGGCACGGCGACAACGCCGGAGGAAGCGAAGGCCTTTGAAGAACGGGGGATGGACGCCGTTATCCTTCAGGGAATAGAAGCCGGCGGACATCGCGGGTCGTTTCTGCCGGTTAAAGGAGAACCGGCTCTCGGCCTTATGGCGCTGATTCCGCAGGCTAGAGACGCGCTGAATATCCCGGTGATTGCGGCAGGCGGCATTTTTGACCGCCGCGGCGTGCAGGCGGCCCGATGTTTGGGTGCGGACGGCGTTCAAGTAGGAACACCGTTTCTCCTTTGTGAAGAAAGCAGCACCTCACCGGCATATCAAAAAGCCATTGCCGAATCAAAAGGAGCCGACACGCGGCTGACCACTCTGTTTTCGGGAAAACAGGCGCGGGGAATCGTGAATCAGTTCATGAAAACATATGAGGCTGACGAGGGAAATACGCTGCCTTATCCGCTGCATAATACGCTGACAAAGCCGATGCGCGGGCACGCGGCTCAATCAGGAGACGCGGAGTATATGTCTTTATGGGCCGGCCAGTCCGCCGCGAAACTTGAAGGGCCGACAGACGTGAAAACCGTTTTGGACGGATTGTGCGAATCATAATCCAGAAATCGTGAGGTGATGGATGATGAAGATTCTTCAAATGTCCTATAAAAAAAGAGGGACTATTGAGTTTGTCTTTGAAGATTTTCCGCATTCCAAAGTCACCATGGCGCCGATTAAAGGGTATTACTTTGTCCGCGCCATTAAATGGAGCCGACGGGACAGAGCCGTCACCCGACATGATTTAGAGAAGTTTGAATGGGCTGCAAACCAAGCGCTCGGCACGACGGCTTTTTACCGGAAAAGAAAAGCATTCCGCATCCCATCGTCACAATGACAGACGATGGGATTGTTTTAATGCATGATCTGATAAAGCGCGGGTGCATCAAGCCTTGTTGCCTGGTTAAGCAGATAAGCCGGCTGCACGGCATTTTTTTTTCTTAAAGAATTCAATCTCTGGATGATTTGTTCAGCGGTCAGAATCCCGAGACCGTGGGCGAAATATTGATCATTCCCCATCACAATGACATTCTCTCCCCGCCACTGAGCCTTTGCAGGATTAAAATCAGGATTTTTAAAATATAAACAATCTCCCCGTAAAAAGTGGCTGCCGGTTTCCGTGTAGATCGGCAGATGCTCATAGTGCCAGTCATACAAAGTGATATCCCGGAAACGCCGGTTAAACCGTTCTTCACCGATTGTCTTTAAGACGGCCAGATAATAAATCACAACAATGGCGGTAGCGCATTCAAATGCGTAAAACGCCCCATTTTCAATAATGTCCCGAATCGCTTTTGAAGCGGGGATTCTGTACTTCAGCTCCAAGGCTCCTTCCGGCGTCACTCTCCAATAAGCCGTATTTCCGTATGTTTTGGCGAAAGTTGCAAATTTCACACCTGATCCGTGCAGTTCTCTTGCGGCTTCCACAATATGGCGGCGCAGCCGCACCTCGAACATCAGTTCAGCAATCGACCCGTAATCGAATTGTACGGGAGAATTGAGCAGTTCATTTATATACGGAACAAGGCTTTCTTCCGTCTGCCAGTTCGCGATGTCCTGAGGCCGTAGCACTTGGCCGGATATGATAATCATCTGCGCGCCCCCTATCTTTTTTTATAAGATATGCAGGAAGCTTGGGCAATGAAAATCAAGTCATAAAAAAGGAGGAAATGTTAACAAAATGTGAAGACTGAGCCGATATATAAGGTATCACACTTGAGGGAGCAGCTTAATATGAAAAAATTCATTAATTGGTGCACAAAGGCATCGATTTCACGTAAATTAATCATTTCATTTATCGTGATCTTAATCATACCGATTCTCGTGTTAGAATTCAGTTCATACCATACGGCGAGCAATTCGCTGGATGATCAGATTTCAGGCAACGCGAAAAATAACATCGAATCTTTTAACACAACGATTACAAATGATATCGGCGCAAAAGCAAAGGCAATTGAATTTTTCAGTGAAACGTTAAAAGGGTCATCCTTCTCAAAGAAAAACATGTCTGCTCTTGAAGAAAAGTTCGGGCAATACACGTCTATTCATAAGGACGTAGCCCGCATTTACGGAGGAACGGAAGACGGCAGCTACGCACAGGCGCCGAAGGAGAATACTCCGGCCGATTACGATCCGAGAACACGCACTTGGTATAAAGACGCTGTGAAGGCTGGCGGCACGCTCGTTGTCACCGACCCTTACACCGCGGCAAGCGACGGCAGCATGGTCGTTACCGTGGCAAAGCAGATGCAGGACGGAACAGGCGTAGTGGCCATGGATATTACGATTGACCAGCTGCTGAAGCAAATGCAGGGAATCAAAATCGGACAAAAAGGATTCGTGTTTATCACGTCCAAAAATAAAACCTATGTCGCGCATAAAGACCACAAACCTGGCGATAAAGTTTCAACCCCGTGGCTGAATGAGGTATACAGCAAAGACAGCGGCATTATTTCATACAAGCTCGATGATCAAAATAAAAAAATGGCGTTTACGACAAATAAACTGACCGGATGGAAAATAGAGGGGAGCATGGAGCTCACCGAAATTAAAGACGCCTCACAACCGGTGCTGACGATGGGAATGATCGTCCTTGCAGCATCCATTATCATCGGGGGAATTTTAATTCTGTTGATTGTCAGATCCATTACGTCACCGCTGAAACGGCTTGTCCGCTCTTCTAAACAAATCAGCGGCGGAGACTTGACTGAAACCATTGATATCCGCTCGAAAGATGAATTGGGCGAACTCGGCGCGAGCTTTAATGAAATGGGAGAATCTCTGCGCGGACTGATCAGCGCGATCCAAAACTCTGTCGACAATGTGGCCGCGTCATCAGAAGAGCTGACTGCTTCAGCTTCGCAGACAAGCAAAGCGACGGAACATATTACGATGGCGATTGAGCAGTTTTCAAACGGAAACGAAGAGCAAAGCGAAAAAGTCGATTCAAGCTCAGCCAAGCTGAATCATATAAATGACGGACTCGCCGCCGTTTCCCGCACATCATCATCCATTACGGAAGCATCTAAACAATCGAAGGAAGCTGCCGGCACAGGGGAAGAATATGTGCAGCAAACCGTCGGGCAGATGAATCTCATCAATCAATCGGTCCAGCAGGCGGAAGCGGTTGTAAAAGGCCTTGAGGCCAAATCAAAAGACATCACTCATATTTTAAGAGTCATCAACGGCATTGCCGATCAGACAAACCTGCTTGCTTTAAATGCAGCCATTGAAGCGGCAAGAGCCGGTGAATACGGGCGGGGCTTCTCAGTGGTAGCCGAAGAAGTGCGCAAGCTTGCCGTCCAATCCGCCGGTTCTGCCAAAGAGATTGAAAAACTCATTCAGGAAATCACGGCTGAGATTAATACATCACTTCACATGTTCACATCCGTTAATGAAGAAGTTCAATCAGGACTTGCCGTGACGGACCGCACGAAAGAAAGCTTCCAGAATATCTTCGGCATGACAAACGATATCGCCGAGAAGCTTCAATCGATGAACGGCACGGTTGAACAGCTGTCAGACAGCTCCCAGCACGTTTCAGCCGCAGTGACGGATATTGCGGACGTATCTAGGGAAAGCGCAGCAAGCATTCAGGATATTGCCGCATCCGCAGAAGAACAGCTTGCATCAATGGAAGAAATCAGCACATCCGCCGATACTTTGGCGCAAATGGCCGAAGAACTGCGGGAATTAACGAAACAATTTAAAATCAACTAGTAAAAAAGGACGCTTTCCGGAGGGAAGGCGTCCTTTTTTATAGTGACAGCCGGATAATTGAATAAAAAGTCTTGCATACAAAGGGAGTACATAGGACTATTTTTCATTTATGACTTAATTTTCAATGTAATAAAAAGGGAGTTGGCCGATATAAACAGTAAATGATTGAAAGAGGTTTACAAAATTGAAAAAAACAGCAAAAAAAATCGCCAGAAAATCAATAGCCAAAAAACTGATCATTTCATTTTTACTGATCTTAATCATTCCGGTAGCAGTATTGGCTGCCGGCGCCTACCGTTCGGCGGCTTCATCCGTTGAAAAGCAAATGATGGAAAGCGCCGAAGGAAATGTGCAAATCTTAAACAATATGATTGATGACCGGATCGGAATGTTTACAAAAAGCTCAGCATATTTCAGCGAATGGGCGACAAGCGCTAAATTTAAAGAAAAAAACCAAACGGAAATGCAAGAAAGGTTCAAACAGTTTATTGAAAGCAATGATAAAGCATCCGCCGTATTTTCAAGCAGCAAGGAAGGAACGTTTACCCGTTATCCGCATGCCGATATGCCGGCCGATTTCAATCCGCTTGAAAGAAGCTGGTATCAGGAAGCTATGGAGAATAAAGGCCAAACCATCATCACAGACCCTTATGAGTCCATCTCAAACAAAAAGATGGTTGTCACCATGGCCCGCGCGGCGCAAGACGGATCAGGCGTCGTCGCCATTGATATAAAAATCGACGATCTCATCACGATGACAAAAGAAGTGAACATCGGAAAAGAAGGATACGCCTTTATCCTCAGCAAAAATAAAAAAGCCGTTGCCTACAGTGATGAAAAAGCCGGCGCGGCGGTATCGGGAAAATGGGTTGATACATTATTCAGCGGGCAAAAAGGCGACTTTGAATATACGCTGAACGGGAAAGCGAAAAAAATGGCGTACGTGACCAATGAAGCGACGGGCTGGAAGATCAGCGGAACCATGTCCGTGGAAGAAATCAAGGATGCGGCAAGACCGGTTCTGACTCTGGCCGTTATCATATTGGCGATAGCCATTGCCGCAGGGATGATTTTCATTTATTTTGTCATCCGCTCAATTACCAAACCGTTAAAACGTCTCGTAGCTTCAGCGGAAAAAATCAGCGGCGGAGATCTGACGGAAACCATTGATGTCAGCTCTAAAGATGAGCTGGGCGTGCTCGGTAAAAGTTTTAATCATATGACAGATTCACTCCGTTCGCTTATTCAGGGAATTCAGGACTCTGTTGAACATGTCGCTTCTTCCTCAGAGGAGCTGACGGCTTCGGCTGAGCAGACGAGCAAAGCAACGGAACATATCACCCTTGCGATTGAACAGTTTTCTAATGGAACGGAAGACCAAAGTGAGAGTATTGATAAAGCGACAGCCCAAGTGAATGAGATGAAAGACGGGCTCAGTGATCTGGCGGAAGCGGCAGCCGTGGTGACGGAAACGTCAATTGAATCGGCGGAGATATCCGGCGCCGGTGAGCGGCTTGTCAAGAAAACAGCCGGCCAGATGGGCGCCATTGACCAATCCGTAAGTAAAGCGGAGCAAGTCGTACAAGGGCTTGAACTCAAATCGCAGGACATCACCAGCATTTTGCGCGTCATTAACGGCATTGCCGATCAAACGAATCTCCTTGCTTTAAATGCAGCCATTGAAGCGGCAAGAGCGGGAGAATACGGACGCGGTTTTTCAGTCGTTGCCGAAGAAGTGAGAAAGCTTGCCGTCCAATCCGCCGATTCAGCGAAAGAAATCGAATCCTTAATTCATGAAATCGTCAAAGAAATTCATACTTCGCTCGGAATGCTGGAATCCGTCAATCACGAGGTGAAAAGCGGACTTCAGTTAACGGACGAAACGGAAAAAAGCTTCCGGGACATTTCCGTTAAAACAAATCAGATTGCCGGTGAACTGCAAAATATGAATGCAACCGTGGAACAGCTTTCTGCCGGGTCTCAGGAAGTATCAAACGCTTCAGAGGATATCGCGGCCGTCTCCAGACAAAGCGCGGCCGGCATTCAGGACATCGCGGCTTCAGCTGAAGAGCAGCTTGCGTCCATGGAGGAAATCAGTTCCTCCGCCGTCACGCTGGAAAAAATGGCGGAAGAATTACGCGAACTGACAAAGCGTTTTAAGATAAACTCTTAATTAAGTCTAAAAGACTAATTTTAAGATAGGTAAAAAGTATGTTTCGTTATATTTCTTCTTTTTGGATGTGTATAATTACCCATAATTGCCGATATGAAGGGTAAACACGCAAGAGGAGATATAGCAGATGAAAAAAATTGTGCAAATCATCAAGCAGAGATCGCTTACAAGAAAACTGCTCATTTCTTTTTTGGCCATACTCATTCTTCCTATTTCAACGCTGGCTTTTATCGCCTATCAATCGGCGGTAAGCACGCTTGACAGGCAGATGATGGGAAGCGCACTAGATAATGTGCAGCAGATTAACGATATGATCAACACAAGCATCAGCCAAAAGGAAGACGGAACGGCATATTTCAGCGACTGGCTCACAAAGGATCGGTACAAGCCGAAAAACCAATCGCAAATTACCGATAAATTCACAGAGTACATGAAGATCAATAAAGACGTGGAATCCATTTATACGAGTGACACGGAAGGACATTTCACACGGTATCCGGATCTGCAGATGCCTAAAGGATATAATCCGCTTGAAAGAGACTGGTATAAAAAGGCCGTGGAAAATAAGGGGAAAGTTGTTGTAACAGATCCTTACCGCACGGCTTCCACCAATACGATGGTCGTGACGGTCGTTCAGCAGACGAAAGACGGCTCAGGAGTCGTCGCCATCAATATGAAAATCGATGAGCTTCTGAAAACGACAAAGAAAGTGAACATCGGAAAATCAGGCTACGCTTTTATCCTGACGAAAGACAAAAAAGTGGTCGCCCACCCGAACCGCACGTCAGGCACAGTATTAAACGGGGAGTGGGCTGAACAGCTGTTCACCAGCAAAAAAGGTGATTTTCAATACAAATACGACGGCCAGGAAAAGAAAATGGCTTATGATACAAACGGGCTGACAGGCTGGAAGATTACCGGAACGATGTATCTGGACGAAATTCATGAAGCGGCCCTGCCGATCCTTCATCTGTCCCTGCTCGTTCTCGTATTAGCGATTGTGATCGGAACCATCGTCATGGTGCTAATTATCCGTTCAATCACAAAACCGCTCAAGCAGCTTGTGACATCATCGAAACAGATCAGTGAAGGCGACTTAACAGAAACGATCGAGATTCAGTCAAAAGATGAATTAGGCGAGCTTGGCAAAAGCTTTAACAATATGGCCGCTTCGCTCAGGTCTCTCATCCATGCCATCCAGGATTCCGTGAATAACGTCGCATCTTCCTCAGAGGAGCTGACGGCTTCAGCGGAGCAGACAAGCAAGGCAACCGAACATATCACACTGGCGATCGAACAATTTTCTAACGGAAATGAAAGCCAAAGTGAAAACATTGAAAGCGCGGCGGAACATATTTACCAAATGAACAGCGGGCTTAAAGATATGGCGAAAGCATCTGCCGTCATTACCGAATCCTCCGCCACATCAGCGGAAGTCGCCAATTCAGGCGGAAAGCTCGTCCACCAGACGGTCGGCCAAATGAACGTCATTGACCGGTCAGTGAAAGAAGCTGAACAAGTGGTGCGCGGACTTGAAACAAAATCAAAAGACATTACAAACATTCTCCGTGTCATTAACGGAATCGCTGACCAGACAAACCTTCTTGCGCTGAACGCGGCAATTGAAGCCGCACGTGCGGGTGAATACGGGCGGGGCTTCTCAGTCGTCGCCGAAGAGGTCAGAAAACTTGCGGTCCAGTCTGCCGATTCAGCGAAAGAAATCGAAAGCTTAATCATAGAAATCGTCAACGAAATCAATACATCTCTCGGCATGTTCCAATCCGTCAACAAAGAGGTGGAGAGCGGACTGGATATTACGAATCAGACCGAAACGAGCTTCAAACGGATTTCTGAAATGACGAACCAGATCGCCGGAGAAATTCAAAATATGAATGCGACGGTAGAACAGCTGACAGCAGGCTCTCAGCAGATTTCAGGAGCTTCTGAGCAAATCGCGTCCATCGCAAAAGAAAGCTCCGCCAGCATTCAGGATATTGCGGCCTCCGCCGAAGAACAGCTGGCTTCAATGGAAGAAATCAGTTCGTCTTCGGAAACGTTATCCCAAATGGCGGAAGAATTACGTGATATGACGAAACGATTTAAAATAGATTAATAGGTCATAGAACACCCAAATGTGCTGTTTGGGTGTTTTTTTTAGTTTTTTTAATAAATCTTTTGTCCTATCTGACGATATTAGATTTAGCTTTTCAAAGAAGGAGACTGAAAAAATGAAACAACTGATACATTGGATCAAACAGCCATCCATCAGCAAGCCGCTGATCGCGGCATTTTTAGCCGTATTGGTGCTTCCGGTCGGCATACTCGCCTACTTCAGCTACCAAACGGCGGGGAGTACATTAGAAAGCGAACTGACCCACAGCGCCCAGGGAAATGTCAGCGAACTGAACAGCGTGCTGGAAAACATGCTCGAAGGCAAGCTGAAAGCGATTGACTACTACAGCGAATCAATCACTAAGGAAAAACTGAACACAAAAAATAAATCGGTACTGCTCGACAATATGAAGCAGTATGTCACCGTAAATGACGATGTCGCGTCAATTTACGCCGCGTCTCGCGACAAAGCGTTCGTGAAATATCCGTCCGTTGATATGCCGTCCGATTATAATCCGCTCACGCGCGAGTGGTACACAAAAGCGGTTGAAAAAAGCGGACAGCCGGTGTTTACCGAGCCTTATAAAGACGCTGCAACCGGACAGACGGTCGTTACGATTGCCCAGCAGACAAAAGACGGATCAGGCGTTGTGGCGCTTGATATTAATCTGGGCGACCTGCTGAACGCTTCCGAACGTGTGCAGATCGGTCATAAAGGATTTGCCTTCATTACAACGGGAGATAAAAAATACATCGCCCATCCGACTATAAAAGCGGGAACGGAGGGCTCCGGAGAGTGGATGAAAGAAGTATTTTCCAAATCAAGCGGATCGTTTGAATACATGTTTGAAGGACAGCAGAAGAAAATGGCCTTCACGACAAACAAACTGACGGGCTGGAAAATCGCCGGCACATTTTTTGTCAGTGAGATCCATGACGCAGCCTCGCCTGTCATGAAAATGGCGCTGATCATCCTGGCGGTTTCTCTTATCGTCGGCGGTATTTTAATCTTTTTTATCATTCGCTCGATTGCAAAACCGCTCAAAAAACTTGTTTCAACATCAGCTAAAATCAGTGACGGCGATTTAACGGAAGTCATTGACATCAAGTCAAAAAATGAATTCGGGCAGCTCAGCCAAAGCTTCAATGAGATGTCGGCATCACTCCGGTCTGTCATCGGCGTCATCCAATCATCCGTCGAACATGTCGCTTCTTCATCCGAAGAGCTGACGGCATCCGCCGGACAGACAAGCAAGGCGACAGAGCATATTACACTGGCGATTGAACAATTCTCAAACGGAAACGAATCACAAAGCGAGAAATTGGGAGAAAGTGCTGATCATCTTTCCCAAATGAATGCCGGCATTGCCGAGACGGCGAATGTATCGGCGGAAATCACTGAATCCGCCATCCAAACCTCTGAAACGGCCGGAAGCGGAGAAGAATTAGTGGCGAAAACGGTAGGCCAGATGAAAACAATTGATCGTTCCGTACAGCAGGCGGAAGCGGTCGTAAAAGGGCTGGAAACGAAGTCGCACGACATTAAGAGCATTCTCAACGTCATTAACGGCATTGCCGATCAAACAAATCTGCTTGCCTTAAACGCTGCCATTGAAGCAGCCAGAGCAGGCGAATACGGGCGGGGCTTCTCCGTCGTTGCGGAAGAAGTGAGAAAGCTTGCCGTACAATCAGCCGGCTCCGCGAAGGAAATCGAAACGCTGATTCAGGAAATCGTCAAAGAAATCGCCACATCGCTTTCCGTATTCCAAGCGGTGAATCAAGATGTGAAGGAAGGCCTCGATATTACGGATCAAACGGCCGAAAGCTTCAAAAAAATCTCAGAAATGACGACTCAGATTTCAGGCGCCTTGCAGCATATGAACGGAACGCTTGAGAAGCTTGCAGCCGGGTCGCAAAATGTGACAAACGCGGTGGAGGACATTACCTCAGTCGCCAAAGAAGGGTCCGCCGGCATTCAAGACATCGCCGCCTCAGCTGAAGAGCAGCTGGCCTCCATGGAAGAAATCAGTTCATCCGCCGAAACGCTTGCGCATATGGCTGAAGAACTGCAGCAGGTCACACGGAAATTTACGATTCAGTCTGAAGACGAAGAACAGCTGTAGCGAGCTGTTTCTTTTCCTCATCTGAAAAAAGCGATACACTAATATAAAAGAAGGGAGTGGCAGTGATGAGATTAGAAGGTAAAAAAGTCATAGCGCTTGTCAGTGACGATTTTGAAGACTTAGAGCTTTGGTATCCCGTCTACCGGCTGAGAGAGGAAGGCGCGATCGTTCATTTAATAGGAGAAGAAGCGGGCCGTTCATACAAAGGAAAATACGGCGTGCCCGCGACGGCGGATTACGATTTTAAGAGCCTGATTATTCAGGAGTATGACGCCGTGCTCGTGCCCGGCGGCTGGGCTCCTGACAAACTGCGAAGATATCCCGAAGTTTTGGACATCATCCGTACGATGAACGAGCAGAAAAAGCCGATCGGCCAGATCTGCCATGCGGGCTGGGTGCTCATATCTGCCGGAATTCTCGCAGGAAAAAAAGTAACGAGCACGCCCGGCATCAAAGACGACATGACAAATGCAGGGGCACAGTGGCTGGATGAAGCTGTCGTAACTGACGGCCACATTGTATCAAGCCGCCGCCCGCCCGACCTTCCGCAGTATGCAAAAGCGTTTGCTGACCTGTTAGCGTCCAAATAAAAAACATCCGCCCGAATCAGGGCGGATGTTTTTAGTTTTGATCGGCGGGAAAGACAATTCCTATTTGTTTTCTCGCTTCTTCCATAATGCTTGCCGTAATGAAAGAACGTTCAAATGTATTTTCGGAAGACTCCCGCTGTCCGTTTCGAAGAAGATTGATGAATTCAGCCGTTTCGTAGTACATCGATGGTTTCAGATCAGGGACTGAAATGTCTTCCGTCCGGCCGTCACGATAGCGGATTTCCGCCCGTTCCGGTCCGTGAATGCTGTCCAGAACGATCGTGCCGTCTTCACCCTGAATTTCCGCCGGGGCAAACGAATTTGAGATTTTCGAATGCATCAGCACCGCTTCAAATCCGTCGTATGACAGAATGACCGTACCTTCGCCGTCAACGCCGGATGCTAGTTTATGACCGGTCGCAATGACGTTTTTCGGTTTGCCGAACAGGACGACGGCCGGATAAATGCAGTACACGCCGATGTCCATTAACGAACCGTTCGATAATTCAGGCTTAAACGCGTTTAGCACCGTACCGTTTTTATATGCATCATATCGTGATGAATATTGGCAGTAGCTTGCCGTGAATCTCCTGACGGGTCCGATTTTATGTAAGTGGTTTTGAAGCATGCTGAAGTTCGGCAGGAACGTTGTTTTCATGGCTTCCATCAAGAGAACGCCGTTCGTTTTGGCTGCGTGAATCATTTCATCCGTTTCCCTTGCGTTAGACGCAAACGGTTTTTCGCACAGTACATGCTTGCCGTGTTCCATAAAAAGGACCGCCTGCTCTTTGTGAAATGCATTCGGGCTGGCGAGATACACCGCGTCATAGGCTTTGCTTTCCGCCATTTCTTTCAGGCTGGTAAAATAATGAGCAGCGCCGTGTTTGCCGGCGAATTCCGCCGCGCGTTCCTCAGTTCTGGAATAAACCGCCGTTAATTGAAAATCATCAATAGCAGAAGCCGCCTCCAGAAATCGTTCTGTAATCCAATTCGTTCCGACTGTTGCAAATCGAATCATTGCTATCGCTCCTTCTATGTATTGGCTTACATTATAGCTTTTTTTCTGAGAAACATAAATGGAAAAAAGGCTGCCGGCTAAAGGGATAGGAAAAATTCCCATAGAGACCGGTTATTATTTTTCATTACAGGAACGATAGTGTACAATTTAAGTAAAATACATATGATGGAGGAACAATAGTGGAAACATTGCAAACATGGGGCGGCAGATTTAAACAGTTTTTCTTAGACAATAAATTTGTCTTGTTTTTGCTTGTATTGCTGCTCATCGGTCTCAATATCCTTGTCTTTATGAAGACATCATTTATTTTCACACCTATTATCGTCCTGCTCAAAACGATTGCGCTCCCCGTCATTTTGACAGGAATTGTTTATTATCTGCTTAATCCGATCGTAGATATATTGGAAAAAATAAGAGTGAAAAGAGTCTATTCCATCCTGCTCCTTTACCTCATTATTATAGGGCTGATTACGATTACGGTCGTTTCAATTATTCCGTTTTTAAAGGAACAGATCATGAGCCTGATCGACAATCTGCCGAAATATGTGGACATCGTTGAAGATCAGACGAAAAGCCTGATCGGAAGCGATTTTGTAAATCAGGCGCAAAAGACGATGAATATCAATATTTCCGATCTTGCTAATAAAGTATCGGCGCAGGCGGCGACAATTGCAAACAGCACATTTACCGGAGTCGGGAATTTTATCGGCGCGCTGACGGAAGTGATTATTTCAATTGTGACCGTGCCGTTTATTCTGTTCTATTTGCTGAAAGACGGCAAAAAACTGCCGATTTATATCTTAAAGTTTGTGCCCACCCGTCTGAAAGAACAAACGTATACGATGCTTAGTGAAATGAACCACAGATTAAGTTCCTATATCAGAGGACAGGTCATCGTCAGCTTCTGCATCGGGTTTTTATTATTTATCGGCTATCTGATTATCGGACTTGATTATGCGTCACTGCTTGCGGTCATTGCCGCTTGTACGAGCGTTGTTCCGTATTTAGGGCCGACCATTGCCATCACGCCGGCGATTATTATCGCGTTGGTCACTTCGCCCCTTATGCTGCTGAAGCTTGCGATTGTATGGACCGTTGTCCAGCTCGTGGAAGGGAAATTAATTTCGCCGCAGATCATGGGGAAAAATCTTCACATTCACCCGATTACCATCATCTTTGTTCTTTTAACCGCCGGAAAGCTGTTCGGGGTTGTCGGCATTATTTTAGCCATCCCGGGGTATGCGGTCATCAAAGTGGTCACGACCCATCTGTTTGATTGGTTCAAAATGCGTTCGCATTTATATGAAGAAGAAAAAAATGATGCTGGATCGAAGTCATAAAATCGGAACGGATATGATATTTATTATAAGACAGGCTTTCCTTCAGAGGAGAGCTTCTCTTTTGTAAATGATGAATGAAGGGAAGAATGGGATGACACTATGGGAGATGTTCACAGCAGCCGTTTTGGGAATCGTGGAAGGGCTGACGGAGTATGCGCCGGTTTCTTCCACGGGACATATGATCATAGCGGATGACATCTGGCTGAAATCCGGAAGCCTGATGAATCCGGAAGCCGCCAATTCCTTCAAAGTGGTGATTCAGCTCGGTTCGATTCTGGCGGTGGCCATTGTGTTTAAGGATCGGATATTACATTTACTCGGCCTCAAAAAAAACGTCACGCGCGATCAGCAGAAGGGATACAGGCTGACCATCGCGCAAATCGCCGTCGGTCTTGTTCCGGCGGCGGTGCTCGGCTTTTTATTTGAGGATTTCATTGACCGCTATTTATTCTCCGTCAGAACGGTCGCTTACGGATTAATTGCCGGAGCCGTGCTTATGCTTATAGCGGACTGGATCAATAAAAGGAAAGAAACGATCGATACGGTGGACAGAATCACCTACAAACAGGCTTTCTGTGTCGGATTATTCCAGTGTCTCGCCTTATGGCCCGGATTTTCCCGCTCAGGCTCAACGATTGCCGGAGGTGTCATTGTCGGCTTGAATCACCGGGCAGCCGCAGACTTCACATTTATTATGGCTATTCCGATTATGGCGGGCGCAAGCCTTCTGAAGCTGGTGAAATACTGGAGCAGTCTTTCTTATGACATGATTCCGTTTTTTCTTGTCGGCTTTATTTGCGCCTTTATCGTCGCCCTCTTAGTCGTCAAATTTTTTCTTCGGCTTATTAACCGGATTAAGCTTGTCCCGTTCGCCATTTACCGTGTCATCCTCGGCATCATTTTAATCATGCTCGTGCGATAAACGAAGAGGCCCCCCGGAGGGTCTTCTTTTTATGTTCGAAAAACGTCTCAGGAAAATATGAGCAAACTGAATTTTCTGCTTGAAATTCATAGAAGACTCGTCTATAATAAAACATGACGTTACAGCACGGGGCCATAGCTCAGCTGGGAGAGCGCTACGCTGGCAGCGTAGAGGTCAGGGGTTCGAGCCCCCTTGGCTCCATACCTTTAAACCCTTATTCTATAAGGGTTTTTTTGTTTGTCAGGAACAGGGCCAATAGTCCCAAAAAGCAATTGGGGACAATTTGGGGACGAAAAATTTATTTTGAGGAAGTTTAGTTGCTTTTCGCCTTCAAATTAGGATTGAATTGATCAAAATATTGAGCTGTCTCATTTCCAAGGTTTTCTAGTTACATGTCTTCGGCTTGCATGATCGGCGCGTTTCTGAATGGCGCTTATATTTTCAGCGGCTTCTATAAGGAGAGCCTAGGTGGTTTTACAAGAGGCTGCCCGTTGACCGTTTTAGAAATTGATCGATTTACATAGAAGCCGCCTCTTTCCCAATCCACATCCAAATGCGATTGAAAGGCAAGTCCTTCACCATGCCGAAAACCGCCCAATCATTGCACTGTATAAACGCCATATTATAACCCCCTATTTTGGAAAATTGCGGGTGCATTTATCTGATTTTAATCTGTTTAGACTATAGATCGAATATTGACAAAAAGGATTATGACCATAAACTCAAAGCAAGAGTCGAAATCCCCCAAGCTAATATACCAAACATCACAGAGAACCTAAGACAAGCTTCAAATTTTGTAAGCCCTCGCTCTCTTTTTGTTTTACCTAATTTCCAATAAACAGCATATCCGGAGAACACCAAAATGATTACTCCGAGTCGTGTCATATCTTCTAAAAATTTTATACCATCCATTGATTTTCACCTCGTTTATTTATGAGAAAAAAATAAAGTAGACTTGTAGAGAGTCTACTTATAAACACTATCCCAAAGTAAACATTTTCATAGAGTTTTAAACATTTGAGTGATAAAGTAAGGCGCATTTTAAAATGACACATCCTTAATCCCTCCCAATTATATTCCCCATACATTAGTTTTATTATCGCAAATGGGATGGTCGTTTCCAACAGTTACGTGAAAATAAGTAATCTGGTAGACCGCAAACAAATTGCGGTTTTTTTTCGTTCAAACATAATTTGGAAATGTTAGAATATTATATAAAAGGAGGAGTGGCCTTGTGAGTTCTGTTTTACCATCATCAGAGGTTGGCGTTAAGATCAATGAATGGTACAAAATGATACGTCAGTTCAGTGTTCCGGATGCGGAGATTTTGAAAGCGGAAGTGGAACAAGAAATAAATGAGATGGAAGAAGACGAATATCTACTGATTTACTACACCCTCATGAAATTCCGCCATCAGCTCTGTTGGATTATTTAGAACCAGTGACTACCCGTGTGAGACCGACAATTGACGAGCTGTTGGAAAAAATCGAAGCATCAAATAAAGGAATTTCCGGCCTGCTGTGCTATTATTCTTTATTTTTCCGCGGCATGTATGAATTTGATCAAAAGCAGTATGTAAAGGCGATCGGCTTTTATAGAGAGGCTGAAAAACAACTCGTTCATGTGCATGATGAAATTGAGAGAGCGGAGTTTCATTTTAAACTGGCTGAAGCATATTACGGTATGAAACAAAGCCAGTCTCCATGCATCACGTAAAGCAAGCGCTCGATATTTACGATCAGTATGAGTTGTATAAGGTCCGGAAAATTCAATGTCTATTTGTCGTATCAGGGAACTATGTAGACTTTAAACGTTATGAAAAAAGCTTGCCGCATTTAGAAAAAGCTTTAGAGTTGTCGAAACAAGTAAACAATAATGAAAGGCTGCTCAGTTCTGCTTATTACAACATAGGAAAGAATTACGGAGACTTAGAAGAATACAATAAAGCTGAAATCTACTTAAAAAAAGCAGCGGAGATATCTGAAAAGTATAAATTGGGTAACCTTCCGCATTCCTTGTTTACATACGCAAAGCTTCTATTTAAACAAGGGAAAACAAGCGAGGCGATTCAAATCAGCAAAAAGGGACTTTCATCAGCGATATTTCAAGGAGATAAGCTGTTTGAATCTCTGCAAAAATATTTGGAGGCTTTATATATTAATGCAATAGACCAAATGGGAATCAAAAAAACAATTGATTACCTTGAGAAAAATAAAAACTATTCGTATGTAGAAGATATTGCTCTTGATACGGCTGCTGTTTATGCAGAGTCAAAGCAATATGACAAATCTTATTTTTATCATCAAAAAATGATTCAAACGCAAAAACAAATTCAGAGGGGAGAATGCCTGTATGAATTTTAGAAAAGGCGTATTTATCATTGTGTCGGCTGTCGTTTTAATGTCAGGGATCGGTCTAGCAACATCGGCTGTTTCATTTGATGGATCTTATCAAGTTTCGTCTGATCGTAATCAAACCTAAGAAGGAGAGTGCCTGTATGAATTTTTAAAAAAGCATTTTCATTATTTTGGGTCTGTCGTTATCTTTTATATGCGAAGTGGGTGTGAACACAGTGGAAAAACAAACACATGATACCTTTCAAACTGCCTCAGATCGTTTCCAGACTTGATCAGCTTACGCCTTTTCTTCGGAAAAGGCTTTTTTCCTTTCTTCATTATATTGTTTCAAAACATCCACTTGTTTTTATTCTTATCCCATTTCAGCATACGCTGCCTCATGAGGTTCTTCACTGCTTCCCGGATAGCGCGTTCATCCTTGCCGGTTTTTCTCTTCAATTCATCCAAGGAGGGGTTTTTTCCGAATTGGATCATGTTAAAGATAATCCGGTACACTTTTCATTCGAAATCAGTCATTTGATCATCTCCCAACTTCATAAGTATCAACGGATAAAAGAGAATCAAATATAATAAGCCATGTATCCCCCTTATGAACTGCGCAGATAACCTCGCGTATGTATTCGTCGTCTTAAAGCTCGAACGATAAATCTATGCTAATATTAAAAAAATATGGCACTCTATATTTTTAGATCTTAAGAATATATAAGAATTGATAAGCTCAATTTTCAAATTTAATGGAGGGAAAATAGAAAGGAGAGAAATGAGAAAGTATTTTGGAATAGTGTCGCTTATCATCCTTTTATTCGCATTGTGCTTTCTGCCTCATATTCATTGGGCGCTTGGAATCCTAGGAATTGTCGTGGGGAGTATTCTAGCAATCAAATCGCCTAAAGGAATTGCAAAGAACATTTCTTTTGTTATCCTAGCACTTTGTTTACTTTTACTATTATTATTGATTGTGATGGGCGTTTTGATGGCAGGTCTAGTGGAAAATTAACCTTTAATTTATTATCCAATTTGGGGACCAACTTATTCATTTTTAGCCAAATAAAAGATTAGGGTTTGAAATAAAACGTCTGTTCGTATCAGGAACTCATCTCCAGACTGGCAGCGTAGAGGTCAGGGGTTCGACCCCCTTGGCTCCATACCTTTAAACCCTTATTCTATAAATAAGGGTTTTTTGTTTATTCATCTTCTGCGCAGCCTCTATGTTCTGCTTCATTTCTAACAACTCAAAATAAAGGAAAGAGAGAAAAATGAAAAAGAAAATCTATCTTATATTATCTCTGTCAGCTGCACTGACGCTTTTTTTGACAGCGCTCCCGGCTCTTTCTCCCGTCGTCTTCACGTCTGCTTCAGAAAAAGGAGCCATCAGGCATGACATTTATAAAAAAGGATATCCGTATCAAAGCTACTTTGCGATTCTTCGAAAAGAAGAAGGCGGCGGAGAGGCCGGGAACCTTTATTATGTAAATTGGTTCAATTGGAAAGATGATACCGGACAGACGCCGCACGTATGTTATTCAAAAAAATCGTCCGAAGGCGAGTACAAAGTAAGCTGCGGAACCGGACCGTAATGATCAAGAGCCCCTCTTCAATGAGGGGCTCTTTCTGTCAATGCCGCTCTGGCTCTCCGTTTAATATCCCCAATATAACGGCGTATCATAATGCCGATACGGATCATTCGGATAATGCGTATTTGGCTGATAAGGCGTATTCATATCATGAATCCCCGTGTTTTCAGTCTGTCCGCAGTATTTATCGGGGCCTATCACAGTTGATTGCCGGATCGGTGAAACGGCTTTTTCCCACTCATGCTCATTCAGACAGTACGTATGCGCCATGATCTCAGGCGGCGTCAGACGGAGAATATCCGAGCCGTATATCACTTCAGGCGAAGGGGCGTCAAATATGGCCAAAAGGTGGGTTTTGTCTGAAGTGGCGACTTCATAATGCCACCACCCCTGCGGAACATTCGCCACTTGTCCTGAAGAGATCGGATAATTCCGTATTTTCTGGGTGAACGGATTCAGCATCGACACCACCGCGGAACCCGAAATACAGTACACCAATTCAGCGGCGTTTTGATGGGTATGCGGTTCAATCACATTTGTTTTGCTCAGAAAGATATCTAATAATGAAATATTTTCAAGCGTGTTTAACTGTTTAATCCCCAATACATTGATAAAGTTCCGAGCATCTTTCGTAAAAAAACGGCTCTCATTCACATCATAAGTGAATTGTGTATTCGGAGACGTGTAATCGATATCGGAAACCATGCACTCCCCCGCTTTCATCTTTAAACGTATATTCCCAAATATATGTGTCCCTGTTTCACCGGGTGATAAAAAAAAGGAGGTGAAATCCATAAATTCCAAATCCAACACAATATTGTGACGACTTTTTTAAAGATTCATTTTCAATATATCTTTTATTCGAAATATCTCTTACTATAAAGATATATTGAAAATGAATCTTTAGAAGGGTTGAGGATTAACATGCTGGATGAGAGAACAATAGACATCATCAAAAGCACAGTACCCGTATTGAAAACACATGGAGAAAACATCACCGGACGCTTTTATAACCTGATGTTTCAAGATCATCCCGAACTGTTAAATATGTTTAACCAAACGAACCAAAAGAAACAGACTCAGCGCGCAGCATTGGCAAATGCAGTCATTGCGGCTGCGGCGAATATTGATCAATTAGAACAAATCATTCCGGCGGTCAGACAGATCGGCCATAAACACACAAGCATCGGTGTAAAACCGGAACATTATCCGATTGTCGGAAAGTATCTGCTTCTGGCAATTAAGGATGTGCTGCAGGATGCCGCAACTCCTGAGATTATGCAGGCATGGGAAAAAGCCTACGGTGTTATTGCGGAGGCTTTCATCGGCATTGAAAAAGACATGTACAATGAAGCCGGATGGCAGGGGTATAAAGAATTTACGGTTATACAGAAAACGAAAGAAAGCAAAGATATCACATCATTTTATATCAAACCGAGTGACGGCTCTTCGCTTCCTGGATTTGAAGCGGGACAATATATCAGCATTAAAGTGCGGATTGCGGATTCTCCTTATACGCACATTCGCCAGTACAGCCTGTCTGATGCTTCTCAAAAAGGGGCATATCGGATTTCTGTGAAAAAGGACGGAGCGGTTTCTTCTCATCTCCACAATGAAGTTCAAGAGGGAGATAAACTTGAAGTCAGCGCACCCGCTGGGGATTTCAAGCTGTCTTCTTCCGAAAAACCGGTTGTTCTTATCAGTGCCGGCTCCGGAATCACGCCGATGATGAGCATGCTGAAAACAGCCGCCGAAAAACAGCCGGAGCGTGCCGTTACTTTTATTCATGCCGCGAAAAACGGAGAGTACGCCGCGTTCCGCAAAGAGGCTGAACAAGCTGCGGAGAATCATCCGAATATTAACGTCATTTATGTATACAGTGAACCGGCAGAACAAGACCGCTCAGGAGACAAGCCTTTTTACAGCGGCAGGATTGATCAAACCTTCTTGGAGCAGCTTCATCTGAATCAAGATGCTGAATTTTACTTGTGCGGATCAGCGCAGTTTATGACGCAAATGAAAGATATGATTCTTGCACTCGGGTTTGACACTGATTCCGTTCAATATGAATTGTTCGGCCCTCAGCTGAGCATGGCATAACCAAAAAGACTCCTCAAAGAGGAGTCTTTTTTATTTGCACAATGTGTTCTTTCTCCGTCTTTTTCCCTATTTTATTGAAATTTTCATCAATGACCAGTAAAATTATAAATCTAGTGATTCCGGAATTAAAGGAAGGTTGATATGAAAAAGAAAGCAAAGACTAAAAGGGTGCTTGGGTGCCTTTTTGCTGTATCTCTTATATTCGGATTATTTCTGGTATCAATGGTGTTTTCGAAATTCATAGTGACGGAAGAAAAACCGCCTGAAGAGGTGGACGAGCAGCAGGTCTTTATTGACAGCCTTTCGGGGCATGCTCAAATTTTATATGAGAAATATCATGTCCTTCCGAGCATCACCCTCGCACAGGCCATTCTCGAATCGGACTGGGGGAACAGTGAGCTTGCGGGGAAAGCGCGCAACCTGTTCGGTGTAAAAGGTGATTATAAAGGAAAACACGTCACGATGAAAACGGATGAATTTGAAAAAGGAAAACGAAAAACGATTCGGGCAAAATTCCGTAAATACAGCACGTTTTTTGAATCAATGGATGACCATGCCAAATTATTTGTCAACGGAACGTCTTGGAATAAAAAGAAGTATAAGCCTGTCATTGAAGCGGACAATTATAAAACAGCGGCGGCTGCCCTTCAAAAATCCGGCTACGCCACAGACCCCGGCTATGCTGAAAAAATTAAAGATGTCATAGAAACCTATAACCTGAATGAATATGACAAAATCAATGCCTCTCTTAAAGCAGTTGATATGAAAGGCGCCATCAAAGACCACGCCATTGAAGACGTGTGGTCCAAGCCGTCAAAAGAGCGGCATTCTATTAAACTGGCATCGGCGCAAAAGTTTACCGGCCAGCATATTAAAGTCGTATCTGAAAAACAAAACGGAGAATCCGTCTGGTACCAAATTCAAGTGAAAGATGAGCTGATCGGCTGGGTTGACCAAACCGCCGTCCAGTTAAGTGAAGAAACATAAGCATCAAAAAAAGCCGGCAGCCCGCCGGCTTTTTTACATTCCTTCAGTTTCAAACCTTTTAATATCACGTTTATGCCCCATCAGCACAAGGCAGTCACATTCATGAATGACAGTCTCCGGAGAAGGGGACAGCTGAATGTCTCCGTTATGTTTCAGGGCGAGAATGGTGCAGCCGAATCTGGCCCGGACGCCAAGATCAAGAATGGATTTTAAATGCAGCTTTTTCGTGGCTGAAAGCTCCACGATGCTGTATTCATCTGACAAATCAATATAATTTAAGACGTTTTCATCCGAGAGGCTTTGCGCAATCCGCACGCCCATATCCTTTTCGGGATGGATAATACGATCAGCACCGATCTTTTCAAGCACTTTGTGATGATAATAGTTTTGCGCTTTCACCCAAATATTAGGGATGTTCAGCTCCTTCAATAACAGCGTCGTCAGCGTGCTTGCCTGAATGTTGGCGCCGATTGCTACGATGACATATTCAAAATTTCTGATGCCGAGCGACTGAAGCTCGCTTTCTTCCGTTGAATTTGCCCGCACAGCATGCGTGGCATAAGAGGAGTATGCGTTGACCCGCTCTTCGCTGATATCGACCGCAAGCACCTCATGCCCCATTTTAAAAAGCTCTTTACAGATGCTTCCGCCGAAACGTCCGAGTCCGATGACGGCAAATTGTTTATTTTTGATTTTTCCCAATCCTCATAACTCCTTAAGAAACTGTTTTCGTCACTCCAAATACAACAAACAAGAATGTACTCCTGTTTCAAGGGTTTGTCAATGCGAGGGCTGGAAGAAAGAAAACAGCACGAAAAAAGACCGGCTGACAAGCGATGGGCTTGTGCCGGTCCGTTTTTCGCAATTATTTGCAGTTGCAAGGCTGTGTCGGCGGTGTGCTGCGTTTTTGAACAACAATTGTGTCCTCAGCATAGAATTTAGAGCCGATGCTTAATGATTTATTTTCTGCACGGAACTTATATGTACCTGCAGCAGGCAATGTTTTATTATTAAGAGAAAGCTTGAATTCCGCTGCGCCGAGCAAATCAATGTTTAACGGAAGTCTGACTGTTTTGCCGTTATTCAGAATCTGTCTTTCACGCAAAGCGTGTCCGTTGACTGTATCTTTTGTTGTAGCCGCAAATCCGCTAGGAAGGGTAAATTCCATAACGCCTAAGCTCAGGATCGTGTTCGGACGGTACGTCAATTCGATATCAGAAAATGACCATTCCTGCTGGCTGGCACCTGTATATTTTGCAAATAAGGTAGCAGTCGCTTTCGTGGACATTTCCGGTTCGTGAACGGTTGAGCCTGACTCAGCGGCGAATGACGCTGTCGGCAGAGAAAGAAGCAAAACCAGGCCGAATAAACTTGCCATGACAGTTGAGAAAAATTTCTGTTTCATTTTCATAAATCCCCCTAAAAAAATTTGTTGATTGTTCTTAAAAAAGAACGACCATACCTATAAAAATTTACCATCAATTTTAATGGAAGTAAATGGGGTTATGTTCCTATATTTTCTCAAAAATAATCAAATCACGACAAAAAACGCCTGATTTTGATTCAGGCGTTTTTTTCGTCCGTTTCTATCGGAATAAATTTAAAAATTTCCCCGCTCTGAACCGAGTCAGCGAGACGCTTCAGCCAATGATAATAAGCTTTCGAACTTTCAAGCTGATCATATAACTGCCGCGCTTCTTCCTGTAATTCCGTGTTGCCTTCCTCGGCCAGCA
The DNA here is from genome assembly GCF_040311405.1 of Bacillus sp. FSL K6-2865. Taxonomy (NCBI): domain Bacteria; kingdom Bacillati; phylum Bacillota; class Bacilli; order Caryophanales; family Bacillaceae; genus Bacillus; species Bacillus sp. FSL K6-2865. Next base: position 3,120,465 of record NZ_CP152036.1, on the reverse strand, counting down.
AAACGGACTGCAAATCCGCCTGGGCCTGTTCGATGGCGGACAAATTCACCTGAACTTCACGATCCCATTTCGGCGGGAAGAAATTCGTGAAAAACGTAAAGAAATCTTTTTCCGCTACAAACGTATGCTTCCGTGTGCCGCGGTGAAAGGTTTTTTTGACCACATTTAAATCCTGCAGCTTTTTTACGCCTGTGCTCATACTCGGTTTGCTCATCTGCAGTTCCTCACGCATTTCGTCAAGCGTCATTTCATCCCTCATATACATTGTTCCGTATAAAATCCCGACACTTCGAGTGATTCCGTAAAGATCCATCGTCTCTGCAATGGAATCAATGACAAGATCCCTAGCTTGTTCTATAGCTGCGAATTCTGGATTCTCATCCATACTGTCCCTCTTTTCCTCTTGAAGTTTAAATTTGTTAAGTCATTTCTTTATGTTCTTAATCTTAACGAATCATGACAAAATGTCAAAATCTAAACGGACTGACCGGGTTTTGACAGGCAAAAAAACATATGTTAAATTAATATTGTTAAAAACATTAAATTTTTATTTAACAAACTTACTTTTCGGTAAGGAGGACTCTTATGAGCAAAACGCTTTATATCGGCGGCGAATGGATCAGTGCAGAAAAAAAACAGACCCGCCGTATCATTAATCCATTTAATCAAGAAGAAATTGCAACGGTATGCGAAGGAGACCGGAACGATGCGGTGAAAGCCATCGCCGCAGCCAGAAAAGCATTTGATGAAGGGGAGTGGCCGGTGCTTTCCGGGCTCGAGCGCGGACAATTTGTTCTGAAAATTGCGGAATTAATCAGACGCGATCTGAACGAATTAGCTGAGCTGGAATCGCTCGATACAGGAAAAACGATTGAAGAAAGTAAAGCCGATATGGATGATATCGCAAATGTATTTCAATATTATGCCGGTTTGGCGGATAAAGACGGAGGCGAGGTCATTTCATCTCCGATTCCCGATTCCGTAAGTAAAATCGTCAGAGAGCCAATTGGCGTATGCGGACAAATTACGCCGTGGAACTATCCGCTCCTTCAGGCGAGCTGGAAAATCGCTCCCGCTCTTGCGGCCGGAAACACGATCGTTTTAAAGCCGAGCGAGATTACTCCGCTGACAACCATTAAAGTCTTTCAATTAATAGAAGAAGCCGGTATTCCGAAAGGGGTCGCCAATCTTGTGCTGGGCCCGGGCGCCTCTGTCGGCGATGAGCTGGCGAGAAACCTCGACGTCGATTTGGTCTCTTTTACGGGCGGAATTGAAACAGGCAAAAAAATCATGCAGGCGGCAAGCGGCAATGTGAAAAAGATTGCCCTGGAGCTTGGCGGCAAAAATCCGAATATCGTATTTCAAGATGCAGATCTCGAAACAGCTGCAGATCAAGCGCTGAACGCCGTGTTTTTCCATGCCGGCCAAGTTTGTTCGGCAGGGTCACGTCTTTTGGTGGACGAAGCCATTCATGATGAATTTTTAGCCGAGCTGATCAAGCGCACGAAACGCATCAAATTAGGAAATGGTTTTCATGAAGATACGGAAAGCGGTCCGCTGATTTCCGCCGAGCATCGGGCCAAAGTCGAAAAATACGTAGAAATCGGTATCGAAGAAGGGGCAAAACTGGAAACAGGCGGCAAACGTCCTGATGATCCCGCCCTTCAAAACGGTTTCTTCTATGAACCTACTATTTTCTCACACTGCAAGTCTGGTATGCGGATAGTCCAAGAGGAGATTTTCGGCCCCGTTTTAACAGTTGAGTCATTTTCATCTGAAGAAGAAGTGATCAGACTTGCCAACGATACCATTTACGGGCTGGCCGGAGCGGTATGGTCAAAGGATATTGAAAAATGCGAACGCGTAGCCGCCAAACTGCGGATGGGAACGGTATGGATCAATGATTTCCACCCGTATTTCGCGCAAGCGCCATGGGGCGGGTACAAACAATCGGGCTTCGGCCGCGAACTCGGCAAAATCGGTCTGGAAGAATACACGGAAATCAAACATATTTACCGCAACACGAAACCAGCGGCTGTGAACTGGTTTCAAGCATAACGAGGAGGAAATACAATATGACATTAAATATGAAAGTAGAAAGCATGCATAAATTCCATACATTCGAAATCCCGACAGTCATTAAACACGGAATCGGTGCGATTCAGCACGCGGGAAGTGAAGTCAGAGCGCTTGGCGTCACAAAAGCGCTGCTCGTAACAGACCCGGGAATTTATAACGCGGGAGTGGCAAACCCGGTCATTGAATCTTTACAGGAAGCGGGCATCGAAGTCGTCCTGTTTAACAAAGTGGAGCCGAACCCGCCTGTACGTCTTGTAAACGAAGGATCAGAACTGTATAAAAAAGAAAACTGCAACGGCCTTGTGGCTGTCGGCGGCGGAAGCTCCATGGATACAGCGAAAGCGATCGGGGTAGAAGCGACACACGAAGGAAGCGTGCTTGATTATGAAGCCGCGGAAGGCAAAAAGCCGCTGGAAAACCGTATTCCTCCGCTGACAACGATCCCGACGACTGCGGGAACAGGTTCAGAGGTCACACAATGGGCGGTCATTACAGATGAGGAAAGAGAATTTAAATTCAATACGGGCGGACCGCTTATCGCCGCGCATTTAACGGTCATTGACCCTGAGCTGCACACGTCCATGCCTCCGCATGTGACGGCCATGACAGGTATTGACGCACTTGCGCACGCCATCGAGTGCTATACGATGAAATTCGCGCAGCCGATCACTGATGCCGTCGCTTTAATGGCCATTGAATATGCGGCGCATTATATTAAGCGCGCGTTTGCGGACGGAGAGGATTTGGAAGCAAGATACGGCATGGCGCAGGCGGCGATGCTTGCCGGCCTTTCATACGGCAGTGAATCAGCAGGCGCGGCGCATGCGATGAGCCAGACGCTCGGCGGCATCATCCCTGTCGCTCACGGACAATGCGTCGCAGCTATGATGGGGCCGGTAATGGAATACAACTGGAAAGGCTATCCGGAAAAATTCGCCCGCATCGCCAAAGCATTCGGAATCGATACAAGCAACATGACAACCGAAGAAGCGGCAAAAGCGTCCGTCAACTGGATGTATGATCTTGTAAAAGATTTAGAGGTGCCGAGTTTAGAAGAACAAGGTGTGTCTCCGGACATGATTGAACGTTTATCAAAAGAAGCCATGAAAGATCCGCAAACTTTCGGAAATCCAAGAGATTTGAATGAGAAAGCATACAACTGGATTTACAAACGCTGCTTTGACTTAACGCCGAAAACGGTATAATAAATGAACCCCGCTCCTTTACAGAGCGGGGTTTTTTAAGGATAATGTCAAGAAAAAGGCGGTGGCGGCTGATGTGGAAACGCATAACAGCAAAGACGGAAGGCGTATATATAGCGGATACCGAACAATTTGTTACCAAAAAGATGGACAAGCTTCGTGCGGAATACGGCGGGTTTCCCGGTGACCTGCATTTCGGACTGACAAAAAAGGCCGGCGCGCGTGAGCCGATGTATGAAAGAGGAACAGAAATTTTTAACCGGAGACAGATTTCAATCGTGTCCATGGAGGAATGTGATGACATTGCGGAGAAGATGGGGATTTCTCATATCTTTCCCGAATGGCTCGGCGCTAATATCGCAATCAGCGGTTTTTCTGCACTGACGCCGCTTAAGGAAGGAAGCAGAATGATATTTCCGAGCGGTGCGTCTCTGTTGTGCGAGGGAGAAAATGATCCGTGCATTCAGCCGGGAGAAGTCATTCAATCCTTTTATCCGGATCAGCCAAAACTCGCCGCGGCGTTTGTGAGGCACGCGATGGGCAGAAGAGGAATTGTCTGTATTGTTGAACGCCCGGGTGACATATGCACGGGCGATGCGGTCACCATCCATTCTTATGAACCGAAACGCGCCAAGAAAAAAATCGAGAAGGTCTGACTCAGACCTTTTCGATTTTTTGTTTGATTTCTTTTATTTGATTAATGTGACGCTTTTCATGATGGCCGATAAAATCAATCCACTGGCGGATCGTCAGTTCTTGAAAAACAGGATGGGGAAGCACACGTTCAAAGTCTTCCTCGTTTAATGATGAAATAACTGCGGTCAGCTGCTGTCTTGCCGTATCTAATTCCTGTTTTGCTTCAATGACTGATAATCGGTTTTGCTCAGGTTCGAGGTGTGACGGCGCCGGCCGTTTAGTTGTTCTGTCCTCTATAAACTCCATCGGTTTTTCTTCTATTTCTTTTAACGGTGCGTCTTTTGCCTGCTTTGATAAAAGGGTCTGCGCTGTTTCGTCAATTTTCTTTAAATGGTCAAGGACTTCCCGCACGCTCCATTCATCAGCCGCGGGCTTTCGGTTGAATTCCTCATCAGAGAGTCCTTTCAGTTCTTCCCAGATCTGCTGTCTGGCTTCATTAAAAATGCTCATCCTATCTCCTCCTTTAGAGTAAACATATCATATCCGGATTGGATAATCATGTAATCAGCCTTCCTTATCAGAAAATTGAAACCATTCACCTTTACATCCGTATATAAAGTAACACTCCGACACCTCGGCCGAAAGGAGGATAGAAGATGGACATATTTCATCTGCCGCTTGAAACGGTCTATCTTTACACATTGATTATTTCGGGAAGTCTCACGCTTTTGATTCTGTTTTTTCAAGATGTGTTTCACGGCCTCTCGGAAGCCATTCCTGTTTCATTTTTAAACCCTGCATTGATTCTGTCTTTTTTAACAATCTTTTCAGCCTCAGGTTATATCGGCGAAATCGCCGCTCCGCTATCAAGTTCTGTCATTGCGTTGCTTTCATTTGTTCTTTCGGTTCTTTTGGTCAGCCTGCTTCACTTCTTCGTCCTTGTCCCGCTTTCATCAGCGGAAGAATCGCTCGCTTATCGAGAGACGGATTTAAAGGGCAGAGTCGGCAGGGTCATTACTTCCGTCCCGAAAGACGGCTATGGAGAAGTGATCATAGAGGGAATAGGGGGCGCCATTTCTAAATCAGCCGTCAGCTTTGATCAAGAACAGATCAAGTACGGAACGGCCGTATTAGTGATTGACGTAAAAGACGGAGTGCTTTTTGTGACGCCGCATGAACCAATCTGATATCTAAGGGGGAACTGTTATGACTATGCCGATTATCATCGTCATCGGAATCGTATTCTTTTTACTCATCGCACTTATTGCTGTATTTATTACGAAGTACCGGACGGCGGGGCCGGACGAAGCCCTTATCGTGACCGGAAGTTATTTGGGAAATAAGAACGTCCACATTGATGAAGGCGGAAATCGTTTAAAAATCGTCCGGGGCGGGGGAACGTTCGTGCTCCCGGTATTCCAGCAGGCAGAACCTCTCAGTTTACTGTCAAGCAAACTTGATGTCTCTACACCTGAAGTCTATACAGAACAAGGCGTGCCGGTAATGGCCGACGGAACCGCCATTATTAAAATCGGAGGCTCCATCGGTGAAATCGCAACAGCAGCTGAACAATTTTTGGGGAAATCTAAGGAAGACCGTGAGCAGGAGGCGCGGGAGGTGCTGGAAGGCCATCTGCGCTCCATCCTCGGCTCTATGACCGTTGAAGAGATTTATAAAAACAGGGAAAAGTTTTCTCAGGAAGTCCAGCGGGTCGCGTCTCAGGATCTTGCTAAAATGGGGCTCGTGATCGTTTCTTTTACGATTAAAGACGTCCGCGATAAAAACGGCTATCTTGAATCATTAGGTAAGCCGAGAATTGCCCAAGTCAAGCGGGATGCGGACATTGCCACGGCAGAAGCGGATAAAGAGACGAGGATTAAACGCGCGGCCGCTGATAAAGACGCAAAAAAATCAGAGCTGGAGCGGGCGACGGAAATAGCTGAAGCGGAAAAAATCAATCAGCTGAAAATGGCGGAATACAGAAGAGAGCAGGATACAGCAAAAGCCAATGCCGACCAGGCATATGATCTTGAAACAGCAAAAGCCCGCCAGCAGGTGACAGAGCAGGAAATGCAAATTAAAATTATTGAGCGGCAAAAGCAGATTGAATTGGAGGAAAAAGAAATTCTGCGCCGTGAGCGCCAATATGACTCTGAAGTGAAGAAAAAAGCCGATGCCGACCGTTACTCGGTGGAACAAGCGGCCGAAGCCGCAAAAGCGAAGCAGCTCGCGGAAGCGGATGCCGAGCAGTACAGTATCGAAGCGATGGCCAAGGCGGAAGCGGAACGCGTGAGAATTGACGGTCTTGCTAAAGCGGAGGCTGAAAAGGCGAGAGGAGAAACCGAAGCGGAAGTCATCCGCCTGAAAGGTCTCGCAGAAGCGGAAGCTAAAGAAAAAATCGCCGAAGCATTCGAAAAATACGGGCAGGCTGCAATCCTTGATATGATTGTGAAAATGCTGCCTGAATATGCGAAGCAAGTCTCAGCGCCTCTTTCCAACATTGATAAAATAACCGTCGTTGATACGGGAGGAAGCGGTGAAAACGGCGGGGCCAATAAAGTCACAGGCTACGCAACCAATTTAATGGCCGGTCTTCAGGAAAGCTTAAAAGCATCTTCCGGAATCAATGTAAAAGAGCTTATTGAGAATTTTTCAGGCAAAGGCAACATAAAACAAAGTATAAATGAACTTACAAAAGAACTGAGTGATTCGAACGAACGGCACAGCCCGGAATAAAAAAACAGCAGGCGTAAACCGCCTGCTGTTTCAGTTCGTCCGCTTAGCTTCAAGAAGCCGCGGCGCAGTCATGAATAATAAGATAAGGACAATGGCCGAAAGGATAAAAGAAGGAATCATATAAGTCGCGTTATAGACGGACGAATAAATCCATACCGGCGTGCCTTTCGGAGCATAGCTTCCGAAAAAGACCGCTCCGGAGACCACATGTGCCGCATAGCGCAACACACTGCCGATGAAAACACCGCCTATAACATACATCGTTAAAGCGCCTCTTTTTTTATTCAATGCCGATTCCCGTACACCGGAAGCAAACAAGCCGCTGAAACCGAGGACTGCAAATGCCGCGATGTAATCAAGAAATAGCTGCACCGGGTGCTGCAAAAACAAATTGCCGATGGCGATCTGGACAATCCCTGTCAAAAAGCCTGTCGTAAGCCCGGCTTTCACTCCCCAGCGGAATGAAATCAAAAAAATCGGAATCATCATAATAGAGACCGAACCGCCTTGGGGCATCCGGAGAAACATACCTGAGACAATGTCCAGAATGACAGCCGCCCCGGTCATAATCGCTATTTCAATTAAGCGCACAAGCTGTGTTGAATGATTCATAGTTTTCCCCCTGGTCAGACAACCGTAACAAGGATAAACAAAAAAGCAGCGCGGGGAAGGATGGGAAAAGGTCCGCGCGCTGCTTACATAAACTGCAAATCATTTGGCTTTGCCACATCCCTACGCCAGCGTTAACTAACAGGTTCAAAGGGTCAGAACAAAACGTTCACTCTCAGCTTTAATGCTCCCCTTGTGGTCATCAAGTATTTAGTTCAATCTTACTATACAAGAAAATATGCCAAACCACAAGACAGCTTATCTTTCTATAGAAGAGAAACTGAAATAAGTATGAAAGAAAATAATTAATGATTTTTTTAAAAAAACTATTGTCATATTTTCAAAAGGGTGTTATATTATTAAACGTCGCTGATGAACAGCAGACAACAACGAAAAGCTTCGGAAACAACTTGAAAAAAGTTGTTGACATAAAAGAAGCTGAGTGGTAAGATAATAAAGCTGCTTCAACAAGCGGTAATGATCTTTGAAAACTAAACAAGACAAAACGTACCTGTTAATTCAAAGTTTTAAATAAATCGCACAGTGATGTGCGTAGTCAGTCAAACTACTTTATCGGAGAGTTTGATCCTGGCTCAGGACGAACGCTGGCGGCGTGCCTAATACATGCAAGTCGAGCGGACAGATGGGAGCTTGCTCCCTGATGTTAGCGGCGGACGGGTGAGTAACACGTGGGTAACCTGCCTGTAAGACTGGGATAACTCCGGGAAACCGGGGCTAATACCGGATGGTTGTCTGAACCGCATGGTTCAGACATAAAAGGTGGCTTCGGCTACCACTTACAGATGGACCCGCGGCGCATTAGCTAGTTGGTGAGGTAACGGCTCACCAAGGCGACGATGCGTAGCCGACCTGAGAGGGTGATCGGCCACACTGGGACTGAGACACGGCCCAGACTCCTACGGGAGGCAGCAGTAGGGAATCTTCCGCAATGGACGAAAGTCTGACGGAGCAACGCCGCGTGAGTGATGAAGGTTTTCGGATCGTAAAGCTCTGTTGTTAGGGAAGAACAAGTGCCGTTCAAATAGGGCGGCACCTTGACGGTACCTAACCAGAAAGCCACGGCTAACTACGTGCCAGCAGCCGCGGTAATACGTAGGTGGCAAGCGTTGTCCGGAATTATTGGGCGTAAAGGGCTCGCAGGCGGTTTCTTAAGTCTGATGTGAAAGCCCCCGGCTCAACCGGGGAGGGTCATTGGAAACTGGGGAACTTGAGTGCAGAAGAGGAGAGTGGAATTCCACGTGTAGCGGTGAAATGCGTAGAGATGTGGAGGAACACCAGTGGCGAAGGCGACTCTCTGGTCTGTAACTGACGCTGAGGAGCGAAAGCGTGGGGAGCGAACAGGATTAGATACCCTGGTAGTCCACGCCGTAAACGATGAGTGCTAAGTGTTAGGGGGTTTCCGCCCCTTAGTGCTGCAGCTAACGCATTAAGCACTCCGCCTGGGGAGTACGGTCGCAAGACTGAAACTCAAAGGAATTGACGGGGGCCCGCACAAGCGGTGGAGCATGTGGTTTAATTCGAAGCAACGCGAAGAACCTTACCAGGTCTTGACATCCTCTGACAATCCTAGAGATAGGACGTCCCCTTCGGGGGCAGAGTGACAGGTGGTGCATGGTTGTCGTCAGCTCGTGTCGTGAGATGTTGGGTTAAGTCCCGCAACGAGCGCAACCCTTGATCTTAGTTGCCAGCATTCAGTTGGGCACTCTAAGGTGACTGCCGGTGACAAACCGGAGGAAGGTGGGGATGACGTCAAATCATCATGCCCCTTATGACCTGGGCTACACACGTGCTACAATGGACAGAACAAAGGGCAGCGAAACCGCGAGGTTAAGCCAATCCCACAAATCTGTTCTCAGTTCGGATCGCAGTCTGCAACTCGACTGCGTGAAGCTGGAATCGCTAGTAATCGCGGATCAGCATGCCGCGGTGAATACGTTCCCGGGCCTTGTACACACCGCCCGTCACACCACGAGAGTTTGTAACACCCGAAGTCGGTGAGGTAACCTTTATGGAGCCAGCCGCCGAAGGTGGGACAGATGATTGGGGTGAAGTCGTAACAAGGTAGCCGTATCGGAAGGTGCGGCTGGATCACCTCCTTTCTAAGGATTTTAACGGAATATAAGACCTTGGGTCTTATAAACAGAACGTTCCCTGTCTTGTTTAGTTTTGAAGGATCATTCCTTCAAAACATAGGAACACCTGCTAAATGCGCCACTTCCTGTGGCAACGCATGTGTTAGCATGTCCTATGCGTTGTTCTTTGAAAACTAGATAACAGAAGTAATTCACATTCAATTAGTAATGCAAGATATCACGTAGTGATTCTTTTTAACGGTTAAGTTAGAAAGGGCGCACGGTGGATGCCTTGGCACTAGGAGCCGATGAAGGACGGGACGAACACCGATATGCTTCGGGGAGCTGTAAGCAAGCTTTGATCCGGAGATTTCCGAATGGGGAAACCCACCACTCGTAATGGAGTGGTATCCATATCTGAATACATAGGATATGAGAAGGCAGACCCGGGGAACTGAAACATCTAAGTACCCGGAGGAAGAGAAAGCAAATGCGATTCCCTGAGTAGCGGCGAGCGAAACGGGACCAGCCCAAACCAAGAGGCTTGCCTCTTGGGGTTGTAGGACACTCTGTACGGAGTTACAAAGGAACGAGGTAGATGAAGAGGTCTGGAAAGGCCCGCCATAGGAGGTAACAGCCCTGTAGTCAAAACTTCGTTCTCTCCTGAGTGGATCCTGAGTACGGCGGAACACGTGAAATTCCGTCGGAATCCGGGAGGACCATCTCCCAAGGCTAAATACTCCCTAGTGACCGATAGTGAACCAGTACCGTGAGGGAAAGGTGAAAAGCACCCCGGAAGGGGAGTGAAAGAGATCCTGAAACCGTGTGCCTACAAGTAGTCAGAGCCCGTTAACGGGTGATGGCGTGCCTTTTGTAGAATGAACCGGCGAGTTACGATCCCGTGCAAGGTTAAGCAGAAGATGCGGAGCCGCAGCGAAAGCGAGTCTGAATAGGGCGAATTGAGTACGTGGTCGTAGACCCGAAACCAGGTGATCTACCCATGTCCAGGGTGAAGTTCAGGTAACACTGAATGGAGGCCCGAACCCACGCACGTTGAAAAGTGCGGGGATGAGGTGTGGGTAGGGGTGAAATGCCAATCGAACCTGGAGA